>JBAZZX010000001.1:0-149522 GCA_041658585.1 Thermodesulfovibrionales bacterium
TCTGATACTGCGCATCCTGACTTAGTGTCCGTGCATCGATCTTTTCCATGCATGTATTTTAACATAGTATTGATCTGTTTAGTTGCCGGGTTAATAATAAGTGCATAAGTAAGACTACACCCTCACCCTTGCCCTCTCCCCTCAAGGGAGAGGGGACTTAAGAATCGCCCCTCCCTTGAGGGGAGGGGATAAAGGGGAGGGTGTCAGAATATGTATCCTTACTTATTGCCGTCTTAGTATCTGGATGGTTTGTCAATGCTAAAAATAATTTATGACTTTTTGCTCGTTTTTGTAAAAAACCCCGTCAATTTTTTCTGAACATTATCGCTTTCACAGTGAGGACACTTTATTTCAGGTTTAGCCTCAAATTCCCTGATCGAGAGAAAAACGGTAAACTCTTTGCTGCAGTCTTTGCAATCATACTCATAAGCGGGCATAAATACCTCCTTATTGTTTGATGATTTGCGGTTGTTATTATCATAATTATAGCAGATTCTGAAAATGCGCCTTACCGAAAAACTCTTGCGTATCATTTTATTCAAACGGAAACTTCCCTTGACATTCCTTACGGATGTGATAGTCTTTATATATACAACAATCTATCTTTTTGTATGTTAAGGAGGTATTAAAAATGAGATTTAGAGTTTGTCTGCCGTTATTCGTTGTCTTTTTTCTGGTCTCTGCGCTCCATGTCATTGCTCAGAAAAATGTCTATAAGGCTATCGTTGACAAGGACGGCATCCAGAGAGTAAACATGGTCGGAGGCGGATATTTTTTTGATCCCGATCATATTATTGTTAAAGTTAATATTCCCGTTGAATTAAAAGTAAAGAAAGAGGCCGGGATCACGCCGCATGATATTTTCATAAACGAGCCGGAGGCAGGTATCGTATTCGGCGAATCACTGGAGACCGAGCCCAAAATAATTAAATTCACTCCAAAAAAACCCGGCAAATATCAATTCTATTGCACGAAAAAACTGCTATTTCTCAAGAGCCACAAAGACAGGGGTATGGAAGGCGTCATCGAAGTGATCGAATAAATGTTCTCAGGATCATTCTTTCGTTCGCCCGAATCAATAAATATCTATACCCTGTAACGTTGCAAAACGGATTTTCAAAATGTCATTTCATGCAACTGATGGGATTAAAGGAGGTGAAAGAGATGAGGTTTATTAAGATTGTATTGTTGTCACTGATAGCTCTGGGGCTGATCTTTTCTTATGCCTTTGCGGCAGCCGATACGGCCAAAGGGAAAGCGCTGTTCAATGACGTTAAATTCGCAGGCGGGACCGCGGGTAAATCCTGCAATTCCTGCCATCCCGAGGGCAAGGGATTAGAGAAGGCTGCCGACAAAAAGGATTTCAATCTCGGCGGCAAAATGCAGAAAAGCCTTGAAGAAGCGATAAACGTCTGTATTGTAATGGCCAATAAGGGCAAAGCCATTGATGTAAAATCAGACCGGGTGAAGGAACTCGTTGCATACATAAAGTCATTAAAACCCATAGCAGCGGCAGAGAAGCCTGAGAAGAAGTAGTTTTTTAAGTTTAACGGGGAGAGAAGAAACAGCTTCTTTCCCCGTTTCTTTGATTTGCTTCTACCCATCGGTTGTAAAAAACCTGCAACCCGGTCCGATGAAATTTTTGTAAAATTATTGTAGAGTATCAGAAATTTATGTTTGTTGTTTTATGGTGGTATAATTTTAGAGAAATGGAGCAATAATGTACTTCATTGGTCTTGACGCCGGATCGGTGAGTGTAAAGCTTGTCGTCATGGACGAACATGGCAGGAAGCTTTACGGACATTATGAAAGACATAAAGGTCACCCCCTCCCTGTCGCCCTGAAACTGCTGAAAGATATTCCCTCGATTAAGACCATATTCGAAAATTCCCTAACGCTCGCCTCAGTCCGCACTCGGGCGGATTCGCCGAGGAGAACGAGTCGCCCAAGGCGACCAAACGCCGAACGTAATTTTTCGCTCTCAATAACCGGGTCCGCCGGCAGGCTGATCGCCTCCATCCTCGGGAGTGAACCTGTTAATGAAATCGTCGCCCAGGCATACTCCACACATAAGCTTTTCCCTCGCATTAAAACCATAATCGAAATGGGCGGTGAGGATTCCAAGCTTATACTGTTGGGTGAAGATGCCCGTTCCGTAAAAGATTTTTCGATGAATTCCGTCTGCGCTGCCGGGACGGGTTCTTTCGTTGACCAGCAGGCAGAGCGGCTCAGGCTTACCATAGAGGAATTCAGCGACCTTGCGCTCGAATCGAAAAAACCTCCAAGGATTGCGGGAAGATGCAGCGTCTTTGCAAAATCGGACATGATCCACCTGCAGCAGATCGCAACCCCTGTGGAAGATATAGTCGCCGGTCTCTGCTTTGCAGTAGCGCGGAATTTCAAGGGCTCCATATCAAGGGGACGAAAAATCATACCTCCAGTATCCTTTCAGGGAGGTGTAGCGGCAAACAAGGGATTGGTCAGGGCTTTCAGGGAACTTTTTGAGCTTGACGAACTGTTTGTCCCGGAAGATTATGCATTAATGGGAGCAATCGGCGCTGCATTAAAGAATATTCACGAAGGGGACATTAAAAACTTTGATATAAAGCTGCTTGAAGAATTTATCAGATACCACAAACCTCTCGAAAAAGGATATGAACCTCTAAGAGATATAGAAAATCCGCCTTCATCCTTCACCCTTCATCCTTTATCCTTCATGCCGCAACCCTCATCCTTAAGTAAAATTACGGCTTACCTCGGGATAGACATCGGGTCTATCAGCACCAACCTCGCCGTTATCGATGAGAGCGGAAACCTTCTCGCAAAACGGTACCTCATGACGGCGGGAAGACCTATAGAAGCGGTCATGCTGGGTCTTTCGGAGATCGGCGAAGAGGTCGGGGCCGGGGTCGAAATCATGGGCGTCGGCACAACCGGTTCCGGAAGATATATGATCGCAGACTATGTCGGCGCCGATATTGTAAAGAATGAGATTACGGCGCAGGCAACCGCAGCCGCTTTTATCAATAAAAATGTTGATACTATCTTTGAGATAGGCGGCCAGGACTCAAAATTCATTTCCATGCAGGACGGCATCATTGTTGACTTTGAGATGAACAAGGCCTGCGCTGCCGGAACGGGTTCTTTCCTGGAAGAGCAGGCGGAAAAGCTGAACATCTCCATCAAGGGAGAATTCCAGGAACGCGCCTTTTCCGCAAAGAACCCCTGCAGGCTGGGCGAGAGATGCACGGTTTTCATGGAGAATTCTCTCATGGCAAACCTTCAAAAGGGAGCGGACAAAAACGACCTGCTCGCAGGGCTGGCATATTCCATCGTCCAGAATTATATCAACCGGGTGGTTGCCGGCAAAAAGATCGGCGACAATATCTTCTTCCAGGGCGGCGTGGCTTTTAATAAATCCGTTGCAGCCGCCTTCGAAAAATATCTCGGGAAAAAAATAACCATACCCCCGAACCACGACGTCACCGGCGCCATCGGCATGGCACTGATAGCTAAAAAACATATGAATAACTCCCCGTCTTCTTTCAAAGGTTTTGAATTATCAAAGCGTCCGTATGAAGTATCGTCCTTTGAATGCAAGGGGTGTCCGAATGTCTGTGAGATAAACAGGGTGAAGATAGACGGTGAAAAAGGCAATCTCTTCTATGGAGGCAGATGCGAAAAGTACGATGTGAAGAAGAAAAAGGCATCCGGCATACCCGACCTCTTTGCATTTAGAGATGAAATGCTGTGGAAGGAACACAAAAAACGCAGGGAGTTCGGCAGTAACAGTAATGGTGCAGAAAATTCCGCACTTCGCACTTCGCACTCTAAATTAAAGATCGGTATCCCGTACATCTTCTACTTCCACGATTTTCTGCCTTTCTGGACGACGCTATTATGGGAACTCGGGTTCGATGTAGAGGTATCTCCGGGAACGAATCGGCAGATAGTCAATCTCGGACTTGAACGGGTCCTTTCAGAGGCATGTTTTCCAATTAAGGTTGCGCACGGACACATCCAGTATCTGGTCAATCAGAAGGTTGACGCCGTATTCCTGCCGAGCTTTGTTAATCTGAATACACCGGAAGATACTATGGACAGGGGGCTTGCCTGCCCTTATACTCAAACAATTCCCTATATTTCAAGAATAGCTTTTGACGGCTTAAGGACAATCACACCGGTAATTGATATGAGCCGGGGCAGAGCATTCCTGACAGCCGAACTTGTTAAGGCATTGAAACCGTTCGGCGTAAAGAAATCGGGAATCACAAAGGCAATCGTCCCTGCCGAACAGGCGCAAGATGAATTTCATGAGGCCGTGAAAGCCAAAGGCCGCGAGGTTTTGGCGTCACCCGGTGAAAACGCTATCGTAATCATCGGAAGGGCTTATAATGCCTTTGACGGCGGCGTAAATCTCGGGCTTCCAGGGAAGCTTGCAGACCTCGGCGTCCCATCAATCCCCTTTGATTTTCTTCCTCTGGAGAGATATTCAATTGAACGGGAATGGCCCAATATGTACTGGAGGTCGGGGCAGAGGATACTGAAGGCCGCGAGGTTCGTCAGGGATACGGAAAAACTTTACCCGATATACATCGGCAATTTTTTGTGCGGACCCGATTCTTTCATCCTGAAATATTTCAAAAAAGAGATGGGCGACAAACCCTTTCTCCATATCGAGATAGACGAGCACAGCGCCAACGCAGGGGCTATTACAAGATGCGAGGCGTTTTTAGACAGCATCGGGAATCAAAAATATGAAGGCAAAAAGTTGAAAGATGAAGAAAATATTTTTCGTCCTTCGTCTCCCATCCCCCGCACTTCAACCCGGACAATTTACATCCCCCGGATGTCGGACCATGCCTTTGCTCTTGCAGCCGCCTTCGAGCATTGCGGAGTAAATGCGGAAGTCCTTCCCGAATCCGACAAAAAGACGGCGGACCTCGGAAGGAAATATGTCTCGGGTAAAGAATGCTACCCGTGTGCCGTCACCACGGGCGATATGGTCAAAAAAGCGCTGGACCCTGATTTCAAGCCCGGTGAAAGCGCTTTTTTCATGCCCTCAGGTTCGGGCCCCTGCAGATTCGGCCAGTATAATGTCTTCCACAGGCTGGTGCTTGACGGCCTTGGTCATAAAGATGTGCCTATATTTTCACCAAACCAGGATTCCACTTTTTACAAAGACCTCGGCATAGTCGGCAAGAACTTTACGATGCACGCCTGGAAGGGCGTCGTTGCCTTTGAGCTTCTAAAAAAATGCTTATACGAGACGAGACCCTACGAGGAAAGGAAAGGATCAGCGGATGAGTTATATGCCGGCTATCACAGCGGGATATTTCATTCCCTGAGAACAAACGGCGGGGACCTCGATAAAATTCTCATGAAGATTAAGGGCGACTTTGAAAACTTGCCAAAGCATAGCGTGAAGAAACCGCTAATCGGCGTAATCGGCGAGATATTTGTAAGGTCTAACAGATTCTCAAATGAAAACCTTGTAAGAAAGGTTGAGGCCCTCGGAGGGGCGGTCTGGCTTGCGCCGGTTGAAGAATGGATATACTATGTAAATCATATCGGATTAAAAATGGCATTGTTAAAAAAGGAAAAGTCTGTTATTATTAATTTTCTCCTGAAAAAGTTCTTTCAGAAGAGGATCGAACATAAATACGCAAAATATTTCAAGGGCTTTTTAGAAACCCTGCAGGAGCCGGAGACTAAGCATATTATCAAAAAGGCTTCGCCTTATCTTCATAGCTCTTTTGAGGGCGAAGCCATTCTGAGCATAGGGAAAGCCGTTGACCTTTTAGAAAAAGGGGCTTCAGGGATAATAAATGCAATGCCCTTCGGCTGTATGCCCGGTACGATTGTAACCGCTCTCTTGAGAGGGATAAACAGAGACTATGGTATCCCGTTCATCAGCATACCATATGACGGAACAGAGTCCCTGACGACGGAGATACAGCTTGAGGCATTCATAGACCAGGCAAAAACATTTAGCAATTCCAGGACGGTGAGACGGAGAAACTGAGAAGCGAAGGATAAAAGCTCCTGTTTCTCTGATTCTCCGTATTACCGATTTATAATGCAGAAGGAGGGTTGATGAGTGGGAAACGTTAAAAAATGGCGAAAAAAGAAAATGAGCAAACATAAACACAGCAAGCTCAGGAAAAAGACCAAGTTCAAGAGAAGAAAGAGCAAGTAAGCTATAGATTTACTTCTCATCCTTAGCATAAAGATATATTTCAAAAAATTTTCTTATGCAACTTGACGACCCCCTTAATCCCGGATAACAATGGAGAAAGAGGGGGTTGTTTTTCCCTGTGAACAAATGAACCAGTAAAGGGATCATCATCAAACATGTTTACTCCTTTTTCAACAACCGGGATAGGAAGTCTTCCACATACCGATGCTGCCGAGGCTTGCAGACTGGTTCTGCAGACATTTGACATACCCTTCTGGCCGCAGCTTCCCGCGTTGTCCTTCCGCGAATTCATGATACCTCAATACGCCGAAGGCATTCCTTACCTGAAGCTCGACGAGAAAAACGAAAAAATATGGATCGAACGGGATGACGGTAACGCCCTCACAAAGTTTTACGAAGCGTATACCGAAGATTTATCCCTGCCTGTTTCCGAAGGTTATGCGCGGGGTTTTCAGACATTCATAAAAACGATCCGGGACCGGCATTTCAGTATTCTCAAGGGACATGTCACCGGACCGCTCACATTCACACTCGGACTGAAAGACAACACAGGCAAGCTTGTATATTTTGACGAGGAGTTCCGCGAAATATCCCTTCTGATTCTGAAGGCAAAGATAAAATGGCAGATTGAAACGCTAAAGCCCTTCTGCGACAATATCATTGTTTTCATCGATGAGCCCGTCCTCTCCGCCTTAGGGTCTTCAACATATCTGGGGATAAGCCCGGAGGAGGCGCTACGGCTCTTGAAAGAGACGTCGGACGCCATAAAAAACAACGGCGGTATCCCCGGTATCCATTGCTGCAGCAAGGCGGACTGGCCTCTGGTCATAAACAGCGGCGTCGATATCATCAGTTTTGACGCCTACGATTACCTTGAATCCGTCTCTCTGTATCCTTCGGAATTTGATGCTTTTCTCGGGAGAGGCGGATACCTTGCCTGGGGCATCGTTCCTACAACCGACGCCGTCAGAGATGAAAGCGCCGAATCAGTACGGAAGCGGTTTGACAAAGGGATTGAACTATTATCGAAATCCATTTCAAAGGACATTTTACTGTCGCAGATATTGCTAACGCCGTCGTGCGGAACAGGCTCCCGAAGCATTGATGAGACGGAAAAGGTGTTCCGGATTCTGGTTGAATTAAAGAAAGCGCTGACCTCCGATTATATATGAAAGGTAAATTCATATCATTTGAAGGCATAGAGGGCACGGGAAAATCGACACAGGCAAAGCTGTTGCAGCAGAGCCTTCTCGGCCTCGGCTATGAAGTTATACTGACGGAAGAGCCGGGCGGCACATTAATCAGCCTCAGGATCCGTGAGATACTCCTTTCAGTAGACCACACAAACATGAAGCCTCTCACCGAACTGCTCCTCTATAACGCCGCACGCGCACAGCATATCGAAGAGGTTATCCTTCCGGCCTTGAACAGAGGCGCAGTCGTTATAACCGACAGATTCACCGACTCAACGTTCGCATATCAGGGATATGGCAGAGGCATCGATCTGGATCTTCTGGAGTCAATCGACAAAATCGCGACCAACGGTCTGCGTCCTGATATGACAATGCTGCTCGATCTCGATGTGGAGACCGGCTTAAAGAGAAACCGGAGAATAAATAAAACGGACAGGCTCGAACTTGAAGATGTGGAGTTCCATCAACGGGTCAGAAAGGGTTACCACGAACTTGCCGCAAAAGAGCCCGAACGAATAAAAGTGCTGGATGCATCGGGTGGAATAGAAGAGTTAAAAATCGTAATCGCCAGGATAATCCCGGATTTCCTACGCAGACAGTAAATACATCATTAAATTTTGCCCTTTCAAACTATTTTACTCGATACGGAAAATAGAGAGCGAAAGTAGACCCTTTTCCAACAACACTATCTACTTTAATTAAACCGCCATGGCCTTCTACAATTTTTCTTGTTATAGGAAGCCCCAGCCATGCTTCTTGTTTAGTTGTTTTTGTAGTAAAAAAAGGTTCATATATCATTGCTAATTTTTCTTCTGAAATGCCGACCCCTGTATCCATTACTTTTAAAGTAACATGGTTTTTCCCGCTTAAAGATTCTACATTTGTGATAATAGTCAGTGTTCCTGCATCGGGCATCGCGTCAATAGCATTTGATATGAGATTGTCTATTGCAAATCGAACTTGTTTTTCATCTATGTATATCTGAGGAATATCGCCAAATAATTTATTTATATTTATATTTTCACATTTATCTTTATAAGTATTTAAAGAATCATTAATTATTTTATGAATATCCTGGAGCTCCCTTTTGAAAACACCCTTATTGGAGAAAATAAGAACATCCTTTAAAATTTCTTCCAATTTTTTTATCTCCAATGAAATCAGATCCAGATATTCCTTTTGTTTCGGTTCCTGGACAAAGCTTTTCTTTAATCTTTCCGTTAGCCCTCCGATGACCGTAATCGGATTTCGTATCTCATGTGCTACATTAGCGGTAAGTCTGCCCAACGCGGATAATGTTTTATATTCGATAATTTTTTCTTGCATTTGATCTTCTGATTTTTGAAACTTGCTTATAGCTTCTTGCAGTTTATCTATCCCTTTACGTAGTCCATCTAATCTATTCATGAGGCGCCTTCTTGTCTTCTCCCTATCTTTCATATATGCCTCCAAATTTATTGACTTCGAATAGAAGAACTAAACCGCTGCGCGGTGGTTTAGTTCTTCTATAGTTACTTTTCACTCCCCTTTTTCTTCTGTTTCTGCAAATACATGTTTTGATCAGCCTCTGACAGCATTGAATCAAAAGATCCGGTTTTTGCAGACTTAATAGCAGACATGCCATTTTCAACCCAGACAATCTCGTGGCCAGCCTTCTCTAAATATTCTTTTGTGGTTTTTGCCTGCAGTTTATCATCTTCAACCAGAAGAATTTTATGGTTCGACATGTTAGTGCCTGCCAGTGAATGCTTGCATTTCTGTTATGTAACTTTCCTTATTCCTTCAGACGCGCCTGCATGATCAGGAGATATTTCCAATGCCTGTCTGAAAAATGCCTTTGCCTTCATCGGCAAGTCTAATGCCAGGTAAACAAACCCAAGTTTTGCAAGAAAATTCGCATTCTTTGGATCGAGTTTAAGCGCCCTGTTGATTGCCTTCTCTGCATGATGGAATTTATTCAGTTTCATGAGGGTCAGTCCATGATAATAGTAATATTCGGCTATCGTGCTGTCGAAATACGCTGCTTGTCCAAAAAGCAGTTCTGCATCTGCATCGTTATTTTTTCTCAGATGTAACTTCCCTTCCTCAAATAATGCCATTGCCTTATCTGATTTTGAAACTAACCTTGCAGGTTTCAGGGTTGATATGTTGTCATATTCTTTTCTTTTTTGCGGATTCGATAACATTGCATATGCCTCATATACATAGGTAAAGATGTCATTTAATTTGTCTTTCAGAACATCATCTTCAAGGTGGAAATGCATATCAGGATGATATTTCTTTGCAGCTTTATAATATGCGCTTTTAATTTCAGGGATTGAATCATGGTGTTTAACTCCAAGCACACCATAATATCCAAGACCTTCATATTTTTTATGCATTTCTTCTATTTCATTTTTCAGTTGAACGATAATTTTTCGTTTTTCTTCTCCTTCAACTATTTCCTCTACGACCTCATCAGGCAACTCTGTCCGAGTTATATATTCATCTTTTATATTTGTTATCCCTGTATTCAATAGGGCATAGATAGTCTTAAGAGCCTTCAAGTTGCCCAATCGTGAAATAGAAATAGTCTCTTTTATAGTGGTCTTCCCATCCACACAAGATAGGACCTTTTTGCCTTCATCATCTATTCTAATATCCTGAAAAAGATCAAGAGGTTCCAACGAAAAACAGAGAATATTGTCCAAAGAAGGGAGTCCGCTAATAAAATTGCGAAGGCTGTCTATTTTTTTTATTCCGTAATATATCAGATTTCCTGCCGACAGCTTTAATGTAATTACTTCTTCCGTTGGCAAAGGCATTTCTTCAAACAAAAATCTGCCATCCTCTATTACAAAAAGGCTCAGGATTATCTCTTCGACCTGATGTCTGACAACTGTGATAAGTTCCTGAGCCTGGAGATACCCGAGTTTGACAAGAACTGATCCCTGCCTCTGCTTTGTCTTTTTCATTTCTGTAACAGAATGATTGTATTGTTCAATAGTTATTCTGCCTTCTTTCAAAAGCAGATCTCCAAGCCGGTCTTCTTCCTGATTTGAAGCAGAAAATATCATATCACCGTTTTTGATATAAACTTTTTTGATAATATCTCCGCTTTTGACAGTCAGTATGCCTGTTTTCTGACTTCTCTGCAGTCCGATTAATGTGTCGGCAAGTCTGAAATCCTTAATATGTCCTTGCAGTTTTCCTATATTCTCAATCCCTATCTTGAGCCCTGATATATCTTTTATTGTCCAGGCAATCCCACCAGTGGTCTTTATCTCAGGGTCTCTGATAATGAGGTCAACTATATCGCCTTCTTTTAATGGAGAAGTATCTTCAACTACCGCCCGAACTCCTGACAGTGAATAATCGAGCATCTTTGCCTTAAAATGTTTGCTATTGAATTTAAGGTCAATATCCTTATTTTTTGAGTATCTTCTGTAGCGTCTTCTCTCTTTTGAACTCATGATTTATTTATCAGCATCTTTTCAATTTCCTCTGCAGGAAGTGGTTTACTAAAGTAAAAGCCTTGAACCATATCACACCTCAGAAGCCGAAGAATCTTCCATTGTTCCTCTGTCTCAACTCCCTCTGCGATTGTTTTTAAATTCAGAGTATGTGCCATTCCTATGATGGCTGTTACAATTGAGGCGGTATCAGGATCTGTGTCTATCTCCCTTATAAAGGATATATCAATCTTCAGATTGTCAATCGGAAATCTTTTAAGATAACTCAAAGACGAATAACCTGTTCCGAAATCGTCAATAGATATTGAAATCCCTATGTCTTTGAGGCTTTTAAGGACTGATCTTGTAAAATCTATATCCTGCATAAAAGCGCTTTCCGTTATTTCCAGGGTAAGGAGCGATGGATAAAAACCATATTCTTTCATTATCCGCTTCACCATCTCTGCCAGATCCTTCTGCCTGAATTGAATTAGTGAGAGATTCACAGAGACGGGGACTACCGGATACCCATTATTCTGCCATTCTTTTACCTGTCTGGTTGCGGTTCTTAAAATCCATTCTCCGACCTCAATGATCATTCGCGTGTCTTCGAGTACAGGGATAAATTTCCCGGGTGATATTAACCCTGATTCCGGACTTTTCCACCGTATTAAAGCTTCCATGCCTGTAATCTTTTTTGTAATACTATCCCAGTACGGTTGATAATACAAGATAAACTCTTCATTTTTCATTGCATTGAAGAGGTTCTTTTCCATGAGAACAAACTCTGCTGCCTTTACATCCATACCTTCGGTATAAAACTGGTAGTTTTTCCTCCCCTGCTGCTTTGCCTTTGCAAAGGCCAGGTCTGCATTTTTTATGAGTGAAGAGGCATCTTTCCCGTCATTAGGATATACCGAGATGCCTACACTGAGAGTCAGTACTATCTCTTTTCCATTAAAATATATGGTTTGAGAAGCGTTTTTCATGATCTTTTCTACAACAAGGATAATGTCGTCAGATTGAGCAATATCAATGAGCAGTAAGCCAAAATCATCATTGCCAAGACGCGCTACGGTATCTCCGTCACGGACAGATGCGATAAGTCTTTTCGCAACTTCTATCAGCACAGCATCTCCTGTATCAAAGCCGTAGGTATCATTTATAGATTTGAACCTATCGATATCAATGGTTAAAACCGCAACGAGTTTTTTACTATACTCAGCTCTCGCTGTCCCTTGGGTTAACCTGTCAATGAAGAGGTTTCTGTTGGGCAGACCTGTCAGGTTATCATAATACGCAAGATATTCAATCCTGCTTTCCATCTTTCTTCGTTCGGTGGTGTCGGTAATAAAGCCTTCGAGCGCCAGGAGTTTGTCGCCGGTAAATACCCCGGATCCTCTTTCCCAGACCCATTTCTGATTGCCTGATGCAATATTAATTCTGTATTCCAGGGTATAGGGCTTCTTCTCAGACAAAGCAATCCCGACATCTTCACTGATCTTGATTTGATCTTCCGGCTCAATGATGGAAGCAAATGAACGTATACGGTTGCCGATAAACTCTTCGGCAGGATAGCCGGTCAACTCAAGAACACCTTCACTCAGATATTCCATGGTCCAGTGTGGGTCGTTGGAGCAGCGGTAGGCAACGCCCGGCAAGTTATTGATCAAAGTACTGAGTTTCCGGCTGCTTTCCATCAGTTCATTCTCCGCCTGTTTGCGTACAACGATCCCGGCCAGCGTGTCGACAATAGTACGCAAAAATTCTTCCTCTTTTTTATTTCTGATGTGTCCTTCTTTCAAATAGATATTAAGCACACCAAGTGTCCTGCCGCTAAACAGAACAGGTACGGCGTAATGCCCGTGAGGAGACATCCCTTCGTAGCAGATTTCGTGACGTTCATCAACATGGTCGGCAAATTCTATTTGCCGGGTCAGCGCTGCCTCTCCGCAAATACATTTCCCGAAGGGAATTCGTGAGCATAATTTTATGAGCGGTTCGGGAAGACTGTTCTGTGCCTTCATCACCAGGATACCCGGGTCGTTTTCAACAAGGTGTATGCTTCCGATTGGTTCAAACGCAATCCATGGGATGGAAAGTATCATGTTAAGAGACTTTTGCAGAATTTCTTCCAGGGATATATTTTTAAGCGATTCGCTCAGGATCATGTTAATCGTAGCCTGCGTAAAATAGTTATCATGAAGTTCTTCCTCCATTCCCTTACGCTCGGAGATATCGCGCAAACTCCCAATGAGTTTCATCGGCTTTCCATCGGCATCATATTGCAAGATCGCGGAAACGGAGCAGGGGATCAAAGAACTGTCGCGGTTTTTAAGGATGATTTCGAAATCACGCACATTTCCGTGTTCTTTTAAAATGAGGAGAAGTGTTTCCCTCATCTTTGGGTCCGCATAAAAATCAAGCATCGACTTGCCGATTAAATCGGCTCGTATATATTGTCCTCCGGTTACGGCCTCTATTGACGGACTGACTTCTGTTATTGTTCCGTCTAACGCTGTTTCGTAATATACATCCTGTATATTCTCGAAGATGTTCCGGTATTTTTCTTCACTCTTTCGCATCGCCTCCTCGGCCCGTTTTCTTTCAGCCTTCTCAAGAGATTCTTTTAATACGCGATTCACCGCAGGTACAAGACGTGCAAGGTTATGCTTCAGCACATAATCCGTAGCCCCTTTCTTGAGAGTCTCGACAGCTTGCTCTTCTCCCAGCGCACCTGTGACGAAAATGAAAGGCAGGTCGGGAAACTTTTCTCTTACAATAATAAGTGCCGAGAGGCCATCAAATGACGGAAGGGTATAGTCTGCAAGGACCAGGTCATAGGTCCCTTTTTCAAGGGCATCAATAAAATCAGCGCGTGTTGCTGCATCCACAATTTCAACCTCAATGCCGTGAGCAATAATGTTTTCCCTGATGAGTTCGACATCATTTGGATTATCTTCAAGATGCAGAATTCGTAATGGTGTTTTCATTGCATATTCCCTCTTTTTAATGATATTCCTTTCACATAGTTCCTGTTATGTTGTCTTCTTCACACATCCGGGCGGTGGTTCATTGAGAACTGCCCAGAATACGCCCAGTTTTTTTATTGCATCGGTAAATTGATGAAAATCAACCGGCTTTACAATATATGCATTTACCCCAAGTTGATAGCTCTGAATCAGATCGTTATCCTCTCGGGAAGAAGTGAGAATTGTCACAGGGATGAGCTTTAATTTGTCATCCGATCTGATCGTTTTCAGCACTTCAAAGCCGTCTACCTTTGGCAATTTCAGGTCAAGCAAAATCACAGCCGGATTACCATTTGGATAGTCAGCAAATTGCCCGCGTCGATACAGATAATCCAGGGCCTCGGCGCCATCACGGGCGACTAATACCTCATTGGCCAGATTGTATTCTTCAAGGCTTCCCAGTGTGAGCTCTATATCTTTGGGATCATCTTCGACCAATAGGATGCTTTTTAATGTGACCATAATCCCTCCTTTTGTTTCATGAAATGGAACGCAATCATCCGCATATTATTCTGCATTTTTCTTTGCCTTAGGCAGACTAAAATAGAAGGTTGCTCCTTCATTGACCTTTCCTTCGGCCCATGTTCTGCCGCCATGACGCTGAATAATTCTTCTGACATTCGCAAGCCCGACACCCGTTCCCTCAAACTCTTCAGCCCGGTGAAGGCGCTGGAATATGTTAAATAATTTGTGCACATACATCATATCAAATCCCGCACCATTGTCCTTGACGTAGAAGATGTAATCGTTTTTATCCTCGTTGTTTCCAATTTCAATCTTTGCGGGGGTCTGTTTACGGGTATATTTCAACGCATTACCGATGAGGTTAATCCAGACGAGCTTCAGCATCGGGGGATCGCCGTATATCTCAGGCAAGGGATGAATATCCCATACTACATGCCTTCCTTCCATCTCAGGTTGCAACTGGTTTATAGCCTCCTTCACCAGATGATCGGATTTGATCAGTGTCTGCTGCATTTCAGCACGGCCCATCCGTGAAAAGGATAAGATGTCATCTATCAAATGTCCCATGTGATTTGTTGAATCTGCAATGATACTCAAATATCTCCCACTCTTTTCATCAAGAGACTGAGCGGTATTCTGCATAAGCAATTCTACGAAACCTGAAATATGGCGAATAGGAGCTCTCAGGTCATGAGAGACCGAGTAGCTGAAGGCTTCAAGCTCTTTGTTGACGGCTTCAAGCTGAGCGGTGCGTTCAATCACCCGCTGTTCCAGTTCGGCATTAAGCTGTTTAATCTCTGTCTCAGCCCGCTGGCGCTGGATAATTCTCCACATGCCTTCCATCAGGAGTGTAAGCTGATTGACATCTGACTCATTGTAGTCTGTTGGTTTGTTTCCTACGCCTGCCACCAATACAATCCGTTCTCCGTCAAAGACAGGTATGTTCATGTGCCTTGTGACCTGCACATGCCCTTCAGGATAACTTTTCTTCCAGGGGTTTGGCGCCTGGTAATCATTGGTAGTAATCGGCCTCCTTTGCCGCACCGCTTCTCCCCAGAGACCGGTTGTTTCAACGGGATAGATTATAGGTTTATCTAATATCTGACATTCTTCCATTGCAGTTTTAGACCAGGAATACATTGTCAACACTGTTTCATCTTCATTCAGGAATGCAAGGTATCCTATTTGGCTCTCCGTCAAACGAATAGCTTCCTCAAGGGCAAAACCTGTAATATCCTGAAGTGTAGAATCTATCATTCCATTAAGTTCCAGGAGCGTTATCATGCGTGATTCATTACGCTTGAGTTCCTCCTCCGCCTTCTTGCGCTCGGTGATATCCTGGAAAGAACCGCGTATTTTCACGACCTTCCCGTTTTCGATAATCGGATGACCAATCGTTCTAACCCATTTATGATTTCCTTTAGCTGTTATTATTTCCAATTCCAGGTCGTAGGGCTTTCCAAGTTCAATCGCTTCTTTCACCGCTGTTTCGATTTTGATGCGAGATTCACCCTGATAAAAACTTAACCCAAGTTCCATGTTTGTTTCCGTCTCCGGATCAAGTTCATGAATTCGGGTTACTTCATCTGTCCATGTTCCCTTTCGACTGACCGGATCAAACTCCCAACCACCGACTTTCGCAATCTTTCCGGTTTCCCTTAACAGTTCTTCATGGTATTGCAAAGCTTCTTCGGCTCGTTTGCGCTCTTCACGGGTGCGGAGTGCCTGAATCCCATATGCAAAGTCATTTGCCAATTCTGTGAGCAATTTGACTTCTTCTTCGTCAAAGGCATCTAGCCCTGCAGCATATATATTCAAAGCTCCATAGGTATGAAAGTTATCAACCAAAGGAAGGACTATCGATGATGCATATCCCCGTTTAATTGCCTCAGAGCGCCATGGAACGAAATGTGGATCAGTCAGCATGTTTTTACAAATTGATAGTTTGCCAGTTCGTATCGCAGTGCCGGTAGGACCACGACCCCTTTCAGTATCGGCCCAGGAGATGTTCAGGGTATCGAGATACCCTTCTTCATATCCAGCCTGTGCCACTGGACGCACAGTCTTTGCTTCATCCTGTTCGGCATAGCCAACCCATACAAGACGATATTCTCCGATCTCCACGATAAGACGACATATACTGTTCAGCAGGTCTGACTCTTCAGTTGCACGAACCAATACCTGATTGCATTCACTCAGTGTTTTGAGCGCACGGTTAACCTTTTTCAATTCGGCTGTTCGATTTTCTACTAATTCCTCAAGGTGCTCGCGGTATCTTTTTAATTCTTCTTCAGCCCGCTTGCGCTCGTTATCTATCCGATTTTGCGATACTGCATTCGCCCAAATCACAATTGACAAAACGATTATTTGCATTATTACAAAGAGTGCCACGCCATATTCGGTGCTGTAAAGCCCCAATCGCTCCCCTTCCAAACGCAGCAATCCCAAAATGACCGGGGTGACGATAGCAACAGGCAGAATTCGACGGAGCATAAAACTGCCGGTGTTTTCGCTTGTTACTGCAGCCATAAACCCCTGGTATGGTCGCGCGAAAAGAATACCCAAACCGAACAAAATAAAAATGATTGCTGTATGCAACGCCATTTGGGTGTAATAACCTATCCCGTATAGTGCTCGTACACCATAGCTGTAACCTATAAGACTCAGTAATCCGACCAAGGTAGTTCCCAATGCAAGGAACTGTACAATGTGATAAACATGTTTCATCTTCTTATCCATCAGAAATAGAGCAATACTTAACATGGTAAAATTTAGGGCAGTATTTGGCGCCATCCGACCCGGATGAGAGGTTCCTACCACACTCGATGGCTCATAGAATAGCAACTGGTCTATACCCAAATCATAGCCTAAGATATCCTCACTGAGTGTAAGGGCGCCTATTATTGCAACGGCAAAAGCAAAAACTCTTGCAATCAGTCTCACCATTTGGCTGGACTGCTCAGGGATTAATAACCAGAGTGAGATTCCAAGAAGCATAAAGCATAAAGCGGTATTGGCTTTCATCGTTACCAGGCCCGGCAGAACGCTCTTCAAAACCGGCAAATCAAACATCCAGCCAATGATTACGAGGCAACCGGCAAAAAAGGCAATAGCGCTCGTGGATCGAGAAAATGATTTCAAAGGACTAGCTTGTATCATATATTTTTCACGTTTGTCCTAAAACACTATTTACTATTTTAGGCAATTCTCTTGTGTTAATAGGTTTTGATATATACTCATCAGCCCCGGTCCCCAGAGCCTTTTCCCTGTCACCGGCCATGGCAAAAGATGTTACAGCAAGAATCTTTATGTGATTCGTCTCAGGATCGTTTTTTAGTATCCTTATTGCTTCAAACCCGTTCATAACAGGCATCTGAAGATCCATGATGATTAAATCGGGTTTCTGTTCCCTGGCAATTCTGACAGCTTCTTCCCCGTTTTCCGCCTCTATAACCCCGTACCCGTGATAGGTCAGGATATCTCTTACAAGCCGCCTGTTCATCGGGATGTCTTCAATAATAAGTATTTTCTTGCTCATAGCATTGCCCTTATTAGAAAGTTCTTCCTAAGGCAGGAGGACTGACTGACTGACTGACTGAGCATATCATATGCCAAAATCATGGAGTTACCTCCTTATAGATACATAGGTGTAATGGGTGTAATGCTATCAAAAACATGGAGGGTTGTCAAATTATGCAATTCAATCCGGATGGGCAGAAGGAGCCGGCAATGGCTGAAGGTGAAGACACATCTGACACAGAAAGGCGTGATCGCCGGACCGATGAGGGCATCATGAGGCAGCCGGTTTTCTTGCGGCTGCGCGAGGATAAAGCCGCCCGAGAAATGGTGCGCGAAAAGCCCGGAGGGAAATGATAAAAGCAATGGGGCGACAAGTTGACTGATTCATCAACAGCATAATCTTATCTTATCTTTATGCATATACATGGTATAACCGGGGCAGGAATGAATACGATGCAATGAAGGCACGGCTGGAGGTACTTGAGACAATTCCGTTCAGCGACGCTGTCTGGTCCCTCGCCTACACCACCGGATATGAACTCAGACGCAAGGGCATAACCGTCCCGACTGTGGACATCATCATCGCCGCTGCAGCGAAAATATACAACTGCAGCCTCCTGCACCACGACAAATACTTTCGTGCCATTGCAAAGCACCTGCATATCAGTGCTGTGGACTATATCGATAACTGATCTGCCCGGAGTAGATGAAGGCGGTCTTCATGTCTTTTCAGATTATAGGGAGAAAATGGGGGGATGGAAGATGGAGGGCTTTTCTTTTTTCTTGATGATTACTGTGATTCAGACAGCAAATTTTAGGTAATCGGGGATAGGCTAAGAAGCATTGCGGCTGCTGTATAGAGTGCCCACCCTATGTAGGGAATAAATAAAAAATTATACTTTTTTATTTTCAGTGAGTTTTTACTTGTTTATCTTGTATGCATATATTATTATAGTAGACATGAAAGATAAAAAGGCAAGAGAACACCTGAGCCGACTGAGGCAAAAGATACATCAATCAAGGGAGATATGGGGAAGGCATATTGAGAAGCTGCTCCATCCCAACCCCATGATCATTGGTTCTCTTTATGAAGTCTACAAGACGTGCAGCAAGCCCAATTGTTCGTGCAGGGAAGGAAAGAAACATGGGCCGTTTCCGGCCCTTTCGGTATCTATAAAAGGCAAACGGTCTCTCAAGATGGTCAGGAAGGAAGACCAGCCGGCAGTCAGGGAGAAGGCCGAGGCGTATCAAGCGTTTCAGCAGGGGTTGGCCAGGGTCCGAAAACTCAACAAAGAAATAGATTCCATGCTTGAAGAGATCAAGGCGCAATATTTGGAGGAGTACAAATGAGTGAGGCCGGCGCTCCGATCATTTACGAGGAAAACAGGATCAAGGTCTTAAATGCGCTGAAGGACGGCAGGATAGATTATCTGGACTTGGCAGATTGGACGTTTCAGGACAGGTTTTTTGCCTTTTTATTGGGCCTGAGGTTTTTCGAGATATGCGGCGCAAGCTATCCGACCCCCAGGAAAAAAGAGGAAGTGGCCTTGTGGTTTTTATCGGCCTGCAAGGTTCAAAGGAAGTTAGAATCAAGCCGAAGTCTTTAGAGCGCATTCCATGGCTGTACATCTGTGCAAGGCCGCCTAAGCACGCCCACCCTTAGGCAAAATAGACGTGTGCGCCAAATGGAAGCGCTCCCCATAATTAGCCCCGCAGGCGAATTGCAGAAAACAACCGCGGCGAGGTTTTCTGCATCCATTTCTTTTTTACACTGTCTGGATTGCAACAATTATTATATATTTATTGAAATTCTTTATGAATAATAGTACAATTCACTGGTTGACTTTAACGTAATTTTTATATATTCTAACTTTCGTCAGGGATGAAAAGGCCATGAGATTATTTCCTAAAGAAATCGACTTTTTTGAGGTTTTTGACAAGGTAGCTGCCAACATCTCCCATGCAGCTACCCTGCTGGTGGCTATTATGGAACACTTTACCAATCTTGACGCCTGGGCAAAGGAAGTCCACGAGCTGGAGCAGGACGGAGACATCTTAACCCATGATATTATCAAGAAACTGAACAAAACTTTTGTTACCCCTATCGACAGGGAGGACCTATACGCCCTTGCTTCGACGCTCGATGATATTCTCGACCTTATCTGGGCTGCAGCTGACAGGCTGACCGTATTTAAACTGACGGAATCCACAAAACACGCGTTAGCCATGTCAAAAGACCTTCTCACCACCACTGAATTGGTGCACAAGGCTATCATTAAGCTGAGACAAAAAAACTATTCCCATGTCCAGGAATACTGCATCGAGATAAACAGGCTCGAAAACAGAATAGACAGGTGTTTCAGAGACGCCCTCGGTCATCTGTTCGACTCGGTAAAAGACCCTATTCTTATTATCAAGTGGAAAGAAATATATGAGCACCTTGAAGATGCATCGGACAAATGTGAGGATGTTGCCAATATCCTTGAAGGCATAGTCCTTAAAAATGCCTGAGTCCTTCTTTTTACTCCTCTGCGTCATAGTTCTTGCCGTTATTTTTGATTTCATAAACGGTTTCCATGATACGGCCAATGCCATTGCCACATCAGTATCAACCAGGGTTCTAACTCCTAAAGTTGCAGTTACAATGGCCGCTATCTTGAATATGGTCGGAGCATTATCAGGGACAGCGGTTGCCAAGACTGTCGCGGCCGGCCTTGTGGAGGCTGTAAGTATTACACAGGTAACGATAATTTCCGCATTGATAGCTGCGATTGTATGGGATTTAATTACCTGGTATCTGGGCCTCCCCACATCTTCAAGCCATGCGATCCTTTCAGGTATTGTGGGGGCTTCCGTGGCCACTTCAGGCATTGCCGTCGTCATCAAACATGGCGTCTATAAGGTTTTTATGGGGTTAATTCTCTCTCCGCTGATTGGATTTGTCCTGAGCCTTCTCTTGATGTTCGCCCTTATATGGTTATTCAAGAGGTCAACACCAACGCTGGTCAGTTCCCTTTTCGGAAGGCTTCAGATCGTTTCGGCAGCTTATATGGCCTTCAGCCATGGCAGCAACGACGCACAAAAAACAATGGGTATCATTACCATGGCCCTGGTGAGCTATTATAAACTCCCGGATTTCCATGTTCCGTTCTGGGTGATAATAATGTGTGCAACAGCAATGGCATTTGGCACGGCAGCCGGGGGCTGGAGGATCATTAAAACCCTCGGGATGAAACTTGTACATCTCAGACCTATCCACGGCTTTGCCGCAGAGACAGCAGCAGCAACAGTAATCGAAGTCGCATCCAGGATAGGACTTCCTCTTTCAACTACTCATGTAATCTCATCAACAATCATGGGCGTAGGCGCTTCAAAGAGACTGTCTGCAGTGAAGTGGGGAGTCGGTGGGAACATTGTGCTTGCGTGGATCATAACAATCCCTGCTTGCACAATACTTGCCTGGTCTATATGTAAGGTATTGCATCTGCTTGTAAAATAAATTTCAAAATAAGGCCGGAAGGCGTTTAAAATCCTTTTTGTATAATTTCACTGCACGGTCAAGAACCTGACGCCAGAAATACAGGTCTTCTTTGAAAATAGAACGCGTCGGCTTTCCGCTATAGGCTTTCATAAATCTGAATAAATCTCTTTTAGTCAGACCGATGTCCATACTTGAGAAAAAAAGTCCTGACAGGTCTTTGATGATCCAGCGCCGGGGTGTATGTTTGCGGATTTGGACCCTGTGGAGGTCAATAAGGTAAAGATTAAAAGTGGATGAGGAGGGATTACTTTTAAGGTCAAGCAGGAAATGACAGATGTAGAAATCTCTATGATTGACTCCGTTCCGATGCAATATACGGGCTATGCCGGCGACTTTCCGGATAAGAGCCGCTTTCAATCGAAAGTCCGGCGGATTATTTTTCCAGTCACTGCAGAACTCTTCCAGACTAATAGTGTTTTCGAGTTCTTCGGTAATAAGAAAGGATTCAAGCCGGACAGGGGGAACGCCTCTTTCACCGAAACCGGCTATTTTCATGGTAGCAATGCCGAGTTGTTCACATTTATTAATAGCGTTTAGTTCATTCCGTGCGCTTACTACCGGCCATTTAAGGCTGAAAATATTCTTTAGTATTTCGCCCCATCCTATTCCGCGATGGATCTTCACAAAATACCCCTTGCCGTCACTGACAAAACGCAGTGTCGTACGGTTTTTGTGTTGACGATAGACCTTGCCCTGAAGGTTTAATATCTCGTCAAAAGCGCCGGCGCCTTTAAAAAATTTACCGAGGTCCGGACAGAGTTCTATCATCCTCTTCCCGCCTTTTGTTTTGCTACCGCTTCAATAACATCGGCAGCCTTCTCAGGCATACTGAAGACATCATTCTCCGATACGTATCTGAGACCGTTCCGCTTCCATGTTTCTTTTTCCCGTGAAGTAATCATCCGTTCAAGCATATTGTTGAATATATCCTGTCGAAACGGTGAAGGGACCAGCATGCCTGCATCAGCCTTTCTGATATGGAAGGCATAGCCGCATATATCCGTTGCGATGACAGGCAATCCCGCAGCCATTGCTTCAATAAGCACCGTGCCGGTATTTTCAGTATAGGCGGGATGAAGCAGGAGGTCGGCGCCTGCCATAAAGCGGGGGACGTCATCGCGGCCTCCGAGGAATTGAATCTGACGGTCTATGTTCAGCCGCCGTGCAATCTTTTCAAAAGATTCAGGCTTCCCCCGTCCTATAATAAAAAGTTTTGTCTTTTTCCTTAACCCTTCGGGAAGACTTGCCAATGCCGATAAAGAACGGTCCAGTCCTTTGGTTTTAAAGCCGGACCCTACCATGAGCAGCATTATCTCATCGTCCCCGATAATCAGTTCGGAACGAACACTCTTTCTGATTCCGGCAATATTGCCATGTATGACCCGGTCCCTGGCGATGCCTGGCGGAAGACTGTGAAAACGCTCTTCAGGGGTTTGGTAGTATTGGATATACTTAGCCTTTTCCATTTCGGAAATGAGAAGGATGTGTGTTCCGGCAGAAGGTTTGAATACGTATTGTTCCAATGTCAGATAAGTCCTGTATCGCGGAGAGATGCGGTACAAAGGACCTTTTTCTTTTAGAATTCGGGCCTTATAACAAGGGTCTGCAGCATAGTAGACATCAAGCCCCTCCATCTTATTGAACCCTACTACAACATCAAACCGCTCTTCACGAATAAATTGGTTCACCTTTATTGAGAAATTCCGGCATTTCCGGTGATTGGTGACGCCCCTGACTTGTACCTGAGAAACCTCAAAACCATGAGGTTTCTCTCCTTCCCAAGCCATAGTGTATATGTATATATCATGGCCTCTGTTAAGGCAGACTTCTCCTATCCTTTTGAAATCCCTCTGGAGTCCCCCGAAAGGGAAATATTTAAATAAGCAAAAAGCCAGTTTCATTCTATGAAGGTTTAACCTATAACCTTTTCCGTCCTTTCCTAATCCATTCGTTTGTGGCATTATTTTTAACCGAATCAAGATTAATCCGCGGCTTTATTTTATCCGTTATAAACGATACATACTCCGGGAAGAACTCCGCCTCGACCCATTGTTCGGCTCCGAGCTGAAGTCCGAACCGGTAGAATCTTTCAATATCCTTTCTGATTCCTTTGATATATGGAGAGGAAAACATTCTTGCCTGATCCAAGTCGATCAAAAAGCATCCATATGTCCCAAGTTTTTTTTGGATCAGTATATTCGGCCATTTGAGGTCTCCGTGGACTGCGCCTGAGAGATGCCAGCGGGCAATCGTTTCAGCAAGCTGCCTGACCAATTCTTTATTGTTAGGAACAACTCCTTTCCTGTATAAACCCGAAAGGCTCTCCGCATTATCTATAACGGAAGAGATAAAAAAGGCATTCTTCCGTTTCAGAGACGATTCAATATATGTTAACGGCTCCGGCACCGGAAGCCCTTTCCTGTATAGCAGGAGATTTTTTCCCCAGAGGCGCTTTGCCCTGCCATTAAAGATAGCGTGTATAAGGAAGTCAAAAAACCCCCTGTAGTTGAACCGCTTTAAGAGAAGGTCACGGGGCAGGCCGAAATCGGCCCCCTTGATGACGCCTACGGTTGTTGAAACATCATGCTTCTTCAGAGTAAAGGACGTCCCTTTGTCTATGATTACATCAAGGTTTTCAGGTAGTGTAAGGTCCACGTTTTGAACGGCAGTCAACATCTACGAGTTGATTCCCTCTATAACGGACGTGACTTCTATATGCTTTTGACTAATACCAAAAAGGAAAGTTATCATGTTTTTAATTATATAATAAAAACCGTTTAAGTATTAAAATATATATTATATGGACAACTCCGGAGTGACGGCAAACAATAATTCCGTAAAAGACTGCTTTCTGCTCCTGCTGCTTACTGCATTTATTTATCTCCCCTTCCTTGGGTTTCCTGTCTGGGACGGGAATGAACCTTTGAGAGTTATAATCGCGAAGGAGATGTTAAAGACAGGGGACTGGATAATACCCATGCTGCATGGGAGACCCTATTTTACGAAGCCCCCTATGATGAACTGGCTTATAGCAGGAAGCGGGAGCCTGTTCGGTGTTGTGAATGAATGGACGTCGCGCATACCGTCCGTGTGTATGGTCTTCGCTACATCGCTTTCAATCTATTTTCTGACGAGAAAATGGCTATCACGGGAGGGAAGGCTTTTTGCCGCAATAGCAGCGCTCTGCATGATCGGTTTGATTAAGAAAGGAAGAACCGCCGAAATCGACAGCCTTTTCATCTTCTTTGTTGTGCTTATCCTTCTTATATGGCTCAACGGATATGTCAGGCAATGGAAGCCTGCTTTGTTATGGAGCATAACACTTTCACTGGTCGGGCTGGGATTCCTGACAAAAGGCCCCCAGGTTATTGCCTATTTTTATCTGACAGTCTTTGCCTATCTGTTCTACAGAAAAAGCCTGTCGTTCTTTTTTTCAAAAAGCCATTTGTTTGGACTGCTTTTTTTTGTTCTGATCCTGGGAGTCTATATGTTCTTTGTCCTGCAGCGCATTTCCATGGAACAGTATAATCATATGTGGATCAATCAGATCGTGGACAGGGCTGAAAGCAAGACGTCCTTTTCTTTTTTCGGGCACCTTGTTTTTTATCCCATTGAAGGGATACTATCTTTCATGCCATGGATGCTCATGACCATACCTATGCTTTATTCAAGAGATATCAGAAGATACGCTAAAGATTTCCTCGGCAACGAACTGTTTGTTTTCTCTCTTGTTCTGATCATGATCAATTTTCCCCTCTATTGGTTTCTCCCGAATGCGCGGTTCCGGTATTTCCTCCCGGCTGGACCTTTTGTTGCTATAGGGCTTGCTTTTTTGTTTGAAATGTATCTGAAGAGGGCAAAAGAAAATCCCGCAATAGAAAGGTTTTTCAAGGGAATTCTTACTTTCTGTTCCGCGGTAGCGTTAATCTCATCAATCGGAATCATTGCAACCGTCTTCTTCCTTAAAACAAAGACTTTCCACTCATTTACTCCTTCTCTGCTCATATTGCTTTGTTCGGTTATCTTTTTGGGTATGTATATCATATATATAAAATATGAAATATCGTTGCATCGGATTCCACTCTGGCTTACCTTAACCACCGGGCTTTTATTCATCACCTATGCATACATTGATACGCAATTTGATACGGCAAAAGAAAATAATCCGAGGAATATAGCTAAAAGGATCAACAGCGTATTGCCCGAGGATATCGTCAGAATATATGAGATGGGATACAGAAGATTTTTGGGGATTACCTGTTATGTGAACAAGGACATAATTCAGGCGGATGAATTCTCCGATCTTAAGGCTCTTGGCAAAAGGGAAAATAAGGTATTTTTTCTGTTTGACACAAAGTATCTTGAATCAAGAGATTCCAGAAAAAAGGCATTCGGGGAAATCGCCTGGGACAGGGTATATTCGGAATTCTTTGAGGACAGCCGGGGGAACATTGTTTTGGGATATCTCAGGAAGATGTGAATTATAAAACACGGTATAAGATTAGATGCTCTTCTTCCCACCGTTTTATCTCCTTTAAATGTTTTACCTGAACCGCCTTCGGAAAATCGTATCCGCTATTTTTCCATGCTTTTGCCTCCCATAAAAAGTATTCGACCCTGTTCCCCCTGAGGATTGAAATCAGATCATCGTATTTCATCTGAATCAGATTCTCATATTTTACGAGTTGATTCCCGCATTCGATGACCGGAGAATTCAGGTTTGCATAAAACATGATCCTTGTGTCCGGCGCTATGATGATAGTATTTCTGTTGTTTTCTATCTTGGCTATATATTCGCCTGCGGTTTTACTATATGTACAGTCCACTGTTATTCTATATGATACCAAGGTAATTTCCTCCTTATGGGTCCGGTTTAGCCGGGTTAGGAGGTTCTTGATCACAGCATCGGAGAAATCTTGGTCGGAGTTCTGAAACAAGAGGGGAGTCATCATGGAGAAAAGAGAACTGACCGAACATGAATATTGGGACAATCGCTGGTTACGGATAAAACTACCGGTTGAGATCAAAAGGGATACCACAAAGTTTGTAACTCGAGAGATGATAGGGATCTTTGACAGGTATCTGCCCCAAAAAGATGGCCTCAGAATTTTGGAAATCGGTGGTGCGCCCGGAAGATGGCTCGCCTATTTCAGAAAACATTTTCACTACGATATCCATGGGATTGATTATTCCCGAACCGGTTGTGCGAAGATGAAGGAGAATTTCGATTTGTTGAATGTACCTGCCACAATCTATAGATTCAATATCTTGACGGATGACACTTCATCCCTGCCTCTGTTCGATATTGTCTATTCCTTCGGTCTTATCGAACATTTCGGCGACCTGTCTCAGATCCTTGAAAAACATCTCAAAATGGTTAAGGAGGAGGGAATACTCATGATAGGTGTCCCAAATTTTTCGGGAATTGCGAAACTGATTTTACAAAAAACCTCACCAGGAATACTTGCCACACACAACCTCGGAGCAATGGATTTGAAAACCTATGAGGCCTTCGAAGACAAATATTCACTAACCCCCCTTTTCAAAGGATATCTCGGCGGCCTTGATCTACATAACTGCCGGAGGTGTGAGCAGAGAACGCCCGTCAACAGGCTTATACGATTATTCTTTAAAGTGCTCACAGGCGTTACAAATAGAATTAGTTTTCTGAGGAGGTTCAATTCATGGCGCTGGAGTCCCTATCTGCTCGTGATTTTTAAAAGGGGCCAAACTGCTGTCAGTTAATCCCGATTAGGCCTGCCTCAATGAAGTTTCTTTCCCGGAGCTTGGCCCCATCATCAGCGCATAACCCATGCCGATGAGAATCCATACCATCTGCCCGGGCCAGCCGTGATACATATAATCAAACAGATTGAGAGAGAGGAAACCGATAAATGAGGTGAAAATCCCCGAAATGAGAAGTCTCCGCTGAAGGGCCGTTTCATCACGTATCTCCCTGAAGAATCTCCTGATAATAACGGCTAATATCGCTGCAAAGATCAGGAGCCCGATCAGGCCCGTTTCAACAGCGGTATTGAGAAATATATTATGCGTGTGTTTCACCAATGCCGTAGGATAATACTTGGAGAATGTCTCTTTACCGTATCCTATCCCGGTAAAAGGGTAATTCCGGATTATCTCGACTGAGAGCTCGAAGGCCTCTATCCTCGGCTTTTCACTTCCGTGCATGATGACCTGACGCGGGATCACCGATTTATAGGCAAGCCCTGCGATTACCAGAAAAATTGTTATGAACAGGGTCATAAAGAGTCTTTTGTATTTTTTCATAAAAATACCGGCAAGAATCAGTATCTCCACCATTACCGCTATCCAGGCCCCCCTAGTAAAGGTAAAAAAAAGGGCGGCAAACAAAATCGGTATGAGAATGAGGAATACGCCCCTTATCCAACCCTGAAAAGAAAGTGCCAGAGCGATGACGAGAGGAACAGAAAGGACGAGGAAGGTAGATAACCTGTAGAATGCCCCCGTCAGACCGTAAACCCTGTTTGTAAAAAACCGTGGGTCCTGATAAAACTGATAGCAGGCCGAGAGAGACATTATGACTGCCGAGAAAACCAATGGCAAGAAAAGCCATTTAATCTTTTCGGCCGGGATATCCCTCACGACAAAGAATGCAAGAAAATAAAGGATGTATTGCTTCGACAACTTCGTTGCTATTTCATGGAAACTATAAGACCTGTCTACTGCACTTATTAGTGCGAAGAGCGCCCAGACAAAAGACATTAGGATCAAGATATTAAGCGGTTTGCTCGGAAAAGACACCCGGACGATTCTTTTATGATCCCCTAATCTTACCGCGGCGAAAGAACCTATCAGCAGGAAAAAGAGCACCTCCTTTAAAGTCGTGAGACGGTTAAAGGGAAGGACAAACAGTAAGCCAGTGAGCATCGACAGCTCTATCTTGCCGAGATAAGAAATGGCTGTGTCTTTATAGGCCGTGCTCACAACTACTCAGCCCCCGCTAACACGGATTCATATATAGCCTGTAGATTTCTGATCATGACATTCGGCGTGAATTCTTTCTCGATCCTTTTCCGTCCGCTGTCTCCGAGAAGCGTTCTCTGCTCATAATTCAATGAGCCAATATCAACCATTGCAGAAGAAAGGGCCGAAACATCTCTTGGAGGAACGAGCCTGCCGCAATGAGAACTTACGAAAACCTCCGGGATTCCTCCCACATCCGATGCGATGACCGGCAGCTTCGATGCCATGGCTTCAAGCAGGGCTATCGAAAGCCCTTCAGCCAACGAAGGGAGGACAAATACATCGAGCCCTCTAATCAGTTCAAGAACGTCTTCCCTGAAACCCGTAAACAGGACCCTCGAAGATATGTTCAGTTCTTCCGCTCTCTTATTTAACTTCTTGAATAACGGTCCGTCACCCATAATAACAAGCCTTGAATTCGGAATTTTCCTTTGGACCTCAGAGAATGCATCGAGGAGATAAGATTGGCCCTTTGTCGAAACAAGTCGACCGACTGTTCCAAATACCACTTCATCTTCCGAGATTCCAAGCTTCAAACGGGAATCCATTTTACTAATCTTAACATTATCTATCATCTCAAGATCTACACTATTCTTGACAGTAACGACTTTTGCCGGATCCATATTCCAGTTAGTATTAATAACATCGAGTCTAACACTGTTTGAAACGGTAATTATTTTGTCAACATGCTTTAAGAGAAGCCAGTTAGTAAAGCGTCTCTTGAACGATCTTGTCCGATTAAGTCCGTGGACATGGGCAATTATTTTTGTTTTCTCTGTCAGTTTGGAAAGAACTCCAAAAACGCTTGCGGCATGACGATGGCAGTGCAGTATATCGGGTCTCTCAGTCTTTAGACAATTCTTAAGCATTATTGTCGTCCTGATCTTGTGTTTGCTTGGATTATCGACATCCAAATAGATGGACAATCCGTGCCGGTCAAGAATATTTTTACCATCAGGTTTCCCTGAAAGATAACAGACCTTCACCTTATATCTTTCCGGATCAGTCCCCAAGATCATTATATTACGCAACGGACGATTACACTCATATTTTTTTGCCAGGTGAAGAATACTAATTTTTCTCATAGCCTCTCCAATACGGATGGATATTTCTTCTGCAACCTTTTTTTGGTTTTTCCAATAATCTTTCGAATCATTTCCCTCGCTGTCGGCTCCAGTTCCGGATTTTCCTTAAGATATGCATTCATGAATCGTAACCGGTCAGTATTTGAAATATGGGGAAGCCCCACCATATTAAGCTGCACCAGATTTTTGAGCCTTTTGTCCGCTGATAGTATACCGTAGCGCATGGTACGCTCGTTGTCTACAAAATAAATTTTGGATGCCGGACCATATCCTTCAATGATAAGATTTCCAACCCTCAAGTCTCCATGAAAGATGCCTGCCCTGTGCAACCGGCCGATTTCATGTCCGGCTTTGTATATAAGCGCCCTCTTTTCCTCAAGCAATTCAGGCGGCAACGGCAAATTATACCTGTGCTTGAAATACTCATATGTCCTATCTCCGGAAACAGCTCTTGTAATCATAAAATTTTTGCGGATGAAGAAGAAGATCCTGACAACGCCGTGAAGAACAGGTTCAGGGGTCGGAAACCCGAATTTCAGAAGTTGATGACCTGCTGTAAAGGCCCGCTTGCTACGCGTAAGCCCGACCAGGTTCTTAAGCAGATCCTTGAGCCCCCTGTTGTGGAATTCTTTATAGTAAAATGCTTCTCCGGTCAATGGATTTTCGAACTGCATGACGGTGGCAAATTGGGAACTCCTTACGGGTATACCATCCTGCCTGGTAAGTAACGCGGGGATTCTCTCTTCCATCCATAATATACTGTCCGGATCATAAAAAAACAGTAGCAGGGTTCCGGAGGTGCTGGTATGAATTCTGTTTTTATTAAGTTTGTCCATTCTTCTCTTTGCTTGTTGCACAGACCATGGTGAATACTTCAGAAAGCCGTGCCGCCCTTTTCGCCCAGCTGAATTCATCGGCTGTTCCGTATGCATTTAAGGCGAGCTGCCTTGCAAAATCAGGATTGTCCAATATATAACCTATCTTCTCTGCAAGGCTTTTCGGGTCGTCGGGTTTCGCAAGAAGGATATCCTTACCGTCGGTCACCTCTTCTCTGACGGAAGGCAGATCAAACGCAACAATCGGTTTTCCCATCGCCATATATTCATATAGTTTTGTATGCGCGGCATAGCGCCTTTTGCCCCTGTCCAGAGCACAGATTACCATGACATCGATATCCTTTGCTATTTCAGAAACCCTGTGAGGATGGACAAACCCGTGAAAATCTATTCTCTTATCAAGGTTCAGATTTGAAGCAAGATGTTTTAATCTGTTTAAATCTTTCTCGTTGCCTCCGATGATGCTTAATCTGGCGTCAGGCATATAACGGATAGCTTCTATCAGGATATCGACTCCCTGCATGGGATACAATTGTCCGATATACCCGATTGTTTTGTTGCCGTTATTCTTCCAATTGAGGGGAAAGCGGATTTTTTCCGCTGCCAGAGGCACCTTGATTACCGGTATGCCGGAAATGTTGTAGGTTTCTTTTAGGATCTTGCCGAAAGAGGTCAGTAGAACAACGATGGCATCCACCTTCCGGAAAACGACATCTTCACCCTTATCTTTCACAGGGCATGGATCGTAGAATTTTTTTATTTTCAGGTCATGAACTTCGATAACAAAGGGAAGGCCGATTAGTTTCTTGAATTGCAGCAAAAACTGCGCAAGTTTTATTTCCCTGAGATATATTACATCAGCCTGCCCCTTTTTCTTGAGATCGAGTATTTTCAAGAGACAAAAAAGATTGAATATGCCATGCCACGAAAAATGTCTGCCCCTGAGCATGGGGACCTGAACAATATCAAACTCCGGCAGCGGCTTTAGTCCATAGAAATCATAGACAGACTCCGGGCCGGAGGGCCTGCCGGTGATGACTCTCACAGCATGGCCCTGTTTTGCAATGGAATGACAGGTCCTCACGATAACAATATCATGTGCCTTGCCCGACATGAGGCGCTGGTTATGGGGATAGACAATAGATAGATACCGGTTCTGTTCTGTCATCATAGATCGAGGTCGCAGGCAGAGAATACTTTCATTATTGAGTATAGCCTGATTATTAATCTTTACATTATACTATAAAGAATTGCCAGTTTGCATAAAGGAAGGAATTTAAACAAGGTCGTGATACCAGTTTTCATAGGCGGACATCCAAGGAGCGGCACAACATTATTGGGTGACCTGATCGGCTCCCACAGTGACTGCATCTGTACCCCTGAATCTCAGTTTAAGATTAGTGTGTATCGACGCCTCAATCTTCATGGTAATGAGAATCCCGATCTCCGGAAAGCGACGGAGATGATAAAAAAGCACTGGAGGTTCAAAATATGGGCGCTAGATATTGCTATGGTTCCATATAGCGAAATTCATTCATATGGTGAGCTTATTTTGTGGCTTGCAAAATCTTATTCGTGCAAATCCTCAAGGCCTGATACAAGGATGTGGATAGATCATACGCCGGCAAATATACAATTCGTGAACGTGCTGACAGAACTTTTCCCTGAAGCGCGGTTTATTAATATTATCAGAGACGGAAGAGCGGTGGCAGCCTCCATAATACCCCTTGACTGGGGCGCAAATACTATAGACAGGGCTGCATATTCCTGGGTGGAGAATGTATCGTGCGGCATTACTGCAGAGTCTGCCATAGGAAGGGATCGGGTTCTGCGTATCAGATATGAAGACCTGATCAGAGAGACGGAGATCACTCTGAAAAAAATATGTCTTTTCCTGAATCTGCAGTATCAGCCTCAGATGATTCAGGGAGGAGGCTTCAAAGTACCCGGATATACGATTCAGCAGCACTCTATGCTGGGTAAGGAGCCTGATGCAAGGATGGTCAATGCGTGGGAGAGAAAGCTCAATGCACGGAAGATAGAAATTTTTGAAAGCATAGCCGGAGAATTACTGTTATCCCATGGTTATACTCTGAAATATAGCGGCAAGGCAAGAAAAATGAATAGTATAGAAAAAATGATATCCGGGATTCAGGAAACATACAGGGGGCAAATCGTCAACAAATTACGCCGCAAGGAAAGAAAGAAAAAAGGGATCGAAACGGCCGGTATACAATAATCAGAAAGGATACAGAAAGAATAGCATGGGAAATAATATCACTCCTCACAAGGGAAAAATCGGGAAAAAGGACAGATGGAGAATGAACGGCCACAAAACCGCCCTTGTCTGGCTTACAGGGCTTCCCGGATCGGGGAAATCTACGATCTCTCATGAACTCGAATACCGACTTTTTCAGCGCCGCATAAAGACTTATGTGCTGGATGGCGACAATGTAAGACAGGGATTATGCAGGGACCTGGGTTTTTCAGCGGAGGACAGGAGAGAGAACCTGAGGAGGCTTGGGGAAGTGTCAGTGCTGTTTCTTGATGCGGGGATACTCACTGTTGCAGCCTTTGCCTCACCCTACAGGGCGGACAGATTCATGGTCAGACGGATGTTTGGACCGGGTGATTTTATTGAGGTCTATCTGAAATGCGATCTAAAGGTCTGTGAAGAGAGGGACCCGAAGGGGCTATACAAAAAAGCCAGGAGCGGCGAGATAAAGAATTTTACCGGGGTCTCGGACCCTTATGAGCCGCCGGAAAACCCTGAAATTGTTCTTGATACGGACAGGTTAAGTATTGAAGAAAGCGTGAGTAAGATCATGGATTATCTCGGGGAGAAAGGCCTTCTCGGACTTTAAGACAATGTCTGATATAGTTCACGATAGGTCGTGTTTTTTTCGATAAGCTCTTCATGGTTCCCTATATCCGCTATTCTGCCTTTTTCTATAATCAATATCCTGTCCGCATTCCTGATTGTAGAGAGCCTGTGCGCAATAACGATTGTTGTGCGGCCTTTCATAAGCAGGTCGAGAGCTTTCTGAACGATAGACTCCGACACCGAGTCGAGGGAAGAGGTTGCCTCATCGAGGATAAGGATGGGCGGGTTCTTGAGAATGGCCCTTGCTATGGCGATCCTCTGACGCTGACCGCCGGACAGCTTTAACCCTCTCTCGCCGATAATCGTATTATATTTCTCCGGCAATTCCCGGATGAATTCATCGGCATAGGCCATTTTGGCCGCTTCAATAATATCATCTTCCGAGACGTTCTGTTTGCCGAACGCAATATTTTCCTTAACCGTATCGTTAAAAAGAATTATATCCTGACTTACTATGCCTATCTGTTCCCTGAGAGAATGAAGCTCAATGTCATTGATATTTATCCCGTCAACCGACAGAGTCCCGCTTGAAGGGACATGGAATTTCGGAATTAAATCCACAAGCGTTGATTTCCCTACACCGCTGCGGCCGACGACCGCAATCATTTCACCCTGCCTGATCTCCAGGTTAATATCTTTTAGAACAGGCGAGTTGTTCCCTGGAAAAGTAAAAGATACATTTTCAAAGCGTATTGAATTCTTAAACCCGTGTATTTTGCTATGACCCTGCTTTTCGTGTTCGGCATTCAGCAGGGTATCTATCCTTTCGAGAGAAGCCCTCGACTCCTGCAAGACGCCGTATGCTTCTCCAAGCTTTTTCACGGGGGTAAACATCATATAAATAGCCACAAGGATAGAGGCAAAAACCCCCGGGGTAATCGTGCCATGCATAACCATAAAACCTCCGTATCCCAGAACGATGGCTATCCCGGCGCCGGTCACAACATCAATAATCAGCTTGGTAAACTCCTTCAGCCTGATGACCCGTAGAAGTTCCCTGTAGTATCGCTGGTTGTCACTCCTGAATTTCTCGCCCATTGTTTGTTCACGGTTGAATATTTTTATGATCCTCGAACCGAGAATACTCTCGCCGATTCTGTGAGTAAGGAATGAAAGTTTTCTCTGAGCTTCCTTTCTTTTCTTTTTCACGCCTTTGCCGAATTTTCTTGTGCTGTAAGCTATAAGAGGCAAAAGTATCAGGCTCATGAGTGTGAGGTCCCATTTTCTGTAAAGCGCAACGCTCAAAAGGAAGATTACGGTCGGTATTTCAATAATAAAAGTCTTTATGACCTCGGAAATCAGTCCGTTCAGCGACTCTACGTCGTACATGATCCTTGATATAACCACCCCTGAGGATTCTTTATGGAAGTATCCGACCGGAAGATACAGGACGTGATTATATAATTTATTTCTTGTCTCCCTGACTAATTTCATGCCGGCGGATTTCATTAAATACAACTGGCCGAAACTCAGAAACCCTTTTATGGAAAATAGCAGGAAGACCCCTATCGGAAGCAGTTTCAGGTAATCGTATTTTTTTCCGACCAGCACTTCATCGAGAGCGGGCTTGACGGTCCAGGCTATAGCGCCGGTTATACCGGAGACGATAAGGCTTAAGACAATGCCTGCAAAAATCCTCGGCCAGTAAGGTTTTGTGAGTTCAAGTATCTTTTTAGAAACGGACATGATTATTTTCTAAAAATCCTCCGGCGATTTATTAATATTTATGCAGATTAGTATAACCTAATCCGGGCTATTCTTTTAAGGCTCTCATTGCAAGTAGCGGAGCGACGCGGTTACTTACCCCAAAAAATTCAATTACCCCCGTTTTACCGAATAGTTGAAAAATTCTGATGAATTCTATTGATAATAATTTAATAATAGTATTACAATATTAAGTTTTGTGAAATATTCTGCCGGCGTTTAAGCCCGCATTAAAGTGTATCAATACGATATAAGGTTGCTACAGGAAAGATGTGTGCCTGGCGGCGGATGTTTAGGATATATTTCTGATATTGTTGAAATCAAAAGTTAAAAGGAGAGAAAAGAATGGCAGAAAAAGGAAAATCAAAGACAGACGTTTCGGCAAGAGTTGAGGCAAAAAACAGAGTCCAGGTATGCAGCAAATGCGGCAATAAAGTCGAGGTTATCCTGTCCGTTTCCCCGAGCGGGAAAAAAAGGATGAGACGTATCTGCTGCGGAGGCTAATTCATAATATCTCCTGCGGAAACAATGCCGCAGGAGATATTATCCGCCTCAAAAAAGTTTAGGTTCAATGTAGTCTTTAAAGGATGTGCAATTGTATTTCTTTTTGCAGTTGGCATGACATGCTTTTACGTACTGAAAGCATTCCTTGACCGGGCACCAGATTTTATTTGCGTCCCTCATCCGGTCATCATCTTTCCTTGCAGGTTTCTTAATCATCTCATATCGGCTTAAGACCGCCCAATGTCAGCCTGTAGTTGTCCATATAATCAATCTTAAAATAAACATAATGAAAATTTCTCTATATTTGACTTGTTCATACGCAATATTGATTTACTTTCTATAAGCATCCCCTCGCGGAAGGATAGCAACGATTTCGGCAACTTTATCCTCCTGAAAGAGGCGGTAAATTACCCGCCGGTCGCCGACTCTATATCTATAAAGTCCTTTTAACCGGCCTGTCAGGGATTTGATGTTTTTGCCATATAAAGGTGTTTTTTCTAATTCCTCAAAACAACTGTCAAGTCTTTGCTGCATTTCCTTTGTCGACTTGTCATAGGATTTTTCAGCCGGTTTTGTTAAGACTATTTCCCAGATTTCTTTTTTCTCCATTTAACGGCCTCGCCTCTTTCAGAAGCTTTTAACCCCTCATTAATCTCTTCAACCCACTCAGGATGGGATAGTATCTCAAGCGTCTCACGATGTCTTTCGATATATTCATCTATAAGCTCTGTAAGTATTTCTTTTATATCTCTTTTCTCGACGCACGCAATAATTTTAAGCGTATCCCTTTTTTCTTCAGGGATTCTTACCGTAGTAGTTGACATATATATCTTACCTCCTGAAATTAGTCTACTTGTTTCAATTAGAGGTTGTCAAATCAATCAGAACCTAAATTGAGCGATTCTTAATAATAGAATCAGGGAACTTCTTGAATTTACTATCAACATAGAAAAAGCAGTTAACCCGAAAAATGCATTTAAACTGTCAAAGAAACTGCGGATGTGTAAAATAAATTTATTTTTCGATACAATAGTGTACTTATATAGATGTGTTACCAAATTATTTTTATGCAATTACCATGAACTATCTTTTTAAATAAATTCATCGAGTTAAATAAATTTATTTTACACATCCGCAGTTTTTGGGTTAAGGTAGATCATGTCATTCAAAGATATAATCGGACAGGATAAGGCGGTAAGTATTCTTCTCAGGACCATTCAGAGGGGGAGGGTACCGTCGTCGTATATTTTTGCGGGAGAATCCGGTATAGGTAAAAAACTTGCCGCTATGAATCTTGCGAAAGCTCTTAACTGTTTGGGCAGCGGGCAGGCGGAAGAAAGCAGGGGATTACTTGACAATCCCGAAGCGCTCTCCGGCGGTTCGCATTCCGAAATTGACGCCTGTGATAAATGTCCGTCATGCCGGAAGATAGACAAGGGCATTCATCCCGATTTTCTCCTGATTAGCCCGGACAGCGGTCAGATCAGGATTGAAGAGATACGCGCGATAGATGATGCTCTCTCTCTCAAGGCATTTGAGGGAAGGTATAAGATTGTAATCGTCGATGACGCGGACACTATGAATCAGTATGCTGCAAATGCCTTTCTCAAAACGCTTGAAGAACCTCCTGAAGACACTCTGCTTGTCCTGATATCGTCAAATCCCGAGCATCTGCCCGATACCATAAAGTCCCGGTGTTCCCGTTTAAATTTTACTACTTTGTCCGATGAGGCATGTGCAAAAGTAATAGAAAAGGTCGTTCGGCAGCAGGCGTCAGTCAATGCGCAGGGCAAGAAGAAAAAAGACGATCCCTCAAAAACTTCCGGCCCCCCCGACCCCCGGACCCTTTCATTGCTTGTTCGTCTTTCGATGGGGCGGCCCGGTTATGCGGTTTCAGGCGGCCTGCTTGAAGAAAGGGAATGGTTTTTCGGACTTCTCAAGGGGATGCTGAATGCCGAAAAGGACGGCTGGAGTTCAAGGGAGGAAATGGAACGGTGGTTCGACTTTATCCTCCTTTTGCTCAGGGACATGACTATCTTAAAGATCACCCGTAACGAATCCGGATTAATCAACAGGGACCTGAAAGATTATATAAATAAACTGAGCAGTTCTATGGACTTAAAAGTTATAATAGAAAGTTATATAAAGCTAAATGCCTTAAAAGGCTGCTGCAATTTTAATTTAAATAAATCCCTCACATGGAATTACACCGGTTCACTTTTGAGGGCGAGGATGGATATTACAAATGCCTGACATTGTTGGGATAAGATTTAAGCCGTGCGGGAAGGTCTATGACTTCGAGGCCAATGACATCGAGGTCCGCAAAGGGGACCTTATCGTCGTAGAATCCGAGCTCGGACTTAATATAGGCACTATTGTTCTTGAACGCCGCACCGTAGAAGACTCGGACAGAAAACTGAAAAAAATTATCCGCAAGGTCAATGAAGAAGACCTCCTCCAGCAAGAGGACAATAAAAAACTTGAGCAAGACGCGAAACTATATTCTCTTGAGAGGATAATGGCGCGGGGTCTCCCTATGAAGCTTATCAACACCGAGGCGACCCTCGACAGAAAACGCATCATTTTTTATTTCACTGCGGAAAAGAGGATAGACTTCAGGGAGCTGGTGAAAGACCTTGCTTCAAGGTTCAAGACGAGGATAGAGATGCGGCAGATCGGCGTAAGGGATGGAGCGCGCATTATCGGCAGTCTCGGCGTTTGCGGAAGGGAACTGTGTTGCGCAAAATTTCTTATAGCCTTTGAACCTATATCTATCAAGATGGCAAAAAAACAGGAGCTCGTCCTCAATACGGGTAAACTGTCCGGCGTATGCGGAAGACTCATGTGCTGTCTGGGTTATGAATATTCGGAAACCTACACCGAGGACAAGACCCTCCGGGAAGATGAGGCCGCCTCGATTGTCGAAGAAGGCGAATCAGAGGAAATTATTGTAGCCTCGGGTGATCCGCCCGGAGAGGCTCCGGAACTGACCCTTAGAGATGAACCGACCACGGTAGAACCCTCTCAGGAGACGGCTGCCACGCAGCAACAACCGGGTAAACAGGACGGCATGGAAAAACCCAGGAAATGGCATCCGAAAAGAAAAAGACGTAAATTCCATCAAAAGAAGACGCCGCAGTAAAATATCTTTTGTATAAGATGAAAGAGAGACCAATTTACTAAGGAGTTCATAAGAAAAGCCACACACCCTCACCCTTGCCCTCTCCCCTCAAGGGAGAGGGGACTTAAGAATTTCCCCTCCCTTGAGGGGAGGGGTTAAAGGGGAGGGTGTTTAAATGTGGCTTTACTTATGATCGTATTAATAAATCAGAAAATCTCCCCTTACCCCTCTTTACCAAAGAGGGGTATAAATCCTCCCTTTGCCAAAGGGAGGTTAGGAGGAATTTTATAAGTAATGTTGTTATTACTATGAGACGGTTAATAAGGATTAAGTAAATGGATAAATTTTATATAACAACGCCGATATATTATGTCAACGACGTCCCCCATATAGGTCATGCCTATACAACAATAGCCGCAGATATTCTTTCCAGATACAACAGGCTCAAAGGGAAAGAGGTCTTTTTTTTAACAGGCACCGACGAGCACGGGCAGAAGGTTGAAAAAGCTGCAAAGGAAAAGGGCCTTGGTCCGAAGGAACACGCAGACCGTATGGTTGAGAATTATAAGAACCTGTGGGAAAAACTTAATATTCGTTATGACGCTTTTATCCGTACTACGGACAAAGGGCATGAAAAGGTCGTGCAGAGCGTTTTACAGGAACTTTATAACACGGGAGAGATCGAAAAGAGGCTGTATGCAGGATGGTATTGTGTGCCTGATGAACGCTTCTGGACTGAAAAGGAAGTTGTTGAAGGAAATTGCCCTGATTGCAAAAGACCTGTAGAGCAGATTACGGAAGAGAATTACTTTTTCCTGATGTCGAAATATCAGGAAAGGCTCATCCGTTATATCGAAGAAAACCCCTATTACATTCTGCCGGAGACGAGAAGGAACGAGGTCCTCGGCTTTCTGAAAAATAACCCCCTCGGCGATCTTTGTATCTCGCGCCCCAAGCAGAGACTCTCCTGGGGCGTCCCATTGCCTTTTGATGATAACTTTGTAACCTATGTCTGGTTTGACGCCCTTACCAATTATTACTCGGCCACAAAGTATCTTGCGCCCTCCGCAAAAGCTTGCAGCTCTGATGACTGGTGGCCGGCTGAGCACCATCTGATCGGCAAGGACATACTCACAACACATGCTGTTTACTGGTCGGCCATGCTGATGGCCCTCGGGTTGCCGCTTCCTAAAAACATATTCGCCCATGGCTGGTGGACGGTACAAGGCAGGAAGATGTCCAAATCACTCGGTAATGTTGTTGATCCCTGCAGGATTGCCGAACAGTTCGGGGCCGACGCCTTCAGATATTTCCTGTTCAGGGAAGTGACCTTCGGCCTTGATGGAGATTTCTCCGAGCAGGCAATAACGCAGCGCTTTAATACCGACCTCGCAAACGACCTCGGTAATCTGGTAAGCCGCTCTCTCACTATGATAGAAAAATACCGGAACGGGGTTGTTCCCGAACCTTCGGACGGCAAAGACAGGGACGGACTGGAGAAAAAACTTCAGGCATGGTTTAAAGATCCGCAGGACGGTCTTATTTCAAGTTTCGACAAACATCTGCATTATCTTGAACTGCATATAGCTCTTGCAAACCTGTGGACATTCATAAATGAAATAAACGAGTACATACAACATGCCGTTCCATGGAAGGAAACCGACCAGGACGTTCTTTCCAATATCTTATATACCCTTGCCGAAGCCCTCCGGCTTATAGCTATCTTCCTCTATCCCTTTATGCCGTCAACAGCCGAAAAAATATGGGAACAACTTAATATTGGAGGAGATATTTCAAAAGCCAACATCCTTACCGATTCACAGTGGGGTAAAATGAAACCCGGCGTCACAATTCGGAAAGGGCCCGCCCTTTTCCCGCGTATAGAAAAAAAGAAAGAATAACTGTTCTTGACTTCAAAAGAATCTCTCGGATAATATTAAGGTATCTTAATTATCCGAATACCAATATGACAATTGCAATCGGCTGTGACCATGCAGGGGTGGAACTCAAAAATGAGCTTCTCTCACTGTTAAACAATCTCCGGATCCAATATATTGACTACGGGACGGACAGCCCTGAATCGGTAGATTACCCTGATTTTGGCGAAAAGGTATCCGACGCCGTATCTTCAGGGAAGATAGAATTGGGGATACTCATCTGTGGCACGGGCATAGGAATGTCTATCGTAGCCAATAAATTTCCGGGAGTTAGGGCGTCTCTATGCAATGACCTTTTCACCGCAAAGATGAGCAGACTTCACAATGACGCCAATATACTTGTCATCGGCGGAAGGATCGTCGGGAAAGACCTTGCAAAAGAGATCGTCAAAACATGGGTGAGCACTCCTTTTGAAGGGAACCGGCACTGCAGAAGACTTGATAAAATAACAAAAATAGAGAAACGTTTAAAGAAACATGGCATTTGAAAATCTTAAATCAACCGACCCTGAAGTGTATGAAGCCGTCATTAAAGAACTTGAACGGGAGCAGAAGAATATTGTTCTCATAGCATCCGAAAACTACGCAAGCCCTGCCGTGCTTGAAGTGCAGGGTTCCGTCTTTACCAACAAATATGCGGAAGGATATCCCGGCAGGCGTTATTACGGCGGCTGTGAATATGCGGACGTCACAGAAAGCCTTGCCGTCGGCAGGGCCAAACAGCTTTTCGGGGCCGACCATGTAAATGTACAGCCGCATTCCGGTTCACAGGCCAATATGGCCGTTCTTTTCTCGGTGCTGAAGCCCGGCGATACTATATTGAGCATGAGACTAAGCCACGGCGGTCATCTCTCTCATGGGGCGTCGATTAACTTTTCGGGAATTTTTTATAAAATTGTTTTTTACGGCGTAAACAGGGATACGGGCTATATTGATTATGAAGAAATAAGACGTCTTGCGCTTGAGAATAAACCGAAAATCATACTGGTCGGCGCAAGCGCCTATTCGCGTACTATTGATTTCAGCGTATTCTCTGATATAGCAAAAGAATCCGGCGCTTATTTAATGGCGGATATAGCACATATAGCCGGGCTTGTCGCGGCAGGACTGCATCCGTCTCCGGTGCCTTATGCGGATTTTGTCACCACAACAACCCATAAAACCCTGAGAGGTCCGAGGGGCGGGATGATTATGTGCAAGGCCGAGTATGCGAAAGCCATAGACAAGATGATTTTCCCCGGGATACAGGGCGGGCCCCTTGTTCATGTCATAGCTGCAAAAGCCGTCGCACTGAAAGAGGCTCTTAGTCCCCAGTTTAAAGACTATCAGGCTATGGTCATTAAAAATGCCCGGAAACTTGCGGAAGAACTCATTAAAAATGGCTTTAAGATTTTTTCAGGCGGCACTGACAACCACCTGATGCTTGTCGACTTGAATAATAAAGATATTACGGGGAAAGAGGCGGAAGAAGCCCTTGGGAAGGCCGGAATAACCGTCAACAAAAACGTAATCCCCTATGACGAAAGGCCGGCGACTATAACAAGCGGCATCAGGCTCGGCACACCGTGCGTAACAACAAGAGGCATGGGTGAAACGGAGATTGTCGAGATCGCCGAAATAATATCTTCGGTCATACAAAACAATAACGATTATGAAGCAATCGGCGCCCTGAGAAACAGGGTAGAGACCCTTTGCAAGAGATTCCCGATATATTAAATTAAATCCTAACCTCTAAATTCTAATCGGATTTTATTATGAAATGTCCTTTCTGCAGCAATCTTGAAGACAAAGTCATAGACTCCCGCACCAGCAGGGAGGGCGACGCAATACGCCGCAGGCGGGAATGCCTGAAATGCGGGAAGCGTTTCACATCATACGAACGCGTAGAAGACATTATCCCCATGGTTGTGAAAAAAGACGGCAGGCGCGAACCCTTTGAGAGGCTGAAGATCCTTGGAGGTCTGAAAAAAGCCTGCGAAAAAAGACCCATCGGCATGGAAACCCTTGAAGGCATTGCAGACTCCCTAGAAAAAAAACTGATCGGCCTTAGCGTTAAAGAGATTCCGAGCGCCTGGGTCGGTGAAGAGGTAGTGGGCGCCCTAAGGGAACTCGATAAAGTAGCCTACGTCAGATTCGCCTCAGTCTACCGCCAGTTCAAAGACATCAACGAACTGATGAACGAAGTAAAAACCCTTTTTGAACACAAATAGCAAAACCTATAAACTTTCGATCACCTTCTTGAGTTTAGCATGTACCTGTTGGGCCACATTGCCTAATAAGGGGTTATTTATTGCCTGCATGGATACTATGGGATCGATTGCGGCGACTTCGACCTTACCTTCGGAAAGCTCCTGAACAATGACATTGCAGGGCAGCATCAAGCCTATCTTGTCTTCGGCCTGCAATGCCTGGTAGGCGAACGGCGGGTTGCAGGCGCCGAGGATTCTGTATTTCCTGAAATCCGCATTCAGTTTTTTCTTCAGGGTCGCCTGGACGTCGATGTCGGTAAGAATGCCGAATCCCTCTTTCTTCAATTCTTCGGTAACTCTTGCAACCACTTCCTCAAATGACACATTTAATGTTTTGCTGAAATAATAAGACATGGCGGCCTCCATTAATGAAAATTAAACGCAGGCTAAAGCCTGCGCCTACCTATATTTTAACCCTGCGTAACCGCAAGGCATTCCCTATTACCGAGACCGAACTGAAGCTCATGGCTGCTGCGGCTATCATCGGGCTTAAGAGTATCCCGAAAAACGGATAAAGTATGCCGGCTGCAACAGGCACTCCGACGGAATTATAGACAAAGGCCCAGAAGAGGTTCTGTTTGATATTGCGCATGGTTGCGCGGCTTAAAAGCCTTGCGCGTACAATTCCCCTTAAATCACCTTTCACCAGCGTTACGCCGGCGCTTTCTATGGCGACATCGGTGCCTGTGCCCATAGCAATACCGACATGGGCCTGAGCTAAGGCAGGCGCATCATTAATGCCGTCGCCTGCCATGGCAACAATAAACCCTTTATCCTGCAGCCTCTTTACTTCCTGAACTTTCCGGTCCGGCAGAACTTCCGCTACAACCTCGTCAATTCCTAATCTCCTTGCAATTGTCTCGGCGGTGGTATGGCTGTCGCCGGTGAGCATAACTATCTTAATACCCTCTTCGTAGAGCATTTTAATTGCAGCCGGCGTAGTTTCTTTTACAGGATCAGCTACTCCCAAAAGCCCTATAATGCTCTGATCAAAAACAAGGAACATAACCGTCATCCCGTCGGACCGCATATCTTCAGCCATTTTATAAAGTTCTCCGATGTCTATTCCCATTTCAGACAGCAGACTCAGATTTCCAAGCGCAACTGCATGTTCCTCAATCCTGCCGACAACTCCTTTGCCGGTTATTGACCGGAAAGATTCCACATGAGTCAGCGCGATCTTTCTCTCTGCAGCCCCTGCAAGAATTGCTGCAGACAGAGGATGTTCGCTTCCTTTCTCCAGACTTGCTGCATAGTAAAGCACCTTGTTCTCATCCCATCCATAAACAGGATAAACCTCGATAAGCTTGGGTTTGCCGACGGTAAGGGTGCCGGTCTTATCCACAACGAGCACATTGACCTTTTTCATTATCTCGATGGCTTCCGCATTCTTAAAAAGCACGCCTGCTGTTGCGCCCTTCCCCATCGCTACCATGATAGACATAGGGGTAGCAAGCCCGAGCGCACAGGGGCAAGCAATGATGAGAACCGCCACTGCATTGATCAAGGCATGGGCAAATCGGGGTTCCGGTCCCCAGACCGCCCAGACAATAAAAGTAATAACAGCGGCCGAAATCACTATCTGCACAAAATATCCTGCAACCGTATCGGCAAGTTTCTGGATCGGCGCACGGCTCCGCTGCGCCTCGGCAACCATGCGGATAATCTGTGAAAGAAGCGTTTCAGCGCCTACTTTTTCAGCCTTCATAACAAGAGTCCCGGTAGTATTCACTGTTGCGCCGATAACACGGTCGCCGGGCTGCTTTTCCGCCGGTACAGGCTCGCCCGTGACCATTGATTCATCAACAAAGCTTGAGCCGTCAAAGACCATGCCGTCAACCGGCACTTTCTCGCCGGGACGGATGCGCAGCAGGTCTCCCGGTTGAACATGTTCAATTGGGATATCCTCCTCAACAGCGTCATCTTTAATGATACGGGCTGTTTTGGGCGACAGGCCGAGCAATGCTCTGATAGCGGCGCCGGTCCGGCCTCTTGCCTTCAGCTCAAGCACCTGCCCAAGCAGAACAAGGGTGATAATTACCGCTGTCGCTTCAAAATAAACTCCGACATTGCCGTCCGGTCCTTTAAAAGATCCGGGGAAAATACCGGGGGATAATGCTGCAATAACACTATAGACATATGCGACTGTAACCCCGAGTCCGATAAGGGTAAACATATTTGGACTGCGGTTGATTACCGACTGCCATCCCCGAATAAAAAAAGGCATGCCTCCCCAGAGGACTACAGGTGTTGCAAGGACAAGTTCTGTTCCCCTCAGGAGCAGCGGACTGATAAAATGTTCGAGTGAAAATCCGGGTACCATGTGGTGCATTGCTATAAAAACAACAGGCACGGTAAGCAATATACTGACTTTAAAGCGGCGGATCATATCAACAAGTTCCGGGTTTTCTTCTTCCTGCAATGATATTGTCCTTGGCTCAAGCGCCATGCCGCACTTCGGACAACTCCCCGGCTTGTCGCTGATAACCTCAGGGTCCATCGGGCAGATCCATTCGGTTTTTGTTGCGGTTAATGCCGTCGTGACCGGTTCAAGCGCCATACCGCATTGAGGACAGGGTCCGGAATTCTCCTGTTTCACGTCCGGATGCATTGGACAGGTATAACCGGGGCACATTTCCGGACCGGCGCCGGACGACATAGGTTCAAATTGATCCTGATGACTTAAATACTTTTCCGGGTCTTTTTGAAACTTATCAAGACAATGCCTGCTGCAGAAGAAATACGTTTCACCCTGAAATTCATATTTAAGACTTGTGGCGGAAGGATCAACATTCATACCGCAGACCGGGTCTTTTCCCGAAAAACCAACCTCGCCACCCTTTGCCGAAGGTGGGGCGGGTGGGTTACTCATTATGTTCAGCAGTAAAGATTTTGGTTTCTCCTGCAGATAAGCCTCCGGGGTTTTGTCAAATTTTTCTTTGCATCCCGGATTGCAGAAATAGTATGTTTTGCCTTTATAAGCTGATGCGCCTGCAGCTTCCGTATCTTCGATCACCATTTTACAGACAGGGTCTGTTACCTGCATAATTTCCTCCTCACGGAGAATTCTCTCTCATTTCCCTTCCTCTCCATAACATATAAACTGCCGGGAAGATTATCAGAACAAGGATTATTGTTGTGAAAAGCCCGCCGATAACCGGCGCGGCGATCCTCTTCATCACATCAGCGCCTGTGCCATGGCTGAACATAATAGGCACAAGTCCTATGTTTGTGAATACCGTCATAAGGAGAGGCCTTATCCTCTTGACCGCGCCATGCATCACCGCGTCTTTCAGATCGTTAAGAGAATTCATCCGGCCTTCTTTTTTCCATTTGTCATATGAGAGATCAAGGAACAAAAGCATGACAGTCCCCGTCTCTGCGCTGATACCTGCAAGCGCTATGACGCCGACCCAGACCGCTATGCTCAGATTATAATTGAGCATATAAAGGAACCAGAATGAACCTGCCAGAGAAAAAGGCACGGCAAGAAGAATAATCAACGTCTTTGCAAGAGATTTGGTATTAAAATAGATGAGGAAGCATATAATGAATATTGTAAGAGGTATAACAATCCTGAGCCTCTCCTGAGTCTTTACGAGGTATTCATATTCTCCGCTCCACTCGAGACGGTAACCCTCCGGAATCTTTAGGGACGAAACCTTCTTTTTTGCGTCCTCAACATAGCCGCCTATATCACGTCCTGAAAAATCTACGAACACATAGGATGACAAAAGCCCTTCCTCGCTTTTAATCGCAGTCGGACCTTTAACTATATTTATATCGGCAATCTGACCGAGCGGCACCTGTAACATGTTCGGAGTTTTGAGACCGGCGGCCTGAGTTGCTCCCTGTCTTTCAGACATTGAAGCGGTTGTCCCTGCTTCAGCGCTCATGTCTCCTGACCCGGCATTCATAACAGGAACAAGGACTCTTTTTAGTTTATCAATATCATTACGCAATTCCCTTGGATAGCGGAGATTCACCGAGTATCGTTCCCTGCCTTCAACCGTAGTAGTAATATTCATCCCGCCGATTGCAGACTGTATCACCGCCTGCACATCGTCAACATTAAGACCATACCGCGCAGCCTCCTCCCTTTTGATGTCGAAGTCGAGGAAATATCCTGTTGTCAGCCTTTCAGCGTATACGCTCCTTGTGCCCGGTATGTCCTTAACGGCATTTTCTATCTCGAGTCCCATCCTTTCAATCTCACTGATTTCAGGCCCCAGTACCTTTATGCCGACAGGCGTCCTGATTCCTGTTGCAAGCATGTCAATGCGCGCCTTGATCGGCATGGTGAAGGAATTCGCAACCCCTGGTATTGTAAGGGCGTCATTCATCTCATTCTTGATGTCCTCAACAGTCATCCCTTCCCTCCATTCGGATTCAGGCTTGAGGTTTATAACCGTCTCAAACATCTCAAGAGGGGCCGGGTCCGTGGCTGTTTCGGCACGGCCTGCCTTGCCGAAGACCTGTGATACCTCGGGGATGCTCTTCAGGATTTTATCCTGAGTATTCAATAGGGTTGAGACCTCTGTTATTGATGCGCCCGGAACAGTCACCGGCATGTAAAACAGCGTGCCCTCATATAGAGGCGGCATAAATTCAGTGCCGAGCTTCATAAAGGGATATACCGTCAATACTATGATAATGATTGCAATTATTATTACAGGCTTCTTGAATCTTAACGCCAGTCTTGCGACGGGCTCATAGATTTTATGGAGAATGAAGCTGACGGGTGTTTTTTCTTCCGGCCTGATTTTGCCTCTGATAAAAACCGTCATCAATGCAGGCGTGAGCGTTACGGCAAGGAATGATGAAAAGAGGATTGCGAATGTCTTTGTGTATGCCAGCGGCGTAAAGAGCCTCCCCGCCTGCGCCTGCAATGTGAAAATGGGGAGGAACGAAACCGTAATCACAAGGAGTGAAAAGAAAAGTGAAGGACCGACTTCCTTTGCAGCCTCTATGATTATATTGATTCTTTCTTTGTAAACACCCTCTTTGTCCCTTTTTTGCAAATCGGGATTTTTGAGTTCCCATTCCTCCAGTTTTTTATGGGCATTTTCGACCATCACAATCGAAGAATCCACCATCTCGCCAATGGCAATCGCAATCCCGCCGAGGCTCATGATATTTGAAGTGACATTCAGGTAGTACATGCAAATGAATGATATGAGGATCGCAACCGGCAGGGTCAGAATGGCAACAAAAGCACTCGGCAGATGGAAAAGAAAAACAATGCTTACGACACTGACAACTATTGAGAGTTCTATGAGCTGGTTTCTGAGGGTGTTAATCGAGCGGCGAATCAGATCAGACCGGTCATATGTCGTAATGATCTTCACGCCCTGTGGAAGGCCCGGCGTAATATCTTTGCCGATCTTCTCCTTAACCCGATCTATAACATCCAGTACATTCTCACCGAACCTTACAACAACAATACCCCCTGCGACTTCACCTTTTCCGTCAAGGTCTGCAATCCCCCGCCGGATTTCAGGTCCGAGCTGCACGCGTGCAACATCCCGTAAAAGTATCGGAGTGCCGGTCCCGTTTGTTCCGACAGGGATATTTTCGAGGTCTTTAATGCTTTTTATATACCCTCTTCCCCTGATCATATATTCTATGCCCGAGAATTCAATTACCCTTCCCTCAACGTCCCTGTTGCTTTTTCTGACAACATCCATGATTCCGGTCACGGGTATGTTGTATGCCGAAAGCCTGATCGGGTCCACTGTTATCTGATACTGTTTGACAAAGCCGCCGATACTCGCAACCTGTGAAACTCCCGGCACGCTCTCGATTGCGAGCTTCAGATTCCAGTCCTGTACTGAACGCAGTTCTGCAAGATCATGCCTTCCGGTTTCGTCAACCAATGCATAAGTAAATCCCCAGCCAAGGCTTGTTGCATCCGGTCCGAGAACAGGATTCACACCCGAAGGCAATTTATTTTTTACCGCCTGAAGATATTCCATCACGCGGCTTCGCGCCCAGTAGATGTCCGTGCCTTCCTTAAAGATTACGTAAATGAATGAGCTGCCAAAAAATGAAAATCCGCGCACTACCTGAACCTGTGGCGCTGCAAGCAGGGTTGATGAAATGGGATAGGTTATCTGGTCTTCTACAAGGTCAGGACTTCTGCCTTCCCATTCAGTATAGATGATAACCTGAGTGTCGCTCAGGTCCGGGATTGCATCAAGCGGAGTATTCATTAATGCCCAGTATCCCCAGACGGCAAGAAAGGACACAATTATAAATACGATAAACCTGTTCCTTGCACTGTATTCAATAATGCGTGCGATCATTGGTTTTTTTGTGATGAGAGATAGCTTTTAATGTTTGTGAACCGGCGCAACGTTCTTTAGTTTTGCCTCTGAATCAATCAGGAACGTGCCGGACGATGCGATCTTTTCTCCCGCCCTGAGCCCCTTCCTTACCTCAATCAGTCCCTCGCCCCTTACCCCGGTAACAATCTCCCTCGGCTCAAAATACCCTTCGCCTTTATCCACATATACAACCTTCCTCTCTCCGGTATCAATTATTGCATCCTCAGGAACAGCGAGTTTCTTTCCGAGATCAACTTTCACCTCGACATTTGTAAACATCTGCGGCTTGAGCTGCCCGCCGGGGTTTGAGATGGTGAACCTTGCCTTGGCGGTCTTCGTGTCGCCCGAGAGCGCCGGATATACAAAATCCAGAGTTGAAACAAATTCCCTTTCAGGGAAATAACTCAGGCTTATTTTCGCTTTCTGACCTACCCTGATCAGCGGCAGTTCATACTCATAAATATCAGACAATATCCAGACCGTTGACAGGTCGGCTATATCAAACAGTTTCTCCCCGGGCATCACGCGCATGCCCTGCAACGCTATTTTCTGCACCACATAGCCGCTTACCGGACTGTGGATTGTAAGCGTTCTTAAAGGCGTCCCTGTTTCTTCAATTCTCTTTATCTGTTCTTCGGATATATCGAATAACCTGAGCCTCTGCCTTGCCCCCTCAATTAATGCATTTGTATCGCCTGAAAGCATTTTCCCGAGTTCATTGTCGCCGGTCTGCTTTTTCCATTTCATGAGGTTTATAAATTCCTGCTGTGTGGCAAGCAACTCCGGGCTGTATATCTCTGCAAGCGGAGAGCCTTTCTTTATAAATTTTCCCGTGAAGTCGGCATGCAGCTTTTCAATCCAGCCTTCGACTTTTGTGTTGATGGTAGCAAGCCTTCTTTCATCGTATTCAACCCGTCCTACCGTCCTGATGATTTTATGCAAAGGCATGACAGCAACCTCGACTGTTTTTACGCCTATCAATTGCTGTTTTTCAGGCGGTATCTCAACAGTCGGGACTTCCTCTTCCGATTCTTCCGTCCCTTTATCCGGAGATTGAACGGTACCCTGTCCTTCTCCATGCGCCTTATGCGAGGAAGCGGCCTGCCCGGATGCCTGATCCATTTTTCCCGGAGGAGCGGAATTTTTGTCCGAACATGAAAAAGAGAGAATCAAAAAGATACCGGCGAGTATTAATACGGGTGTAATAATTCTAACTTTTTTTAGCATGATTCAATACCTCATCGGATTATTCATTCTTGCCCGCAACCGCCTCAATCCTTGCGATTGCCTTCTCTCTCCCGACAAATTTTTCCCAGTACAAAAGTTCATAATCAAGAAGGGCTTTAAGGCGGTAAATAACGGTAATTGCCTCGATCTTTCCCGATATGTAGCCTGCAAGGGCTCCTTCGAAATCCTGAATGGTCTTTGGTATAAGCGCGCTTTTATATAAGTCCATCAGTTTTTCTGAAGTCTTCATCATAGAGTAATTATCCCTTATATCAGAAGATATCATGAGTTTTGTCGCCTCAAGCATGCTCCTTGCCTCTGATAACATGGCCTCTGCCTCAAAAACAGCCTGGCGCTGTTTGGTCTTATAGAACAGCGGAATGTTCATGGCGGTCGTGAGACTCCACATATCATCGAATTCGTCGCTTCTTCTGAAATAGCCGGCAGTAAGTGTAAAATCAGGATAGTATTCCTTTTTTGCCATCAGAGCCCCGGCCTCGGCAGAGGCTATCATCTTTTCTTTTGATTTTAATTCAGGAGAATTTTCAAAAGCCTTTTTTGTTACTTCCTGAAGGGAATTTTCAATTTTATTAAATACACGCTCTGCCGGCCTTCCGAGAGGAGACGATGCATCTCTTCCAACGGCGGCATTCAGCATAGCCTCTGTTGCCTGTATTTTTTGTTTGAACATCTCTTCTTTTTCAATAAGCATATACTTTTCCGTCTGCGCCATCAAGACCTCCTGCTGTGGCGCCATCCCTGTTGAATATCTTGCAAGGGCGGCGTCTTCTATCCCTGAAAAAAGCCGTATCCTTTCCTTTATAAGCTCTATGCTCTTATAGCCGAGCAGGAGATCATAATAAAGCCCTTTTACCTTTTCAATCGTTTTGAGTTTCAGAGATTTGTATACGTCTGCAAGCCCTTCGGCGTCCCTGGCTGTCATCCTCTCTTTTAATGCGAGCTTCCCCGGAAAAGGAAACATCTGGGAGATTGAAAACATCCACTGGGCATCCGGCATATCGCCATATGTATATCTCTCCCATCCCTCGTTCTGGTATCCTAACATGAACATCGGATCAGGAAGGCTTTTTGCCTGAGGGACCCTGTATTGAGCGGCTGCAACGCGCGATGAAAAAGCGAGGAGTTCCGGATTCCTGCTGAGAGCCTCGCTGATGAGGGTTGCAAGGTCAAGGGTCTCTTCATCCGCACAGGCGGAATTTGCCGTTAAACCTGTCAGACCGACAAGACAAAAAATAATGAATAATGAATAAAGAAGAAGTTTATTACTGTGCATTGATGCTGAACTTTACCTTCTGTTTTTTGCCGGCGCGGTCAATCTTTACGACTATATTCCACGTTCCCGCCATCGAGAGGTCCATCTTTGTCCTGTATTCATTTCCTTTCAACTCTGTATCTGCCTTGTAATTCATAGCAGGCATCCCCGGCATCGGCGGCATCGAATAATCTAATGTCACCTTTGCAGCGGTAACATTTTTCCCTGCTTTATCCTTTAGCGTGATTGTAGCATTGTTGACCCCGACAACTGGAGGATTCCTGTCAATACTTACCTGTACGTCGTATTCCCCGGCCTTTTTCTTTACCTCATAATCCTTTGCGTATGCAATGCCTGCGAGGAGAAGAATGAGCAATGTAAAACAAAATGACTTTTTCATTTTTTATTGCCTCCTTGTTTTAATTAGAGTCCGTATATAAATTACAGTCCGTATTATTATTTTTCCCCTTCCTTTAATTCCTTCATAAGAAAGAAATTCAGCACGGTCCTGATACCGACAATTGCAGCAAGCAGGCCGATGTCCTGCCATGTGGGTGAGATGGCTGTTTTCAGAATATCCGCGCCGATAAGAAACTCGAGAGCCAGCGAGAGTGAATGCCCGAGATGGTTTCTGCTCCGGGTCATCGCAGAGTAATCTGTTTTCAGGAAACAGGTCTTCCTTGCATAAATGATGAAAGCGCCGATAATGCCGAAGAATATCAAGAGAACAGCTATGCCTTCAGCGATTACTGCAATGTACATGGCGACTGTCTTGATAAACTCGTGCATTTATGATTTCCAGTTAAACGTATGTCCCCGATAAAAGGACATCCGTGAGGTTATTGCATAAATTAACTATTTAGAGTCTGTGTATAAAGTCGATGTTAGTGCTGATGTTCTTTTGCCGGAGGGGCGGCTTTTTCCACGCTTTCCTGTGAGGGTGCGGCTGCCGGCTTCTGCTGTTCCTGCATCCCTCCCATCATGCATTTGCATGAAGACATCATGTTCTGCATCTTTTCCTTCATCTGTTTCATGTCCTGCATCATCTTGTCTTTTTCTTCAGGCTTGACTCCCATAAGCATCTTTTCCTGAATATCCATCATGCCCGTTATTATCTGCGTCATGTCCTGGCAATGCATCATTTGCATCTGCTGACCGCCCTGCATCTTGGGACACATCATCTGCATCGGCTGTCCCTCCCCCATCTTCATGCCCTGTCCCATCTGGCCGCCCATCATGCCCATCTGGGCATAGGCAAAAGATGCAAAAGCAAGCAGGACTACCGAAATAATAATCAGCTTCTTCATTTGGACCTCCTCATCCTCTTTCTAAAGAGGACTTTTTATTGTTAATACGTTGCGTTGCCTACAAATCTATAGGCCTGTTTAATACAAAGCCTATCAAATCTTCAAATAACAGTCAAACTATACCCCAACCGCGGCAAAACAGGCGCTCAATTTAGGTTTTATTATTTACATTAAAGTAGTATACAAAAAAAATATGAAGGAATTATGAACGGGCTATAAAAAAGACGGGGTCAGACTATTGGGCCTGTTGGAGTCCGGCGAGGGCCTCTTTTGCTGCTATGGTTTCGGCTTCTTTCTTGCTTTTTCCGACGCCACTGCCGTATTTCTCCCCTGAGATATATACCTCTACGGTAAAGATTTTTCTGTGCTCTTCACCTTCCTGTTTTATGATCCTGTATTCAGGGATGGAACTGAAAAGGAGCTGGGTTTTTTCCTGAAGCTCGGTCTTGGAATCATGGAATTCCCCCGAGTTGATGATGGGATGTATCTTCTCTCTGAACAAAGACAACACTATTTTTTTGGCCGCATCATAACCGCCGTCCACATAGACAGCCCCCAGCAAGGCCTCGAAGGCGTCTGCAAGCAGGGATTTCTTTGTTCTGCCGCCGGTGTGTTCTTCTCCCTTTCCGAGTTTCAGATATTGCCCGAGGGAGATGGAAGAAGCTACTTCAGAGAGGACGGCTTCCTTGACGACGTAGGATTTCGTTTTGGCCATAACCGATTCCGTCAGATTATGGTTTATCGAAAACAGATATTCTACAATTATGAAACCAAGGACGGAATCGCCTAAAAATTCGAGCCTTTCATTGTAGGCATCCGCCTTTCCGGGATTTTCATGATAGAACGACCTGTGGGTAAGCGCTTCCAGCAGGACCTTCCCGTCCCTGAAAGAATAGCCAAGGCGGTTTTCTAATTCGGAAAATTCTTCATTAGTCATTGAAAGGATATCTATTCTGTAAATTTTCTGAATAACAGGCAGGCATTGGTGCCTCCAAACCCGAATGAATTGGACAAAGCATAATTGACCGTAGTTCTTCTTGCCTGGTTAGGCACATAATCGAGATCACATTCAGGGTCCGGGGTATCAAGGTTTATGGTCGGCGGAATTATATCATCCTTGATGCTAAGGACCGAAATAACAGACTCAACGCCGCCGGCTGCGCCGAGCAGGTGGCCTGTCATGGATTTTGTTGAACTGACGGGTATCTTGTACGCATATTCGCCGAATACCGTCTTGATTGCGCTCGTTTCAATCTCGTCCCCGGCCTTTGTGGAAGTTCCATGGGCATTGATATAATTCACCACGCCGGGGTCAACGCCTGCATCTTTCAAGGCCATTTTCATGCAACGCGCCGCGCCTTCGCCGTTCGGTGAGGGAGCGGTAATATGATATGCGTCTGCCGCCATACCATAACCGACAATCTCCGCATATATCCCGGCGCCTCTTTCCAAAGCCGTTTCAAGGCTTTCAAGTATTACGACGCCGGCGCCTTCGCCCATTATAAAGCCGTCCCTGTCCATATCAAACGGCCTGCTCGCCTTTTCGGGTTCATCATTCCTTGTGGACAATGCCTTCATAGCATTGAATCCGCCTATGCCAAGGGGAGTTATGACCGCTTCCGTACCGCCTGCGATCATTGCATCGGCGTCGCCTCTCTGGATGATTTTATAGGCGTCTCCGATAGCATGACTGCCTGTAGCACATGCCGTAACCACGGCTGAATTCGGCCCTTTTGCGCCGAATTTGATCGAAATCTGGCCTGAAGCCAAATTAACGACAAGCATCGGTATGAAAAAGGGTGTGATCCTTCTCGGCCCTTTCTCAAGAAGCACGGAATGATAATGTTCGATAGAACGCAGCCCGCCGATACCGGAACCGACAATAACGCCGGCTCTTTCGGCATTTTCATCCGTTATCTTCAGTCCGGAGTCGTTCATCGCCATTTGAGCGGCGGCAAGGGCAAAATGGATAAAACGGTCCATCTTCTTTATCTCTTTGGGTTCAATGTACTCTTCAGGGTTGAAACCATCCACTTCCCCTGCTATCCGGGTCGGGAAGTTAGCAGCGTCAAACTGCGTAATCTTTTTGATCCCGGACCTTCCCGCAAGAAGGCCGTTCCAGCTTTGCTCGACGCCGATACCGAGGGGGGTTATCATGCCCACCCCGGTAATGACAACTCTTCTTTTATCCATCAAACGTCTCTCCGGACCTCATGCTGCTTTTTTCTTGGCAATATATTCAATAGCGTCTTTGACTTTGGCTATCTTCTCCGCATCTTCATCGGGTATTTCAATACCAAAAGCCTCTTCAAAAGCCATGACAAGTTCAACGGTATCAAGTGAATCCGCTCCCAGGTCTTCAACAAATGACGCGTCAGGGACAACCTCTGATGCGTTGACCCCAAGCTGTTTTGCAATAATCTCCTTTACCTTTTCGTCTACCATTCATACACCTCCAAAATAAAATTAAATTTAAAATTCAAATTGAAACATGTAAAATGCAAAACAGGAAAAAATCAAATGCCCTTTTAATTAAATTTTTGGCATTGTGACTTTTGCATTTTGCAATTTACATTAAATTTGTTTACATATACATCCCGCCGTTTACATGAATTACCTGGCCGGTTATGTATCCCGATTCCGGCGAGGCAAGAAAGAGCACCGCATTTGCGATATCATCCACGCTTCCGAACCTGCCCAGCGGGATGATCTTTTTCATTTCTTCCTTTATATTCCCGGGCAGGACCTCCGTCATTGCCGTCTCGATAAAACCGGGGGCAACGGCATTTACGGTTATCCCCCTGCCTGCATATTCTCTTGCTACGGTTTTAGTAAAGCCCATTATCCCTGCCTTTGAGGCGCTGTAGTTCGCCTGTCCCGGATTGCCCATAAAGCCCGCCACCGATGTTATATTTATAATCCTGCCGTATCTCCGTTTAGCCATATCCGGGATGACCGCTTTGGAGCATAAAAAGACGCCCTTCAGATTAATATCGATTACCGCATCCCAGGCCTCTTCCTTCATCCTCATAAGAAGGCCGTCCTTTGTTATGCCGGCATTGTTTACAAGTATATCTATCTTCTGAAATTCCTTGCGTATATCTTCAAAGGTCTTTTCCACCTCTTCCGAGTTCGATACGTCAAGCCGCACTCCCAAAGTCTTCACGCCGAATGAAGAGAGCGCTGCCGAGGTTTGCTGCGCCGTCTCGGGGTTTCTGCCGCAAACGATTACTTGCACGCCCTTCTTCGCCAATTCTTCAGCGATAGCCTTACCGATACCCCGTGTGCCGCCTGTCACAACAGCGACCTGTCCTGTTAAATCCATGGGATGTCCCTCCTGAAAACCGGCTTTAATTTTAACAAAGTACTCTTCTCTTTTCCAGTCTTTATTTGTTGCAATGTCCTTACAATTTTAGTAAGTTATTGTATTATTAGTCAATTTATGCTATAAATATTAGTCGAGGTTGATAGAAATTGCGGCAGATTTTAGACCTCGAAGCTGCTTAACCTTGTAAATCCATAATCCAAAATATACGGCGCGGGATATAATTTTTGAAAAGGATAGTGACGAAATATGACAGGTAAAGTCTATTTAATTGATGTAACAAACAGGGATGGCGTTCAGACTTCGCGGATACTTCTGCCTAAACTCTCCAAGACAATGCTAAATATCTATCTTGACGAAATGGGCATATTCCAGAGTGAAATCGGGTTCCCCACTTTAAAGCACGAGCTCAATTATATAAACGCAAACCTGGAGCTTGTAAAGCGCGGCGCTATTAAAAGGACACATCTTGAAGGGTGGTGCAGAGCCATACCGGAGGATGTTAAGTTAAGCTTTAAGAACTGCCCCGACCTGAAGCATCTGAACATTTCCATGTCAACCTCTGAAATAATGATAAAAGGGAAGTTCCAGGGCAGAAAGACTTTCAAGGATATAATAAAATCTCTTGTTGAAGCCGTTAAAACCGCTCAGGACCTGGGCGCCGAGACAATCGGGATAAATGCCGAAGACGCGTCAAGGACGGAACTTGACAGACTTATTGAATTCGTCATTGCCGGCAAAGAGGCCGGGGCGCAGCGCTTCAGATACTGCGATACCCTCGGCACGGACGACCCGATAACTATATATGAAAGGATCAAGGCTCTCGCTCTTGCAACAAAATTCCCGCTTGAAATGCATTGCCACAACGACCTTGGCATGGGAGAGGCGGTATCCATTGCGGGCGCACAGGGAGCTGTAGAAACAGGCGTGGACTCATACATCAACACCACTATAAATGGTTATGGAGAAAGGTGCGGCAACTGTGACCTCGTCTCGACCATCCTTGCGCTGAAATTTTCACACGGTCTCAAGGACAAACTCCCGCTCGACGAGCATGTAGACCTTAAAATGGCATGGAAGATCGGGAGATACGCTTCATACGCTTTTAATATACCCATCCCGATAACCCAGCCTGGTATCGGCGCAAACGCCTTTGCCCATGAATCGGGGATACACGCCGACGGCGCGCTGAAAGACAGACGGAATTACGAGCTCTATGACCCGGAGGATGTTGGGCGCGGCGAACCGGAACTCTCGGAAACAGGGAGGGTCATCACCACCGGAGAGTATGGCGGCATAAAAGGCTTCAGGCATGTATACGACAAGCTCGGCATCCATTTCCATGACGACAATGAGGCAAGGAGGGTGCTTGAACTGGTGCAATATGCGAACCTGCATACGCAGAAACCGCTGACGGACGATGAGCTTCGCCTTGCCGCCACATATCCCGATCTTGTACAGAAGATACTGACGGTAGATCCGTAAAACAAAAATATGTATAACATTACTTTAATTCCGGGAGACGGGACAGGGCCCGAGATATCAGAGGCCGCAAAAAGAGTAATCGAAGCAACCGGCGTCCCTATTCAATGGGACGTCCAGGATGCCGGGATAGACGTCTATGAAAAAGAAGGCACGCCATTGCCTCAGCGGGTCATTGATTCAATCAGGAAGAACAAGGTCGCTATCAAAGGTCCCGTTACAACGCCTGTCGGAACCGGTTTCAGAAGCGTTAATGTTACGCTAAGACAGGCGCTTGATCTTTATTGCTGTCTCAGACCTTCGAGGATCTACAAAGGCGTAAGGACAAGATATGACAATGTCGACATTGTCATCGTAAGAGAAAATACCGAGGACCTCTATGCAGGCATCGAGTTTGAAAAGGGGTCGGATGGGGCGCAAAAGGTTATCGACCTTATTCAGGGCTTGACGGGAAAAACGATTCGTCCGGATTCCGGCATCAGTATAAAACCGATATCCGTATTCTGCACGGAACGGATTGTACGGTTTGCTTTTGAGTACGCAAGAAAAAACAAGAGAAAAAAAGTTACAGCGGTGCATAAGGCAAATATCATGAAATTCTCCGACGGTCTATTTCTTGAAACCGCGAGGAATGTCGCACAAAATTATCCCGACATAGAATTTGAAGACAGGATCGTAGACAATATGTGCATGCAGCTTGTTCAGAAACCCGAACTGTATGATGTGCTCGTACTGCCGAATTTATACGGCGATATCATATCCGATCTCGCGGCAGGTCTTATCGGAGGGCTCGGAATTGCGCCGGGCGCAAATCTGGGTGAAGAATGCGCGGTCTTTGAGCCTGTCCATGGCAGCGCACCGAAATACAAAGGCTTGAATAAAGTGAATCCCCTTGCTATGATACTTTCAGGCGTCATGATGCTTAGACATCTGAAAGAGTTTAAGGCGGCTGAAAAGCTGGAGAACGCGATAGCTGCCGTAGTGGAGGAAGGTAAACAGGTTACATATGATCTTAAACCGACGCCGAATGATCCGACTGCCGCTACAACATCCCGGTTCGCCGACGCAATTATTGAAAGATTAGCCTAAACCCATTATGGAAGCCGACAGTAGACATAAAATAGACCCTCCCCATGTTTCCACCATTAAAGGTCATTTAAGTCTTTTTCCTTTTGCATCTACAATTTTGAATTTTGAATTGTTTGCTTATGTTGTCTGATATTCTTCTTATCATCTTTTTTATCATCGTAAACGGGTTCTTTGCCGGCGCGGAGATTGCCGTTGTCACTGCGCGAAAAAGCCGCATAAAACAGCTTATGGACCAAGGCAGCAGGCGCGCCGCGATTTTGAACAGATTCAAGGAGGAGCCTGACAGGTTCCTTGCCACCATTCAGATCGGCGTCACCCTTGCAGGAGTTATTGCCGCAGCCATCGGCGGCGCAACCGCAGTTCAGGTAATAAAACCCATGATACAGGAAATCCCTGTAAAGCTGATCGCCGCCTCAAGTGAAGCAATTGCCCTGAGTTTGGTGACGATCCTGATAACATTTTTTTTGCTCGTCTTTGGAGAACTTATCCCCAAGTCAATCGCCCTGTCGGACCCTGAAAGCGTCGGCTTGAAGACGGCCAGACTCGTTGAAAGATTTTCTAAAATAGCAATTATCTTTGTTAAGATCCTGACGTTCAGCACGAATATGCTGCTTAAACCCTTCGGGAGAAAAACATATACCGGAAGGGCCTATGTATCCGAAGAAGAAGTAAGAATGCTTATCAGGGAAGGCAGGGAGCAGGGCGTGTTTGAGCCTGCCGAACAGGCCCTCATCCACAGTGTCTTTGAATTTACGGATATGTCGGCAAAAGAAGTCATGGTGCCGTCCACACGGATGGTTACCATAAACATTAATACCCCGGTTGAGGATATTAAAAATATACTTGCGGAAGAACAGTTTTCACGTTATCCCGTAAAGGGCAAAGACCTCAATGACATCCGGGGGATTCTCTATGTTAAGGATTTTTTAAACGCATTGGCCAAAGGAGCGGTAGATATAAGAAAACTGATCAAACCTCCTTTCTTTATACCCGAGACGATGAAGATCAGCTTTCTTCTGAAAGAGATGCAGCGGAAAAGAGTTCACATGGCCCTGGTTATAGATGAATACGGCGGCGTCTCCGGACTGGTGACCATGGAGGACCTTCTTGAGGAAATCGTCGGAGAAATAAGGGATGAATATGATACGGAGAGCCCTTTCATAAAACTTGACGATAAAACATTTCTCATTGATGCGTCTATCAGCATCAGGGATCTGGAAGAGGACCATGGGATTGAAATTCCTGAATCAACGGAATATGAGACCTTGGGCGGCTTTTTACTTATTACCCTTCAAAAAATACCGAAGGTCGGCGATGTCGTCGAAATCGAGGGGAAAAAGATGACCATCTCGGAGATGGTCGCACAGCGGATTGCAAAAGTAAAACTGGAGAAACTGCCTGAAGAGCCTGCTAAAAGTTAAAGTGACCTTCATCTGCAGAGAGTGAGGATGTGTCATATCGTAAATTGATGATTTCTGATTGTAACGTGCTCAGCTTGTTAGTAACAATGAGTTTCAGGCAATCTTTCTTGACTCTTTAACAAGATGATCTTTAATCCACATTCTAAGAAGCGATGTATAACTCAAGCCTTTTTGATCAGCTATTTGCACGACTGATTTAACATCTTCAGGGTCGAGCCTGATTGTGATGGATTTCTTGGGTTTTTTAACAAACCGTATCTTAGCTGTTTCTGTATCCTTATGATAATCCTCAAAACCGTGTTTATCCCAGAACTCTGCAGCTTCTTTGTCTGTCTTGAATACCGGTATCTTTTTCATATCATTTTCCACCTCTCTTAAAATATTTCTTTTCCCACTCATTCATGTCTCTTGCAGTAATTACACCAATCTCTCCCTGGCGGATAAACCTGACCACGACAAACAGGAATCTGCCGGAATAAGATTTCCCCAATATATAGTGCAGATTCCCACTCCCCGACCTGATAAATGGAGGCTCATCTTCATTGAAACATACTTCTTCAACTTCATCTGCTGAGACAGCATGCTTTGCAATATGATCAATACTTATCTCAGTCCATTTTATAGAACTTACGGTTTTCATCTAAATCCTGTATTCCTGTTGCCTGCTGTTAACATAATAGATATTATATTACAAATGCAATACGTTTGTAAATAATTGGGAAAGACAGTGTCTTTATAGATTTGTGTTGTTGCAAAGTGATAATAAATAGGTATATAAAAATCCGGGAATGTCTATTTCTATGTGAAAATAAAAATGGTCCTCTGTCTATTATTAAAGTGAAGTCATGCAAACCATGACCAAATCCGCTGATGAAACCTACTCTCCGCCTTGGCATGAAGGTCATCGGAGCGCTTGGGAATAATCAGTATCCTTACCCAATCTTGCCATTGTCTTTCCATATCATCTATAATTACAATCTGCCATGAAGAAAAAAGTATCCATAATTGGAGCAGGGAATGTCGGCGCTGCAACAGCGCAGATGGTTGTGCAGTCCGGTCTTGCCGATGTCGTACTGTTTGACGTAGTCGAGGGGATGCCGCAGGGCAAGGCTCTTGACATGGCAGAGGCATGCCCGCTCTGGAACTCCTCTTCCGTTATTACCGGGACAAACAGTTATAAGGACACCGGAGATTCGGATATTATTGTCATCACGGCAGGGCTTGCAAGAAAGCCGGGCATGTCAAGAAGCGACCTTCTTGAAGCCAACGCAGGGATTATCAGGGGAGTAAGCGCTGAAATTGCAAAGACATCGCCCCATACCGTCCTCATCATCGTAACGAATCCTATGGACGTGATGTCGCAGCTCGCATGGCAGACAGCCGAGTTTTCCTGCAAAAGGGTTATGGGCATGGGCGGCATCCTCGATGCTTCCAGATTGACGTCGTTTATTTCAATGGAACTGAAAGTTTCACCGGAAGATATTGAAGCTTTAGTGCTCGGAGGACACGGCGATGACATGGTTCCGATGCCAAGGTTCTCGACCGTTAAAGGGATATCAATAACCGAACTCCTTCCGAAAAGAAAGATAGAATCCCTGATAGAACGGACAAGGCACGGCGGAGCTGAAATAGTGGCTTTACTGAAATCAGGCAGCGCCTATTATGCGCCGGCAGCATCCGCGTTTCAGATGATAAAAGCAATCCTCCTCGATGAGAAAAGGATGCTCCCCTGCGCGGCATATCTGAACGGAGAATACGGCATTAAAGACCTCTACATGGGTGTACCGGTCATACTCGGCAAGGAAGGCGTTGAAAGGGTTGTAGAGATAAAACTGACAAAGGAAGAAAAAGCGCAATTTAAAAAATCCTGTGCGTCCGTAAGAAAACTGATAGATAAATTAACATAACAAAAATAAGGCCAAATTTCATTTAGTAAGACTACATCACACCCTCACCCTTGCCCTCTCCCCTCAAGGGAGAGGGACTGAAGAATTGCCCCTCCCTTGAGGGGAGGGGATAAAGGGGAGGGTGTAATTATTATATTTCCAACTGGAGGAACAATGGAAAGAACATTATCAATCGTAAAACCTGACGGAGTGAAAAAAAACGTAATCGGTGAAGTCATAAAGAGGTTTGAGCGGCAGGGACTGCGGATCGCGGCGCTGAAAATGCTCGGGATGTCGATGGAAGATGCAAAGGGTTTCTATATCGTGCATAAAGAGAGACCTTTTTACGGCAGCCTCACCGCCTTCATGTCCGAAGGACCTGTTGTCGTAATGGTCATCGAAGGTGAAAATGCAATCAGTAAAGTCAGGGATGCCATGGGCGCAACAAACCCCAAAGATGCAGCACCTGGAACTATAAGGGCTGATTTTGCTTCTGACATCGAACACAACATAGTCCATGGTTCCGATTCAAAAGAATCCGCTTCATACGAAATCCCGTACTTCTTCTCGTCCCTTGAGGTCCACTGACCGGAAAAAATGTGCCCGTCTGATCTGCTTGCTGATAGTGACGGCATAAGAATTCTAACTGCGGCTATTGTTGCATTTGGTATAACTAAATGCTAATGTAGTTGCAAATGGTAAAAAGGCATTTCTGGCTTAAGAAGATAACTGAAGGATTGCAGAAACGCTCCGTGCTCTGGCTTTCCGGTGTTCGTCGCGTAGGCAAGACGGTGCTCTGCAAGAGCCTTCCTGACATCGAGTATTTTGACTGCGAACTGCCCCGTGTCAGAAAAATGATGGAAGACCCTCAGTCCTTCCTTGAGGATATTAAGGGGCAAACGGTAGTTATGGATGAGGTGCACCGTTTGTCCAATCCCTCTGAAATCCTGAAGATCGCGGCTGATCATTTTCCGGAAACGAAGATTGTGGCAACCGGCTCCTCGACTCTGGGGGCCTCAGCAAAGTTCAAGGACACCCTGGCAGGCCGAAAATATGAACTCTGGCTAACGCCTATGATAACCGAGGACCTCCAGGACTTCAAACAGACAGACCTGTCCCATCGTTTTCTTCATGGCGGATTACCTCCATTCTTCATGGCGAAGGTGTTTCCCGAGCGCGATTTCCAGGAATGGATGGATGCTTTCTGGGCCAAGGATATCCTGGAACTCTTCAAGCTTGAGAGACGGTATTCATTCCTAAAGTTTGCTGAACTCCTCCTGATCCAAAGCGGCGGGATTTTTGAAGCGAGCAGCTTTGCAGGTCCCTGTGAGGTCAGCAGGTCGACTATTGCAAATTATCTTGCCGTTCTTGAAGCAACGTATGTGGTGCATGTGATTCGGCCATTCACGTCGCACCGCCCTACGGAGATAGTGTCCGCCCCCAAGGTCTATGCCTTTGATACCGGTTTCATTTGCTACTACCGAGGATGGGACAAACTCCGCCGGGACGATATGGGAACCTTATGGGAGCATTTTGTATTGAATGAGATACTTGCACAAACTCAGTCCAGGAAGATTTACTATTGGCGCGACAAACAGAAGCATGAGGTTGACTTCATCGTAACGAAGAATCAGGCTGCACCGATGGTCATCGAGTGCAAATGGACTGCAACAGATTTTGATTCGACAAATGTAAAGATCTTCAGAAGGCACTATCCAAAAGGTCTTAATTTTGTGGTCGCATCAGATGTTGAAAGATCATATTCCCGGAGCTATGACGATGTCATGGTCAAGTTTATAAAACTTGAAAACTTGATTAAAGAGGTGGCAACGTAGTCTTGGTCTGCCCTGCCAAGGGCGTAAATACACGGGACGATGAAAATTATATCGTACCATGAAAATCGAAAGTCATATTTTCGATATTCATGGTGCAATGAAATGCATGATCGACTGAATATGTTGATTATTCGAAGGCGAAACGTATCAATTTCCCGAACTTAAAGCCATCTACCAGGACGATTTCGATTCGGCTTCCGGAATCTCTTATCGAACATCTCAAAGTTCCTGCCAACAAGAGAGACGTGCCCTATCATTGAAAATGATCCTGTCCGAGAAAGTGGCAGAAGAATTGCACGGCGCAACCAAATAAGATGCTGTGCACTCAACTCCTTCCTGAACAACATATTTTCCAAACCTGATATAATGATGTGGAGTATAGACTATAATAAGTAGAAATATATGTCATTACATCCATAACTAAGAGGCACTGTAGTTTGATGATTTTTTGATCGGAGGCTGAGTCAATATCTTCCTGAAATAGGTGCCTGAAATAGGTGCTTGAATTTTGCTCCACGGAAGTGTATATTACAAAATATATTAAGTGCTGCAAATAAAACTTGTTTTTTGACAAGCAGGAAAAGTTATTTTGAGAGTTTAACGAGGAGGATATATTTATTGTGAAAGGCAGGATAATTTCTATTAACATAAGTGATAAGAAGAGTGTTCGTAAAAAACCTGTAAATGAAGCTGAAATAATGACAGACTTTGGCATTAAAGGTGATGCTCATGCTTCCCAGAAATGGCACAGACAAATCAGCCTTCTCGCTCTTGAAAGTATTAAGAGGATGCAGGATAAAGGGTTCGATGTTAAACCTGGTGATTTTGCGGAAAATATTACTACTGAGGGGATTGACCTTGTGGGGCTTCCGATTGGGACACAAATGAAAATTGGGAACGTGGAACTTGAGGTAAGCCAGATAGGGAAGGAATGTCATACGAAATGTTCTATATACTATCTTGCAGGTGACTGTGTAATGCCCAAAGAGGGTATTTTTGTAAAAGTCTTAAAAGGTGGTACGATAAAAACAGGAGATTCAATAGAAGTGCAGATATGAAAAGAATCGATCAATGGAATACGCGAAAATACTTAAAATTCTCGCGCCTCGCGTCCTGAATTGTGCCAAATGTATAGGGTTTGCTGATGGAGACATAAAAAAGCAGGCCGGCGACATAAAAAAGTTGTTGGGTTCGTTTGATAGTTATGCTGAAAGATTTTCTCATTTTCTCCCTGTTTTTAAGAACTATCCGTCATTTAAAGAATTGTTAGATCATTTCGCACAAGCTGATTGTAATGGGTGCCGCAAAGGAGATTGCAAGTATCCGAATTGCGGGGTTGCCTCCTGTTATAAGCAAAAAGGGGTTGATTTTTGTTTTCAATGCGAGGAATTCCCCTGCAATAAAACCAAACTTGATCCAAACCTCAATGAAAGATGGATTAAGGGGAATACTCTTATGAAACAAAAAGGCATTAATCCTTCCTGTAGCACACGCGTCTTGGAGTCTCGATAAATCTGCAGCCTTCACAGAGTAATCAACTGCCTGCAAGATTCTCGGCGTCGGGTTAATCCTTCCTCTTCTAACACCATTGGGAAGATCAAGCTGTTAAGCTTTCAGCTAACAAGGGTTACATCCGTGTTTCATTAGATGAATCCCAGTTACTGATATGTGGTCATTAGTAACTGTCTGTTCTATTTGTCCTCAGCATTAGATATTATCGAATACTATTCTCTGCCAATCTCTCAGCATGCACTCTCCTCTTTTCTGATATTATAACTTGCGGCTCGCGATAGATAGAGAAAGTAGTGGGGTCAAATCTTCATTGTTGACAAATAAATAAAGAAACAATGGGTAGAGCAGAGAATATATTAAATGTATAATATAGCGTTGACCCTAAACACTAATCATATGCGTACAGAACGGAATTACAGGTTATGACAGACTCTGTTGGAAAAAATAACTATACCTTTTATATGCCGCGTGAAGAGAGCATCTTCTTTAAGCATCTCCATGGGATTGCATTTGCATTCCTGCTGTTGTTTAGCTTACTTGGGGTTTTTATCACAAAGATGGCAACGGTGGACGCCATCTTCAACGCGCTTGTTTTTGTATTGCCAATCTATGGTGTGAGTCTGGCGTTTAGAAAGCGGTTTGCCGGCAAGGTGACGCTTGATTTTGATGCCCGGAAGATTAGCTTTGTATTCCAGGATGAGAGAGGCATGATTCAAAGGGAGTTTCAGGAAATTAAGAAGGTCAATTTTGGGTTCTATCTCACCTTTGTAATGGACGATGCCAAAATAATGGTCAAACGACCGGATAATAAAAAGGAAATATTTCTGTTGCTCAATTCCGTCTTTACGGTTGACCGGGGTATTTTTTCGATAAATTAGTGATGCATAGTGTCAGTCCTACACAATTCACAAAAGTAATATGCGGGGTCAGGGCAAGTTTCTTGCCTTTTTGGCTCCCAAGGGCGCGCGCTCCTTCTTCCATCACAAATTCCTCGGTATCTCGTCCCCAAATTTACAAATTTAAACAATAAAGCGATAGTATTCAATTATCTCAATTGCCGGCTTAGTATTTTCAGAGTATAATTAACAAAATGGATAATGAAGATAAAAAAGATCGCAGGAAATACGAAAGATTCCCTTTTAGAGAAGACATTCAGATAGACGGCTCAAGAATGTGTACGAGTATGGATATAAGCGAAATTGGTCTTTATATTTCCGCAATGCAATCTTATGAAATAAATAGTGTAATTGATGTAACTATTCCTTTTAAGGGAGGGAAGTTAACGGTTAAAGCACAAGTCCGGCATTGTCAACCAGGAATCGGGATGGGTGTTATATTGGTTGACTTAAACGCTGAGCAGAGAGCTAACATTAAGGAATTAATCGAAAGCATAACAAAAAAACCTGACCAATCTGACATAGAAGGAAAGAATATTCTGTTAGTTGAAGATAACAATACGTCACGACAAGCGATTAAGAGTGCGCTATGTAAAGAAGGGTTTTGTGTTATAGAAGCAAGTGACGGAATAGAAGCTATAAAATTACTTACAGAACAGAAGCCGGACCTTATAATCCTTGATTTATATATGAAAGGAATGGATGGTTTAAAAGTGTTATCACTTATAAAGACAGACCAAAAATGGAAAGAGCTTCCGGTAATCGTATGTTCTGCACATGACACGCAAGATGTGAAAGAGAAGGTTATGAATGCCGGAGCAGATGGATTTCTCTCTAAAAGTGGGACATCTCCTGCAAAATTAGCTCAGTATGCTAAAACAATTTTACAGCAACGTCATAAGACTTAGTAAAGCAAAGGTAGAAAACATTTTCTAAATTTACAAATACTCCATGAAATCTACCCCTGAAAATATGATAAAAATTATATCCTACCATGAAAATCGAAAGTCATATTTTCGATTTTCATGGTAGGATGAAATGCATGATCGACTGAATATGTTGATTATTCAAAGGCGAAACGTATCAATTTCCCGAACTTAAAGCCATCTACCAGCAGGACGATTTCGATTCGGCTTCCGGAATCTCTTATCGAACATCTCAAAGTTCTTGCCAACAAGAGAGACGTGCCCTATCAGTCACTCTTGAAAATGTTTCTGTCCGAGAAGGTGGCAGAAGAATTGCACGGCGCAAACAAATAAGAGGCTGTGCCCTCAACTCCTTCCTGAACGCAATACGGAAGGAGTAAGGTCGAAGACCGTTTAGTACTCCCGGATATCAATACCGGCAAATTTTCGATGTTATATGAACTTCGCCTTTGGTGTTTATTATCGCAAAAGGTGAATATGACCAACAGGTTAGTCCTGATATGTGCATATTTTCCTTTCTTTGATTGTCAGTTTTTGCTATATTTTGAAAATATATAGGAAATAGGATTTTCGTATAACAATTGTTACGTTGGAAAAGGTGCAAAAACATGGGCATTATTAACTGGCTTTATGGTAAGGGTATAGCAGGCGCAATATCTAATGATTTAATAAAAAAATACTTGATGATAAAAGCGCAGCATCCTGAAGAAAATGAAGAGAGTATATTAAATCTGGTTTGGAATTATTGGCTATCTTTAAATGCTGAGCATATTATTGCAGAGGATGGTCGTGACAAGGTTGTGAGGCTTCAAATCATAAAAGAAAGAATAGAAGCCAAGAATGAGCTTGATGCCCTCATAAAGCACCGAAGCCTCTTTGATTTATATCAAGATATTATTTATATAGAAACTGAAATCTCAAGTAGAGATAGAAAGGCATGGCATATAGCTATATCTGTCTTTTTAGAAAAGGCTAAGCAAAACGGACTTAATTATAGTAGGGTGTACGAATCATATAAGCGGTTACTGTAACTGGGAGGAGCTAATGGGTACGATTCCGTTATTACGGCGTTGATCTGACAATATAGGAGTTCTGAAAGGTATAGAATGGGGAATGGTCGTGAGAAGTTCTTAGAGTCTCTATCAGCGGCGCAACGTGCAATTAAGCTGTGCATGAGTGAGCATCTCTGGCTTCCTGCCCTTGTGCTTGTGTACGCTCTTATAGATGCAATGGCTTGGCTCGCACGCGAGCCCGCTAAAGAGTATGTCACGCAGAACGACTTTGTCACGTGGTGCAATAGATATCTCTTGATTCCACCGATGTCCGACTGTTCTGGCGAGGACCTTTACGCGGCGCGGTGTGGAATCCTCCATAGTCACATCGCCGAGTCCAGGCTCATGCGGGAAGAAAAGGCACGGCCCCTCTCGTACCAGCTTCCGTCAGGTGAAACGCTCGTACCAATTCATACTGCCAGTGCCATGATGGGCACAATCGTTCAGCTTGAGTCGTTTATTGCTGCGCTTGACCTTGCCGCAGAAAGGTTTGTCGAGACGGTAGACGTGGATTTGGCTCTTGCTAAGACCGTCTGGGAACGAGCTGATAAATACTATGATAAGGTTATAATCAGGCCGCCGCAATCGTGATATTAAGCAAGCAGGGAAATCAGCGCAAGATCAACCACGGCTTCCAAGCTGGCTGGCTTTGGGCTCGGCGGCTGAAAGCCGTGGTTGAACAGTTCTCCTGTAGATCATCATTGGTTTCTGTTTATAGTTTTTGTTTGTGTGTAGGTGAATGGCGCAGGAAGTTTTTGAGCGTCCTGAGCGTAGATGGCCGGTTACCTTTGGCGTCCGCGTTAACATAAATGGGACTATTATCGAATACTATTTTCTGCAAATCTCTTGGCATGCACTCTCATCTTTTCTGAGATTATACCTTGCGGCCCGCGATAGATATAATTAGAGTCCGTGTATAAACTATTAAACACCCTCACCCTTGCCCTCTCCCCTCAAGGGAGAGGGTAGTAAAATCGTCCCTCCCTTGAGGGGAGGGGTTGGGGGAGGGTGTTGAAATCATGACTTTATACACGGACTGTTAATTAAATTTGATTCTTTGCTCTTGGCTTTATTATCTGTTACAATTCAGCATGTTTTTACAACAGTTGATCAACGGGCTCACGCTCGGCAGCGTGTATGCTCTTATTGCCCTTGGTTATTCGATGGTCTACGGCATCCTTGAACTGATCAATTTCGCCCATGGCGAGATATACATGCTCGGCGCCTATCTTGGGATAATATTCCTTGGTTTTTTTACCGCCTCCGGCCTGACCGCTTACAGTCTGCCGCTCGCCCTGATCCTGACCTTTATCCTGTCCGTCATCTTTTGTTCATCCTATGGCTTCACCATAGAAAAAATCGCATATAAACCCCTCAGGAATGCGCCAAGGCTGAGTCCGCTCATCAGCGCAATCGGCGTATCCATCTTCCTTCAGAACTATGTGATGCTCACGCAGGGAGCTACCGACAAGGTTTTCCCTAATCTCTTCGGGACCGCGGGCTTTCAGTTCTCATCGGTAAGGATGACTTACCTTCAGCTGTTCATTATTCTGACTTCGGTAATTGTGATGATAGGTCTTCGTTTATTCATTAATAAGACGAAAATGGGAAAAGCCATGAGGGCGGTTGCACAGGACAAAACCATGGCCTCGCTGGTAGGCATTAATATAGACACCATAATATCGGTCACCTTTATCATAGGTTCCGGGCTTGCTGCAATAGCCGGCCTTATGGTCGCCATGTATTACGGACTGGTCAATTATTATATCGGATATGTTGCAGGAATGAAGGCTTTTACCGCCGCCGTTTTAGGGGGTATTGGAAGCATACGCGGTGCCATGTTCGGCGGCATCCTCCTCGGACTTATCGAGAGCCTCGGAGGCAGCTATATCTCCGGTGAATACAAGGATGCATATGCGTTTATCATCCTAATCATTATTCTCCTTGTAAAACCGGGCGGCCTTTTCAGAAAAGCCGAACTGGAGAAGGTGTAAGAAAAATACAAGTCACAAGATACAAATTATTAAGACGGCTATAAGTAAGGATACATATTTTAACACCCTCCCCTTTATCCCCTCCCCTCAAGGGAGGGGCGATTATTATGTTCCCTCTATCCCTTGACAGGGGAAATTCTTAAGTCCCCTCTCCATCGAGGGGAGAGGGGACTTGCAATTAATTCCTCCCCCTTGAGGGGGGAGGGTTGGGAGAGGGTGAAATATGAATACTCTTTTGAGACTGTTAATAAGAATATTTTTTATGAAGTTCAGATTAAAGTAAAAAACCCGTTATGGCGAAGCCTTTAATCATTGCAATTTGGATGTCGGCGCTCTTTCTCCCTTTTAAAGGGCTGAAGGCCGCCCTGATACTTTTTGTCGCTCTATCGTGCATGCTGTTCCTTTTAAAATACCTTTCCCGATTTAAAGATGTCCTTATTGCACCGCTTCATAAAACATTCGATAAAATGCAAAACATTTTTACTGCCGCGCCTTTGCCTTCAATTCTTGCACGATATGCGCTCCTGATGTGCCTTGCCGCCCTTCCTTTCTTTTCAAGGGATTATTTCCTCGATATTGCCGTGCTTGCAGGCATTTACATCATACTTGCGCTCGGCCTGAATGTAGTGGTCGGGTTTGCCGGTCTTTTGAACCTCGGTTTTGTGGCATTCTATGCGATAGGCGCTTATACATATGCGCTCCTGAATACAAGATACGGATTCGGTTTCTGGACGGCCCTGCCGTTTTCTCTGATCTTCACGATGCTTTTCGGGTTTCTCCTGGCTATACCTGCATTGCGTTTAAAAGGAGACTACCTTGCAATCGTTACCCTCGGTTTCGGTGAAATAGTCAGGCTGATTTTGAATAACTGGGACACTCTGACGCGCGGCCCCAATGGCATATCAGGCATTGCGCCGCCTGCCATCATGTCTCTTTCTTTGGGAAAACTCAGCTATTATTATTACCTTGTCCTGTTTTTTGTGATACTGACCTTGTTTATAACAAAGCGGGTCTATTCATCAAAGATCGGCCGCGCATGGGTTGCCATAAGAGAAGATGAAATAGCTGCTTCAGTCACGGGAATTCATACCACTCTCTATAAATTGTATGCCTTTGCTTTCGGGGCTTTCTGGGCAGGGCTTGCAGGCGCCCTGTTCGCGGGCAAGATGCAGTTCGTTTCTCCGGAGAGTTTTACCTTCATGGAGTCGGTGCTCATCCTGTGTATGGTCATTCTCGGAGGTCTGGGCAGTATCTACGGCGTAATCTTCGGCGCTTTTCTTCTGGTCCTGCTTCCCGAAATTTTGCGCGAGGTCCAGCTTTACAGGATGCTTGCTCTCGGGGCGGGGCTTGTCTTGCTTATGATATTCAGGCCGCAGGGCTTGCTTGGAGGCAAAGGTGTATCTTTTAGAAGTTAAAAATGTTTCGATGCACTTCGGCGGAATCAGGGCCGTTGAAGAACTGGACCTCAGGGTAAAAGACGGGATCATTATGAGCGTCATCGGCCCGAACGGGGCAGGCAAGACAACCTTTTTTAACTGTCTTACAGGGATTGCAAAACCGACCAGGGGCAGCATCCTTTTCTCGGATAAGGACATTACCCGCCTTCCTCCCCATGAAATTGCAAAACTCGGGGCTGCAAGGACCTTTCAGAACATAAGACTTTTCAAGGAAATGACCGTTATAGAGAATGTTATGGTAGCGCAGCACTGCCAAATCCGTTCCGGCCTTTTTGGTTCGATATTCCGTCTCAAAAAATTTAACGATGAAGAAAGGACCGTCAGGGAGAAGGCACTGGAATATCTTGGGTTTGTCGGCCTGTCTGATTATGCAGGTTCCGTTTCAGGCAGCCTGCCCTATGGCGCACAGAGGAGGCTGGAGATTGCAAGGGCCCTGGCCTCCGAACCGTCAATGGTCCTTCTTGACGAGCCTACGGCCGGTATGAACCCTCAGGAAACATCGGAGGTTATGGAGCTTATCAGAAATCTGAAGGAATTAGGGAAAACCGTTTTATTAATAGAACATGACATGAAAGTCGTTATGGGAATATCGGACTGGATTGCGGTTATGGACCACGGTGTAAAGATCGCCGAAGGACTTCCTTCCGATATAAGAAAAAATCCGACGGTAATTGAAGCATATCTTGGAAAAGAACAATGACATTACTCATCAATCGCAAAAAACTATTACAAACAGCAGGGCTGATGCGATGAAAAGGTCTTGTAGTGACACATTAATGTACTTTCATAATGAGAACCGGCCTTTTTCTGAAAGACACCACAGTTTAGCTCTGCATTTATGTGATCGCAATATAATCCTTTGTCGCATTACAAGACTTTTCATCGTGTCTGCCCTGCTGTTTATGCAACGTTTAGGATTATGCTGAAGCTTACTAATATTCATGCTTATTACGGGCCTATTGAGGCTTTAAAGGCCGTCGACCTTGAGATAAATCAGGGTGAGATCGTCTGTCTTATCGGCAACAATGGCGCAGGCAAATCCACAACTCTCATGACCATATCGGGCATCATGAAACCAAAGACAGGGGATATTCTCTTTGAGGGTGAACGGATCGGCGGGATTCCGCCTCACGAGATCGTTAAAAGGGGCATAAGCCAGGCGCCGGAGGGCAGAAGGATTTTTCCAAAGCTTACAATAATGGAGAACCTTGAAATGGGGGCTTTTTCGGTCAGAGGGGATTTTCAATCTTCCCTTGATATGGTCTTTGCCCTTTTTCCTCTTCTGAAAGAAAGACGGAAACAGTTAGGCGGCACCCTGAGCGGAGGAGAACAGCAGATGCTTGCAATTGGAAGGGCTTTGATGTCAGCCCCCAAACTGCTTCTCCTTGATGAACCATCCCTTGGCCTTGCGCCAATAATTGTCAGTAAGATTTTCAAGACTATCAAAGAGATAAACAGGGAAGGCGTTACAGTCCTCCTCGTCGAACAAAACGCCCGCGCAGCCTTAAAACTTTCTCACAGAGGATACGTGCTGGAAAACGGGAAAATCACCCTCAAAGGAAACGGCGAAGATTTGCTGAATAACGAGCAGGTAAAAGCGGCTTATCTGGGAGAGTAAACCTAAACGTTGCCTGAACGGCAGGGCTGATGCGATGAAAAAGTCTTGTAAATGCGACAAAGGACTATATTCCGAACACATAAATGCGGATATAACCTGCAGTGTCTTTCAGGAAAAGGTTATAGCGTTGCATCAAAGTACATTAAGGAGTCGCTACAAGACCTTTTCATCGCATCAGCCCTGCCGTCTGTAATAAGTTTTTGCAACTGATGGGTAAACATCTGCAGGCTATTATCCGAGGCCATAAGATGCCGAATTATGCTATAATTTTTTATTATGGATAAGGCCAAGGCCCACCTGCATATCGACGGCAGGGTCCAAGGTGTATTTTACAGGGGCTTTACCCAGGAACTTGCCGGAAGTCTTGGACTGAAAGGCTGGGTCAGTAATCTCAGCGACGGCAGGGTTGAGGCTGTTTTTGAAGGTGACAGAGATGTTATTGAGAGCGCTATCAGGGAATGTTACGTCGGTCCGCCCGCTTCACGGGTGACAAATATAGATATTCAGTGGGAAACGTATACGGGAGAAGAAAAGGATTTCAGTGTAAGACACACTCATTGGTAATCAGAACTGACTATGATCATCCTCCCTGCTCCGTCTTAATATGAATGCTAAAAGAACTCAGGATAAAGAATCTTGCCATAATTGACGACCTGAAAGTCGTATTCGAAGAAGGTCTTAATGTGCTGACCGGGGAAACAGGCGCGGGTAAATCCATTATAGTTGATTCCCTGAATCTTGCCTTCGGAAGCAGGGCCCAATCGGATTTTGTAAGGTCGGGAGAAAAGGAGGCGGTGATACAGGCGTATTTTGAAGTGCGGGATATTCAAAATCTTCCGGATATCGGCATAGATATATCTGACGGCCTGATCATCAGGCGGGTCATCTCCGCAGCCGGCAAAAGCAGGGCTTATATAAATGATACGCAGGTTAGCATACAGTCCCTTTCAGAAATAGGCAGACGCTTAGTCGATATCCACGGCCAGCATGAACACCAGAGCCTTTTGTCTCTTGAAAAGCAACGGTTCTTTCTTGATTCATTCGGCAAGCTCCATGAAGACAGGGGAGCCGTCGAAGAACTCTATCGGGATGTCACGGAATTAAAAGGCAATTTACATAGTTTGAAGCAGAAGGCGCACGAAAGGTCGCATAGGATCGACTTCCTGGAATTCCAGGTCCGGGAAATAGACACGGCCTCTCTAAAAGCGGGCGAAAAAGAGGCTTTGCTCGAAGAGCGTGCTATTCTGTCAAATCTGAGCAGGCTGAAGGAACTTGCAGAAGGGGCATATGCAATGATTTACGGATCAGATGGTTCATGCATGGAAAGGCTGTCATCGATACTGACTAAGGTAAAAGACATGTCTTCCATTGACCATGGAGCAATTGAAATAAAGGACCTGCTTGAATCAGCGCTGCCTTTGATCGAGGACGCCTCCGTTCTTCTCAGGAATTACAAGGACAAATATGACATCGAGCCTGAGAGGTTAGACACTGTGGAAGAGAGACTCGAATTAATGAAAAAGCTCGAAAAGAAATACGGCGAAGACGTCGAGTCCATAATTCGCTTCAGAAATGATGCGGCCCATGAGTTGGAGACGCTTGAGAATATCAGCGAAAAATCAGGCTCTCTTGAGGCAGAGATAGAAATAAAGGAAGAAAAGCTCCTGCATGCCGCGGGTTTGCTCTCTGAAAAAAGAAAAAAAGCTGCAAAAACAATGGAGATTCTTATAAAAAATGAACTTAAGGACCTCGCTTTTGGAAATACGGAGTTCCTGATCGATCTCAGGCAGGAGGCTGTTGCGCCGCACGGGTTTGACACGGTTGAATTTCTTTTTTCTGCAAATCCCGGCGAACAGCCGAAACCGCTTGTGAAAATTGCCTCGGGCGGCGAGCTTTCAAGGGTAATGCTTGCATTAAAAAGCATCTTTGCAGAGTATGACGCCATCCCTGTCCTGATTTTTGACGAGGTTGACGCCGGGATAGGAGGAAAGACGGCAGAGCGTGTAGGCGAAAAACTGAAGAAGCTCTCTGCAAAACACCAGGTGCTCTGCGCAACACATCTTCCACAAATAGCGTCTATGGGAGACTTCCATCTCAAGGTTGATAAAAAGCGTAAAAACGGAAGAACATATATTGAAGTAACCGAAATATCAGGAGATGACAGATTGTCCGAAATAGCGAGGATGCTCAGCGGTACGATAACAGAGGTGTCCCTGAAGCATGCAAAGGAATTACTCAATAATAGCGGGAGACTCAAGAAAGATTCACGCCCCGGTCCGCATCCGGGCGGATTCGCCGTGGAAAACAAATCGCCTGAGCAGGCAAACCAAGCCGGAATAACTGAAAAGCATAAAGGTCTTTTTACATGAAAGGCATGATTTTTATAAACAGGGAACTATGCAAAGGGTGCGGCTACTGCGTTGACACATGCCCGCTCGGTGTTATTGTTGTAGAGGAGAGCTTCAACAAAAAGGGGGTCTTTCCCGCATCACCCGTATATTTGGAGAAATGCACAGGCTGCTGCATGTGTGCCCGTATGTGTCCGGAGATTGCAATAGAGGTTTACAGGGAAGAAAATGAAGAAGAAATATGCAATAGGGATTGACCTTGGCGGTACAAACCTGAGGTGCGCCCTTGTTTCCCGGGAAGGGACGATCATCAGAAAGATTAAGGAGCCCACATCCAAAGACCTTCTCCCCTCGGTCTTCAGGCTCATAGAAAATCTTTTTTCCGACGAAGTGCTTGGCGTCGGCCTTGGAGTAGCAGGGTTGATAGACAGGAAAAGAAGTCGCGTGCTGATTTCCCCTAACCTGCCGGGCGTCGAGCATATTGATTTTATCACCGGGATTCATCAGAGGTTCAACGTTCCCGTGCGTATCGAGAACGATGCGAATGCCGCGGCTTTCGGAGAACTGATAGCCGGTGCAGGGAAAGGCCTGTCAAACTTCGTGCTCTTTACCCTGGGCACGGGCATTGGCGGCGGCGTCGTCTGTGATGGAAAGCTTCTTGGCGTATCCGCAGAGATCGGTCATATGAGTATCGACGCAGACGGCGAAAAATGTCCATGCGGGAACAATGGCTGTCTTGAATCCTATGCATCTGCAAGGGCCATTCTCTCAAAGGCGGTCTCCTTTCTTGAAAAAGGCGGAGAGAGCCTTTTAAAGGGTTATTGCGGCGGAAACTTTTATAAACTGACGTCGGAAGATATTTCCCGCGCGGCGCTGGATGGAGATATGCCGTCAAGAGAAATCCTGAAAACCGCGGGACGTTATCTCGGGGTAGGTATCGCAAACATAATAAATATTATGAGCCCCGAGGCCGTGATTCTTACCGGCGGCCTCGCAGGGGCCTGGGACATTTATGTGAAAGAAGCGATCAAAGAGACGTCGAGAAGGGCTTTCAAAGACCTTTTCGACAGGGTGAAGATAACACCCTCAACCCTGACGGGTGATGCAGGGCTTATCGGTTCGGCAGGGCTTGTGTTTAATGAGTAATACATGTTAATAAAATAATGGATGTTCTTTAAGGAGGAATTTTAGTGGAAGATAAAAAGAAGTTATTATGGGAGTATATAAAGGCCGTCTTGACGGCCTTGGTCCTTGCCCTTATTATAAGGGCTTTTGTAATACAGGCGTTCACCATACCGTCCGGGTCCATGATCCCGACCTTGCTTGTAGGAGACTATATACTGGTAAACAAATTTCTGCTCGGCTCGCCTATCGACCTCCCTTTTACCAATATAAATCTCTTCAGAATGCCGGGTCTGAGAAGGCCCCATAAGGGCGACGTCATCGTCTTTAAATTTCCGGTTGACCCGTCAAAGGATTTCATCAAAAGGGTCGTTGCCGTCGAGGGAGATAAAATCGAGGCAAGAGATAAAATCATATATGTTAATGGCGTTCCTGCAAACGAACCGTTTATGAGGCACACTGACAACTTAGTCTTGCCGAACAGGGACAATTTTGGACCGATTGAAATTCCCAAAGACAAATTTTTTTGTATGGGGGACAACCGCGACAACAGCCGGGACAGCCGCGAATGGGGCTTTGTAGATATAAAAGACGTCAAGGGGAAGGCCTTGATCGTTTATTTCTCAAAGGACACGAGCTATCCGCTCCTGAGAGTTGACAAGGTAAGATTTGACAGAATAGGGAGGTTAATACGATGAATGAATTAAGAAATGAAAAGGGATTTATCAAGGCTGTTCTGATTCTTGCCGTTCTTGCCTTATGCGTTTATGCGGGCATACAGTTCGGGACCCCTTATTACAGATATTCCGTCTTTAAATCCGACGCAAAGGAAATCACAAGGGTCGGCCTTGGAGATGTGAAGCGCACAAAAACAATGCTTTTTGAGAAGGCGCAGGAATTGAAGCTGCCGCTCCAAGAAGATGATCTTTCGGTTGTTGTAACGGACAACAGAGTGCTCGTTAAAACCTCGTGGTCCGAAACAGTCGACCTCTTCGGCATATATCAAAAAGAACTTAATTTTACAATAGATTTAGAGGAGTAACGTGTTCACCGGCCTGATACTTGAAATGGGGGAGTTAACCTCCCTGAAAAGACGGAGCGGCGGCGCTGTCCTTACCCTGAAAGCGGACAGGATAGCAACTGCGGCGGCGACTGGAGACAGCATCGCTATCAACGGGGTTTGTCTTACCGTTATTGCAATAAATAATAACGGTATATCCTTTGATCTTTCCGATGAGACCCTGAGCGCCACAAACCTCGGCAGGCTCAAGCCCGGCGACCGTATCAACCTTGAATCCTCTCTTACCCCTGATTCAAAGATGGGCGGCCATTTTGTTACAGGTCATGTCGATTCCGCAGGGAAAATCCGCTCAAGAGAAACCTCGGGTGACATGCTGAAATTTGAGATCGAGGCCCCGCCCGACGTCCTTCATTTTCTCGTCAAAAAAGGTTCCGTTGCCGTAGATGGAATAAGCCTTACCGTTGTTGATATACTAAAAGACGGCTTTACGCTTATAATAATCCCCCATACCGCCAGGCTGACTACATTGGGGTTTAAAGGCCCCGGAGATACCGTGAATCTGGAGACGGATATTTTGGGCAAGTATGTTGCCAGGTTTATGAACAGAGAAGAGGATAAAAACAATAAAGATGCCCGGTTCATGGACAGCCTGATGAAAGGCGGATATATTTAAGAATAAATTGTAATTTATAACCGGGTAATTGTTGATGAACTCGTAAAAAGTCGTCATTCCCGTGCTTAATGCACCTACTGTTGGCGAAGGCGGGAATCCATGTGCGCGCAACTTCTTGAAAAGAATGGATTCCCGATTAAGGACTTCGGGAATGACAGCCATAAAAAGGACTTTTTGCGATGTTGTCATTGTCAAATTCATATAAATATATTAAGGGAGCTGCGGAATTATGGAAAAATATAAAGTCAATACTATCGACGAAGCGCTTGAGGATATAGAACGTGGCAGGATGGTCATCCTTGTCGATGATGAAGACAGGGAAAACGAGGGCGACCTCTGCATGGCCGCGGAAAAGGTCACACCTGAGGCGATTAATTTTATGGCAAAATACGGACGCGGGCTTATATGCCTTTCGCTCACGCCTGAACGGCTCGAGGAACTGAAGCTTCCCATGATGACCGATGATAATACTTCGGCGTTCGGGACCGCATTTACCGTGTCCATCGAGGCAAAAAAAGGTGTTACAACAGGCATATCTGCCGCCGACAGGGCAAGGACCATACTGACGGCGATTGACCCCAAAACAACTTCGGAGGACCTTGCAAGGCCGGGACATATCTTCCCGTTAAGGGCAAGACGGGGCGGGGTGCTTCAGAGGGCCGGACAGACGGAAGGCTCCGTTGATCTGGCAAAAATGGCGCGGCTCTATCCGGCGGGTGTTATCTGTGAAATAATGAGCGAGGATGGCACCATGGCAAGGGTGCCCGAGCTAATTGAATTTGCAAAAAAACATGGTCTGAAAATAGTCACCATAAAGGACCTCATCAAATACAGGATGAGGACGGAATTGTTCGTCAGGAGACTTGCTTCGGTGAAAATGCCAACCATATACGGCGGAGAATTTACCGCTATTGCGTACGGAAATATAATGGATGACAATGTCCATATAGCCCTTGTTAAGGGAGATATAAAACCGTCGGATGAAGTGTTTGTGAGGGTACACTCACAGTGTTTTACGGGAGATGTTTTCGGCTCAAAACGCTGCGATTGCGGCGATCAGCTCCATAAGGCTATGGAAAGGATTAAAAAAGAGGGTAAAGGCGTTATCCTCTATATGAAACAGGAAGGCCGCGGTATCGGCCTGTTAAATAAATTGAAAGCCTATGAATTACAGGATAAAGGGCTTGACACCGTTGAAGCGAATATCAAGCTCGGGTTCAAGCCCGACCTGAGGGATTACGGTATCGGCGCGCAGATACTCGTCGATCTCGGCGTAAGGAAGATGAAACTCATGACCAACAACCCCAAGAAGATCATCGGTTTGGAAGGTTATGGTCTGAAGGTTGTCGAAAGGATTGCTATAGAGACAAATCCCAACGAAAAAAACATTGTCTATCTAAAGACAAAAAAGAAGAAACTCGGTCATATGCTGGAAAATGTGTAAATAAAAGGATTCAAGGGGCCAAGGGGCAACGGGTCCAAGCAGGATGCTTCCTCATCTGGACCCTTAAATTCCCTAATCCTTAAAACCTATTTTACAGGGAGGAATTTATGAAGATTATTGAAGGCGACCTTCAGGCAAAAGGTTTAAAGTTCTGTATAGTCATCAGCAGGTTTAATGAGTTTATAACCGGCAAACTGCTTGACGGGGCAAAGGACGCCCTTGTACGGCACGGGGTAAAGGAAGAAGATATAGATATTGTCAAAGTTCCGGGTTCTTTCGAGATACCTCTGATCGCTAAGAAGATGGCTGCAAAGGAGACATATAATGCCGTAATATGTCTCGGGACCGTAATACGTGGAGCAACACCCCATTTTGACTATATTTCCGCAGAGGTGTCGAAAGGCATCGCCACGGTTTCCATGGAAACCGGGGTCCCCGTAGCCTTCGGCGTTTTAACATGCGATACTATCGAGCAGGCCGTTGAAAGGGCAGGCACAAAAAGCGGCAATAAAGGCTGGGACGCCGCGCTGACGGCCATCGAAATGGCCCGGCTCCTGAAAAATCTGTGAGATGAAGCGTCGCAAGGCCCGTGAATATGCGCTCCAGTTGCTGTTCCAGATTGATTTTACCAAAAGGGAGCTTGAGAGAAAAGACCTCGAAGAATTCTGGTCGGGTAAAAAAGAATCGAGGGATATCAAGGAATTCACAGAGAAACTGGTAAAAGGCACGCTGGAAAGTCTGGATGAGATAGACAGTATAATCGAAAAGGCAACTGAAAACTGGTTTTTAAAAAGGATGGCTGCAGTTGACAGAAATATCCTGAGATTTGCAGCTTATGAGATTCTTCACAGGAAGGATATCCCCTATGCCGTGACGATCAATGAGGCCTTAGAGATAGCAAAAAAGTACTCCTCTGCCGAAGCCGCTTCTTTTCTGAACGGAGTTCTTGATAAACTGGCTAAAGAAGCCGGCAAGGTTTGATGAAGTACGCCGTCATCTCCGACGTCCATTCAAACCTTGATGCGCTCGAAACCGTTTTGAGTGATATAGAACACAGGGGAATTCAGGATGTCGCATTCATCGGCGACGCAGTAGGATATGGCCCGAGCCCCAACGAGTGCATAGAAATACTTTCAGGATGCTGCAAGACCCTTATTGCGGGAAATCATGACTGGGGCGTTATCGGACTGTCCAATATATCCTGTTTTAACGAATATGCGCGTCGTGCCATTGAATGGACGTCGGAAGTGACCGAAGAGAAAAATAAAGAAATTGTAAGGTCCTTCCCTCTCATAAGTGAAGACAAAAATCAGGATGCGTTCTTCGTGCATGCAACGCCCCAAAGACCGGAGGAATGGCATTATCTGTTATCGCATCGGGACGCCGAGCTGACTTTTTACGGTTTTGATACAAGATTCTGTTTTCTCGGACACAGCCATCAACCCTTTATCATAGAGAGGGTCGCTTCGGGAGAGCTTGTCACTTATAAAGACGGGGCGCAAATCAGGGAAGGCGGCAGATATATTATCAATGCCGGAAGCGTCGGACAACCCAGAGACGGTGATCCGAGGGCGTCCTTTGCAGTCATAGATTATGAGCGGGTAGAAATTATCAGAATCCCTTATGATATAAAGACGGTCCAGGATAAGATGAGAAAGGAACTTCTTCCATATCCTTTGATTGAAAGACTTGCAGTCGGGAGGTAATAAAACGAAACAATGCAAAATGCAAAATATAAAATGAAAGATGTAAAATTTGCGGAGCGGAGCGGAAAAAGCGGGGCATGGGATTCCATATACTCTTTGCTTTTCGTTCTTTGTTCTTTACTCTTTGTTCTCTGCGTAAATGTTTATGCCGCGGACAACCCCCTCGACAAAATGCGGGATAACACGGCGGCCCTCTTTAAACCACTGAACGGCAGGATAATAACGGTTGAAGACAAAAAAGTCACCGTGAATATCGGCGCAAAGGATTCCGTCAAACCCGGAATGAGGTTCAACATACTTAGAGAAGAGGCCCCGTTTAAACACCCCGTCACAAAACAGCCGCTGGGGAATCTGGAGTCGCTGATCGGGCAGGTCGAGATAAAGGAAACCGGCAATGATTCAGCCTCCGGCAGCATTATCCGGGGCATTGCAAAAGAAGGCGATAAAATAAGGATATCCGAGGTAAAGGTCAACCTGCTCTTCTGTCAGTCAAAGGACATGGACTGGCAGCTTTCCAACTCCTATTACAGAAAACTTAAAGAAACGGAGCGCTTCAATATCATAGATACGAATCTTGAAGCTGATGATCCGTCTAAAGTTTTAGAAGAAGCAAGACGGCTGAAAGCGGATGTTGCGCTGCATCTGTTCTCAAAACAGGGACCGGCCGGAAACGCTTTAATTCAGCGGCTTTACTATGTCTCCGACGGCATACAATTTTCAGAGATAGAAACGAATGTCAACGCCGACCTTGCCAAAGAACTCAGATTCGGCGAGGAGTTCTTCAAGATTAAAAAGAAGGAAGCCTCGCTTCAACTCGATCTTCCCCTTGACGCAAAACTCATGGTAACCGGTGATATTGACGGTGACGGCAAAAAGGAGATCGCCTTAAGCGCCGGCAAAGATGTCCTTTTCTATAATCTGGGCGCCGACCTTCAGCCTGCACTGGGCGGACTCGGTATAAAGGGCTCCAGGCTTGACGAACACCTTTGGCTTGAAACTCTTGACATGAACAAAAACGGCAGAGATGAGATAATCATAACGTCGATGAAAGGGGACGAGGTTGCCTCTTATATTTATGAGTTAAAAGATTCCGAATTCGTTCTCCTATATCAGGACAAGGGGTTTCTGCGTAAACTGGACAAGGGATTGATCGGACAGGCATATTCCCGAGCCGAAGGTTTTGACGGAGCGGTTTTTACAATTTCATGGGATGGAGCATACAAAAAGGGGGCGGCAATAAAACTGCCGAAAGGGGTGAATATCTACGACTTTGTTTACCTTGACGACCCCCGGAATGGCAGACTGATTGTTGCATATGATGGAGACGGATACCTGAATGTCTATGACGGCAAAGATGCAAGGATATGGAAAAGCAAAACTAAAAACGGAGGGTTTCTCACAACCTTCAGCAAGTCGTCTCCTTCGACAGTCACTGACAGGGGAGAATGGGCGATTAAAGACAGACTGTTCCTTAAGGACAATCGGGTCCTGTCGGTCGAAAGGAACCCTTTGCTGAAGATGGTAAAAGGTCTTGGTTTCAGCAGTTCCCGTATAAAAAGCCTCCGGTGGAACGGCCTTTCCATGGAGGAAAACGTACTTATAGACAATATAACAGGTCCTGTTTTTGATTATGAAGCTGCCGGTGATACGGTCATTATTGTTTCAGGACCTTTATTCGGCATCAGACCGGGCAGTATCATGAAGGGCGAAAATCCGGTAAAGACGGAACTCTACATATATTCATTAAAAAGGATGTAGGTCAGTCGGATGTTATTAAACGGTCGCATACCAAAACATGTGGGCATTATTATGGATGGAAACGGCAGATGGGCCGAACTGCGCGGTCTTCCGAGGATAGAAGGCCACAGACGGGGAGTAGAAAGGTCAAAGGAAATTATCGAGGTTGCAACCGAACTCGGTCTCAGGGCTTTGACTATTTATGCTTTCTCTACTGAAAACTGGCGGAGACCCTCTACCGAAGTAACTACATTGATGAAGCTTCTTGAGTTATACCTGAAAAAGGAACTTGAAAAGCTGATGAAGAACGGCGTCGTATTTAAATCCATCGGAGATATCCCAAGGCTTCCCGAGCACATACAGGCCATTCTGAAAGATGCGGAAGAAAAAACTTCTTCAAACAAAGGCATGGTCCTGACTACCGCCCTCAGCTACAGCGGCAGGAATGAGATCATGAGGGCGATAAGAAAGGTCATGGTTTCCGGAATAAAACCTGACGACCTTACGGAAGAGGTTTTTGAGTCCTATCTTGACACGGCAGGCAATCCTCCTCCGGATCTCATCATAAGGACAAGCGGAGAGATGCGTATCAGTAATTTCCTTCTATGGCAGGCCGCCTATTCGGAGTTCTATTTTACCGACACGCTCTGGCCTGATTTTAATAAAGACGAATTCCTGCTTGCCATTCAGGACTATCAGCGGAGAGACCGCAGGTTCGGCGCCGTCCCGGCGAGGCGCAATGCATTTTAAAAGACTTGCCGTTGCGGCTATCGTCATCCCTCTCCTGTATCTTTATATAATGCGCCTCCCGGCAGGATATTTTTTCTGTCTCATGGCGGTTGTATCCTTCATAGCCCAATGGGAATTCTATTCCATGTACCGCGTATCAGGTCTGTTGAAATATGCCGGCCTTCTTTCGGGAATCGCAATTTTAGGCTCGTCGTTTTACGCAAAGGACCTTCTCATGACCGTTTTATTCGGCTCAGTCATGATGGTAATGATTATCAGACTTCTGGTTATAAGGACCCCTTTATATGCATTGCACAATCTTGCAGCGCCGTTAACAGGCATCCTGTATGTGCCGGGTCTGGTCTTGTTTCAGGGTCAGGCGAGAACATTCGGCCCCGAATGGATAATCTTTCTTTATACGACGGTATGGGCCTCGGATTCTATGGCATATTATATCGGCAAGGGCTTCGGGAAGAGCAGGCTCTACAAGGAAGTCAGTCCCAACAAAACCGTCGCAGGCGCCTTTGGCTCGCTCCTCGGAGGGATGATCGGCGCCCTGATTATGAAGGCCTCTATTATACCGGCCTTGAGCCTGTTGCAGGCATTATCAACCGGCATAATAATCGGGGCGGTTGCAGTTATAGGCGACCTGATAGAATCCATGTTCAAACGCGATGCAGGCGTAAAGGATTCAAGTATTATAATCCCCGGACACGGAGGCATGCTGGATAAAATAGACGGCTCTCTCTTTGCAGGCCCGGCGCTCTACTGGCTTCTTGCCATAATAAAAATATGAAACGGATAGTTATCCTCGGATCGACGGGCTCAATCGGGAGGAGCGCCCTTGAAATCATCTCGTCCAACAGAGACAAATTCAGGGTAGTTGGCCTGACTGCGGGAAAGAATATCGCCCTTCTCGAAAAGCAGATACGGGCCTTTGGACCGGATGTTGTGGCTGTTGCAGATATAGCGGCTGCAAAAGAATTAAAAAAGAGATTAAAGAAAGAGTTTGCTTCCCTTGAGATAGTGTCCGGGCAGAAAGGCGTTGCGGAAGTCGCGGCGTATGGAATGTCCGACTTCGTCCTCTCTGCAATTGTCGGTTCCGCAGGACTGATCCCTACATTATCGGCTATTCAGGCGGGAAAAACAATCGGTCTTGCAAACAAAGAAACATTGGTTATGGCAGGCAGGATTGTTTTAAGGGAAGCGAAAAAACACGGTGTAAAGATCCTTCCGGTTGACAGTGAACACAGCGCAATATTTCAATGTATGCAAGGTCACAGAAAATCGGCAATAAGGAGAATAATCCTTACGGCCTCGGGCGGACCCTTTGCAGGAAAGAACATAAAGAATCCGGACAAAATCACGCCGGCTGATGCGCTACGTCATCCGAACTGGAACATGGGCAGGAAAATATCGATTGACTCGGCAACTCTTATGAATAAAGGCCTCGAGGTCATAGAGGCCCGGCGCCTGTTTAATCTCTCTCCCAAAAACATCGACGTCCTCATCCACCCGCAGAGCATCGTCCATTCTATGGTGGAGTTTAACGACCGGAGCCTCCTTGCGCAGCTTTCAGTCCCTGATATGAAAGGCCCTATAGCATATGCCCTGACATATCCGCAAAGGCTGAATAATGTCCTTAATGACCTCTCATTGCATGAGATCGGGACCCTCACGTTTCAGAAACCGGACACGGGGAGATTTCCATGTCTCTCTTACGCATATTATGCTCTTGAGGCTGAAGGCACGATGCCTGCCGTTCTGAATGCCGCAAACGAGGTCGCGGTGCATGCATTTCTCAAAGGTTCAATCAGGTTCAGTGAAATACCTGTTATAATTAAGAAGACGATGGACAACCATTCTGTAATGCCTGATACGGACCTCGAGGTAGTGCTCGAGGCCGACAGATGGGCAAGAAAAAAAGCGGAGGAATTTATTAAAGGATGAGCATTTTATCTGCAATATTACTTTTGGGCGTTACTATTTTTATCCACGAACTCGGACATTTTCTATTTGCAAAACTGCTGAAGGTCAGGGTCCAGAAATTCTCGCTCGGTTTCGGACCGAAAATCATCGGGAAACAGTATGGAGACACCGAATACCTTATTTCAGCCATACCTTTCGGCGGATATGTGAAAATGCTCGGTGAAACGACGGAGAATGAACTGACGGAGGAAGAGAAACCTTTTGCATTTAATTTTCAGTCTCTCTGGAAACGGTTTGCCATCATCTTTGCGGGTCCGTTTTTCAATATAGTATTTGCAACGATTATCTTTTTCTTCAGCTTTCTTAACGGTCTGCCGGTCTTGCTGCCGGAGATCGGGGCCGTAATGCCGGACACGCCGGCGGAAAATGCGGGGCTTATCAAGGGTGACAGGATAATAGAAATAGACGGCAAAGCTTTGACCCAATGGGATGAGATGACGGATATAATCCGCAACAGCCCGGGCAAACCTCTTAATCTCAAGATCATTAGGGGCGATAATACGCTTCAGATGTCCGTAACTCCGGAGAAAAAGAAAATCAAGAATCTCTTCGGTGAAGAAAAAGAGGCCGGACTGATAGGCATACAGCCATCCGGCAACACGATTGTTAAAACAGAGTCCGTTGCAGACGCCTTCAGGGACAGCGTTGTAAGGACCGTCGAGATCTCGGAATTAACGGTTGTGTCCGTAATAAAGCTTGTACAGAGAGTTATCCCCATGGACACGGTAGGCGGCCCAATTATGATCGTACAAATGGCGGGCGAACAGGCGTCAAGGGGCGCCTTGAATTTTTTCATCTTCATGGCAATTATCAACATCAATCTCGGTATAGTCAACCTTTTCCCTATTCCGATACTTGACGGCGGGCATATTCTGTTTATAGGCCTCGAGGCCGTAAGAAAAAAACCCCTCAGCGAGAAATTCATCTCCGTCAGTCAGAAGGTCGGCCTCGCAATCCTGCTTACTCTCATGGTCGTTGTGATCTATAATGATATTTTAAGATTGATCACCGGTAAACAATTCCCGCAATGAAACCCGCGACGTTAAAATCTCTGACGTCTTCAGGCGGGGTCATCTTCAACCGGCATGACGACAATGTCGACGTGGCCCTTATAGGAATAAAAAGCGGAGGCGCCTGGTGTCTTCCAAAAGGCGCTATCAATAAAGGGGAGGCGCCTGAAAATACCGCAATCAGAGAAGTCTCGGAAGAGACCGGCCTGCAAGGCAGGATCATTGAAAAACTCGGCGAAATCACATACTGGTTCTATTTAAAGAGCGAAAATGCAAAATGCAAGAAGACCGTATACTTTTATCTTATGGAATATGAAAACGGAGATTTTGCCGACCATGACCGGGAAGCAGACAGCGCATCCTGGTTCCCTATTGATGAGGCAATAAATAAGGTCTATTATAAAGGTGAAAAAGAAATGTTGAAACTTGCAAGGGGTAAACTCATTAATGGTCATCAGCCGTAAGATTCTCGATCGGAGAAATTTAACTAATGCCGTTGAAAAAATAAAAAATAACGGCGGCAAGATCGTCTTCACAAACGGCTGCTTTGACATTATCCACATCGGCCACATCCGGTATCTGAAAGAGGCAAAGACCCTTGGCGACATCCTTATTGTAGGACTTAACTCCGACAGGTCCGTATCCGCCATAAAACCCGGCAGGCCCGTAAATCCCCAAGACCATAGGGCCGAGGTATTGGCGTCTCTTGAAATGGTAGACCATGTCGTCCTCTTCGATGAAGAGACCCCCTATGAGTTGATCAGGCTGATTCGGCCCGATGTCCTCGTAAAAGGCGGGGACTGGAAAAAAGAAGATATAGTCGGCTCCGATATTGCAAAAGAGACACTGAGCCTCCCATACATTAAAGGCATTTCAACAACGGGAATCATTGCAAAGATAAAACAAATTTAATTTTCTACTTCAGCGGCCCTTTCATCAGCCGAATATCATCAAACCCCCTGCATTTTAATTTTTTCTCTGACCCTGATAGTATTACCGTGGGCCTCTAGGCCTTCGGCATCTGCAATAGTCCTGACCGTCTTTGCAAGTCTCCTGAATCCCTTTTCGGTAAAACTCAGAAGGCTTGAACGTTTGATAAAATCATAAACGCCGAGCGGAGATGAAAAGCGTGCGGTACTGCCGGTCGGAAGGGTATGGTTAGGGCCTGCCGCATAATCACCTAACGCCTCAGGCGTCCATTCTCCGAGAAATATGGCGCCGGCATTCTTAATTATCGGCAGTAACTTATCAGGATTTTTCGTCATAACCTCAAGGTGCTCGGGCGCAATATCATTGGATATCCGGACGGCGGTCTTTATATCTTTTGTTATAATAATGGCTCCGTAGTTTTCGATGGATTTCAAGGCAATCTCTTTTCTTTTTAGCATATCGAGCCGGCTCTGAAGTTCTTTTTCAACGGCATCTGCAAGTATTTTTGAATCAGTGATCAAAACGGAAGACGCCAGTTCATCGTGTTCCGCCTGACTCAGCAAATCCGCGGCTGCAAAAACGGGGTTCGCCGAATTATCGGCAATAATCAGTATCTCGCTCGGCCCTGCAATCATATCGATGTCGACAAAGCCGAAGACCTTCTTCTTTGCGGTTGCTACATAGATGTTGCCGGGACCGACAATCTTATCGACCTTCCTGACGGTCTTTGTTCCATAAGCCATTGCGGCAATGGCCTGCGCGCCGCCGATCCTGTACACCTCTTTTATGCCGAGCAAACTGATTGCAGCCATAACATTTGCATTAATTTCACCCCCCGGCGCAGGAACACAGACCGCTATCTCCTTTACGCCCGCGACCTGTGCAGGGATGACATTCATTAATACGGTCGATGGATATGAAGCCTTGCCTCCGGGAACATACACGCCGACCCGCTCAATCGGCCTTATTACCTGGCCGAGTAAAGCGCCGTTTTCGTAGAAAGACCAGGACTTTTCTTTCTGTTTTTCATGGAATGCCTTGATCCGTTTTGCGGCAATCTTCAGGGCTTTTAAAACCTCTTTATCCGCCGTTGCCGCATATTTCGATATTTCTTTTGGCAGGATCCGTAATCGTTTCGTATTGAGACGGTCAAAAGCTTTCGTATATTTCAGGACCGCGCCGTCGCCATTGATCTTCACATCCCCAAGAATGGCGTCTACCCGCTGTTCAATCTCGGGACTAACGCCTGATGCGCGTTCCTTTAGGACCCGCAAAAAACCCGCTAATTCCTTTTTATTTCTTATTATTCTCATTTGTTATCCTAAACGTTGCAAAACAAGATCTTAATTTGTCATTTTATGCAACCGATGGGTTAATTATATATCATTCCGACTATTTCTTAAAATCCCCCTCTACGAGTCGTAGACCTAACCCCGCTTTGCCGAAGGGAGAATCTTAACCCGAAAGATATAATTAAACTGTCATAGAAACTGCGGATGTCTAAAATAAATTTATTTTTCGATACCATAGTGTACTTATATAGATGTGTTACCAAAATATTTTCATGCAATTACCATGAACTATCTGTTTAAATAAAATCATCGAGTTAAATAAATTTATTTTAGACATCCGCAGTTTTTGAGCTAATAGGGGTTTTCATCGAGTATTTTTAATCAACAGTTTATCTAATCTTGTTTTGGCCTCCTGATTTGCAGGAGCGATGCTTAAGGCCTTTCCGTATTCCTCCTCTGCCTTGTCATTTTTACCGAGTTTTTCATATATCTCAGCGGTGCGGATCCTGACTCCTGCATCCCCGGGCAGCATTTCAATCGCCTTTCTCATGATCTGCAACGCCTCTTCGTTCCCGCCTTTTTTTAGGTAATAGTTGCAAACCTGATAAAAATACGACGGCGAGACAAGTCCCTCATTTCTCAGATACTTCAGGGAGTTGAGATACGATTCTTCCGCCATCCTTTCATTCCCTGTTCGGTAAAGATAGTCTGCAAAAAGCTGATGCGGCCCTACTCTGTCAGGAAGCGCGCCTGATATCTCTCCATCACCGAGATTATTGAGTATCATAAGAGTTATATATTCTCTTGTTTTTTCCGGCTCTAAAGATATCGCCTGCCTGATAATTCGTATGCCGTCATCCCTTCTCTCCATGGAAAACAGCCATAAAGCGTATCTCTTGTACCTTGCAGTATTACGGACTTCATAGATAATGCCTGCTCGCAGCAATTCTTCGCCGGCTTCATCAGGTTTAAGTTCGGACAGGATAAGGCCGAGTCTCTGCAGGTATTCTCCGCCTGTCGGATTCAGTTCAACAGCCCTGGTGTAATGATGCAGGGCGGCCTGATCATTCGATAGAAGCCGCTCTATATTTGCGACTCCATAATGATATTTCGCCTCAAGGGGATCACACAGGGCCGCCATATATGCGGCATGTTTCATATTGTTCAGGTCCTGTTTGGTTGTATCGTCCCGCAGTTTTACATCCCTGATCTTCATAAAGAATAAACCGCTTGCAAGGACTCCGGCGTTAAAAATAAGAACCGCCGCCAGCAGAATGCCGATAAATGCAGTTAGGACCTTTGCCGGCAGTTTTTTCTTTTGCAGGTAGGTATCGTTCAGACCCTCCCTCATCCGCGTGTTGGCCGCTGAAACGGACAGTCCCAGGAGGAAGAAGAGATAAAGGCCGTTTGCGCCTATATGCAGGTTGAAGTCGGTAAGACTGTGCATGGAAAGAGCGAGTATGCCGGTAACGGAAGCTATAAACAGATAAATTGAATAGACTTCCCGTCTTTTGCGAAAGGCTGAGAATATCTTATAGGCAAAGGCAAGTATGAACCATAGAACGATAAGACAGGCTACGGCACCTCCGTCTGAAAGAAATTCAATATAGTCATTATGGGAATGGCTTGCAATCGCATCACCGGGGATGGTCCTGTATTTCGGATAGATGTTTATGAAAGTGCCGAAACCCGTTCCTGTCAGCGGAAAGTCGCCTATAATATTCAGGCCGTCCTTCCATACCTGAAGTCTCATTTCCGAAATATCGCCCTGGGCATTTTTCAATGTCCCGAACCGTTCAAATATAGGGCTCCATCCGAACCATCCGACAGAGAGGACTATTAGAATACCGATAACAATAATGATGACCGCCCTCTTTTTGTCGTCCCCTTTAGAGAGGAACATCAGTCCGAAAAAAACCATCGACAAACAGAGGCTGACTATACCGCTCCGCGAGAGGGTCAGGAAGACGGAGGTAGCGGTCAGCACGGCGGAAAAACCAAGCAGCATATAAATATTGGTCGCCTGCCTGTTGAAGAGAGCAGAAACTTTCTCACGGAATGATCTGCGGAAAACCTGCGGTTTATAGAAAAGAAAAAGTCCGAGGATCAAAGGGAAGAGCATCTCCATAAGACCGGCATAATGATTCCGGTTCACATAAGGTCCGAACATGGAACCTCCCTTTGTCAATTCCCGGGCCCAGTAGATTTTATTATTCGGGATAAAATGCTGCAGTATTGCAAAGAAAGACAGCACAGAGGCAAAAATAATGACGACGGCAACCGTTTTTTTCAGCGCCTCCTTTTTTGTGAAGAGCTGAACGGTAAGAACATAAAATATAATATAGGATGCGATCCTGAAAAATTCCATCAGGGTCGCTTTTTTGTTTATGGAAAGAGACATCCACGCTTCCGGTTGAACGACAAGGACTGTCTCTTTATAGAGTCGATAGGTCTCAGGCGACACTTTTCTTGCAATCTCCTGCGGCAGGGGAACAAGCTGCAGAAGGATATAGATCAGAAAAAACAGGAGCGGCAGGACTCCCGGTGTTTCATAAAGAAAACCTTGTTTTTGCCTTGCAGCGCCGATCAGGATCAGCAGGAATGCAAAGACTGTGCAAGTCTCCATTACGGTAAACGACCAACTCTCAACGGTCCCGAAAGCAAGGGGAGAAAATAAGAGGATAAAGATGAAGAGACCGAAGACGGCTTTCGTCATTTCCGGAAACTTTTTAAGCTCGGGGGTTCATACAGCATTTCTGCGGGTCTTCCTCTGCCGCCTTTTTCGGCTAAGAGTGTTTGGAGGAGATTTTATTATTAACAGTCTCATAATAATGACAACATTATTTATAAAATCCCTCCCAACCTCCCTTTACTAAAGGGAGGATTTATACCCCTCTTTGGCAAAGAGGGGTAAGGGGAGATTTTCTGATTTATGTAAATTTAATTTCACTCTTCAATATAGGGTCACACATGCTTATGATTTTTTCGGAACTTCCTTTTCAGCGGGATAATAATTGTAATATTTGTAATAATACTGATCGGCATTCTTCACGTCAAAGGCATTGATTACCAGTCCGAGGATATGAGTCTTGTTATCGTTCTCCCGCCTGCCCTCCAGTAATTTCAGCCCCCTGTTGACAATTTCATAAGTCGTCTTTCCGGACCTTGCCACGATTATCGTCCCGTCGACGATCTTGCTTAGAATAAGGCCGTCGGTAACGGACATGAGGGGAGGCGAGTCCCATATGACAAGATCAAATCGTTCATTCAGGATACCCAGCAATCCGTTCATCTTGTTAGATCCGAGGAGTTCGGAGGGATTCGGCGGTAAGGGTCCCGAAGGTATTACAGTGAGGTTTGTGATAGGGTTTTTAAAAATCGTATCGATGTCGGGAGTGGCGCCGGCCAGGTATGTGCTTAACCCGCTCAGATTATTCAGGCGGAAGATTTTATGAATACGCGGTTTCCTTAAGTCGCTGTCTATAAGAAGCACGGAATATCCGGACCGGGCAATGGTTATTGAAAGGTTGACGGAGGTTGCAGTCTTGCCCTCCCCTGGGCCCATGCTGGTCACAAGGATGTTCTTCGGGGGTCTTGAAGCGGACGAGAGTAAAATAGCAGTCCGTATGGTCTTGTAGCTTTCCGCAAAGACGGACTGCGGCTCTTTCAGGATGATCTCTTCAATGTTTTCATCTTTGGATTCCACCAAAGGCACTGTGCCTAAAACCGGGACGCCAAGCCGCATTTCGACGTCTTCCTGAGCTTTGATAGTATTGTCGAGATACTCAAAGAAAAAGGCCAAGCCGATGCCGCCGAATAGTCCCACAATAATACCGAGCAATATGTTTAGTCCTTTCCGCGGTTTTATGGGAGTGGATTCTTTTGCAGCTTTCTCGACAACCCATATGTTGACGGTCTGGACCTGCTCCGTCACACTCTGCTCTTTCATCTTCTTGATAAGGGCGTCATAAAGCTGCTTGTTTGTCTCAACTTCTCTCGATAAAGTCCCGTATTGCACAAACTTCTCGTTGAGGTTGAGCGCCTCGGCCTTGGTGCTTGAAAGAGTTTGCCTGAGCGAATTCTCCTGAGACCTTGCAAGTTCATATTCATTTCTGATAGAAGCTATGACCCTTCTGATTTCCTCTTCCTTCTTCCGCTCAAGAGCCTTAAGGTCTTCTTCACCCTTTATCATCGCCGGGTGCTTCCTGCCGAACTTTTTGGAAAGCTCCTGAAGTTCCTGTTCCGCCTTAAGTATCTGCCCCCTTATTGACTGAACGCTCGGGTCGGATACGATAGAATGTATCGTCTCGGCGTCTTTGATACCGATTCGTGAAACCTTATTGTACAGGCCCTCTATTTCTTTCCGTTTAGTTTCAGCCCTGATGAGCTGTGAATTAAACTCCGTGAGCTTTTCCGGGGTTATGGTAACCTTATCCTGAAGGGTAACGATATCGTTTGCCCGCGTATATTCCTGCAGGTCTTTTTCCGATTTTTCCAGTTTTGCCTTCTCTTCCTCCGCCTTTTTTGTCATCCACTCAATGGAATACCTGGAGGCGCTCATCCTCATATCAAGGATCTCTTCCATGTAAGCCTTTGCGACCGTATTTGCAACCAGTGCGGCGAATTCCGGGTTTCCGGATAAAAAGCTGATACTCACAATCTTGCTGTTTTTCACGGGGCTGACAACGATGCCGCCGCTGATAATGTCTGCCAGCAAATCGGCTTTTGTTTTGCCTCCTTCGGGAGACATGTTTTTCATGGAGCCTTTAAAATATGTTTCGTATGTATTTTCGAGCGAAAGCATCTTGACTACTTTCTGTGCAACAGACATGCCCTTGATAAGCTGATATTGAGTTTCATAAAACTCGGGTTCATACGGCATGGAATAAGGGTATGCCATTGAAAGGTTGGCGGGCTCGACTTTTTCTATCAATACCTTTGTTGAAGCCCTATAGACAGGTGAAGATGAGAGCGTGCCGATCAATACTACTGCAAAGACGATGGCAAAAAAGGTATATACCGTGTACCTTCTTTTATAAACGATCTTTAGATAATCCCGTAAATGTATTTCTTGTTCTTGCATATATTCAGAAAAAACTTTCCGGCACGACTATGACGTCATCGGGCAGAACGGGCTCATCCATTTTGACTTTTTCAAGCACTTCTTCCTTCCCGCCGACTTTTCTGACAATCTTGACCCTGCCTTTTGACGCCTTATCGGTAAATCCGCCGCCCATTGTTACGGCCTTTATGACCGTGGCGCCTTCTTCGTATTTATAGGCATCCGGTTTTTTGATCTCGCCGGTCACATAAAAAACACCTGCCTTGATTATAAAGATGCTGTCGCCGTCCATTATAGGTGTATCTAAAGACGCATCGCCCTTTTCAATAAGCCGCTTGAGATCAATGTTTATGACGTTTTCATTCTGCTCCGCAGGGCCGATCTTTCTTTTAATCATAGCATTGTCACCGGCATTCTTTGTAAGACCTCCTGCCTCGGAAAGAAGGGCCAGAAAAGTGGTCTGTCCCGGAAGGACATAAAGCCCGGGCTTGGTTACTTCCCCCATTATGAAAGCCTTCTTACTTCTGAACTCCTGTATGAAAATATTCACCTGAGGGCCCATTATATAACCGTCCGACAGGAGCGCGGCTATCTTCTGAGAGATCTGCCCGAGAGTAAGGCCTTTCACCTGAATCTGCCCTATCAGTGGAAAGACGATGACGCCGTCGCCGCTTACCCGCGCAGTCGTAGTCAGGTCATCATGGTCATAAATGGTGATCTTCAAAACATCGCCTTCTCCTATGACGTAGTCTTGCGCAAACACAAGAGCGCATAATACAAAGGCGATGAAGAAAATAGAAAAGAATAATAGTTTCTTCATAGTGCAAGTCGTTTTTCTTATACTTATATAATTATATATTAAAAACAATAGGATAATAAAGCACGATTAATCAATCCCGACAATTCCCGGTGACATCATAAGGGATTGCCAAATCGAAGGAGAAACCGGAAAAACGCAGTTGAAATTCCGGCCAAAAGAACGGGGTTATAACGAGCCTGTTATCCTCAAAAATAACGTGTTGCTTGTGTAATCGAATTCAGGGAAACTCGAATTCCTCCTGCCGAACAGATATCCCGTATCCATTTCGAGCCACTCCTTGAACTTATACTGAAAGGCAAGCATCCCGGTGATATAATCGTCTTTCAGCTTCTTCGTTCTGCCTCCGTATGTTAACTCACTATTATAAGTATTGCGACCGAAAGAAAGTCCGGCATTGGCCGTAATCTTTCCGGTAAGCTTCTGTATATATTGAGCTTCTATGAAGTCCGATATCATGTAATCGGTGTTTGATACATTCGTTTCGTTGGTTTTTCTTGAAGCCTTGAGTAACAGGGACGTCTTGGCCGTGAACTTGTGGTCCACCTGCGCCTCAAGAATAAACTCATTGCTGTTTTTTATGCCGGATCTGCTGAAGTCTTTAAGGCCGTAGCCGGCTTTCACGCTGCCTTTTGATTTTGCGGTAACATCCCATTGGATGCCGAGGAAACTATGATGTTCGGCGCTGTCCGACAGGACGTTGTCGCTGTAGCTCACATCTACAAACTCATATTCATAGAAAAGAGAGGTTTTCGGCCTGAACCGATAAAAGACATATGCGGAAACGGTGTTGTCGTTACGGTCTCTGAAGCCGTTACGAAACGCGGTGTAGTCCACAAAATAGTTCGTATAATCAAGCCTGAGCATAAACCTTTCGCCGGCATTGTACGTAACAATAAGATCCGCCATGTTCGTCTTGAATTTATCTAATTCCTGGAATATGCCGGTCCCCCTGAGGTCATGTGAAGACAGGAACTGGTCAATCAGCTCAAAGGTCAGCCCGCCCCTCAGGTTGTACTGCAAAAGTCCTTCAAGTTTATGATTGACGATATTGCCGGAGGTTTCCCTTGAATACAGCTCGATATCGGCATTGTAAAATAAATAAGTCTGATAGCGTTTGAATGTCTCCGGTTTGTACCTGCTCAGGCTGAAGCCGCCGGGAGACAATATTGATGTATCGGCAAGCAGAAGTTTTTCATAAATACCGGGTACCGTAAACCATATCCCCGGCGAAAGGACTGTTGCAAAATCGCTTTTTTTGTCGTTTTTCGAGTAAAAGACATTGTCCGTATAAAATTCGGTAACGGATAAAAAGGGATGGACATATCCGCCCTTTTTACCGAAGAGCTCCGCATCCGAAGACGACCTTTCTTTCGTAGAGCCGATAGGCGGCTGTTCCGCCGAAGGCTGAATGACGTCGCTCTTCCGTGTTATTTCACCCGGAACTGCGGAGTCTTTTGATGAATTACTTTGCCGTATAGCTGTTTTTTCCGCTTCAACCGGTTTTCTTTCAAAGGGAATTTTTTCCACCGCGGTTTCCGGCTCAATCTTAGCCGGCGCTGCCGGCAATGCGTCGACCGGCTTCTCTTTATATTCGGAATAGATATCGTTTTTTAGCGAGGGTTTTTCTTCAATAAATGGTTTTTGCGAGGCAGCCTCATTTACAATTTCGCCAGGAGGGATAGCAACTTTAGGATTATCGGCAATTTTTTCTTCGATTGCCGTTTTTTCCGAAGCAGGCTCATCCGTTAAAAAGGTTTGAGACGGAATGTTTCCCGATAAAACTTTTTTCTTTCCCGCAAAAACCCTGTAAATTGTCTTTTTATCTTTTGTGACGCCTTTCCTGACTACGACCTCTTTGCCTTCATTTCTTAATTTTCTGACAAAGCGTTCTGCATTCTTTTTATTCCTGAAGACTGCTACTTGCTCTAACTGATACTGCTTGTTCTGAGAAATTATTTTTTTGTGAGCATGTTTTTTTGAAGAGCGTGGAGAATCCGTTTCTTTAGCATATAATATGCCTTGAATCAAGAATAAGAAAATTATGAGAAATAGTATCCATTTCCGTTTCATAATAACATTAATATACATTATATATTATAAAGCTAAATATTTACTAAATAAATATTAGAAGAAGTTCATTTAAAAGTCAAGGAAATTATTGCAGTAACACTATAACATATATCACTAACTAATTGATATTTCGATAATTCTTTCAAGACACACCGACGTGATCTTTAAGAGAATAGCCAAGCGCAAAAAGAGATATGAGGGCGTTTGCGCATTTTTTAACTAATCGTTGCAAAACAAAATCTTAATTTGGAAGGTCCCGAAAGCTTTCGGTAATAAAAAAGCCTTTAGGTTCTCCTCACCCCTAACACTTTCGGGATTTATCATATCTGCCTTTCATTTTATGCAACTGATGATTTTGCCCTCGGTGACTTTTTCTCCGCTCCCTGCTATACTTTTCAGTGGAGGCGCTTATTATGAAATATATTTATTATATAGTCATTATTCTGCTCGTTATCTCTGCAATTATAGGTTATGAACTCATAGGCAGCCGCAATATCCCGGGAGAAGCGGCAATCGTCATTAACGACAGGACAGTCACAAGCACGGAGTTTGAGAGCCTCTATTCGCAGCAGCAGCACGGACAGTCAAAGACCGATTTCATAAATTCCCTGATCACAAAAGAGCTTCTTATTCAGGAATCGCTGAAATTAGGTATAGACAAAGATGAATCTTTCAGAAGGTCGATCCAGAATTTCTATGAGCAATCTCTCATCAAGCTGCTCATAGACCGGAAGATTTCTTCCCTTAAACCTGCCGATACTGATGACGAATTCATTAAATGTGTCAATGCGTTTAACAAAAAATTCCATGTAACCGTGTTCAGTTTCGACACACTTGAGCAAGCCTCAAAGGGCGATTACGGGAAAGGCGGAAAAAAAATCGCCCTTCTCGATGACCTGTCCGCAGATATACGGGAAAGCGTCATCCGGTCGGAAGCCGGCAAGATAATCGGACCTTTAAAATCAGGGGACAAGTATCTTGTAGTAAGGCTTGACAAGATAGAAACCGATCCGACCTGTTTCCCTTCAGCGCATGATAAGCAAAACATACGATCGATGCTTTCAGAGGAGAAAAAGGAAAAATTTATTAATGAATGGATTTCCGATCTCAGGGAAAAAGCAAAAATAAAAATATATATAAAAGAAAAAAAACAGGGGGATGCACATGAATAGGACCTGGAAAAGGAGAAATTTTTTCATAAAAAAAGACCTGCAGGGGAAATACATGTTCAGCTTTTTCATATTTCTAGTGGCTGGAAGCATAATTTTCACCCTTATCTTCAGTCTGCTGTCTTCCAATACCATGACAATCGTTTATGATAACTATAAGCTCCAAATAGGCAAAACCCCTTTGATGCTTATGAAGGAGATTTTGAGCGCCCAATGGATATTTATAGTAGCCGGAGGGTTCGTGGTCGTCATACTTTCCATGTTTCTCACCCACCGTTTTGCAGGACCCATCTTCAGGTTCGAAAAATCAATCGAGGAAATGACGAAGGGCAATCTCAACTTCCGGATATATCTGAGGGCAAAAGATGAAGGGAAAGAACTCGCTGAAAAAATAAATATTCTTGTCGATATGCTTTCGTCAAACATAAAAGAAATGAGACGCCTGTCGGAAGAGGTGAACAATAAGCTGACGGACGCCGATAACTCGCTCAAGGAAAACAAGGAAGGTAAAGAAACCGCTCTCGATATTGAAATTGCAGGCGACTTAAACAGGAGACTGCATGAAATACTTCAGAAATATACGGTTAAAGACGATAAATAGACCTCAACGTTGATTAGATGCCATATAAGGCCGATATGCATGAAAATATTCATAAAATTGTTCTTTCCGGTCTTCTTGTTTTTATCTTATCCTCTGTCTCTTTTGCCTATGAGCTAAAGTCCAGATACACTACCATTATCTATACCGGCGATGATCAGATACGGAGATTCAACAAGGAAATCTCTCTTGGAAGCCTGTCTTATCTGCTGAAGAGTAAAACCTCTGTTACGGCCGAAGACGAGGTTAAGAATAAAATGGACGTCCTGATAGAAAGGGTCGAAACCATCCTTGAAATGTATCCGAAAGAACTCAAGTTCAACATTGCGCTACTTTCTTCGGACAATGAAGTTCAGGATGTATTCAGGAAAAAATACGGCAGAACCGTAGATTATGTAGCGTTTTATTCTCCGAGAGATAAAACGATATATGTCTCGGTCAAGGATATAGAGTTAGGAGTTCTTGCCCATGAGATCGCACATGTAATCATTGATTTTTATTACGGCATGTCTACGCCGACAAAAATACACGAGGTACTCGCACAGTATGTTGAAAACCACCTGAAAGACTGATACAACAAAATGCGCTTGAGGAAGGGCTAAAATCCCGACGAACTGAGAGTTCTCCCGGCGGGTTCTCCTCCGGGCAGCCTGACCTCTATCGGCGTCAGGCCTGCGCCCAAGGGAGTGGAATAACCGAGGCCTGTCTCAAGAACTTTGGCAACGGCTGCAGGATCGGCTCCCGCCTCTAAAGCGCATCTGGAACAGACGTCGGAGGTGGCGCCGGCTTCAAGCGCGCCGGTTATGATCTGATCGAGACTTCCCTTTGCTTCAATGGCGCACCTGACTACAAGACAGGCATCGTGCCCGAGTTGTATGCTTGCCTTTGTAATCTCTTTAGTATTCATACCGTCTGAAAGGAGCTTTTTGACTACGGTACAAATGTCTTTTGTTTCCTTATACTTTTTATCAACGCCGTCTTTTACAGTCTCTTCTGAAAAGGCAACGGTCACTAATGATACGACCAAAGCCCCGATCAAACCCGTTATGGCAATACATTTTTTCATTTTTTTATCTCCTACTCTTTTTCTATCAAAATAAGCGCCTTTTGTCAAGAAAAATCCTTCCTCTAACGAATTTTGCTTTATCTTGCTATAATACTACAAAATGTGCTTATTTGAATTTTTAAACCGACAGCCATGATAAACAAAGAAGAAATCCTTTCATTTTTCAGAGAAAAGACGAGGAAGCCCCTTCCCTTTAAGGAGATCGCCTCTCTGCTGGATCTCGGTCACAAAGAGGCAAAGGGACTGAAAAGAATCCTGCGGAGTCTGGTTCAATCCGGAGACGTTGTGCTTACACGGAAGGGTTTGTTCGGCCCTGTCGAGGACATGAACCTCGCCAACGCCAACGGTTACTTTGAGTCCCACAGAGAAGGTTACGGCTTTGTGATTATGGAGACACCGGGAGAACGTGACATGTTCATCCCTGGATGGGCGACGATGGGCGCTATGAACAACGACAGGGTACTTGTACGGATCGAAAACCGGCAAAAGCGGGAAGGCCGGATTATCAGGATTCTTGAAAGAGTCCACACCAGGATAGCAGGGAAACTTGAAGTCTCACAAACAGGTTTGTATGTTAAGCCTAAAAATAAAGCTATCCATTTTGATCTGCTTATACCGCTGAAAGACCGGGGCGGAGCAAAAAACGGCGATGTGGTAATTGCCGAGATCATGAGTCATCCGGGTGACAGGAAACCGCCGACCGGAAGGATCGTTAAGGTGCTTGGGAAACCCGAAGAGCCTAAAGCGGAGGTAGAAGCCATTCTCGACGAGTTTAACCTTCCGGGGAGGTTCCCGCAGAATGTTCATGATGAGGCAAAACTCCTCCACCGTATGAAAACTGATGACACTCCGAAAACTCAACGGAGGAAAGATTTAAGAGCGCTTCCTACCGTTACGATTGACGGCGAGAGGGCAAAGGATTTTGACGATGCAATCTCAATAAAGATTGCGCCGCACGGTTATACCCTGTATGTCCATATTGCAGACGTCGGGTTCTATATAGACTGGGATTCGCAGATAGACCTCGAAGCCCGCAAGAGAGGAACCAGCGTCTATTTCCCGGACAGAGTTATCCCTATGCTTCCGAAAGAACTCTCCGAAGAGTTGTGCAGCCTCAAGCCGGGTGAAGAACGGTTTGCCTTTACGGTCGAGCTGGACTTTGACCGCGACGGCAACAGGCTTTCCTCCAAATTCTACCCGAGTGTTATTTACAGCGACGAAAGGATGACGTATACGTCGGTGAGAAAAATACTTATTGACAACGACAGGTACGAACGCGGGAAATATGATTATCTCCTCCGGCATTTTGAATTGATGGGAGAACTGTGCAATATCCTCAGGAGCAAAAGGCTTTTGAGGGGAAGCCTTGATTTTGACCTCCCCGAACCCGAGGTGCTGCTCGACTTGCAGGGGAAGCCGGAAGCGATCCTGTCGGCGGAAAGAAATTATGCGCACATTATTATTGAAGAGTTTATGGTTGCGGCCAATGAAGCCGTTGCCGAATATCTGAGCGGACTGGAGATACCGTCGCTTTACAGGGTGCATGAGGAGCCTGACGCCATGAAGCTTGATGATTTAACCGGAGTCGTTAAAACGGTTTACAAAATGAAACAGCCTTTGAAGCCGAAAGATTTTCCCGACGTCCTGAAAGCCGTCAAAGGCAAGCCCGAAGAAGAGATCATCCATTATATGATCTTGCGGAGCCTCAAACAGGCGCGTTATTCAAACATCAATGCGGGGCACTTCGGTCTTGCATCAAAGTGTTATACCCACTTTACATCTCCGATACGGCGCTATCCCGATCTCGTAGTTCACCGGATTCTAAGAGAGGTCCTGCACAAAAAATATCTTTCGGATAAAAGAATTCGCGAACTCAAAAAGATATTGCCGGATATCGCCTTTCATTCATCACAAAAGGAACGCAATGCGGACAAAGCCGAGAGGGTGGTCATCGACGCCATGAGAGTATGGTTTATGCGGGACAAGGTCGGCGACGAGTTTGATGCAAAGATAGTGAATGTTAACGCTTACGGCTTAAAGGTCAGACTGAAAGATTTCTTTGTCGAAGGCTTTCTGCATTTATCACAAATGACGGACGACTTTTATCAGTTCAACGAGCGCACGTTGAGTCTCGTCGGAAGGCATACAAAACGCGCCTTCGCAATCGGAAAAGAACTGAAAGTCAGGATAGACAAGGTCGATATGGAAGAGCGGGAGATTATTGTGGATATTGTTGATTGACCCGAGGATAGAGTATTTGAGCTCATTCTCGGTCGTTCCCCCCTGCGAGGCTTTTGCCTCTCTATATTTTATATGCCGTATTTGACTATCGGCAAAAAAAACCGCTCAAATACTCCATCCTCGGTCACCGTGCCAATTTAATAAATAAGCGGCAGGGGGGCGTGATATTTCACTACCTCCCTGTTTTTATATTTACGGTATGACCTTATTCAGCGGATATTCGACTATGCCGGATGCGCCCGCCATTTTAAGTTTCGGGATAATCTCGCGGACAAGCTTTTCGTTTATCATTACTTCAAGCGCATACCAGCCTTCGTCCGACAATGCGGAAATGGTGGGAGAATGCATGGCCGACAACAGAGTCATTATCCGCTTTAATGACTTTGCAGGCGCATTCATTTTCAGGCCGACCTTTTCCTCTGCAGCGAGCGCGCCTCTCAGGAGCAGGACTATGTTCTCCATCTTCTGCTTTTTCCATTTGTCCTGCCATGCCTTTTTATTGGCGACGAACCTTGTGCTTGATTCAAGGATAGTCTCTACAATCCTGAGGTTATTCGCTCTTAATGATGTTCCCGTTTCGGTGAGTTCGACTATTGCGTCGGCAAGGTGCGGCGGTTTTACCTCCGTGGCGCCCCATGAAAAATCTATATCCGCTTTGACTCCTTTTGATTTCAGGTATCTCTTTGTAAAACCCACCAGTTCCGTTGCAATGCGTTTGCCGTTCAAATCCTTAACGGTTTTGATCTTTGAATCATTCGGGACCGCGATCACCCACTTCACCGGTCTGAGTCCTTCCTTTGCGTAGATCAGTTCGGCAACCTCGTGCACGTCTGCGTTCTGTTCCATGATCCAGTCTTTGCCGGTAAGTCCGCAGTCTATGATGCCGTTCTCGACATATCCCGCCATTTCCTGTGCCCTGATAAGCATCGCCTCTATCTCCGTGTCGTCAAAAGACGGATAGTAAGAACGGCTTGATACGCTGATATGATAGCCGGCCTTTCTGAAAAGTTTTAATGTCGATTCCTGAAGACTCCCCTTGGGAAGTCCGATTCTCAATATTTTGCCCATAACTTTTTCCTTTCTGTCGGATATTTGTTTTAAAAGCTTATGATATAATATGCATATTAGTTGAATGTGATAAGTAGCCCGTTTATTATTCATTCGCGAACACAATCAGAAAAACGCAATTTGAAGAATTCGGCTACATACGTTTAATTCAGGATTTATATTTTACCATATCAATACTATTGCTACAATGCCGGTCAATTTTACATCTCTGTCCGATACCCTCAGGGAAGGACTAAAACAGTCCCGCATCTACAACCTTACAGGCTCGTCTGCAGCGCTCCTTTTCGCCCTGTATGACAGGCCGTTCCTCGCCGTTGAATCGAATGAAGAGCTTGCCGGGGAGCTTCACAGGGACGTCAACTTTTACAGAGAGGCATTAAAAAAAGGCCCGGTCAATTTTCTGCCCGAACCTGACGGGCCGGCCCTTTCAGGCGAGAGGGCAAAGGCTATACATTCCCTTAACCGGGAGGGTTCCCTCGTCTCTTCGGTGAAAAATCTGGCGTCCCCCGTATGGACGGATGAAGAGATGCGGCGCAGGGTCATACGCCTCTGCAAAGGCATGGAAATCGCGCGGGAAAATATCGAAAAAGTTCTTTATGAATCAGGGTACGGTCAAGTTCCCCTGGTTTCGGAAAAAGGTGAATTCAGCCGCAGGGGATGGCTTCTTGACGTATTCCCTTCGACATCTGAAACCCCTTTCAGAATCGAATTTTTCGGCGATGAAATAGACGGCATAAAATCTTTTGACGTCGATACCCAGAGGTCGCTCGAAAACATATCCGAACTCCATATTTATCCGGCAAAAGATCCGCCAGCCGGGACTACGTTGGCGGAATTCATGTCCGGCAGAAAATTCTTTTTCTCCGATTCTATTCAGGAACGGGAAGACCTTTCCGGCGATATAACATATTTTTCAAGGTTCTCTATTCAGGGTGACGGACATGATGCAGGACTTCTTTCCCTCAAGGGACTCGGTCTGCTGCCTGAAGAGAGGAAAAGTATTGATGATCTTCCCGGGTCTCTTAAAAATATCCAAAAGGAAATTAGCATCAGAATTGTTTCCCCTTCAAAAGGCCAGGCTGAAAGACTGAAAGATATTCTCAGGGACGGAGGTATTGTCTGTCCTGTTATCGACAAAACGGATATCTTTAAATACGAAGGCAACATTTCGATAACCGTAGGCGAACTGTCATCGGGACTCTATCTGACGGATATCATGGTCCTCACGGAAAAAGAGATATTCGGCGACAGGCCGCATTACAGGGCCATGAGGAAGTCAAAGATATCGGGGCTCCTGACATCTCTTGATGATCTGAGGCCCAGCGATTTTGTAGTCCATAAAGACCACGGCATAGGCAGATTCACGGGACTCGTTCAGCAAAACATCGAAGGTGTTAAGGAAGATCTGCTTCTAATCGAATACGACGGGGGCAGATTGTATATCCCTCTGGGGTCTATCAATAAGATCAATAAATATCATGCCGAAGAAGGGATTGTCCCCAAGGTTGACCGCATCGGAGGAAAAACCTGGCAGCGGACAAAAGATAAGGTCAGAAGGAAGATCCGGGACATAGCTGAAAAGCTGGTCAAACTCTATGCCGAAAGAGAAGTCAGCAAGGGATACTCCTTCAGTCAGGACACCGAACTGCACAGGGAATTCGCCGGCTTCTTTCCTTATGAGGAAACCCCTGATCAGCTAAAGGCAATAGAAGATATTAAAACGGATATGGAATCGGAAAAACCCATGGACAGGCTTGTCTGCGGCGATGTGGGCTACGGCAAAACGGAAGTCGCTTTACGGGCCGCCTTCAAGGCGGTATATGACGGGCTGCAGGTCGCGGTGCTCGTGCCTACGACAATTCTCTGCGAGCAGCATTACAGGACATTCAGGACGAGGTTTTCAGGGTTCCCCATACATATTGATTATCTGAGCAGATTCAAATCAATAAAAGAACGGAAGGAAACTATAAAGGCTTTACCGTCCGGCGATACGGATATCATTATCGGGACGCACGGCCTTTTAGGCAAAGACATCCATTTTCATAAACTCGGCCTGCTCGTCATCGACGAAGAGCACAGGTTCGGGGTCAGGCAGAAAGAGAAGATAAAGGAGCTTAAAAGCGGCGTTGACGTCGTCACTCTTACCGCTACCCCGATTCCGCGGACACTCTCCATGGCCCTGTCGGACATAAGAGATTTGAGCGTCATAGAAACGCCCCCTGAGGACAGGCTTGCAGTAAAGACTATCGTGTCCGTCTTCAATGAATCCCTTATAAAAGAGGCCATTAAAAGGGAACTCGAAAGAAACGGGCAGGTCTTTTTTGTACACAACAGGATAAAAGATATTTGCGGACTGGCCGATTACCTCACAAGGCTTGTACCTTCAATAAAAATAGCCGTTGCACACGGGCAGATGCCGGAGAGAGAGCTCGAAAAAGCGATGCTGCATTTTTATGACCGCACTATTGATATCCTTTTGTCTACGGCCATCATCGGTTCGGGGCTTGATGTGCCGACGGCAAATACGATCTTCATCGACAGGGCCGATACCATGGGTCTTGCGGACCTCTATCAGCTCAGAGGCCGCGTTGGACGAGGCAATGTAAGGGCCTATGCATATTTCCTCATACCCGGAGAGGATATAATTACGGAAGAAGCGAAAAAGAGGCTCCAGGCGATACAGGACATGAGCTATCTCGGCGCAGGTTTCAGACTCGCCCTGAAAGACCTCGAAATCAGGGGGGCGGGAAACCTGCTCGGCGCCGAACAGTCGGGACATATCCATGAGGTCGGGTTTGATCTTTATATGGAGATGCTCGAAAAAGCGGTTGCAGAACTGAAAGGCATTAAGCTCGAGGAAGAGTTTGAGCCTTCAATACACCTGAGGGCCAATGCCTTTATCCCGGAAGATTATATAGATGATATTACCCTTAGGCTGAGTCTCTACAGAAAGATCGCGTCCGCGAAATCGCCGGACGCATTGAAATCTATCGGGTCGGAAATGCGGGACCGGTTCGGGGACGTCCCGCAGGAGGCAAAGAATCTCCTCAATATCATGGAGTTGAAAATCCTGGCGAGGAAACTGCTCATTACAAAAATGCAGGACATGCAGGGGATCATAACGGTGCTCTTTTCACATGATACAAAAGTGGAGCCTGAAGATATCTTTGCGCTCAGGAACAAAACGGACGGCAAAATGAAATTCCTTCCGGACGGTTTTGAGATCAACCTGAAAGGGTTTGAATGGGAAAAAGTTTACGGCGCAATCTCTTCCCTCTTTACTTGTTTGCTCAATTCTGATAACTTTAATAAGGCATAACATATTCCCCAAGGAGAATAAAGAGTTGAAATACCCTTATCTCAAAACAACATTGACAAAAACAGGGAGAAAAGTTTTCATCGCATACAGATTCATTCTTTGCAGTATTATTGTTCTGTTCATCTGCTCCTGTGCCGGCAGCGCCTCGAAAGATGAAATCCACAAAGCCAACTATCATTATCAGATAGGCGTTTCTTATCTCAGTGACAATAATATTCAGCCTGCTTTCGTGGAATTCCAAAAGGCACTGAAGCTCAACCCTTATGACAAGGACATCCATAATGCCCTCGGGATCCTCTATCTTTTGAAACTCGAAAATTATCCCGAGGCGGTATATCATTTCAAAGAGTCCCTTGATATTGATAAAACCTTCTCCGAGGCGTCAAACAACCTCGGCAATGCTTATGCCAATATGGGGAATTTCCCTGAAGCGATTGAATCCTACAAAAAGGCGATATCGAATCCCCAGTATAAAAATGCGGCCATGGCATTACATAATCTGGGCATGGTATACTACAGACTTTCCAGATACGATGAAGCCTTGGATGCCTTCAAAGAAGCGCTTAAGAGATTTTCCAGTTTCCATCTGCCCTATTACGGCTTAGCGCTCTGCTACAATGCCAAAGCTCAGTACGGCGACGCCGCTATTGCGATGACGCGGGCAATAGAGCTTGATCCTCTTTATAAAGGGAACAAGGACAAGGCGCTGGACGACCTGAAAGAAAAAAGAATAAGAGCAAAAGGCATCGAAGAAAAAGACATAAACGATTATCTTGATATTCTCAAGTATTAATTTTCTATTCGGGGCGTAGCGCAGCCTGGTAGCGCACCTGCTTTGGGAGCAGGGTGCCGGAGGTTCAAATCCTCTCGCCCCGACCAAATTATACGGCATTATTTAGATATAATTTCATCTGCACTGTTATTATCATACTTTGATCAACAGATACGTCTATAATCACGCCGCCCTTTTTCATCAAGTTTATACTTTTTCACATATGCTAAAATAGTCGTCGATTATGTATAACCGCAACGATGAACTTAATGTCCTGAATACTTTGAAAACCGTCTTCGGGTTTCAGGCATTCCGCCCTAATCAGGAGGGTATTATCGGAAGCATAATGAATAGGCAGGATGTGTTTGCAGTGATGCCTACGGGCGGGGGGAAGTCTCTCTGCTACCAGTTGCCTGCAATGATGATGGAAGGCGCTACTGTTGTCATAAGCCCCCTTATCTCCCTTATGAAAGACCAGGTCGACGCCGCGCTTGAAAACGGTATAACAGCCGCATTCATGAACAGCTCTTTAAATTCGCAGCAGATTGCCGATGTATACCGAAGGATTAAATACAATAAAATAAAGCTGCTGTACATAGCGCCCGAACGTTTTGCCATGCCGCATTTTCTTGAAACACTGAAGGGCGTTTCGATTTCACTCTTTGCGATCGACGAAGCGCACTGTGTTTCCGAGTGGGGTCACGATTTCCGTCCAGACTATCTGAGTCTGTCTATTATTCCCAAAACGTTCCCGGATGTTCCGGTTGCAGCCTTTACTGCAACAGCCACCCGCAAGGTCCAGGAAGATATTATCGGAAAACTCGGGCTCCGGTCTCCTCAAATCATCCGCGCGTCGTTCAACCGCCCCAACCTTTTCTATCAGGTTACAAGAAAATCGAAGGCGGATTTGCAAATACTCGAATTCCTCGGAGAGCATCCCGGCGAGTCCGGCATCATTTACCGCACAACCCGCGATTCCGTTACGGACACCGCCGGGTTCCTTGTATCCAGGGGTATAAAGGCGTTGCCCTATCATGCAGGGCTGACGGCGAAGGGGCGGACAAATAATCAGGAGGCATTCAACAGGGATGAGATATCCGTAATCGTGGCTACCATCGCCTTCGGCATGGGAATAGACAAATCAAATGTGCGTTTCATTATACATGCCGACCTGCCCAAAAATATCGAGAGTTATTATCAGGAAACCGGCCGGGCCGGCCGCGACGGAGAACCTGCCGATTGTATGCTTCTCTTCAGCAGGGGAGACATCCCCAGGATACGCTATTTCATTGATCAGATAACCGACGAACAGGAACGCTCTGTTGCCGTTGAGAAACTTAACCAGATGGCGGGGTTTGCCGGGCACAACGTGTGCAGGCGGAAACAGCTTTTGAACTTTTTCGGTGAAGAGTATCCCGCAGATAACTGCGGCGCCTGCGATATCTGTTCAGGGGTCGTTGAACAAATAGATGTTACCGTCGATGCGCAGATCGTAATGTCGGCGATATCAAGGACCCAGCAGAGATTCGGCTCGGGTCATATTACCGATATTGTTACAGGCGCCGATACAAAGCGCATTCGCGAGCTTCGGCACAACGAGGTCAAGACTTACGGCGCCGGCAAAAATAAAGATAAAAAGTATTGGAGATTTATTATTGACGAACTTCTCGCACAAGGCGCTTTGCAGCAGGATGGAGACCGTTACCCCGTACTGAAGCTGACTGAAAAAGGCTTGAAAATACTCTTTGGGAACGAGCAGATTTACGCCTTAAAAAGAGAAGAGTCCATAAAATCAAAAAGACGGCAGTTTAAAGATATGGGATCCGAAGAGTATGACCCCGCTCTTTTTGAAAGACTGCGTGCCGTACGGAAAACCTTTGCGGATGAGCAGCAGGTCCCTCCCTTTGTCGTATTTTCCGACAAAACCCTTCACGAGATGTGCAGATACTATCCCGTTACCTCGGCGGATATGAGAAATATCAGCGGCGTCGGCGACGCCAAGCTCGAACGGTATGGAGAGTATTTCATCCGGGAGATACAAAAATACCTCGATGATAATCCCGATATTTCAGCCTCCGGTATACAACCCGCGCATTCGGAAAACAGGCCGTCCGACAAGAAGAAAAAGGGAGAGACAGTCGAGAAGACATATGAACTATACAGGGAAGGTTTATCATTAGAGGATATTTCAAAACAGCGGAATCTTGCTCCATCCACTATTGCGATGCATCTTGAACGCCTGATACAAAACGGTTACGATATTGATATGAGCAGGTTCATTGATCCTTTAAAGCTACAGGAAATCGAGAAGCTTTTTTTGAAGCTGAGGCAATGGACATTGCGTCCCGTCATAGACAACTCGAACGGTACGGTAAGTTACGAAGAGGCCAGACTGGTAAGAGCTTATTTGTTAAGCAGGGGACGGGATTAGCCAAAATGATTCTTAAATCGGCAACACCAACCGGGGATAGAGTATTTGAGCGGTTTTTTTGCCGATAGTCAAATAAGGCATATGAAAATAAAGAGGCAAAAGCCTCGCAGGGAGGAACGACCGAGAATGAGCGAAAATATTCTATCCTCGGTTCAATCAAAAAAATTTGTGGATAATCCTGCTTAAAACAATAATACAAATATGGATGTAACTACATTAGAGATTATTCATAGGGTGCATGAACTTTTTAAGGCAAGGGGGTTGACTCTCTCGCTTTCCGAGTCCTGCACGGGCGGTCTTATCAGTCATTATATAACGCATCTTCCTGGGGCAAGCGCCTTTTTTAAGGCCGGATTTGTATCTTATTCGGCGGAAATGAAGATAAACATTTTGGGCGTTTCTCCCGATAGTATTGCATCATACGGCGTTGTCAGCGAGCAGACGGCAAGAGAAATGGCTGAAAAGATCCGGGGCTTGACGGATACTGATTTTTCCATTTCAACGACCGGCAATCTCGGCCCGGATGTCCTCGAAGGAAAGGAAAAAGGGCTTGTTTATATCGCAGTCGGTAAAGAGGGTCAGACCTTTGTAAAAGAGTTGAGATTGAGAGGCAATAGGGAAGAGAACAAGGAAGAGGCTGCGCTGGAGGCTTTGAGTTTTCTGATTGAAATTGCAAAGGGAGTATGAGGGTTAAGATGCAGATCGATGGTCTCTTGCCGGTTATCCGGTAATTTAAAAATGTAACGTATATTAATTGTTTCCATTCTATGCTACTCAAACATCTCCGTTATCGACAATAAAGAGATCCCTGCCGGTTTGCTTCTTCCCGTCTTTCACAGCTTGAATAAATAATACCATTTCAGAACAAATTTTAGAATAGCGGTCTTTTTAAGCTTTAATTCCCTATAAAACCTTACGGGAGAATTCCCGCGTCCTTGATCTATTTTTTCAAGGTTCCCTGATCGCAGATCGTACATATGGAATGAGTCATCATAAAAAGCTCCTTGACATATTAACTGTGGTATAATTTAACAAAATAACAAGGTCAAGAAAGGAGAATTATGATAACAACAGCGATAGTAAAAAAGGGCGGTCTTTATATAGTTGACCTTAACGATATAAGCAAACTCAAAACAAAAACCGTTCAGGTCGATATAACCATTTTAGATAAACCGGGAATGAAACCCAAGAAGGAAAAACCTTTCAATCCTGCAGACTTTCGGGGGCTTATCAGCATGAAGAATCTCAAAAAAGAAATTAAGCGCATACGTGACGAGTGGGAGAGGCTATAAGTGTATCTGATTGATACAAATATTCTTATTTACCACTTTGCCAACCAGATACCCGTCCACGCTCAGGAAACTATAGACAAGCTCTTTAAAAACCACTTCAATATATCCGTCATAACAAAAATCGAGTTCCTTGGCTGGAAAAATTTTAATGACAAGCAGTTGAAAAAAGCAAAGGAATTTCTTGATTTTGCAACTGTAATTAATCTGAGCAAACCTATTGTTGACAGGACCATAAAGATAAAGCAGGGCTACAATATTAAGCTCCCTGATGCACTCATTGCAGCCACGGCCCTTTCAAAAAAGATGGCCTTGGTTACAAGAAACGCTGAGGACTTTAAAGGGATCAAGGTCAAGATTTACAATCCCTTTGAAGATTTATAGCCTAAGCATTTTCAATTTATCGTCAATTTCTTTCAGCCCATCATATGCTTTCAGAAAGTGATTTTTCGTAACAGATGCGCGACCCTTGGGCGACGTCATTTTGTGGAGAGATTGGAGAGTGTCTCGGGCAGACCGTTACGGCGTCGAAAACTTGGCCCAAAGACAAAGGCCAAGGAGAATTAAGTATGGTGTCCCCGGAACTCACCCGCCCATAGTCACGACCTTGATGTTACTGCCGACGCACTCGGTAAGCGCCTTGAGAAAGAAGTCAGGTAATTTTCTCAGGTTGCATAAAAGATGATGCCTATTATTTGGTACACCGCAAGCAAAGAAACTCGGAATGTAATAAAAAATGAAGAATATGATTCAAAACCAGCACCTTCGATACACTACATCATATTTTTGCATCCTTCCTGAACGACGCACATTCAATACATGATATAATTGTGCGTAGTATAAATGATAACAATTACTTTTTACAGACATATTTATGAAATATTCTGTTTACCTATGTCATACTGACCGAAGCTGAGTATGAATTCTTTAAAGATAAGGAGGTAAGTAAAATGAGATTAAATAGGAGACTTAACCTGCCAGCTTTGATAGGATGTTTAGGAAAGGGAGTGTTGACGGTTTTAGTACTGTTCGTGTTTCTGGTTTACAGCCCCGTATTAGTACATGCTGCCAAACTTTGCACAGCTACATCGAAAGACATGTTAAAATCCTGTAAGTCTGGGGTACAGGGTGACTACTCGCTTGCTATAGCAAAGTGTGATAACCTGCCGTCTTCAGAATCAAAAGCTTGTAAACAGCAAGCCAAGACGGATATGAAGGCGGGAAATGATGGGTGTAAAGCCCAGTATGATGCACGGCAGGCGATCTGTAAGGATCTGGGTGAGGGTATATACAACCCGGTTATCAATCCCAATGATTTTGTTAAGAAAATCGATAATCCGTTGTTCCCATTAACACCGGGAACTACTTTGATCTATGAAGGCATGACAGAAAAAGGCAATGAGCACGTTGAAGTAAAGGTGACTCACAGTACGAAGGTTATTCTGGGAGTGACCTGTGTCGAAGTAAGAGATACAGTCAAAGTCGATGGAGTATTGGCCGAATACACGCTTGATTGGTACGCTCAGGATAAAGACGGCAATGTCTGGTACTTCGGAGAAAATGCTGTGGAATTTGATGCAAACGGTGAGGTTATCGGCTTTGGAGGCTCATGGGAAGCCGGTGTGAACGGCGCTAAACCGGGAATAATAATGGAAGCTCATCCACAGGGGGGTGATATATATCGTCAGGAATTTGCGCTCGGTGCAGCTGAAGATATGGCTGAAGTGCTTAGCACTTATGAATCTATCACAGTTCATTCTGTAACATATAATCTCTGTCTGAAGACGAAAGAATTTTCAGCTCTTGAGCCTGATGTCGTCGAAAACAAATTTTATGCTCCGAGTGTTGGAAATATTCAAACAGTTGATGTTGCAACTGGAAAACATCTTGACCTTGTGCAAATCAAGACTGAGTGAAGATTCTAAAAAATAACTTTTTAGAAAAGTATTTACTATCTATTCAAAGGAGGTAGTGGAGAATATTCCTCCGTTACCTCCTTATGTTTTCCAATCTTATTGATTGCCTCCGACAAGATGATCTGGCTCAATGAGATATAACAATTCCTGCAGATGATCTCTGTGTATCTTATAACCGAAAATCCGCATATTCTTGCTCGGTACAATTCTCACACTTTGTCGGTGCAGCAAAGAAAATGGCTATGCGTAGTATGGGCTGAAAGAAACATAACATTCCGGAGAGACCTGAGCTGAAATAAATTATAAATATTTCCAATCTGCTTTTTAATGTGATACAATTTATCTAAACTAAAATAAGGAGGGAACATGGCAACAGCAATGAAAGCAAAATGTGCTGCAAAAACCAAAGAAGGAAAGCAATGTAAGAAGTCCGCAACCGGGAAATCGAAATTCTGTGCATCTCACAAGAAAAAATAGTTGTAAACTGTAAAAGCATTTAAGAAAATTCTCGGGGGACAGAATTATCCATTAACAGCGTGTAAATTCAGATCCTACACGATAGGATATTTTTTTCTTTTTCCCAACCAACATATTTTTCAGGGGTACCAGACAATTATTGAGTTCATCTATTATAATGGGACAGGCTACATACAATAATTGTTGGATTCTATTTCTCAAGGATACTAAATGGGCACTCTTTATAATATTTTCAGTCTTGTTTTTGGAATTAACCCTATTGTGGTTGGGTTGGTTGCATTCATCGCAGGCATTATATCCCTGGCAAAGAGAGACAAGTCCGTAAAGAAACTAACTTCCATCGCTTATATTATTGCCGGAGTTACAGCTGTTTACTTTGGTGTTATTTTATCGAGAAGCTCATACAATATGTAACGATTAAAACATGCACCATGAGGAAAGCCGAACTCCAACTCAACTGCTTCCCGGATTACACACCTGTGAAACTTGATATAATGGTGGTGAGTATTACTCATACTTGATCCTCATGATGAACATGAGAATTCAATGAATAGATACAACAAATCATTTATATTATTAATATGACGAGTATGGTGAACAAAGATATTAAGGACGAAATAGAAAAACTTGTTAAGGACCTGAATTACCATAGTTACCGCTACTATGTCCTTGACTCGCCGGTCATATCGGATGAAGAATATGATAAGCTTTATTTTCGATTAAAGAAGCTGGAAGAGCAATATCGCTATATCCCGCCGGATTCGCCTACGCAGAGAGTCGGCGCCCCTCCGCTTGACAAGTTCGAGAAGGTAAAACATACCGAACCCATGCTTTCCCTCGACAATGCCTTTTCATCCGATGATATGGAGGAGTTTGACAAAAGGATCAGGAAGCTGCTCAAATCCGATGAAGATATTGAGTATACCGTCGAGCCCAAATATGACGGTCTTGCTATCGAATTGACATATAAAGACGGCCTCCTTTACAGAGCCTCTACAAGAGGCGACGGTTATGAGGGCGAAGACGTTACCACGAATATCAGAACGCTCAAGTCCGTGCCGATAAAGATCGACGAGGCCGGCGGGACCCCCGATGAAATCGACATCCGGGGCGAAGTCTATATGGACATCAAAGACTTTGAGAGCTTAAACAGAGAAAGGGAGAAAAAAGGCGAACCGTCTTTTGCAAATCCAAGGAATGCCGCAGCCGGATCAATACGTCAGCTTGATTCATCTATTACCGCAGCGCGCAGACTTCACCTCGCCTGCTACGGAACAGGCTCGAAGAAAGGGATAGATTTCAAAAACCAGTCGGATCTCATCGAATGGCTTGGGAAGGCCAGATTCCCCGTACCTGCCGCAGTTAAGATCGTTAACGGCATTGATAAAGTTATCAGGGCCATCAAAGAGCTTGAGGAAAAGCGTAAAAGTTTTTCTTTCGAGACCGACGGGGCCGTGGTAAAAGTAAATGACTTTGCCTTGCAGAGATTATTAGGCATGAAGACAAGAGAACCACGCTGGGCCATAGCATATAAATTCGCGGCGCATCAGGGCATTACCAGGATAAAAGATATCCAGGGCAGCGTCGGCAGGACCGGCGTTATAACTCCTTTTGCTATCTTTGAACCCGTCAGGATAGGAGGCGTCACAGTTTCACGTTCAACACTGCATAACTGGGACGAAATGGAAAGAAAGGATATCCGGATAGGCGATACTGTTGTTGTTGAAAGGGCCGGCGATGTTATCCCGCATGTAATTGCCGTAATCAAAGATAAAAGGACCGGAGGAGAGAGACCTTTCCCGGTCCCTGATAAATGCCCCGTCTGCGGGTCTAAAGTTGTTAGAGAAGAAGGCGAGGTTGCGGTCAGGTGCATCGGCCTGAACTGTCCGGCACAGGTCCGGGAGAAGATATTCCATTTTGCCTCAAGGGGCGCATTGGATATAGAGGGCCTTGGCGAGAAAAATGTCGAGCTATTCTATTCTCACGGGCTTGTACATAATTTTGTCGATTTGTTTAAATTAAAAAAAGGAGACCTCCTGAATCTTCCGAGATTTGCTGAAAAGTCGGCGCAGAATCTTATAGACGCCGTCGAAAAGGCAAAGGATATCACCCTCGCAAGGTTCCTCTTTGCGCTTGGCATATTGCAAGTCGGCGAATATGCCTCAAAACTCCTCGCGCGGAATTTTGAAAACCTTGAAGACCTTTATCATGTGAAAGCGGAACGGATTTTACGGATAAAACAGATGGGTGAAAAAATCGCCTGTTCGGTTTCCGACTTTTTCAACGACCCGGAAAACCTGCATACCTTAAAAACGCTGCAATCATTAGGACTGAAAATAGCGAATCCGGATTTTGAAGGCAATACAAAAGGCAAAAGACCGCTTGAAGGACTTACTTTTGTTATTACCGGCACGCTGCCGCAACCGAGGAACGAGGTCGAGGAATTGATCGAAAGCCTCGGCGGACATTCCGCATCATCGGTCTCGAAAAGCACCGGCTATGTTGTTGTCGGAACGGAACCCGGCTCTAAACTTCAAAAGGCCCGGACACTCGGGGTAAAGACCATCTCTTATGACGAACTACTGAGGCTTATAGAGCGGCATAAGGGAGATTTTAAGGACTAAAGCCTGCCATGCGGCGAGCCTCTGACGTCAGCTATTTCACGATCCTCTTCCTCATAAGCCTGAAGGGAAAGGGAGCGAGCAGTATTACTGCGGCAGCCACCCAAACGATATCCCATATGCAGGAAGCCGGTTCCCCTGTTGCAAGACTCCTGCAAATATTGACGAGATGATATAACGGCGTGAAGAAGGCGATCTTTGCGACAACAGGGGACAGATTGTCTAAAGGGAAGAATATACCCGAGAAAAGAAACATGGGCGTCATAAACAGCGTGTAGAAATAATTAAATGAATCTATGCCGGGGACCACGGATACGAATATGACCGATATCTCGGCAAAGATCAGACCGGTCATGAAAAGGACGGGAATAGTAAATATTATCAACGGGGAATCGACAAGCCCGAACAGAGAGATTACGATTATTATTGTCATTCCGTAAAGCAGGCTCTTCGTTGCGCCCCACATCAGCTCACCCGCCACAAGGTCGTCAATATTTACAGGTGTCGCGAGTATGGCGTCGAAGGTCTTCTGAAAGGTCATCCTGACATAAGTTCCATAGGTGCATTCGTAGATGACTGCGAACATTGAGGAAGATGCGATGATGCCCGGAGCGATGAATTTGATATACGGCACTCCGTTTATTTGCTGCACGAGGGCGCCGAGTCCGAACCCCATGGCCGTAAGATACAGGATGGGTTCGATGAAGTTAAGGGCTATGCTTGATTTATACAGCTTTGTATATACCGTGAAATTTCTCTGCCAGACCCTGAATGCCCGCTTAATGTTCAAATGGACCTCTCGATAAGCTGTCTGCCGGTAAGCTTCAGATAAACATCCTCCAGGTGGCCCCCATGCAAGCTCATTAGTCTCGAAGGAGTATCGATAGTGATTATCTTGCCGGAATCCATAATCGCAACCCTGTCGCACATCCGTTCAGCCTCTTCCATGTAATGCGTCGTAAGCAGGAGCGTGGTCTTCTTTGCCTTCAGGCTGTTCAGCTTTTCCCATACTGACCTCCTGCTGTGCGGGTCAAGGCCGGTAGTCGGTTCATCGAGGACCAATATCTCGGGATTATTTATCAATGACCGTGCAAGTATGAGCCTCCTCTTCATGCCGCCTGAAAGGTCGCCTATCTTTACGGGCGCCTTTTCCTTTAAATCAACGAATTCGAGAAGCTCGCATGCAAGCGGAGAAGAAATATTTTTGGGTATATTGAAATACCTCGCATAGACAATAAGGTTTTCGAAAACCGAAAGGTCGGGGTCAAGATTGTCCTCCTGCGGCATAACGCCTATGCGCGCCTTTATTGCGCTTGGATTTTCTCTTACATCCATACCGAATACCTTCACCTCTCCGGAACCAGGGGGCATGAAACAGTAGATGATGCGCATGACCGTTGTCTTCCCCGCGCCGTTAGGTCCAAGGAAACCGAAGCATTCACCCTTTGCTATCTCAAAATCTATCGCATCAACCGCTTTCAGCTCGCCGTAATACTTCGTAAGACCTTTTGCCGTGATGATGTTCATAAGATTAATTGTAACATGAAGTTTTATGAAGACCATACCTTTTGACAAATATAGCGCATAAGGTTTATTTTTATAATATGAAAATGCAAGATCATAATATGTTCGGATGTCTCTGTTTGTTTGTCCTTATCTTCATCTTCTCCTGTGCGCCGAAAGAAATACAGCCGCCTTTGAGACAGGTAAAAGTTGCCGTAGTTCTTGGCGCAGGCGCATCAAAGGGCTTCGCGCACATCGGCGTGCTCAAGGTGCTTGAATCCAACAAAATACCGGTGCATATGATTGTCGGCACCAGCGCAGGCAGTTTTGTAGGTGCCCTATACGCTTATGGTTTCAACGCCTTTGAACTTCAGAAGCTTTCCTTTGCGCTCCAAAAGGATGATATTGTTGATTTAACTATTCCGGACAACGGTTTTATAAAAGGAGAAAAGCTCGAAGGTTATATTAATTATATTCTGAGGAACACTCCCATCGAAAAGTTGCGGATCCCTTTTTATGCCGTTGCAACCGATTTTCAGACCGGCAAAGAAGTCGTGTTTGGAAGCGGCAATACGGGCACTGCCGTAAGGGCAAGTTGTTCAATCCCCGGCATATTTGTACCGACTGTTATCTCGGGGAAAATGTATGTTGACGGCGGCGTAGTAAGCCCTGTAGCCGTTGACGCTGCGAAGAGATATGGGGCGGACATAGTTATTGCCGTAGACATATCAAGTGACATTGGATCGGCAATGCCTACAGGCACAATCGATACTATCCTTCAGTCAATCGGCATCATGTATTCAAAACTCTCGGCTGTTCAGCTTGCAAGGGCGGATGTTGTTATCAAACCAAAAGTCGGGTATATCGGAAGCTCCGATTTCTCGAAAAGGCATGAGGCAGTCCTTGAAGGAGAAAAGGCGGCTATCGAGGCATTGCCAAAGATACTGGAGATAATGAATAAACTAAAACAGGAAGGCCGGCTGAATTAGCTCGCCGGTTGCAAAAACTTATTACAAACGGCAGGGCTGATGCGATGAAAATGTTTTATAGCGACGCCTTGATGTACATAATGTTGCGCTCCGGTCTGATATTCTTCCTTCTGTTACCATTTTCGCTGCTTCTTCTCGAAGCTCCTTTGTGTACTTTCCCTGCGGAATTCCTTTCATCTTGACACCTCCATCTTTCTATTTTATCTGACTTTGGTGTACATTTTTTCCATCTTACATCACTTGTCACAGGTCGGGCATCTCTCAGATTTCATTCCCGCCCTCCGATATTACACAAACAAGGCTTCAAAATCTCTTGGAGTTACGATCTGAATGCCCTGAAACTTTTTTATCTCCAGCAGATCGGAGTCTCCCGTCACAAGATAATCAGCATTTGCCGCTACCGCACAGGCTATGATGTTGTCGTCATCTGCATCACGGCAGATGTCCTTAACTTTGAGGCTGTGCTCAATAACCTGACTAATCGCATCACTAATGGGGTCCATCGCAGAAGACAATTCATCATGAGAAAGCCGGAATTTCTTTGAGAGGGTACGCCGGAGTTCCATTGTAATGAATGGACATGAGACGAGAGAAACTTCTCCGGCTCGCGCCCTGCGCAATATTTTCGAACAAATCCCTTCAGTGATAATTGCCGCAATGAGCACATTTGTATCAAATACTGCGATCATGATATCGCTTTGAACACATCTTCTTCACTAACGATGCCTAGTTTCTTTGCCTTCGGGCCGAGTTTTTTCTGCACTGCTTTGAGTTTCATTTCCCACAGGAACATGCTCAGGGATTCCTTTACGATATCGCTCTTGTTGCGCCCCGTATTTCTGGCAACCCTGTCAAGCTCCTCAGACATGTTTTCCGGCAGGCTGACGGATAATACTGTTCTCATAAAGCACCTCCTGTATTACAATACACTACATAGATAGAAAATGTAAACTACCTTATCCCGGTTCCTCTGCCCGACCGAGGAGTTCATCCAAGTTACTTCCCTTCCGCCCTGCCGTTTATGCAATGTTTAGGGTAGCTCAATAAAAAGGCCGGCTTAATAAAAGCCGGCCTTTTTATTTTTATGTTTTTACTCTCTGCGCTATGCTACATGCTATTTGCAATGTGCTATTTACTATTTACCCATCGGCATTGCCATCTTTTTCAATTGCTCTTTTGTCAGAGGCGTGCCAAACCCGGCATATTGCAATTTCGTGGCAGGCGGGTTCTCGATCGGGACCCAATTTCCGTTTTGATAGTCCTGATATACACAATTGTATTCCGTATCAGCGGCAACCGGGATAACCCCCTTGATGTGTTTTACATCTTTACCCTCAAGCCAGGTAAGGCTTATCTTGCCGTTTTGGACCTGCTTTACAATATCCGTTCCGTGACACTCGCCGCATTTCCTTCCGGCCTTCATAATAGAATGGCTGTTTTGGAGTTTCCAACCCGCCCCTGCTTTTGTCATACCAGTAGGACATCCCTCCGGTAGTGTAATGGAGACTGCGCGAGAAAAAGCTGTCATCCTTTTTAGGTTCTTCCGAATTCCCCTGAGCAAGAAGACCAAAAGCAATGAAACATGTAACTATTAACGCAACGAATAAAACCTTCTTCATACGATACCTCCATAATAATATTGATAACCTATTAACAGTCTCATAATAGTAAAGACATTATTTATAAAATCCCTCCTAACCCCTGGTCGCCTTTGGCGCCGCCAAAGGCGGGTAAACTCCCTTTGCCAAAGGGAGGAATGGTTCGACAAGCTCACCATGACATTTGTCATCCTGAGCCTGTCGAAGGATGGTAAAGAGGGGTTAGGGGAGATTTTCTAATTTATGTAAATTCAATTTTGAGACCCTTAACATACATCGTAAAAGACGTTCTCAATTTGAAAGGGAGACATGATAAAAAAGCTTTTAGGTTCTCCTCGCCCCGAACGCTTTCGGGACTGAGTGCGGACGACTCATTAATGCACTATTATCACTGTTCGATATGCATTTATCTAATATACACATTAGGTTAAAAGTGCCGTTAGGTGAATATGGATTATCTTTTGTCGCGTTCTAAAAGGTTTTTTATCATGTCTCCCTTTCATTTTCTGCAACCGGTGTAATAATTATAACTTTACGTCAGGGGATATTGTACCGCAGACTGTTGTTTTTTTAAACCCTGTTGCAGGGCCTGAGGGATATCTGTTCAAGACTTTTATCATCTACTTCTTCGAGATATTCTTTCAGAGGAAATTTCTTACCGCAATCCATGCAGTTGAAGGATATGACCCTTCAACCGACAACCAGCTTGATCTTCCCGCCGCAGTTTCTGCATTTCATACTTTTTAATATAACCTGAAACGGGCCTTAAATCCAAACGAAAAATGAACGGAAACAGCTTGTGGTATAGTAAGGTATGATTACGCCGGGAGAAGAAAAGGCATGGAAGATACTCTCAGGACTCGAGCCGTCGGTTGTATGCAGGAACGCCGCTGCTATCTATGATGAGGCAAATAATTATTATATTGTAAGGTCATTCTGTTATGATTTTATCGTAAAACCTGAGGGAAGGATTATCCTTAATAATTCTCAGCAGGGAGAAATCCTTCTAAAGAAATATCCTTATTTTTTTATTCACTCCTGTCTGTGGCACCTGATTCACGCAAAGGACATCCCTTTAACAGGGAGGCTTGTAAAGCCGGCAGATGTAAAGGGAGGGGATTTGTTTTTCAGAGGGAGCCACATTCTTCCCCTCGATGGTCTCGCGAAAAGATATGGGGAGAACAGGCAGTCCTTCCTGAAAAAGGGGGATGAACTTTGCGCAGAGGTGTTGAACTATGGTGATGCTTCTGTGAGGCTTCAACCTATGCCGAAAATACCGGTAACCTTGATCCTATGGCTTCAGGATGAGGAATTCCCGGCACGGGCAGACCTGCTTTTTGATTCCTCCTGTGAACTACATGTCCCGATTGATATTATCTGGTCTATAGCAATGATGAGCACACTGGTAATGCTATGAGCCTAAAGCTGAAGGAAAAAGCGGATGTCCTTTTGTCGAAAGAAAAGGGGACCGTCTATAAAGACCCCGGCGGCAAGATAGCGATTGCCCTTGTTTATCCGAACACCTACCATGTCGGCATGTCAAATCTCGGATTTCAGGGCATTTACGGACTGCTAAATAGTATGAACGATGTGCTTTGCGAAAGGGTTTTTCTGCCTGATGACAAAGATATCGATGAATATGTCAGGACAGAAACCGAGATCTTTTCAATGGAATCCAAAAAACCCCTGAACCGTTTTGACATCGTCGCCTTTTCAGTCTCTTTCGAGAATGATTATCCAAATATCCTGAAAATCCTCGAACTGTCAAAAATCCCTTTCAATGCTTCGGAAAGAAGCAGCCGTCATCCCCTTGTAATGATGGGAGGGGTATGCGCCTTTTTAAACCCCGAACCTGTTGCCGGCTTCTTTGATATCTGTTTTATCGGTGAAGCCGATGAAATGCTGCCGGAATTTATCGATATATGCAGATCATGTTCCGACAGAAACGACCTTTTAAGGCAGGCCGCAACAATCGAAGGAGTTTATGTCCCAAAATATTACGCTATTTCGTATAACGACGCCGGCAGAATAACGGCGAGACAGAATTCGGCGGATGCTCCTGTGAGCATTGCAAGACGTTACCTTGAAGACCTGTCAGGCTCAACGATCAAAACCTCGATCATTACAGAGGATACGGAGTTCTCGGATGTGTATCTGATCGAAGCGATGCGGGGCTGCCCCTGGAACTGCCGGTTTTGCGCGGTTGGGAAAATTTACAACCCTCCAAGGGAAAAAGGCCTTCAGAAAATTCAGGAGGAGATTCAGTCAGGGCTGGCTAAGACAAAAAGGATCGGGATCATCGGCCCTTCCCTCTCGGATTATCCGCACATGAAAGACGTCCTGCAGATCCCGGGAGTTGATTTTTCGATTACTTCACTAAGGGCGGGCAAGAAAAGCGCCGAACTGGTAAGCCTAATGAAGGGCCATAAGAGCGTCTCCATAGCGCCTGAGGCAGGCACTGAGAGGTTGCGCAAAGTCATTAACAAAAAAGTCACGGAGGAAGATATCCTCTTCACGTCCGAACTCCTGTTTGCCGAGGGGATAGAAACATTACGGCTTTATTTTATGGTCGGCCTCCCGACGGAAAGAATGGAAGATATAGAAGGCATCGTCAGCCTTGTAAAAAAAATAAGGTCCATATCATTAAAAAGATATATTGCCCTGAGCATAAGCACCTTTGTACCCAAGCCTTTTACGCCGTTTCAATGGCATCCTATGGAGGACCCTCAAGAGGTAAAGGAACGGCTGAAGGTGATTAAAAAGGAGTTGTCGCTGATAAAAGGAGTCAAGGTATTCCACGATGTTCCGAAATACGCCTATATGCAGGGTTTGTTCGCGCTCGGCGACAGACGGGTTTCGCAGGTACTCGAAGAGATGCAAAGAACGCGGGACTGGATGAAAGCTGCCGAATCAGCCGGACTTAACAAGGATTTCTATATCTTCAGAAAAAAAGAATATGAAGAAATCCTGCCCTGGGATTTCATTGATATGGGAATTGCCAAAGAAACGCTATGGGAAGAGTATCAAAAGGCATTATCAGATAATATAGATTAACCCGGATTATTCATAAATTTTCCTGATTGAACTGAGGATAGAGTATTTTCGCTCATTCTCGGTCGTTCCTCCCTGCGAGGCTTTTGCCTCTTTATTTTCATATGCCGTATTTGACTATCGGCAAAAAAAACCGCTCAAATACTCTATCCTCAGTTGCTGTTGCAAATTTTATGAATAATCCGGATTAACCGAAATAGTGCAAATATGCCTATCAGTCGCATGAAATGAGCGGTCCCGAAAGCTCTCGGGACCGCTCAAATAAAAAAAATGTTATTTGCGACGTTTAGGTAGACATAGGGGAAAAGATAGTAAAATTATTTTTCAAGTTAATATAACCGCTTTATGGCATTATGCTTCTTCTTGTAAATCATGTGGCCGTTATTGTCCAGCATCTCATGAAGCCTTTCCCTCTCCCTTTCGGTTAACTTGCCGTCAGCCTTTAGACGGGTTTCTTCCGCCTTTACCCAGTTCAAATTGTCCTGTAATATTCCGGCCTCAGTGCTTGTAAGATTACCTGAAGCAATTCCCTGATCAATCCTATGCTGCTGTTTTGTGATTCTTTCCTGAATTTTAGGGTCATATGTGTTTCCGGCAAGAATATTACCGGCAGACAAAATAACGACTAAACTTGCCGCTACAATGAAAACGCAAACCTTTTTCATATAAACCTCCTTATATATTACAATAAAAAAATCTTCCCTTATTTTCCTTTGAATATCAACCTAAACGCTGCGAAAGACATTCTCAACTTTTCATTTTATGCAACTGATGAGTCAAATCACCGGTTGTGAAAATTGATTACATAATTCCTTTCAGGACTTCTTCAATATGCCTGGAAACCTGTTCCGGCTGAGATTTATGCTTCCCGTATATCGAGAGCAGTCTCTCTGCATATTCCCCGGCATTTTTGTACCCGGACTTTCCGGCCTTACGGATAATTTCCCAGTCGCCGGTTTCGGTAAATGCCAGGAATGCCCCTACCATTTCAGGGAATATGATTTTTCTAAAGCCGCTGAGGAATACGTTATAGAAGCCGAGAGATCCCGCTTTCCGGTTCTCTATAATATATCCGAGCATTCCTTTTTCAGCGGTATCCGAAAGGATGTCTTTGACCGCACGGGCAAAGACTTCCGCCTGACTGTGCGGGAGACTTGAGAGAAAGACCTTCCATACTTCCCCGAGTCTTCTTCCTTCATATGCCTCGCCCAACTCGTGATAAATATAGGTCTCCGCTTCAGAGCGGGCAACCCGTGTGATCCCGTCATACATTTCCTCATTTATCTCGTTCTCCTGCGTAATGCCGTATTGTGAAAATGCAAAGGAAAGTTTGCATTTGGTTTTCTTGTGCCTCAGTTCCTCAAATCTGTTCCAGAGCAGAAGGCGCGTCAGATCGAGCCTTGCGATTACTACATTGTCCTGCAGCATGGCAGGATAATCGGACAGGTCCCGGGCATATTCATTCCCGGCGATATAAACATCAAATCCGTCTATTTTTTTATGAGATATTATGTCAGTCATAAAGAAGATCGGCTTCATGTAAAGACCGTACCCCGCGCCGTAAAGCAGCCCTGTTTTATTCAATGCCGCATTGATCTTTTCGACCTCGAAAGGGCTGTAAACATCGCCGTTTACGGCAATATCTTTAAAATCACTGCCCTCAATGTCCCCCCAGAGGGTTTCCCTTTCGGATATCCATTCGCCTACGTCTTTTTGCAGAATCCGTTCCCACGGTTTCAGTCCCTTTTCAACACGATACAATTCCCGCAGTCTCAAAAGGAGGCCGCAGAGAGAAAACGATCCCCAGTATTTCGCATCCGAAATATTGCAGTTTGTTTTGATCTGCGAAGATACTTTTTGAATATCTATCATTTCCGTTCCTTATGATATTTTAACCTAAACATTGCAAAACAGGTTCTCAATTTGAAAGACTGATATGATAAAAAAGCTTTTAGGCGACTCCTTAATGTACTATTAACGCTTTTCGGTATGCATTTATTTAAAATACTTATAAGGTTAAAAGCGCCGTCAGGTGAATGTGGATTATTTTTTGTCGCGTTCTAAATGTTTTTTATCATATCAGTCTTTCATTGTATGCAACTGATGCGTTAAATCATGCTATGATATGACAAAAACAGGTAATGCCTGTCACTGTTAAAAGGAACCCATTCCATGCCTTTGATGACGGTTGAGAGATCAAAAAGAGCAAAATTTATTTTTCTCATCGGTCTTTTCATCACCCTGCTGTTTACCGCCCTTATGGCGATTGAACTTACTCCCCTTGAAATTCTTGAGGACAAGGTGTACGACCTGCGGTTCAAAATGATGGGCAGGACAAAAGCTCCGGACAATATCGTTATTGCGGCAATTGATGAGAAGAGCATTGAAAAAATAGGCAGATGGCCCTGGGGCAGGGACAGGATTGCGCAGCTTCTGAACAGGCTCACAAAGGCCGAGGCAGAGCTTGTAGTCTTCGATATTTTCATGCCTGAATCGGAGAAGCACGATGTTATGCTCGCAAAAGCGGTAAAAGACGCCGGTAATGTTTTGCTCCCTCTTGTGTTTTCATTTGATATATCCCAGACCGCAAGGCAAAATGAACACATCAACTATTCGGCAGTGCAAATCCAAAACCCCGAAAAATACAACAAATACGCTCCGATCAGCGCCTCAGGCGTGCTGGCGCCCGTACTGGTTCTTATGCAGGAATCAATGGCAATCGGACATATTAATATGAAACCCGATGACAATGACGGCACGTTGCGATGGGAAATGATGGCGATAGGATATAAAGGTTATCTGTATCCTTCCCTTGACGTCCTGACCGCGGCAGTCTATCTCGGCATACCTCATGAAAAGGTTATTGTAAAGGCAACCGAAGGCATCCAGCTAAGCGGGAAAAGATACATCCCGACGGACATACGCGGCAGAGGATTGATCTACTACTATGGCCCTTCTTTTACCTTCAGGCATTTCTCGATATCGGATATTATAGACGGCAAAGTCGGCGCTGAAGATCTTCAGGGGAAGATCGTTCTCGTCGGCGCTACGGCTATGGGAATTTACGACCTCAGAGTGACGCCGTTTTCACCTGCAATGCCGGGAGTGGAAAAACACGCAAACGTGATTGCTTCCATACTCGAAAACAGGTTCCTGCAGAAAGCACCTCTGCACATAAATATAATCATACTGTTACTATCCGGACTTTTCATCACATTTGTTGTCGGCAGGTTTAAGGCAAGTATTTCATTCGTCATTACATCGTGTGTTATTATGTCGCTTTTAGCCCTCAGCTATTATCTGTTTGCATCCTGGGGCGTCTGGACATACGTCGCCTATCCATCCATTACAATCCTCCTCATTTTTGCAAACGGCACAGCCTACAGCCACGCCGTTGAAGAGACCTATGCGCGCAAAATCAAGGCGATGTTTTCAAGTTACGTTACCGAACGGGTCGTGAACGAATTAATCAGAAATCCCGGCATGGCCAAACTCGGAGGGGAAAGAAAAGATGTGACCATCCTTTTTGCGGATGTTAGGGGCTTCACATCATTTTCGGAGAGCCATTCTCCTGAAGAGGTCGTGCCGATATTAAATGAATACCTCGGCGCCATGACGGATATTATTCTCAAATGGGAGGGGACTGTCGATAAGTTTATGGGCGATGCCATCCTTGCCTTCTGGGGCGCTCCCATGAAGCAGGAAAACCACGCGGAACTGGCGATTAAATGTTCATTGCACATGCTCGGCAAGCTGAAGGAACTCCAGGAGAAGTGGAAAGCGGAAGGGAAGCCCCCTCTTGATGCGGGGATAGGAATAAACACCGGCGAGGTCATTGTTGGGAACATCGGGGCAGAGGGCAGGAAAATGGATTACACCGTCATCGGAGACCATGTGAATCTGGCCTCGCGGGTAGAGGCACTGACAAGAAAGTACAATGCCAACATACTGGTAACCGAGTTCACCATGAAAGCGATACATGAAGCCATACAGTCAGGAAGGATAGGCCATATAGAGGCAACAGGGCTTGAAAAGGTCATTGTGAAAGGGAAAGAAAACGCGGTAGGCATTTTTGAGATCAAAATACTTGACCACAGCGACAAAACCGTGATCACTGAATGCAAAGAAGGAGAAGCGGTAAGGTTTAAGGAAAAATAGGGCATTAAAATAGCAGGAGAGGTGGGACGCCTGTCCTGCTATTTTGCTTTTCTATACCGGTTCAAAGATAATCACTATGTCGTAATTGCTCAATATCTGCTTTAATGTAATGATCGTTACAGCCCCGATGGATTTGCCGTTGATTTTAATATCCTTTATTTTGTATCCTGCATCAGGCTTGATCTTCAGGACGAGTTTTGTGCCGTATTCAAAAGACCCTCCACAGGCATTCCCTTCACAGGAGATGCCGCTGCCTGTTATTGTGCCGCTGCCCCCGGTCTTATGGATCGTAGCAGTAAAGGTTTCTTTTGCAAAGGAAGCCGTGACTGTACAGTTTTCCTTTATATGCCCGGTCGTATAAGTCATTTCCGAAGCCGCGGACAGTTTCTTTTTCTTCTTTTTCTTTTTCTTTACCGCTGCCGTATAAGGCTCGCCTCCGCAGCCGGATATGGACTGGATATGATATCCGTCAATTGGCGCAATGGCAAACTGCGTTGTGTTACCGTAATCTACTGTGGCGCTTTCAGGGCTTATGCTTCCGCCTGGGCCTGCGGATGTCGAAACTGTCAGAGTAAATCCTCCTGTTACTGCCTTGACTGCTGCGGTATCGCCTGCGGTCACAGTACCGTCATTTGCATTCAGAGTTATATGACTTATCGTGCCTTCTGAAACATTGTTGGGCACGGTTACCCTGACAATAACTGCCTGAGAGCCGCCAGCCGGTATTATTATTGATGCCGCCGGAGATATTATTACTGCCAGCCATCTATCGTTTGATATCAGAGAAAGATCCACGTTTGCGGCTGAACTCGATATGTTTATTACAGTGTATGTGAGGTCGCATATCCCGCCTATGTTGCACTCTGTCAGGATCGGAGCTGTCACAGATACGGTTCCCACAGATACATCAGCAAATTTTTCATAAGCAGTTATAGTCCAGGTCTCTCCGTTCTGCATTATATCTTTCCGCCATTCAAGGGCATACCCGTTGTCTGTACTCTCATTTGCATCTATGGTTTTTGTCAGCGCCCCTGCGTTCACATCGGTGAGAACTGAATAATAGTTCATGCTGTCATATGCATATGGAGTATTTACGGCTTGGAGCGACATGCGCTTTAACTCTCCGCCAACGTGTTTTTGGACGCCTATTGTAGTATTCGGATCATCCCAGTATCCTGCCCCATGGTCATCACCGAAATAAAAAGTGTCTTCGCCGTGGAAGAACCTAATGTCACTCATAGTATTACCGCTTTCATTTGTCAGCGCCCAGCGCAATCCCATAAATGCCGCTCCGTTTTGATAAGTAAGATCGAGGGTAATCCTCATGCCGCCTGCTGTCCAGACTGCCGTTATCTGATTATCGCTGAGCTTTGTATTGCTTACAAAAACCGCCGGTAAACCGTAAAAATAGCCTAATGAATATCCGGTCTCGTTTATCTGCAGGCGCGAACCTTTATTGTCCCAAGCGAAAATCTGATTCTGCCATTGTTCTGATATGAACCTGTCTATACCTATACTGCCGTCATCAAGCACGGTTATCTTCAGGTTACCTTCATAAGGTATGCCCCCCAGTATTGTGTCTGATGCCTGGGCTGAGTTTATGCCGGAGAAAAGAAAGACAGAAACACTTAAAAGAAAAACAATTACTGCAAAAGTCTTCGATATAATGACCTTTCTATTCATTTGTATAACTCCTTTTACAAATCTATTAATCCCGCTACCATTTTTCATTACTTAGAGTCTGTCCATAAACTATGACGACATAGGGGACATTGCCAATATAAACAACATATGATAATATGACGCCATGCCGAGACAAGTAAGACTTGATGCACCGGGTATTCTTCATCATGTAATGGCGAGAGGAATTGAAAGTTCATGGAAAACTACTTAACAATTCCGGCGGCAGTTCCCGACAGGCTTCCCGAGTTTGTGCCTGTGAGAGTTCCCGCTCCCGCGCCCCTGAAAGTCACTGGGCCATTATATGATCCCCCGCTCAAAGTTCCGGTACCGTTCTTAATGGCAGATGTCCAGGTCTTGTTCGATGAATTCCAGCTTGTGAATTGGAAGTCTGCACTGATACCATTTCCGTTGCTGATTGCAATTACATTGTCCGCATTAATAATAGTAGCCGGAATTAAATTGCCGTGACTGAAGTCATATTGCCCGGTTACATTATTAGTCGCCCATATACCGGGTTTCTCACCGGTTGAAGGTGCAAAGAAAGCGACATTGTTCATAATAACGCTTACATAATCGAAACTCTCCGACCCTGCGATTAGAGAACCCGACAGGTTCGTCCTGCCAACCTCAAAGGCCGGTATGTTCATCGGGATCATAATAGGGATATCGGTAATATTAGTCGGGGTTTCATTCAGGGCAATAGTTTCCGGACTGATGGACTGACGATCAGGTTTGTTAATGCCGTCAGGGACTATTCCTCTATCGGCAACCAGGAGTTCGGTTGCAGTTTCCGGAAATGTTTTGGATACCGGTACATTCGGCGTCGTTTCTTTTTCAAATATCTTTATTTCAGTATCCGTAGCCTTTCTCGGCGGCTGCGGAATCATTACTCCCGTCACAGTCACTATATAATTCGGAGGCAGACATACGACGTTTTCCTGCGCCTTTAAATTGAAAACACATACATTGCCCTCTCTTAAAAGGACCGTTGTCACATTACGGTCATAGGCGACATGGAATTCGGTGCCCCTGACTCCCGCAACCGCGTTGGGAGTATGGATCTCAAATCGGTTGGCGTCCGGCGCAAGGGAGATACGCTTTATTACGTTCTTATCCACAACAGCCTTCACCTGGCCCCGTGAAAGTTTTATCACACTTTTGCCTGTATCGCCGGTATAGTACTCGCTGATGTCGATCCTGCTCCTCTGGGCGATCTGCAGGACCGTATTATCTTTAAAGATGATCTCGGCCTTTGAAGCGCTTTTTGTCCTGATGATATCCCTGGGATATACCTGGTCCTGCACCTTGACCGTTATCGCCGGGAAAGCGCCTTCCCTGAGGATATCGACTTTGCCTTCCACATGTTTAAATTTGCCGACAGCTTCGGCAGCCATTGCAAAAGAACTCAGAAAGAAGAAATATGAGATGAGAAGCATGGAGCCGATTACGATTGCAGGAACCATGCAGAGAATCCGCGGCCTGAACACTTTATCCTGTCTCTTAAACTTTATCATGACATTTCTCCTTAGAATCTGTACTCTATTCCCGCAGTATAAATATTGCGGTCATAATCATAGATTGCAATATTGGAATCGGCCCTCGCATAAGAATACTGGAGGTTTAAGTAGAGTCCCCTGACCATCTCTTTCACAAGGTTTGCCGATACAGTATATGTCCTGTCTCTCCTCTTTTTTTCGAACACGGTATTGGTATTTTTAAAGTCCTGCAAAAAAACATCCCCGGAAAGGATAAGGTTCGTTTTCCATATAAGGGAGGGCAGCAGCAGACCAAGGCTAACCCGGTTGCCTGTGTTGTCCCAGTTTTTACCGTCCGTATTATCATAGGTAAATTCGTACAAAGCATTGAATAGACCGCGGCCTTGAGCAAAGGGATATATGTAACCCGCTGAAGCGCTGAAGACATTGCCGTCTCTGTCTTCATCACTGTCGATAGGGGCATTGAAAAGCTCCCTTTTTTCGTATCCAAGGGAGATCTTTCCTATATTTGAAGGATTGAAAGCAAATTGAAATGCCGGTTTTATGGACAAAACACTCATGTATTCCCTGCCGTGGACCCAGATATGAGAATAAGACACCGGGGAGGATACGAATCCTTTCTGAAAGTTTACACCCGGGTTCACTGATATTGTATGGGTTACAAGGTTGTGGGAATTGGTTGCAAAATATGTATCGGTGTAAAGATTATACTGGCAATTGAGGAAGAACGGCCCCTTCAGTCTGGGGCTGAATACTACGCCAAGTGTTGCAATGATGCTGCTGTCCCGCTCTCCCGTTATATCGACGCCGATATCCGTCGTCGGCTTCAGAACGACATTATCGTCGTACTGATACGCTACGCCGAAGGAAAACCGCCAGGGCTTATACATGTCAAGGGTCCTCGCAAGGGATTTCTCATATTCCTTTGCAAAAGATGCGAGCTCCGAGGTCGGGTCTATCTCCTGAATGGCGCTAAAGCTTTTCCGGGCGTCTTCAAAGGACTGTTTCTTTATCTGCGCCATAGCAATTTGAAAGTCGGCCGACTGAGAAAGGGCTTTATCAAGCCCCTTTGCTTTATTGAAGGCGGCAACGGCTTCATCCGTCCTGTCTCTTTTTGCAAGGACCAGTCCTCTCATAAAGACGGCGTTTGCGGTCTTTATGCCTTCCTGTTCGGACTTGAGCGCCCACCCTTCGGCCTCATTTAACTGATCAAGGACAAACAGGACCTCCGCGAGTTCGAGATAGGCGTCTTTGACGGGAGGCGTTAGTTGTATGGAGTCCCTCAAGTGCTTTTCCGCAAGCCGGTATTCTCTCAACTGCTTATAGGAAATGCCGAGATAGAATGCGGCGACTGAAGAATCCGGCTGCTGTTTCCGGGCATTGACGAGGATATCAACGGCCTCCTCATAATTTTCACTTTTGTACTGCTCAATGCCTTTTTCGAGCAAGGCCTCTGAAGCATGCAGCAAGTTCGGCCAGGTTGACAACATAAAGAAAAAAAGGGCCAATAAGATTACGATTTTTTTGTTTTTCATATCTATCGTCTGTTTAATGCCTCCTTGTCTGAAAAGATTCGGGGTTATGGTAATCAGGTATTGTATGCTTTTGAACGGCAAAAAGAGAAGGATTAATGTATTTCGTTGTTAAACTCAATGCGCGGTAACTGTAAACTAAAAGGTTTTCCCCCACTTCTGCTCCTTTTTATATTGATAAATTTTGCTTTAATTTTCTTTAGTTATAATATTCTCCTGTCCGTTGCGGGTAAACCGAACATAGTGTTATAGTGTGAACTATGAGAAAAATAAGGCTTCTCCTTGAATATGACGGCGCAAACTACCACGGCTGGCAGACACAGCCAGAGAAGATAACCGTCCAGGGCGTGCTTGAAGACAGGATAAGGCAACTCACAGGCGAACCGGCAAAAGTCCTTGGCGCAGGCAGAACGGATGCAGGCGTGCATGCGCTCGCACAGGTAGCGGCTTTCAGAACGGAATCGGCGCATGATATATCAACTTTTAAAAAGGCATTGAATGCCACACTTCCGGAGGATATAAGGATAATAGATATAACCGAAGTCCATGATTCCTTTAACCCGAGAGATGACGCCCTCGGAAAGAGCTATTTTTATATTATTGCAAAAGATAGAAAACCCCCGGTTTTTCTGCACAGATATTCATGGACGGTCCCGCAGCCTCTTGACATACCTTCCGTAATCCGGGCGTCACGGATACTTGTAGGAACACATGACTTCACCTCATTTATGGGCGCCGGCAGCGACATAAAAAATCCCGTCAGGGAAGTATTTTCGCTGGACATAGAAGAAATCATGGAGATCGATTTTATGACAACCCGGCTAAGCGGAAATTTTATCAGAGTCCGGATAGAGGCCAAAGGATTTCTCAGGCATATGGTCAGGAACATCGTCGGAACTCTGGTTGAGATCGGATGGGGAAGGATTTCACCTGACAAGTTGAAAGAGATACTCGAAGCAAAAGACAGAAAACTTGCAGGACAGACAGCCCCGGCAAGAGGTCTGTTTCTGGAGAGGATTGTATATTGAAATTATTCCTCTTTTAAATCTGCAGAGCGTCGTAGAGATTCTCAAATTCACCCATCAATTTTCCATTTCGGACTGCGAGGTGTTTTCTTAATGCATCTCGATAAGACTCAACCGATTTGCGAAGTTCCTTTTTCGTCAAGCCTTTTTTTATTTTGAGGTATTCATTAATCGCCTCAAGGACGGCAAGATAGGCTGTTCCAAATGTACTTAATGTTGCGCTCCGGTCTTCTTCCGAAAGACACCGCAGGTTATATCTGCAATATGTTCAAATCTAATAGATAAGATTTGAGTTTACAGACACGTCAGATTAAGTATCAGTTCAAGACTTCATGGGAAGAAATAGTCCTGTGAGATTTACACGCCCATTTTGTACTTCCTGAAGGCAACATACAGGGAACCTAATCAGTTATTGAATCTTTCAAATGATAGAGGCTCTTGCAAAAGTCCTAAAACAGGCCAATTTGTCATTTCGAGTGAAAGGAGAAATCTTTTATAATCAATTGGATATAAGATTCCTCACCTTCGTTCGGAATGACAATCTGTGACTTTTGCAAGAGCCTCGATAATAAGTAATTTTTCAATTAAGCCACATCATTCTCAAAAATGAGTTTGGAAGTTGACAAATAGATGATTTCCAATCGGAAGATTTAAGCTTTTAACGCACTGGTGGCCTCCACAGTACAGGAAGATAGAGAGGGCTACCGGGAAACGGTAGCGAATCTATGTTTGTACCGGCAACCAACACAGTCGGCGAGATGTTCGGGGTGTTTGTCATCAGGTGCACATCCCGGATTGAGGAGTGCATAAGTAAGACTACATCACACCCTCCCCCTTGCCCTCTCCCGTCAAGGGAGAGGGGACTTTAGAATCGCCCCTCCCTTAACGGGAGGGGATTAAGGGGAGGGTGTTTAAATGTGTCCTTACTTATAAACCCCTTAGTAAAAGTGTTTCTTCCGACATTTCCGTGGGTAGCGTAGCCGCACAATTTCCGTAGGAGACGATATTTTTGTCCGGGCTTCTGCTACAATAAAATACGTTAACTATTCAATAAAAAGGGGGTGGCGCCATGATAGAAAAATGGGTGGCTGAAATAAAAAAGAATGCGGATTTCAACGAACTCGGGATGATCCTTGTCCATAACGGCATGGTCAGGGCTACCGCAAAAGACGGGAAAAGCGTAAAAAGCATGGACCTGACTTATGATAAGGATAAATTAAATTCCCTGGTCAATGAATACAAAGGGAGAGAAGGCATCGTAGCAATAAAGGCCTGGATCAACGAAGGCTTATTGAATGTCGGCGATGATATCATGTATCTTTTGGTTGCCGGAAAGTTCAGGACCCTGGTACTCCCGGTATTCGAGGAACTTCTGTCCCGGATAAAAAAAGAGATTGTTTTAGAAAAAGAATTTTATAAATAAAGTAAGCATTCGGTTATGGGTTTAATCCCCTCCTTTGCAAGGAGGGGTAGGGGTGGTTTTAATTATTTTTCAAAAACCCCTCCAACCTCCCCTTGCAAAGGGGAGGATTTCTCAACCCGTAACTGAAGGATTACTAAATAAAGCAAGGAGACACACATGGAAAATAAACGCGAAGCAAAAAAGGTGGACCCGGTAAGACTTCAGGCTCTAAGAGACTTGCCGGCGGAAGTGATAAAATCCCTCACGAAAGAAGAAATGAACTCTTTTCTGTTCAAAGACGAATGGCCGGATTCCCTGCAGGATAAGCTGAAAGATTACCTCGTTGATGAGTAATCCGGGCTACAGGCGTTAAGGTAGTAAAGTTGAACCTACATTGAAAGTCATGCCGAAAGTTAAGACCTTTTTTCAGTGTCAGGCCTGCGGACATATGAGCCCGAAGTGGATCGGGAAGTGTCCGGACTGCGGGGCCTGGAACAGCTTTGCCGAAGAAAAGAAAGAGCCCGTCAGCCGCCATACGTCGCTCATTACCCATCTCGGCAAATCCGAACCGCAGCCTCTCAGTTCCGTAAAAAATGAATCCGGGCATAGGATTTCCACCGGAATAAGCGAGCTGGACAGGGTGCTTGGAGGCGGTGTTGTAGCAGGCTCGGTTATTCTAATCGGCGGTGATCCGGGTATCGGAAAATCCACACTTCTTATACAGGCGCTATCCGGAATTTCAAAAAAATACGGGAACGTCCTCTATGCTTCAGGGGAAGAATCTCCCGAACAGATTAAGATCCGCGCGGAAAGGTTGTCAATCAACTCCGATGATATCATACTCCTTGCCGAGACTTCGCTTGAATCGATCGTACATGCTACGGCAAAACTCAAACCCAAGGTTATGGTCGTTGATTCCATCCAGACCGTTTATGCGGAAGATATCATGTCCGCTCCCGGTTCCGTAAGCCAGGTGAGGGAGTGCGCCGCAAAGCTGATGCTCTTTGCAAAAAAATCGGACATCCCCGTTTTTATCGTAGGGCATGTTACAAAAGAAGGGGCGATAGCGGGTCCGCGGGTGCTTGAGCATATCGTCGATACGGTGCTGTATTTTGAAGGAGACAGCGGTCACGCATACCGTTTGCTGCGGACGGTAAAGAACCGTTTCGGTTCGACAAATGAGATAGGCATCTTTGAGATGTCCGATGCGGGACTGCTGGAGGTCGAAAACCCGTCCGAACTGTTCCTGCTTGAAAGGCCCATGAATGTTTCAGGCTCAATAGTTGTTGCCGCCGTTGAGGGTACGCGGACACTTATGGTCGAGATGCAGTCGCTCGTTTCGCAGACAAACTTCGGAATGCCGAGAAGGACAACCATCGGCGTTGATTATAACAGGGTCAATCTTCTGGTTGCAGTCCTTGAGAAAAAAGTCGGGATGCATCTGGGAGGCATGGATATCTTTGTGAATGTAGTCGGCGGCCTTAAAATTATCGAGCCTGCCGCGGACCTCGGCGTTATAACAGCCGTTGCATCCTCCCTGAAAGATATCCCCGTGGACCCGAGGCTTTTTGTATTCGGAGAGGTCGGACTCTCGGGCGAGATAAGGGCCGTAGCGCATGCGGAAAATCGCATTAAAGAAGCGTCAAAAATAGGCTTCCGGCAGGCCGTTATTCCTTTCGGGAACTATGAAAAAATAAAAGGCGATTTCGGATTAAAGATTACAGGGGTGAAAAATGTCGAAGATTGTCTCGAAGCTGTTTTTAGTTAGTATCCTTATCATATTGTCTGCATGCGCGCCGAAGCGTGTCGAAGTGCCTTCCTATGAAGGGGTTGACGTCGGGGACACCCTTTCCGCGCGCAAAAGTATTTTCGCTATTGACACTACATTTTCGATAACCTTTGAAAAGGAAGACACCGAGATCAAGGGGGACGGCGTGGTGAACATGTCGCGTTCCGGCGACATGAACATGCGGATTTATTCCTTCGGGTTTTTGGCTTTCGAACTTTCCTCTGTAAACGGGGTTGTAAAAAGCTCGCCGGCAGTTGACAAAAACAAGGCCCTGATACTCACCTACGGCCTGCGCGACTGCCTTTTCTGGTGGGATATAAAGGATTTTGAGAAAAAGGAACAAGAGGGGAATTTCATTCTCACAAACTCTCAGAGACGGATATGGATCGACGGGAAAACTATGCTTCCGGTCAGGCAGGTCATTTCATTGGAAGACGGCAAGGAGTTGAATATCTCTTACGAAAATCCCGACAAGATCGGCGGCTCGTGGTACCCTTCAAAAATCAGGATCGAACTTTCCAGATATGCGGTAACCCTGCGTATTAAAGATATGGCCTTCCTTAGCAACTGAGGATAGAGTATTTTCGCTCATTCTCGGTCGTTCCTCCCTCCGAGGCTTTTGCCTCTCTATTTTTATATGTTGTATTTGACTATCAGCAAAAAAAACCGCTCAAATACTCTATCCTCAGTTCAATCAGAAATATTTGTGAATAATCCGGGGTAGGTAACTTCTTTGATGGGGTGACTATTGTTTCAGGGTCAATCCGAGATCGGACGAGACGCCCTTTATAATTGTCCCGTCTATTTTATTGTTCTTTTGAAGAAAGGCTTCGAGGAGCGCATTGTCACAGACGGTATTGATAAGCCTGGGCGTGCCGTTGGTATACTGATATAGCAATCTTATAGCCTCCTCCGAAAAAATCTCCTTGCTGCAGCCGGCAACAACAAGGCGGTGTCTGATGTAGTCTTTTGTGTCCGTTTCCGAAAATTCACTGAGCCTGATCTTCAAGGCCACCCGTTGCTTGAGCGGCTCGTCAAGGGCAAGGACATTTTCGAGTTCGGACAGGCCGAAAAAGAGAAAATTGATCATCTTCCCTTCAGACGACTCCATATTCAAAAGCCCCCTGAATTCCTCCATTATCTCCTTTGAATTCAGCATCTGGACTTCATCAACCATTACAACGGCCTTTTTGCCCTCTTCATTTATCTGATACAGTCTCTTGTAAATCTGCGTAAGGAGCTCAACCTTATCGTCCTTTACATCCTTGACGCCGAGCTGGATAGCAAATTTTTTAAAGAGCCATTCCGAACTTACGCTGGAGTGCACCACCACCAGGAGGGCCGCTTCATATTCGTTTTCATCGAGTTCTTCAAGGAATCTCCTTGCCAGAGTGGTTTTGCCCGCGCCTATAGGACCGACGACGACAGCCAGACCTTTTCTGGTATCGACGGCATATTTCAGTTTAACAAGCGCATCCGAATGCAGAGGACTATTGTAGTAGAATTTATTATCCACAACATTAGAAAACGGATGCTCTTTCAGGCCAAAAAATTCTAAATAGTCCATATGTTATAAATAGGAAACCCTGTCCTTCCTGCCTTTTGTTTTCTTCTCGGTTGTATCCACCATGCGCGTCTTTAACTGTTCTATCCTCTCTGAGACCGCCCTGAATTTGGAATTCCAGCCGTAAACGTTAGTATAAGTATCAAGGGCTTCTTTCATATTCCCGTTTTTCTCATATGCATCGGCTAAATCATATTTCATGGCCCAGTAAGATTCTCCCCTGTCTTCCATTGTATCAATAGCGGTAATCAGGACGTCAACTGCAAGCTGATAAAGACCTTTTTCAATATAACATATTCCGAGCATATTTGATGAATGTATGAATCTCTTGGGGTCGTTGCGTGAGGCCTGGAATTCCCGTATAGCATCATCGATAAGTCCCATTTCCTTGTAAGCTATCCCGAGATTGTAGTGGGTTTCATAATCCTCTTCTTCGAGCTCCTTCTCAAGACCTTTCTTGAATTCATTGAAAATATCCAGGACGTCACTGTCGAGAGCGGGTTCGGTCAACTCTTCAACCTCAAGCGCTTCTTCAGGCATGGCAGCCTCTTTGGGCGCAGCTTCCGGGGGCCAATCTTCTCTTACTTCGCTAACAGGCATCTGACCGAGCGTGGCCAGCCTCTGGCTTATATCTTCATTGTCGGGGAACAGACTCTGCAGACGTTCAAGTATCTCCCTGGCCTCATCAAGCAGCCCCTGCCTTGCATAAAAAGCCGCCTCTGATATCTCTTCACTGTAATCTTCTATAAAAGGGCCTTCGGGCTGTTTGACTTCAGGCTCTTCGTAAGAGGGAGGGATTAGACCGGCCAGTCTCGGATCATCAGGGTCTATTGCATAGGCGTCTTTAATAATTTGTTCCTTTTTTTCAATCTCTCCCGTTTCTTTGTATAAATCGCTCAGGACAATGCATTCCGTTACAGCCATCTCCTTGTTACCCGTTTCCGTATAGAGGGATTTCAGTTTCAGATGGAGGGTTACATTGTCCGGCTCCTTTGTTTTAAATGCTTCAAGGATATCTCTTGCATTATCAAAAAGACCGTATCTGATATATATATCAGCTTCCATGATTGCTTCATCAACAGGCTTTTCAGCTTCTATTGTAATGGACTCTTTTGCGATATCCTTTTCATATTCAATGACTTTGGTTCTGAGCGGTTCATTATCGGGAGACAGGGTAAAAGCTTCCCTGTAACAGTTTAAAGCCTCTTTCTTCATCCCCTTAGATGAAAATATATCTCCGAGGGAAACGAGCTCACCGACGACACGGTCCTGTTCGTTGATCTGCCTATAGAGAGATACAAGCCGTTTCCCGGTTTCCAGAGGATCTATGTCCTTAAATGATTCCAGGAGATTAATAGCATCGTCATATTTCTCTTCAAGTATCATTTCGTCAAGCAACGGAAGATACTCCGCCCATGCCTGTCCTCTGTCCCCTTGCTTTATGTATATATCTCCGATGAGTCTTCGCGCCCTGATATTGGCCGGTTCTATTTCAACAACCTGTCTGAGATACCCTAACGCCTCATCAAATTTTTCCGCCATAATGTGTAGTTCCGCACACCTGAGCAGAATTTCCGCATCTTCAGGGAAGAGGGTTATGGCCTCTTTCATTTGTTCTATAGCCTTTGCAAGGTTGCCTATCCTCTCATTAAGGACGGCAGTCCCGATAATAGCCTGCTTATTAACAGGCTGGATATCGAGGACCTTCCGGTAGAAGATAATCGCCTTTTCCATATCTTCTTTGTCGGAATAGAGTCCTGCAACGTGAAGATACTGTTTTGCAGCTTCGGACATGAGCCCGTCTCTGGCATATATTTCGGCAACCTTGTTTCTTAGAGGTATGTTCGAGGGCGAAAGAGCAAGTATCCTGTCATAGATTTCGAGGATTTTCTCTTTTTTCCCTTCTTTGGAAAGAGTGTCGGCTGCAGCGAGATAGAATTTTATGGCGTCAGTGGTAAGCCCTTTGCCCTCGTTTAATTCGCCGAGAGAATAAAGGGCGGTAGCATCGTTTGGAATTAAATTCAGTATCTTTTTATAGAGAGCCAGGGCCTTGAGCGCAAAACCTTCCTGCTTAAAATAACTCGCCGCCTTGTGAAAGGATTCGACTGCATCCGTCCTGTCGCCTTTCTTAAGATAAAGGTCTCCGACGGTATTATAGGCGTTTCCATCCGGATATTCCTTTACCAGTTTCTCCCATTCACCGATAGCCCTTTCTATCTGTCCACGGGCAAGATACTTCTGCGCTTCTTTTATAATTGCAGATTTATCAGACATGGCATGTATTATTCAAAGTATCACATCCGGCTAAACCTGTCAATAACGGACTACCCGCTATTTCCCGACAGGTTCCTTTATTTGCTCTATTTTTCTCAAATGACGGAGAAGCTCCGAATTAAATATTATACCATGTATTTATCGCCTGATTTCGGGCTGCTTAATCCGGCGATCATAGCAACAGTCAAATTGCCTGTCTATTTGCCTGTCTATAGAGAAGTCGTGTAAAATAGTCAATTGAAAAATGTTTTGCATTATTTAGGATTATTATCAAAGGGGGATGAATGAAAACCGCGAAGATAATTGCCGGTATACTGTTTTTATGTTTATTGACGACTGTTTCACCTTCTTATGCCGGACAAATAAAGGTTATTGCCGGTATCGCCCCTCTTGCCGACTTTGTCAGGCAGGTCGGAGGAGACAGGGTCGATGTAAAGCTGCTCCTGCCGCCCGGAGCAAGCCCTCACGTATTTGAACCGACCCCAAAGGCCGTGAAAGACGTCTCCGTTGCAAATGTATTTGTCAAAATAGGCGCCGGTCTCGAATTCTGGGCGGAAAAGATCATACAGTCTTCCGGAAATAAAAAGCTCATTATTGTCGATTCATCATCAGGGATTCAATTGATAAAACATCATGATGAACATGAGGCGCACGGTTCATCCGGCGCCGATCCGCATATATGGCTTGATCCCGTTATCGCAATCTCTATTGTTGCAAAGATAGAAAAGGCCCTTTCAGAAGCCGACCCGCAAGGCGCTGCCGTCTACAGAAAGAATGCCTCCGCATATAAAGAGAAGCTTTCTCTGCTTGACAGGGAGATCGCCGGCAGGGTAAAGACTTTCAGGATTAAAGAATATGTCACTTTTCATCCGGCGTGGAACTATTTTTCACAACGGTATGGTCTTAGAGTATCAGGCGTGATAGAGGAGGCGCCCGGCAAAGAGCCCGGCCCGAAACATATTGCAAAAATTATTAAAGACATAAAGCGGACGGGAAGCAACGTTGTTTTTGTCGAACCCCAGTTCAATCCTAAAATCGGAGAGGTCATCGCAAAAGAAGCAGGGGCAAAGGTGCTATACCTTGATCCGATCGGCGGACAGAAAGGCAGGGAGACGTATATAGAGATGATGAGATATAATATCAATGCTATGGAAAGAGCAATGAGATAATAATATTCCTCCGATCACATGAAAGCTATCGAAATCAATAATCTTACCGTTAAACTGAACGGCAGAGAAGCCCTTAACAAGATATCGCTTACTCTGGATGAAGGTAAATTCCTCGGCATAGTCGGGCCTAACGGAGGCGGAAAGACGACATTGCTAAGAACGGTCCTCGGGCTGATAAAACCGGCATCCGGTTCAATACTCATTTTCGGGAAAAGGCCTGAAGAAGTCCTGAAATCCGGGAGAGTTTTCGGATATCTTCCACAGATCTCAAAAATATCTCCTGATTTCCCTGTGAGGGTCATAGATGTTGTCATGATGGGACGATACGGGAGAATGGGGATGTTCAAATGGCCGGGAGAAAAAGACAGGACAAAGGCCCTGGAATACCTTTCCATGATGGGGATAGAAGACCTTAGGAACATGCCTTTCGGAGAATTATCCGGAGGACAGCAGCAAAGGGCCTCCATAGCCAGGGCGCTTGCAGGAGAACCGGGGATATTAATCCTTGATGAACCTAACACCGGCATTGATGTAATAGGCCAGGAAGATTTTTATCATCTCCTGAAAGGCCTTCAGAGGAGATTTAACATCACTATACTCATGGCCTCTCACGATATCGGTGCGATCACGGCCTATGTTGATGAAATAGCATGTTTGAACAATACATTCCATTATCAGGGCAGCCCTGTCGGTGCACTGGATGAAACGGTTTTGACCGACCTGTACGGGAAGAATGTAGACCTCCTGATGCATACGGATGTTTGTGAAAAATGTGAGCGGCTGAGGAGGACATGAAAGATGTTTGAGACCTTCAGCGCTCCCTTCATGCAAAAGGCATTATTTGTCGGGATTACGGTAAGTCTGCTGGCCGGACTTATTTCAGTTTTTGTTGTGCTCCGCAAGATGTCGTTTATAGGGGCCGGGATTTCACATGCCGCTTTCGGCGGTGTGGCAATCGGCTTTTTTACCGGACTCAATCCGGTTGTCACGGCAGTCTTCTATTCGGTTGCAGTTGCCCTCGGCATTGAATTTGTAAGCAGAAAAGGGAAGGTCTCAGAGGACGCTTCAATCGGCATATTCTTTTCAAGTTCGATGGCGCTCGGCGTAGTACTTATCAGTCTTTCCGGAAATTATACGGTTGACCTTTTCGGCTATCTCTTTGGAAATATCCTGGCCATCACGGAAGGGGAGATCATGCTCTCGGTCCTTGTTGCGGTGCTGGTAATAGGAATAATCCTGCTCTTTCTCAAAGAAATTTTCATTACAACCTACAATGAAGAAATAGCGCGCGTAAGCGGCATACCGGTCAGGGCCATCAATACCCTGTTTTTGGTTGCGCTTGCCGTGTCTATTGTCGTTTCCATGAAAATCATAGGCATCATCCTTATCTCCGCGCTTCTCGTTATACCCGGGGCAACAGCGCAGCTTTTTGCAAAGAACCTCTATTTTATGATTGCAACTTCCTGCGGGGTCGCGGTCTTCTCAACCATTGCCGGGCTTTTCCTTTCATATGAATTCGATATAGCGCCCGGCGGCGGCATCGTACTGACGGCAACCGCAATATTTCTGATCGGTCTTTTTTTCAAAAGAAGGAAGTAAACTAACCGTTTCAAAAGTTCTCAACTTGAATGGCGGATATGATGAAAAAGCTTTTAGGTTCTCCTCGGCGAATCCGCCTGAGTGCGGACGATTCCATGATGTACTATTATTACCGGTCGATATGCATTAGCCCGGATTATTAATAAAATTGTGAACGGTAACCGAGGATAGAGTATTTTCGCGGTTTTTTTTGCCGATAGTCAAATACAGTATTTGAAAATAGAGAGGCAAAAGCCTCGCAGGGAGGAACGACCGAGAATGTCCGCCTCAGGCGGATTCGCCGAGGAGAAAGCGAAAATACTCTATTCTCGGTTCAATCAGGAATATTTGTGAATATTATGTCTGCCTTTCAAGTTATGCAACCGGCGAGGTAAAAAATGGAATTTCAGGAATTACTCGACATCATGGCAAAACTCCGAGGCGAAAAAGGCTGCCCCTGGGACAGGGAACAGACCCGTGAAACTCTTAAGCCGTATATCATTGAAGAGGCATATGAGCTTATTGAGGCGATTGAAGAGAATGACCCTGAAAAAATAAAAGAAGAACTGGGCGACCTGCTCTTCCAGATAGTCTTTCAAACCCGGGTGGCCGAAGAGAACAAAGAGTTTGATATGTCCGGCGTTATCGACAAAATCGGCAACAAGATGATCTCAAGGCATCCGCATGTTTTCGGGAACGCGCATTGCAGGACATCCGATGAGGTAGTTGCGCAATGGGAGGTGCAAAAAAAGCTCGAGGGCAAACTGCGGGAGTCCATACTTGAGGGAGTTCCTGAAACGCTTCCCTCCCTGCTTCGGGCGCACAGACTCCAGAAAAGGGCGGCCGGGGTAGGTTTTGACTGGGAAAAGGTCGAGGATGTTTTAACAAAGCTTGACGAGGAAATAAAAGAGTTTAAAGAGGCCCTGGGAAACAAAAACAGGGATGAGATAGAAGACGAACTTGGGGACATATTTTTCATGCTTGTAAATCTTTCACGGTTCATCGGAATAAATCCTGAAGACGCCCACAGGAGGACAATCAGTAAATTCATCCATCGTTTTCGTTATATCGAGATGAACGCGGCCTCACAGGGCAGAAAACTGTCGGATATGACCCTTAAAGAAATGGACCGATTATGGGACGAAGCAAAGGGAAAGAAGAGTTAGCCTCTTTTCTCTTGTTAATTTCCTTTTCAAGTGGTATTCTTTTTTTATGATAAAAAACAATTCCCTGAAAGTTAAGTCGGCCATTTTTCTCCCTATCGGCAAGCAGGGAGTGAAACTTTAAAATTACGGGATGATGACATGGACCACCTAAAACGGCAGTTGCCTTACAGGCCCACGGAAAGAATGAATGTCGTAAGCTATCCGATAAGAGACATCGTGATGGAGGCGAAGCGCGAAGAAGCTAAAGGCAAGAAGATGATTTACCTCAACATCGGAGACCCGCCCCAGTACGGCTTCAAACCGTTCAGTGTGATAGCCGAGCGGGTGAAGAGCGCTCTCGACGAAAACTTCAAGGGCTACGCGCCTTCCGAAGGAGACGAGCAGCTCAGAAAGACGGTTGCGAAGATTGAGAAGTGCAGTCCCGAGGACGTGTTTGCCGTTGCGGGCCTTACCGAGGGCATAGATTTCTTCTTCCATTCATTCATAGGGTTCGGAGAAAAGATCCTGCTTCCTAACCCGTCATATTCGCTCTACCTCAGCAAGGCCAAACAGTTCGAGGGCGACAGCGTATTTTACAGGCACGATGCGGAGGGTCAGATAGACGTAGAAAACCTGGCAAAAAAAATCGAGGGCGCAAAGGCGATGGTGATAATCAACCCTAATAATCCGTTGGGCTCCGTCTATTCCGAAAAGAACCTGTCAGAGGTAGTTAATCTCTGCGCCGAGTATGACGTACCCATATTCTACGACGGGTCCTATGACCAAATCATATTCGAGGGCAAGCCGATTGATTTCAGGAAGATAGCCAAAGACAGGATACCATTCATATACGGAAGCTCGCTTTCCAAGGACTTCAACTACCCCGGCGCAAGGATAGGCTGGGTAGCGTTCCACGGAGATAAGTGGTCCGAGGTCAAGAATGCCTTTTTCCTGCTGTGCAACCAGCGCCTTTCCGTAAATTGGGAATACCAGAAGGCCGCTGCCGCTGCAATAGCAGACCCCTCATATCCGGCTTACGTTGCAGAACTGAAGAAGAAGCTCATGGAAAGGAGGGACACTTTCGTGAAGATTACCAGGGACATGCCGCTTTCATTCCCAATCCCGAACGGCGCGTTCTATGCATTCATAAAGATAGAAACTCCGAAATGGAAGAAAGACCTGGAATTTGTGCGTGCCGCACTTAAAGAAGGGGTAGTGTTTGTCCCCGGTTCAGGGTTCGGAAGACAGGAGGACGGAGTGTATTTCAGGACCACGTTCCTGCCCGAGCCGCACATAATAGAAGAGGCATTCGACAAAATCAGACGGATTTTGTGAACCATTGTTTCACTCTTTATAATAATGATTTTCTATCTATCGTCCAAAACGCTGTGGACATTTCAATATAATTCCCTCCTACCCCTGATTATTCATAAAATTGGCAACAGCAACCGAGGATAGAGTATTTGAGCGGTTTTTTTTGCCGATAGTCAAATACAGTATGTGAAAATAAAGAGGCAAAAGCCTCGCAGGGAGGAACGACCGAGAATGAGCGAAAATACTCTATCCTCGGTTCAATCAGAAATGTTTGTGAATAATCCATCCTAATGGATTTGGAAAGAGAATTTAGGTGAGACTGCCGGAATGGATAAGAACGGATTCCCCTAAAGGGCTTCATAACACAAAACGCCTGTTGAGAAGCTTCGGGCTTACTACTGTCTGTGAAGAAGCGCGATGCCCCAATATCGGCACATGCTTCTCAAAGCCTACTGCAACCTTCATGATACTCGGTTCAAAATGCACAAGAAACTGCGGCTTTTGTGCCGTCGAATCATCCGTCCCTGAACGGCCTGACAGTGAAGAACCTGTAAAGGTTGCTATGGCTGCACGTGATATGGGACTGCGTTATATCGTTATTACTTCGGTGACCCGTGACGATCTGCCCGACGGCGGTGCGGAACAGTTTGCAAAAACTATTAATGAGGCAAGAAAATATCTGCCGGATTCAAAGGTTGAGGTCCTCACACCCGACTTCAATGGAAATTTCAACGACCTTATGACTGTTTTACATGCAAAACCTCATGTTTATAACCATAACATGGAAACGGTACCGGGACTTTATTCTGCCGTCAGGCCCCTTGCCGATTACCGGCGTTCACTCGGTATGCTGGAATATGCAAAGAAAAACGCTCCGGATATATACACTAAGTCAGGCATAATGCTTGGTCTCGGCGAATCTTTGGATGAGGCGCTTGAAGTCCTTCGTGACCTCCGCAGCGTGGGATGCGATATCGTTACCATCGGGCAGTATCTCAGGCCGACAAGAATGAATCTTCCGGTCGCCGAATACATACACCCCGAGGTATTTGAAAGGCTTCGCATCACAGCCCTTTCTATGGGATTCAGGCATGTCGCCTCGGCTCCGCTGGTGAGGAGTTCAATGAATGCGGAAGATATGTATAATATATAGATGAGTCGCATTTAAAAGGTTCTTTATCATGTCTCCCTTTCAATATGAGAACATCTTTTGCAATGTTTAGGTTGAGTTTTAACAATACATGACTGATTGGAGAAAGCTATGAAAAAAGACGGGATCAACGTAGGTATCATCGGTTTTGGGATTGTAGGGAGCGGCACTGCAAAGGTACTCCTGACCAATAAAGATATCCTGAATGAAAGACTTGGTTTCAAGTTAAACCTCAAGAGGATAGCCGACCTTGATATAACAACGGACAGGGGGATAAAGATACCCGAAGGGGTTTTAACAACGGATGTAAACCTGCTTTTCAACGACCCGGAAATTGATATAGTCGTCGAACTTATCGGAGGGATCAAGCCTGCCAAAGATTTCATCATGAAGGCGATCCAAAACGGCAAGCATGTGGTAACTGCAAACAAGGCCCTGCTTGCGACCCATGGGACTGACATATTCAATGCCGCGCGGGAGAAGGGGGTCGAGGTCGGATTTGAGGCGTCTGTAGCCGGCGCAATCCCTATTATCAAGGTGATGAAGGAAGGCCTTGTTGCAAACAGGATAAAGGCCATCTACGGAATAATCAACGGGACGTCGAATTATATCCTCACCAAGATGACCGATGAGAATGTCGAGTTTGCCGATGCATTAAAAGAAGCGCAGGCCCTTGGATATGCCGAAGCGGATCCCACATTTGACATAGAAGGGATCGACACCGCACATAAGCTTACAATACTTGCCACCCTGTCCTATGGCATTCCTCTTTCCTTTAGTTCCGTGCACATAGAAGGGATTTCAAAAATTACCGCGCAGGACATTAACTTTGCGTCAGAGCTGGGTTACAAAGTTAAGCTGCTTGCCATCACAAAAGAAACAGACGGTGAAATCGAACTCAGGGTGCATCCGACGATGCTCCCGAAAGATTATCTGATTGCAAAGGTAGACGGACCATTCAATGCTATTTATGTTGAAGGCGATGCAACCGGTTCAACCATGTATTACGGCAGGGGCGCCGGTTCCGTTCCTACAGGGAGCGCGGTAGTAAGCGACATAGCGGATATCGCAAGGAATATTCAAAAAAACGCTCTCGGAAGAGTGCCGACTATTCCAAATATTTCAGGGGACATCCGGATAAGAAAGATGGATGATATAACCTCCCGGTATTATTTCAGATTTTCCGCATTGGACAAGCCGGGTGTCCTTTCAAAGATTTCAGGGATACTCGGTAATCACAATATCAGCATAACCTCGGTCATTCAAAAAGGCAGAATGGTCGGCGAGGCTGTGCCGCTTGTGGTCCTCACCCATGAGGCAAAGGAAAAAGATATGCGGCTGGCAATTGAAGAGATAGACAAACTGCCGGTTGTTATGGGAAAGACCGTGATAATAAGGGTTGAAGGAAAAGAAGAAAGTTAACCCATCGTTTACATAAAATGAAAGGGAGACATGATAGAAAATCTTTTAAAATGCGACAAAAGATACTCCATATTCACCTGACGGCACTTTTAACCTTATGTGTCAATTAGATAAATGTATATCAAACAGTGATAATAGTGCATTAATGAGTCGCTTAAAAGCTTCCCTATCATGTCTCCCTTTCACATTAAGAATTTGCTTTGCAATGTTCACATTAGCCCGGATTTTTCATAAAATTGCCAACAGCAACTGAGGATAGAGTATTTGAGCGGTTTTTTTTGCCAATAGTCAAATTAGCATATGAAAATAGAGAGGCAAAAGCCTCGCAGGGAGGAACGACCGAGAATGAGCGAAAATATTCTATCCTCAGTTCAATCAAATAAATTTATTAATAATCCGGGGTAGATTAATGAAATTTACCAAAGATCAGCTCCGGCGCTATAGCAGGCATCTCCTCCTGCCTGAGGTTGGGGAACAGGGGCAGATAAAGATTTTAGAATCAAAGGTGTTTATGGTAGGCGCCGGAGGTCTCGGTTCGCCTGTCGGTTACTACCTGGCAGCTGCAGGGGTCGGCACTATAGGTATCATAGATAATGATGTCGTGGATCTCGGCAATCTCCAGCGTCAGATAGCCCACAGCACTAAGACTGTAGGCAGACCAAAGGTTGAATCCGCAAAAAACACCTTTGAATCTCTGAACCCCGATGTAAATGTAGCGGCTATCAATGACCGGCTCACAAAACATAATATCCTCGAGCTGATAAAAGACTATGATATTGTATGCGACTGCAGCGACAACTTTGCAACAAGGTTCCTGGTAAACGACGCCTGCGTCTTGTTGAAGAAACCCCTCGTTACAGGCGCGGTATTTAAATTTGAAGGCCAGCTTACCGTTGTAATACCGGGCGAGGGGCCGTGTTACCGATGCTTATTTGAAAAGCCTCCTCCTCCGCGTATCCAGCCGTCTCCGCAAGATGACGGTCTTCTTGGCTTTTTGCCGGGCGTCATCGGAACGCTGATGGTGTCGGAGGTCATAAAGCTCATCATCGGCAAGGGAGAGATACTGAAGGGAAAACTCCTGATATACGATGCATTAAAACAGTCCTTCAGAAAGGTAACAATCCCCAAAAATCCCGAATGCGCCGTCTGCAGCGACAACCCGACAATAACGGAACCGGTTGATTACATATAAACTCACCAGTTGCAAAAATATCTCTATTTTGCAGTAAAATGTTTATAAAGAAGCTCGGAAGCCGGGTAACTTTATAAAAAGAAGGTTCTTATCTGCATAGCTTCTTATCTTAAATAGAGTCTGTGTATAAACACTAACTCCTCAACAGATAAAAGAAAATGGTAAAATTGCAGAGAAATCAAAAAGGAGGAGGAAGAATTGAAACTGCTGAATGATTTAAAACTGCAATTTGAGAAA
>JBAZZX010000002.1:0-134677 GCA_041658585.1 Thermodesulfovibrionales bacterium
TTCTCAAATTGCAGTTTTAAATCATTCAGCAGTTTCAATTCTTCCTCCTCCTTTTTGATTTCTCTGCAATTTTACCATTTTCTTTTATCTGTTGAGGAGTTAGTGTTTATACACAGACTCTATATAGAGACTAACGCGATCTCCTTCCTCATCTGTTCCCATGAATCCTAGACCTCTTGAATCCTCGACCCCTGTTTTTATTTTTTCCCTTGAATCCTCGAATCCTTGAACCCTTGTCTTTAATTGTTTTCCCTTGGACCCTGTCTCTATTATAGTTGACATTGTTATAGTAATTAGCTTATAAATAATCATGAGCTTTAAACCGTTGTTTCCCGGCTTCCATTGTATTCCCTTACGTCTCGATACGTCTGAATATCCTCTGTATCGGACCCTGTTGTAGTATGTCTTTAAGTCTTGCAATAGGGTGCTCCAACTATATCTTCGGCGAGGGATTGAAAAAGCTGATCGAGGATGATAATGATTTTAAAGTTGTAGGGATATTCACCGGGGGAAACACCTTCATGTATGATTTTAAGGAGATATTAAAGATCAGTCCCGATGTTGTTATTTTGGATTTTGATGCCAACTTCGATATCCTCTACTCTATTCCTGAAGATCTATCAGGTGGCAACAAACTTAAAATACTGCTAATCGGTAACAGTAACTCCGGTTTTCTTACGGATAGAGAACTCAAGGACCTTGTCTCAAAGGGAGTTATCGGCATCCTTCCCCCCAGCGCTGATTCCAGCCTTCTTAAGAAAGCTCTGAAAGCTGTTTCCTCCGGCGAACTGTGGCTGGATCGTACTACCCTGATGAAGCTCTTCGCCTCAATTAATAAACCCGATAAAAATGTGACTCTTGCAAAAAGAGAACAGGAGATAATCTCACACATCTGCCAGGGTTACAGGAATAAAGAGATTGCCCAGAAGCTGAATATCAGTGAGCAGACTGTAAAATCACATTGTAACAGGATTTACAAAAAACTCGGCGTCTCCGACAGGCTTCAACTTGCCCTGCATGCCCATAGAATTTACCCGTTTACTAAAACTATAGTTCAATAGCATTGAACTATAGTTTTAGTCTCATCTCATACCATTATATCATTGCGCTACAACCTTTTTCTAATTGCAAACATACTGTTCAAGAGAATACAATTAAGCATCGACTGGACTTCACCAAAAAAAATTAGTAAAAAACAGATGGGGCATGAACCGCCACAGCTACTAAGGAAGGAGGGGTCACTATTAAGAACTTAGTTGAAAGTCTTTTCACCACCGTCTCCTGTATTAAAAACTTCTCTTCTCAATTCGTTCTTTTTAATACGGCTTCCTGCTTTTTTTTCAGGAAAAGCCTTTCAACAAATTCAAAGAGAAAGGAGGTAGATAAAGGTTAATTTTTTAGTTATTGCCCTGCAGCGGCGGTGGCAAAAAGATGAGATGTTTTCTGTTTAATCAAGAAATGGAGGTGAAAATAATGAAAAAGATTTTATTGGCCGTCCTAATGCTTAGCCTTTTGGCTGGTGTTGCTACAGTTTGGGCTACGGTAATCGGGACACCCCACGATTTGGCGCCTGAGCCATGTGCGATGTGCCACACTCCTCACAGTGGAACGGGAGCATATCCATTATGGAACAGAAGCCAGGCATCACAGACTTACACTCTGTACAACTCTATATCTTTCGATATGGGTCCGGCAGTTCAACCCCGTGCCCCCTCTTCTCTTTGTTTGGTATGCCATAATGGCATAGCAAGCGAACTCGTGAACTATCCGGGACCGTGTTCCAATCCTGACCCTGCTTATGATATCGAAGTGGCGGGTTGCGCGGACCTCGGGTTGGATCTCTCAAACGAGCATCCGATCAGCTTCAACTTTAATGCGACTCTGGATTGGGACAATAACCAGTTCCCTGCAGCTTCTCAAATTAGAACAATACCGTCTCCAAGATTCGCAATTCCCGGCTCCATCAGTGGTACGAATTACTGGCTGTATGGTAGTGTTCCTGCCGCTGAGTACAATTATTTTGAATGTGCAACATGTCATTCCGTCCACGACCTGGCAATTTATCCGGGTAAAGGCGAATATCAGGTTTACTTCCTGAGAGCCGACAACACAGGCTCCCAGATGTGTCTTGATTGTCACGCAGCAAGATAGCGGTTAAGGAGGGACTTTTTGAAGAATCTCACAAGACGAGAGTTGTTGTTTAAAGTTTTCAGCAAGGATACGCTTAAGAACGCTTTCGGCGCATACCATGAGTTAACTGAAGCTCAGAGTGAAGTGAAAAAATTCGCTTCCTGCGACGATGCGGCGCGTAGCCTCGGGAAAACAAATCAAGAATGTTCCAGAAAATTTTTTGAAAACATACGAAAGGAGGGATAAAAGATGATGAATATCTCCCGTAGACAATTTATTAAGTATTGTTCAATTGCTGCGGGTGCACTCGGACTGAATGCCACGGACCTCATGAAGATTGAGAAGGCCACTGCAGCCACCGGCGGATTACCGGTTCTCTGGATCGCAGGACAGGCTTGCACAGGATGTACAACGTCACTGGCAAACTCTGTGTATTACCAGACGATACAGGAACTCCTGCTGTTAGGCCAGGCTTCAAACACCCTTGAGCTCAAGGTCCACGAGACGTTGATGGCCGCTATGAGCAATGAGGCCACACAACAGACACCGGCAATCACAAATGCCCCGTTTGCACTCGTAGTAGAAGGCGCAATTACTCCAACAAATGGATACTGCCAGATCGGCTCATACGCAGGCGCTGGTTCAGAAAATATGTCTGATGTAGTAACAGCACTCGCAGGTCATGCAAACTGCGCAGCTATCCTCGCTGTAGGCACATGCGCAGCTTTTGGAGGAATCCCTGCAGCAGCCGGAAACATAACAGGTGCTAAGGGTGTCCTTGCACACCTTGGATTGCCTTACAGAAAGAAAATCATCAACATACCTGGCTGTCCTCCGAACCCCAACTGGATCGTGGGTACAGTCGCATACCTCTTGGCCAATGGCCTTAAAATGCCGGCGCTCGATTCACTCCGCAGGCCGAGGACATATTTCGGTCAGAGAATCTGTAATACATGCGACAGGTTTGCGATCAGCAAATCCGGTGGTCAGGTAGGCGGCTTTTTAGGCGTGTCAGCCTTGAGTCCTATGAGGGTTACCCAACCCGATAAGATCGGTGATCCGCTCCAGAATATTCCGGGCGGTCTCTGCCTGAAAAAGGCCGGCTGCAAAGGCTCAAGAACAAAATCAGACTGTTCATTAAGGAAATGGAACTCACCTGGCTTCGGGCAGGTAGGTGTAAACTGGTGCGTAGGCGCCGGAGCGCCTTGTCAGGGTTGCACCCAGAATTTCTTCCCTGACGGGATGTCGCCATTTCACTACATTAAGTAAGAAAGGAGGTGTAACAATAAATGGCAAACACAATAATTTTAGATCCTATAACCAGGATAGAAGGACATCTGGCTGTTGAAATCACAACCAACGCAACTACCAATGTCGCCTCTGGTGTAGAATGCCAGGGCAAAATGTTCCGCGGCTTTGAGCTTATCATGGCCAACAGGAATCCCAGAGATACCGTCCTCCTTGCCCAGAGAATATGAGGAGTTTGACCCACTGGACATGGGATGGCATCCGTGAGATGCGTAGATGGTGCATTAGGATTCACAGGAACAATTGAAGGAATGGCTGCTGTTGGAACAGGCGATCGTCAGATACCTGTTCAGGGCAACAATCTCAGGAACATAATAGAAGGCGCTGACCTTGTCATGTCTCACATACTTCATTTCTACCACCTGGCAGCGTTGGACTATATCAACACAACAAACACACCTGTTGACGGGCAGGCCCCGTGGTCGCCGAAAGACAACACGGCCGACATGATAGCGGGCACACTCGCAACAGCGCTTGTTCTTCAGTATGTAACAGCCCTTGACATCAGGCGTGAGGCGCACAGAATGGGCGCTTACGTAAGCGGCAAACAGCCGTGCACACCTGCCCTGATACCCGGCGGTGTTACAAAGACAGTACCGGCAGGAAGCACAGCAGCTGCTGATATGACGACTATTCTCACAGGCATCAGAAGCTTCATCGACAACACTTACATACCTACCGTCGTTGTCGCTGCCAAGGCATTGAGTGGTTCACTTCTCGTCGGCTCAGATGCTCAGGGTGTTGGAAGAGGCTGCAAGAAGTACCTTGCATATGGTACCTTCCCGACCTCTTCAGGCACTCAGGTTCTTACAGGCGGCTTCGCCAATTGCACGGCCGCTGCAGTCAGCGCATGGACAGTAGCTCCGCTGAATCCCGCTTTCATCGAGGAGCACGTCACGTACTCCTATTATGATCCGGGAACTCTCAACATCTACGACAAGCTTCATCCGTCGGTAGGCATGACCAAGCCTTTGTTCGGCAAGGCAGGCGCCTATTCATGGTTGAAGGCGCCGAGGTACCAGACAGCCGCAGGCTCTGCAAACACCCACGTCTGCGAAGTCGGACCTCTCGCCCGTATGATCGTCAACACTTTGGCCGGCGTAGAGCCGTGGGCCTCCACAGTCACCAATTTCATCACCAGCACATTAGGCCTTCCTCTCACAACAGGCCTTGCTAACCTGCCGAGTGTTCTCGGAAGGCACGCTGCAAGGGCCCTCGAGTGCAAAGGTATTGCCGATACAATGCCGAGCTGGATTGCCGCTCTCGGGACAACAACTGCAACCGGCCAGTCATACAAACACAGGAACATCCCGACAGTGTCCTCAACAGGCTACGGCCTAACAGAGGCGCCGAGGGGTGCGTTGGGCCATTGGATCCGTGTAGACGGCTCCAAGGTCTCCAACTATCAGGCTGTCGTTCCGACAACATGGAACGCGAGCCCGAAAGATAGCTATGGCCAGAACGGAACTATCGAGCAGGCCATTATGGGAACCGCCCTTACCGATGACGCAACAGGCAGGACAAAGATCGGCAGAATCATCCGCTCCTTTGACCCATGTATCGCCTGTGCGGTCCATATCGTTTCGGGAGACAAGAAGACGATCTCTAAATTCGAAGTAATACCGAATGGATTTTCCTCTTGTAAGTAGTACAACCTGTCTTTCAAAGAGGCGCCTCCGGGCGCCTCTTTTTTTTTGCAGGTGTCCCATTAACAGTCCGCAACCCTGAAAAGCATAAAAAATCCAGGGAGCCTCTTGCAAAAGTATTAAGTTGTCACCCTGAGCCTGTCGAAGGGTGAGGTCAGGCATCATGGTTCGACAAGCTCACCATGACATCTGCGCTAACCATGACAAGAACACCAATGTCACCCTGAGCTTGTCGAAGGGTTACATAACTTGTTGATTAGTCATGATTCTTTCCGCCCCGGCGGATTCGCTGAGGAGAACGATAAGCTCGGAATGACATAAAAGCTGTTTTGAGGACTTTTGTAAGAGGCTTATTTGAAAGTTAATTTAGGATTATGACTGTTTTGTTTCGGTAGGAAATTCAGTCGATTTTGCTTCGAGGATGGCTTCACTCAAGTCCGCACCTTCAAGATTTGCGCCGGTGAGATCGGCCCCTGCGAGATTGGCAGCCTTAAGAATAGTGTTGCTTAGGTTAGCGGAAGTCAGGTTCGCTCCGCTAAGGTTGGCGCCGCTCAGATCCGCTCCGCTGAGGTTAGCTTCGAAGAAACTGGCATTTGTGAGATCGGCAGCGCTCAGATTCGCCCCGCTTCCATCAGCTCCGTAGAAATTCACATTTTCGCAATTAGCCCCATTAAGTTTGGCGCCGATAAGTTTGCTTTTGTAGAAATTCGCTTCTTTCAGGTCGGCACTGGTGAGATTGGCAGCCGACAAATCCGCGTCGCTGAAATCGGTCGCATTCATATTCGCCGAACCAAGATCAGCCCCGGTGAGATTTGCTCCGGCAAGGCTGACCATACTGAGATTGGCCCTCAACAGATTCGCGTTACTGAGATTTACATTATTCATAAAAGACTCGCTCAGATTTGCATTAGTGAGATTTGCCAGTGTGAGATTAGCGCCGCTGAGGTTGGCCTCAGTCAGATTTGCATCAGTAAGATCAGCTTCGCTGAAATCGGCATCCATGAGATGGGCTCCGTTCAGATCACATTTGACCAATATCGCCTTCTGAAGATTGCAGCCGCCGAGATTTGCATCGCAAAGAAGCCCTTCGCTCAGTATTGCGCCGCTCAAATTTGTCTCGGTGAGATCAGCCTCGCTGAGATCAGCGCCTGTGAGGTCCGCTCCGGCAAGGTCCATCTGAAACAGGTCCCATGTAGGATCATCAGGCATAGACCCTTTCACTGCGCCCGATTTTTTGAGAAGCTCCCAAGTCTGCTCTTTGCTCAACATAGTTCAATGATATCATATTAGCGGCTTATTTGTCAGGTGGAAAATATTAATATGCCGAGCCTCTTGCAAAAGTATTAAGTTGTCACCCTGAGCTTGTCGAAGGGTGAGGTCAGGCATCATGGTTCGACAAGCTCACCATGACAAGAACACCAATGTCACCCTGAGCCTGTCGAAGGGTGAGGTCAGGCATCATGGTTCGACAAGCTCACCATGACATCTGCGCTCACCATGGACAGATTATGTTCTTGCCACTTTTAACTGCGGCTCATGGTAAAATAAATAGCTGTTATCGACATAATGTTTGAAAGGACATTCTGATTATGGAAAATCAAAAGAAAATTCTTGTGATGGGAATCGGCAACATCCTTTTTAAAGATGAGGGAATCGGCATTCATGTTATCGAAAAGTTGCAGACCGTGGATCTTCCCTCCGATGTTGAATTAGTCGACGGCGGAACGGCATCTAATATCTTTCTGTACATCATCGAAAATAGAGAAAAAGTTATTCTAATCGATGCCATGAAGGGGGGAGGCAGTCCGGGAACGATATATCGCCTTGCTGAAAAGGAATTTCTTGAGACGAGAAAAGGTTGGCGGACAACACAGGAGTCGGAATTCGAAGACGCATACAGAACGGCCATCCTGACGAAGACTCAACCTAAAGAGCTTGTCGTAATCGGCATTGAACCGGAAGAAACAGGTGAAGAGGCGCACAAGTGCGAAATCGGACTCTCCCCTTCCCTCGAAACGAGGATACCCGAAATTATTGAGATGGTGATGAAGGAAATAAAATGAGACAAGGAACAATTAAAGATAAGGGATCAAGGATTCAAGGGGTCGAGGATTCAAGAGAAAACAATTAAAGACAAGGGGACAAGGATACCAGGGGTCAAGGGAAAACAATTAAAGACAAGGGGTCAAGGATACCAGGATTCAAGGATTCAAGGGAAAACAATTAAAGACAAGGGGACTAAGGATACGAGGATTCAAGGATTCAAGGGAAAACAATTAAAGATAAGGGGACTAAGGATACGAGGATTCAAGGATTCAAGGGAAAACAATTAAAGATAAGGGGACTAAGGATACGAGGATTCAAGGATTCAAGGGAACACTGATAAAACAGGGATCGAGGGAAAATGAAACGACAAATACATGGGCAAGGAAACAAAGACAGATGTTAAGAAATTACAAAGATCTAAACGTTTGGCAAAAGGCATATAATTTTTGTTTGGATGTGTATCGTTTCACCGGAAAATTCCCGAAAGAAGAGAACTTTTGCATGGTGTCTCAAATGAGAAGAGCGGCTATTTCGGTTCCTTCGAATATTGCCGAGGGCTACGGCAGAAAAACTACAAAAGAGTATATTCAATTTTTATATATTGCTTAAGGTTCTCTCTGCGAACTGGAAACACAGATTCTTTTATCAGGCGATTTAAAGTATCTCGGTTCCGAACAACTAATGGAATCGCAAAGCAATCTCGGAGATATCGAAAGGATGCTGAAATCTCTTATCAGAAGCCTGGAAAAGAAATGATTAGAACCCTTGTTTCTTCTTTTCAACTCTGTCACTTGAATCCTCGAATCCTTGGATCCTTGAACCCTTTGTTTATACACTTGAACCCTTTAATAGTTTATTATGAGGAGTGGATATGACAAATAAGAAACCCGTACTGATCCTCGGCATCGGCAACCTTATCTTGAAGGACGAGGGGTTTGGAGTACATGTAGTCCGGCAGATGGCGGATATCCCCCTGCCTGATAATGTTGAGCTTATGGATGGGGGCACCATGGGCATCGATCTCCTTTACTATATTGAAGGGAGGAAAAAGGTGGTTGTTATCGACGTAGTCGACGCAGGCAGCCCGCCGGGGACACTCTACAGGTTCACCGATAAGAATATCGAATACCACAAGGAAATGTTGCGTTCGGCCCATGAGATCGATTTTGCATACATTCTGAAAATGGCTGAACAGCTTGGCACTATTCCGGACGAAGTTGTCTTCATCGGCATAACACCCCGGGAAATCGAACCGGGTGTCGGACTGACTCCTGTGCTGGAGGAAAAGATCCCTCAGGTTATTGAACTGGTGATGAAGGAGTTAAAACAAGATACTGGAGATAAGTAGTGTCTGGGTATAAAGTCATGGTTTGTCACCCTCCGGCTTGTCGAAAGGCGGGTAAACTTGACCGGTCTACGAGTCTCCTTCTGTCTCATTCCCATATTCCCCTCTCATCCGAACGTAAGGAATACTCAACAATATGTCATCGATAACTTTTTCTTCGATGCCGGTATCTTTTTTCTCATACAGAACGATACGCTGTACGCCGTCCTTAAGTACAGGTGCGATAAGCTTTCCTCCGGTCTTAAGCTGTGCGAAAAGAAGAGGAGGCACTTCGGTGCAGGCTGCTGTTATGCATATTCTGTCGTAGAGGGCCATTGCCGGATATCCTTGTCCACCATCACCCAGCACAAGGATGATATTATTAAGGCCCGATTGCTCAACAAATCTCTTGCCTTGCTCAAAGACAACCGGATCGATTTCAATGCATGCGACAAGCCCCTCTTCTCCGACTGTCTCACATGCAGTTACTGCGCTGTAGCCGCTTCCAAGGCCTATCTCAAGCAATTTATGGCCCTCCGCCAGACCAAGTGGCTCATAAAGTGTAATCATAGATAAATCATAAAACGTTTTATGAAAAAGTATCAAGCGCAACAAACACAGATAAAAAGGTCCAAGGAATTAACAAACTGCAGGGTTCAAGGGGTCGAGGATTCAAGGACAAAAACAAAACAGGGGCAAGATAGAGGCACAACAACGACAGAAATCGAGGGTTCGTGCCGTCGATAATCCAAGCATGTCATGGTGAACTTGTCGAACCACGGCCCTTCGACAAGCTCAGGGTGACACCGAATTCCTCAACATTGGAGTAGACATAAGGTTACCTATCGGTTGTATAATAAAATAATACGAAAATAGGTTAACTCAAGGAAAGAGAACATTGAATAACACATGACCCCTTGAATCCTCGAATCCTTGAATCCATTTTATAATAATACAGGGAGGAATCATGCTGATCGACATGAAAAATCAGTTTGAGAAATTGACGGATATTATTGTGAATAATGTTGATTCGTTCCATTTCGGTCACAGCGAATATCACGGTCCTGTAGACCCCTCGGCAATCGTCACTTTTGGTTCGGACATTATCAAAATTAACGCTCTCGTTTTGGCAGAGTCAGTCCCCACATTTCAACTTCCGATTAAGTTCGGGATGAATCTCTATGAAACGATCATAGTTCACCTCGACGAGAATTTTGACTTCACTGCTTACGATCCTGATGAAAGATCACTGAATGAACTCAACATCTTGATGGGTAATACGGAATATTCATACGACGGCACAATCGCACAGGCAAAAGCCTGTTTCGATCAAATGAACTGGGCTTTCGATGTATTGTATCGGAAAATAAATATTGAATAAAGAACTATTTGCAAAAATTTCACGCCTTATTCTGTTACTTCTCGTCTTCTTTTTCATTTTTGCCTCTTTTAATGCAAAAATCTGGGACCCGGATCTCTGGTGGCACCTGAAAACCGGTGAATACATAGCTCAGACGAAATCGATTCCTTCCACCGATCCATTTGCTTTTACCTCGCTGCCGCAAGATCCGATCCATCCCGAGTCCAAGAGAATAAAATTCATTCTGGGTCAATATTGGATAGCACAGCTTATCTTCTATTGGGTATATGAGACGTTCTCTCTCCAGGGGATCATATACATGCGGGCCCTCATCCTCACCCTTCTGATCTTCCTGCTTTACAGAAGCATAAGAAGGGATAGGGTCGGTTTTTTCTCCGCCCTGCTCTTTCTTCTGCCTGCCGTCACAATTCTTGTCAACTTTACGGGAGAAAGGCCTCAGCTCTTTTCTTTCCTTTTCACGTTCCTGCTTGTTTTCCTGCTGGAGGGTTATAAAAAGGCGTCACAATCTGAAGCCATGACATCGCACAAAAAAGCCGTGTTGACTTACCTGTTGCCTTTGCCTTTTGTGATGATGCTTTGGGCAAATATGCACGGCGGGTTCATCATTGGAATCGCTGTTCTCCTTGGGTACATATGCTGTGAAATTCTCAAGTATCTGACAAAAAAGGCCGGTCCACATCTTCAACTCCGCTCGTTGAAATATTTAATCGGCGCATGCGTCGCATCAATTATGTTTTCCCTCATCAATCCAAACGGATACAATGTCATCCCTTTACTGATCGAGTTAAACAAGAGTCAGTATATGACATCAATCGTGGAGGCAAAGTCACCCCTTGTTTTCATTCAGTACGGGTACTACACGCAGGAGCTTTATGTATTCTTTTTCCTTCTGGCTGCCGGTTTTCTGCTGTTCCTGATCAATTTGAAGAGAGCAGACCTAACGGATGTCGTCATCTTTTCCGGTCTTGCGGCTCTTAGTTTGTCCGCGGCGAGGGTCATTCCATTTTTCACACCGGTATCGATCTTTATGCTTGCACGATATTGGAAGAAGAGCGTTCAGATATGGAGTTCCTCGACACTGATGTCAAGAATTAAAGAGAGGATGGTGAAGCTTCGTTCTCTTGCCGGTCCCGCATTTTCGGAGAGTTTCCTTGCCATAGTCTGCTCTGTTCTGATTATCGTTATGCTGAATAACGGCAATTATTTTCAGAGCGGCATTCGGAAGGGCCGGTATCCCGAGGGTGCGGTCAAATTCCTTAAGGAGAACAGGATTTACGGAAATATGTACAACCCTTATGTCTGGGGCGGATATCTGCTCTGGGCCCTCTATCCCGATTACAAAGTCTTCATTGACGGAAGAGGGCTGATTGAAGAGGTTTTCTTTCAGTCGGACAGAATCATGGGTGCATCGTCCCTGCAGTTTGCCGGTGTTCCGGAATGGAAAGCTATAATAGATGCATATAACATAAACTTTATAGTAACATTCAGCGTCTCGGATTTCACCGGAAAACTCATTCCCCTTATCCCGGAGCTCAACTATGACCCTGAGTGGCATCTTGTCTACATGGACAATTATTCGTTAATCTTTGTCAAAAATAGCCCGGAGAACCGGGGAATAATTGATAAATTCGACATGCCTAAGAACTGGGTCTGGAACGAAGTCTTGACAGAGGCTGCAAAGAAAGCGGCCGATTTTAGGGGGAATGCGAATTATTATATAACAATGGGCGACGCTCTTGTCGCCAGAGAAAACTACCGCGATGCTCTGACTGCATATCTCAAAGCCCAACAAAAAGCTCCGGATAACATTATTATCAGAGAAAAATTAAATATGATGCAGAAAACAGGTCGGGCGCCTGGACCCGCAAGCCCTTGAATCTTCGAACTCCTTCTTCAGATTTAACAAGAGTTTTCTGGTAATACCAGGACTGCAAACAAGTTTATTTTTTCCTTGACAGAAAAATGAGAAAGATGGTATAAAACGCTGATACAAAACTTTAAAATTAGCCGGTTACTGCACCCTTCGACAGGCTCAGGGTGACAAAAAAGATTTTTTGCAAGAGCGTCAAAATCGGCTTTAAGAACTATTAAGTTTTATAAATTTTCTAAAAAGGGGGTTTGAAAATGAAGTTAGCCCATGGGAATAGGGAAAAGATTCATGTGTTCCGGCCGCTGCTGATACTTCTCTTGGCGTGTTTTTTGACTGCGGGACTTTTGGTAAGTAACCAGAACAAAAGCATTGCGGCCTCTCAGCTTTCAAATGATGACTGCGTCAAGTGCCACCTTACTGTTCAGGAAATGGTGGACAGCAAGGGAGGCAAGCATAAGACCGCTATTAACTGCATGGGGTGCCATAAGGGACACCCTCCAATGGTGAGCAAAGAGAAAATAATACCTGTTTGCAGCGATTGTCATGCAGGTAAGAAACACTATGAAATAGGCGGTTGTAATACATGCCATTCAAATCCCCATGCACCCCTTGATATGAAATTGGCTGCAAATCTCACCGGCCCCTGCCTTTCCTGTCACGAAAAACAGGGGGACGAGCTTAAGACACATCAAACCCGCCATTCGAAATTGTTCTGCACAACCTGTCACAAGGCTCATAAGGAGATTCCTTCCTGTCTGAAATGCCATCAGGCACATTCAGCAGATATGGTCGAAAAAGATTGCCTGATCTGTCATCCAGCGCATCAGCCGCTCACTATTACGTACGGTGCTGATATGCCATCAAAATCCTGCGCAGCCTGCCATAAGACTATTTTCGATACCCTGCTGACCGGTACCGAAACGAAGCATTCCAAACTGGCATGCGTTTATTGTCATAAGGATAAACATAGAAATGTTCCAGCCTGTGAAACCTGTCACGGAAATCCACATCCTGCTGGAATGACGGCAAAATTCCCCAAATGTAACATGTGCCATACCAGTGCACATAGTTTAGGAAAGGAGGCTCAGAAGTGATGAATCAAAGGAAAAAATCAGTCTTAATTACAATCGGGTTATCGATAGTATTGCTCATCATCGTAGCCTGTGCAACAGAAGAGATAGCCCCGGTAACAGCACAGCCTGTACCAGAGGCAACTGCACAGCCTGCAGAGACTGCAGTGGAGGCGCCGAAACCCGCACCGAAACCGCTCTCTACCTATGATGTTGAACTGACACCCCTTACTCCTGCTGATTGTGGCCGCTGCCATGCGAGTGTCTTTAATCAGATCAAAGCTGAAGGCGGCAAGCATAAGATCGACTGTACAAAATGTCATACCAAGTTTCATGCGTACAATCCGGTGAAACAGAACTGGAACGATATCATGCCTCAATGTAAAACTTGTCATGGCCTTATCCATGGTGAGAAATTCGCAGTATGTGCGACATGTCACTCAAATCCGCATGCTCCCAAAACACAAATGACCATGAGCGCGGAAATGTCAAAGGTGTGCGGCGATTGTCACGTAAAAGTAGCACCGGTACTTCAGAACAATCCAAGCAAACATACCAAGGTTGCATGCGCGGCATGCCATCACGACAAGCATGGCTACATCCCATCCTGCATGGAATGTCATAAACCGCATTCAGCAAATCAGACAGTTAAGGATTGTCTGGCGTGCCACCCGGTACATTCTCCTCTAAAAATCAGCTATGCCATTTCAACTCCTACTGATGTCTGTGGAGCTTGCCACAGCGCAGTGTATGGTAAACTCAAAGCCAATACCAGTAAACACTCGACATTGACCTGTGCAGCATGTCACACAAAACATAGATTTATCCCTAAATGTGATGGTTGCCACAGCAAACCTCATGGCGAAGCAATGCTCAAGAAGTTCCCGAACTGTTCAGCTTGTCATGTGAGCGCACACGAAATTCCATCGAAGTCGGTCGCAAAATAAAAGAGCTTTCCTTTAAACCCCGGGGGAATTCTCCCCCGGGGTTTTTTGTCTATAGAGCCTCTTGCAAAAGTCTGATAAAGGGCCCTTCTGTCATTCTGAGCTTGTCGTTCTCCTCAGCGAATCCGCCGGGGCGGAAAGAATCATGACTAAGCAATAAGTTATGTCACCCTTCGACAAGCTCAGGGTGACAAATTAGGACTTTTGCAAGAGGCTCTATAATAATAGATTAAGGAGAACTTACATCTATATTCTTACGCCGCGCGGTAATCATTTGAAAAAATGTCTTTGTAAGGGGATTAACCGGTAATCCTCCTTTGAAAAAAGAGAGGGGGGAGTTTTATTGATAAAATAAAAACTACACCAGCCCTTCTTCGCAAACGAGCGCGAACATATTTGGAGCATTGTGAAGAAATTGTGAAAATTGCTGAATTATCACGGAAATTTATTGACAAAGGGATGTAGAGAAGTTAAAATTAATTGTTAACTGTATAAAATATATAAAATTGCACAATACGGAATAGATAAGGAAAAGAAATGCATTTAATGACAAAGACGGCGAGAAATTATATTCTTGCAATTTTGGTTCCTGCTTTGTATTTTTTGCTGAATCTTCAAGCACTCGCAGCAGAGGGGAATCCGTGCCTTACATGTCATGGTGATCTTAAGGCACAGAAAACCATTCATCAACCACTTGCTATGGGTTGTGAAGCATGCCACAAGGCGGTAGAAGGCAAAAACCATCCTGAAAAGGGCAGCATGGTTCTCATACAGGGAATGCCGGCTCTTTGTTACAGTTGTCATGACGAATCAAAATTCAAAGGAAGTTCAATCCATAAGCCCATATCCATTGGTATCTGTAAAGCATGTCATAATCCCCATAGCTCGAATTTTAAAAACCTCCTTAGAAGTGAATTACCGGAGCTTTGTTATTTTTGTCATGACAAAGGGAAATTCACAAAAAAATACAATCACAAAGTGATCAATGTGATTGGCTGTGTGACATGCCATAATCCCCATGCGAGCAACAACCCATCGCTTCTGTCCAACCCTGTTAATGAAGTCTGTGTGACCTGTCACAAGGCCCAGTCATCAGGGTTGCATATTGTCTCACTTCCTGCAAGACAGGTTCATCCGATTAAAGGCGTCAAGGATATCAGCACCCTCAAAATGATCAAAGTTCCGGACCCTAAAAATCCAAAGGTACAAGTTGAAATACCGGACCCCAACGTTCCCGGCAAGGAATTAAGCTGCGCAAGCTGTCATAACCCGCATAGTTCGGATTATCCAAAACTCTTCCTACAGCAAAGGATCTGCCTTAGATGCCACAAATACTGAAACCAGGGGGCCGACTATTGCCTAATAAATATCAATCAGCAGTTCTCAACAGGATATTCGTCTTACTGATACTTGTTATTATGATTGCAGGCTGCGTTACCGCATCAAGTCAGAGTGATCAAGCCATGGGTGAATACGTTTGGCCGACTCCGCCTGAGACTCCCAGGATCAAGTTCGTAAGACAGTGGTATCACAAATATGATTTCGGAAAACCAAACAAATTTCTCAATCTATTAATCGGTGAGGAACGCGGCATACGTCTCCGGAGACCGGCCGGCGTAGTATCGGATTTGGCAGGCAATGTTTACGTGGCGGATTCAGAACACGGGGTTATATTCGTCTTTGACCAGGAGAAGAAAGTCCTTCGCTTTCTGGGTGAAGGATTGCTGTCCGCCCCTATCGGTCTTGCAATAAATAACAAGAAAGGGATATTGTTTGTATCCGACTCAAGACTTGACAAGGTTTTCGGTATTGACAAAAATAGCGGCAAGGTTTTAATGGATTTGGGTACTCCAGGCCAGTTCAAGAATCCATCCGGGTTGGTCTATGATGAAACCAACGATCGGCTCTATGCGTCCGATACCAAAAACCATGTGGTAAGAGTTTTTGATGAAAACGGCAAGTCTTTACTGACAGTCGGAAAGAAGGGAAATGAAGATGGAGAATTCAGTTATCCAAGCTTCCTGGCTCTGGACAAGTCCGGCAGGCTTTATGTTGTTGACTCTTTGAATTTCAGGGTACAGATATTTGACCGCGAAGGCCGGTTTATCAAGAAATTCGGCAAATTGGGTGACTCCTCCGGATCTTTCTCCCGACCCGCAGGAATAGGAGTCGATTCTGAAGGACATGTCTATGTGGTTGATACGTCTTTTAATAACTTCCAGATTTTCAGCGAGGATGGAAAACTCCTGTTGTGGGTCGGACAGGGAGGCGGAAAACCGGGGGAATTCTCCCTTCCTACGGGGATGTATATTGACGGAAAAGACATGATTTATGTTTCAGACACATTTACCAGACGAATTCAGGTATTTCAGTATTTGAAGGAAAATAAATAAATGTACGATAAACTGGATGAAAAATATTGCAGCGCCGATCCGTCAAAATTCCATGCATGACATTGAAAGAACGAAAGAATATTTTTACGTTGATTCCATGCATCATCTTTTCTTGGCTGGGGGAAAAAAATAGGGTTCTCTCTTCCGGGCGCATTGTAATATTTGTATTTGCGCTGTTTTTTTTTTCGGCAATCTTCACATTACCCTATAAATCCTTAGCCATGTCAACAAATCAGGGAGGAATGGGAGGAACCGGACCGGAAACAGGAATCTCTTACTCTCAACTTTACGGAGGCAAAACTAAGGCAAGATATTCCTTCAGATTTGATGGCCTGGTTGAATTGACTTACCGAGACTCTACAATATTGACATCGTACAATGGTATAAGACAAAAAACCGGCTGGACTTCTTTCGGACAGCGGTACAAACTTGGCGGGCATGGTTTCATTTATCACCACAAGCTGCTTAAATATTACGTAAACGTAGGCTTTAACTCGGACAAAACAAAAAATGACAATGAGACAGGTTCTGTCAATTCAAAACAAATAACCTATGATCTGGGGTTGATTTTTTTTAACACGAGGCCGGTTACTCTGGACCTTTATGCTTCGAGAACACTTTATGCCGGCGGCGGCTCCAACTTGACTGATGATTCTGTCTCCACATCATATGGCATCCGTTTGGTCTCGGTAAAAAAACCATTGCCTGTAATACGTATGGAATATTCCCATTGGGATTATCATGCCGAACGAATGGGCGGCACGAGGTTTTACGACGAATGGGAGGGGAAGTCCATAATTGTGAAACAAAAGGTCAAATACGAGACAATCAGCGACAGATTCGATATCTATGCAAACGGCTTTTGGAAGTCCCTAAAAACACGATATTCATTCAGTTCCGGCTTTGTAAAATTTTCGACTCTGAACCGGGATTTCGATACGTTTTATATCAGGACCAGTTTCTATACGCAATTTAAAAGTAACCATTCTCTCTGGAGTTCTTTTCAGTATAGGAAGATTGACACATCAAAGCTTCTAAACATTTCATTTGATTACAAGCCGGTCCCCATCAAAAACATACATCATAGCTACAGCTTTGAGTATATGAAATCGGAAACACCGGATACTAAATCAAATGCCTATATATTTGGCAGCCTATGGCGCTACCGGTTTTCTCCCAAGACCAATGCCAAAGTGGATTTCCATTACAGGCTCGGTTCAAATTCCGGAGACGACGAGACAGCCATAAAATTCGATGCTTCCATTAACCACGGCAGACCGTTAAAAGTATTCGATTTAATCACCCAGTATAACTTTTTTATCGGACAGGAAACAAACGACAATAATTTCACTTTTCTGGAAAATAGACTTTACCTTTCTCTGGCGACGAGGAAATACCGATGGGGGAAAATATATACGACTTATGACATCAGATACAATATCTTTAATTTTAAATTCAACTCAACAGACCCCGGCAAGCCCACATCAAAGGATACTGACGAAATACAGCATAGATTCAGACTTGGAGCAAAAGTCAAAGGACCTTTAAGGGCTTCATGGTCCGTCGAACTGGAAGCCAGATACCTTGATTCCTCTGAAAAAAATGCAGGTGCATGGAAGAGTGTGTGGATAGGTGAAAATCAATGGGCGCAGAAGATCAGGCATTATTCCGCGAAGGCGGATCTCCGCTACCCTATCGGAAGAAAAGGTACTTTGTCACTCGCCGGAAGCTATACCATGGGTGAGACGAATTCCCAACCGATCAGGAAGTATGATTATGAATCACGGTTGCATTACAACATTTTCAGAGACCTCCGCTTTTCCGGCTGGTGGAGAGTTGAATGGCGAAGTGCAGGATGGTGGAGTAACGGCAACTTGCAAAATGTCGACAGGCAGTTTTACAATGATACGAAAACAACGGATTATCAATTCAACCTTGATTATGCCTGGAGAAAACTCTTTTTTTCGATGGAATACGCATGGACCAAATTTGAAGAAGGAACAATTGAAACAGATGCAAAACGTATGTATTTAAGGGTAAGCAGACCATTTTGACACATACTGATGATCGTGCAAATTTATCAAATACCAGGGACAATTTCCAAAAATATCATAGCTATTTAGATATTATAATGAAGTCAATAAATTGCTTAAACAAGCTTCTTGCCCTTTGCTTTCTATTCGCAGTTGTGACTCTTTCCGGGTGTGCTGCTTCCGGGCTTTTCAATCAGAACGACAGGTTTGCAGAACAGAAGGTTGTGCCGGTCTGGCCGGCCCCTCCCCAGCAGCCACGCATAAAATATCTGACGGGCTTTTCCACATCTTCCGAGCTTGGCATTAGAAAATCATGGTTCAAAAAGACAATAGAAACGGTCTTTGGAGAGGAAGAAGTTCGGGATGTACTGCTTCGGCCCTATGGTATTTTTGCGACAGATGGAAAAATTTATGTTACAGACCCCGGCACAAGGATTCTTCATATCTTTGATCCTGGAGCGGGGAGGTATTCACGCATCATGGATGCAGATACTGAAGAGTTTCAGTCTCCTATCGGTGTGGCTGCAGACGGGAATGGAGATATCTATATGACCGATTCCATTCTGAAAAAGGTGTTCGTATTCAACAGAGAAGGGAAGCACATAAGGCAAATTGGTTCCTCAGATGCATTTCTTCGACCCACGGGTATTGCTCTCGATCATGAAAGAATTTATATAATTGATACACATGCCCATCATGTGTTAGTATTCAACAAAAAAGGCGAGCACCTCTTCAGTTTTGGCGGCAACGGAGCAAAAAAAGGCGAATTCAACTATCCAACTAATATTTTCAAAGGCAAAGACGGTCTGCTCTATATCACTGATTCCATGAACTTCCGGGTCCAGATTTTTGACAGAGACGGCAAATTTGTATCCGCCTTCGGCAAACCCGGCGACGGTTCGGGCGACCTCTCAAAACCCAAAGGCATAGCAGTCGACTCCGACGGCCATATATATGTTGCCGATGCTCAATTCGACAACGTACAGATATTCAACAGTGAAGGCAAGCTTTTACTGGGGGTCGGGAAAACAGGAAACAATATTGGGCAGATGATCCTGCCGGCGGGCGTTTTTATCGACGAGTACGACAGGGTTTATGTAGCCGACTCTTACAACCACAGGATTCAGATATTTCAGTATATAAAAGAGAGGAAGTAAATGTGTTCTGAAAGAAAATATTTTTGCAGGTCATTTATCGGGATGTTCCCAAATAATACCATATATCGTCATTCCTCAACTCAACCGGGAAATCCGGTTTCCACGATCAGGCCGAAGAATAACAAGATTTATAGTTCAAGTGGTTTGACATACCAACTTGTTGGGTTCGCTATTTTTTTTCTTCTCTCAATTCCCGTAATTGCCCTCGCAGGCGGTATCAGGGATACAAAGCATAACCTTTCCGGATCACTCAGCAAATGGCAGGGAAAATTTACAGTCAAGGCAGTTGATGAACCGGAAATATGCATTTTTTGCCATACTCCTCATAATGCGTCGCCGGCCCAACCCCTTTGGAACCATGACTTAAGCGGGGTCACAAACTATATCAATTACTGGAGCAATACCCTTGCATCCTATTCTTCAGAGGCTGAGGCCCCACCCATTGACGGCTACTCCAAACTGTGCCTCAGTTGCCATGACGGAACGGTTGCAGTCGGCTCAGTGCAAAGCAGATCGCTGGAAATACTCATGGAGGCCGGCGAGTGTGTCGATGGTTCAGGGAAACTCATCGTCGGCGGAGAGTGCAGCGGATACATCGGGACCGATCTTTCGGGAGGACATCCGATATCCATTGTTTACAACCAGTTTCTGGTCGACAAGAGAAATGAAAAAACCAACTTATGCCAGCTTAATCCCCCTCCGAGCAGTGATCCCGATGTGAAACTTTATCCGACACAGGGAGGTCAGCGGGGTGTGCAGTGCACGAGCTGTCATGACCCGCACACAAATAAGTCGGCAGAACTCAAAGACGGCCAGTTATGGCCGCCTTTGTGGCAAAAGCCTTCCTACAATGATGTCTGCTATGTCTGCCACAAAGTTGACTGCGGTGAACCAACAGAGATATGGCCATGGTAAAGTTTTTCCGGTTGTCCTTGTTTATTATCTCTTTAAGCATTCCGTTGACTTTTTTTTCTTCAGCCCATTCAAAGTCTCTTATCGAGAAAACGCATTTTGATAAAACAAAAGTCCCTATGGGATGCGGAAGTTGCCATATAGGTCATGGTAGAATCCGCACCCCCATGCTGCCCGAAAGGAGAGACCAGTTCTGTTTCATATGCCATGGAGATAGCTATGCCCTCGACAAAGCGCAAAAAGAGGGTCGCATTGCAAAGAGTGTCAGAGAAAATAATATCAAGAAAGAGTTTGAGAAACCCAACCACCATCCCATAGAACAAAATACCGGTTTGCACACATACGATGAAATTCTCCCTGAAATCGATTCTTCCATGCCGAGGCACGTGTCATGCGGTGACTGCCACCATCATCATTTTGTGTCAAAAGAAAATAAAATGCTGGGGATAAGGGGCACAACATCACAAAGAGTGAAAGTCGCCGTATCGGCTGAATATGAACTCTGCTTTAACTGCCATTCTTACAGCGCCAATCTTCCGTTATATCAAACAAACAAGGCAGAATTGTTTAACATATTGAATCCATCCTTTCATCCCGTTGTCGGTACGGGGAAAAACATTTCAATGACAAGTCTTATTGCGCCGTTGACAGTATCAAGTCAGATCAAATGCACAGACTGCCATGGCAGCGACGATCCGACCGGACCGAGAGGTCCTCATGGTTCACAATACAAGTATATACTGTCGAAGAACTTTTCCGATTCTGATGGGCCTGAGAATATTACACAATACGAACTCTGCTACAGTTGTCACAGAAGAAATAGTATATTGAACAACGAAAGCTTCTCTTATCACAATCTGCATATTTCAGATGTGGGGACTTCTTGCAGGACATGCCACAATCCCCATGGCAGCACAAAGAACCAGCATCTGATTGACTTTGAATCCACCTTTGTTATCAGGCCGTCAACAAGCGGGAGGATGGCTTATACATCAATGGGACCGAATACCGGACAATGCTATCTAACCTGTCACGATAAAGACCATAATCCGGAAGTCTACCCGAAAGGTTCATCAAAACCGGCAGCACAGACGTCTTCTTCCAAAAAGAAAAAATAGTATAGGTGGGCAATATATTTTCATCCTGAGCTTGTCGAACCATGACATTTGCTAAATCGCCGGTAGCCCTTCGACAAGCTCAGGACGACAGATTCTCCAACCGAATTTAGATTCGCTGTATCAGAGTCTTCATTTCCCCGACAGCCCGTTCCATCCCAACTAGCACAGCCCTTGATATGATGCTGTGTCCGATGTAAAGACCCCTCAACCCCTGTATTGAGGCTATTTTTTGAACATTAAAATAATTTAATCCGTGGCCGGCATTGACCAGAAGACCCGAATCCAGGGCGTGCTTAATTGCGCTTACAATACGGATGAATTCCTTTTCCGCTTTTTTCCCTCTTGCATTGGCATACATGCCCGTATGGATCTCGACCATATCAGCGCCTATCTCTCTTGTTATTTCAATATCCTTTGCCTCAGGATTAATAAACAGACTGACAGGGATTCCGGAGTCATGGATTTTCTTTATTGCTTCGCTGACAGCTTTTTTATGGGACTTCACATCCAGTCCGCCTTCTGTTGTCAATTCCTGTCTTTTTTCAGGGACCAGAGTAACCATATCGGGCTTTATTTTGGATGCAATGTCTATCATTTCTTTGGTTGCTGCCATTTCGAGGTTGAGTTCCACCGGAACAAATTCCCTCAATATCTTCAAATCCCGGTCCTGAATATGACGTCTGTCTTCTCTAAGGTGGACTGTGATGCCATCTGCGCCACCAAGGATAGCAAAGGTTGCAGCCATAACAGGATCAGGCTCAACACCCAGCCGCGACTGTCTCAGGGTTGCGACATGATCTATGTTAACACCCAATAACATAAACACCTCTACGAGTTAACAGATTCTCGGCAATTGGTCTCCGGAGAGCATATCTATCATCCTTGTGCCGCCGATTACTGTCTTTAATAGAATCATGCCTTTGGGTTTTTTCTCAACCTCTCCGATGATGCAGGCTTCCCGTGCCAATGGATTCTTCCTCATGGTTTTGACAAGCGGCTCTGCTACGTCACTGCTTACTATTGCAATCAGTATTCCTTCATTGGCAACGTAAAGAGGGTCAAGGCCAAGTAGTTCACAGGCGCCTTTAACACCGGATGGCACCGGTATGGCATTTTCATGAATAGTAATACAATACCCTGAATCTACTGCGATCTCCTTAAGGGTTGTTGCAAGACCTCCTCTGGTAGGGTCCCTCATGGCGTGTATTTTCTTTGTTTTTCTCAGCATCTCACGGACAAGACCGTTCAGAGGCGCTGTATCGCTTAAAACTGGAGGATTAAAGGTAAGTCCGTTTCTTTCCGCGATAATCGAGATACCGTGGTTTCCGATAGGACCGCTCAGGATAACCTTGTCAGTCGGCTTAACTCTTAAAGGAGATACGTCAACACCTTCATCAATCACTCCGATACCTGAAGTATTAATAAAGATACCGTCGCCTTTTCCTTTGTTGACTACTTTTGTATCGCCGGCTACTATTTTTACTCCTGCCTTTTGCGCCGCCTCGGACATGGATGAAAGTATCTTTTTTAGATCTTTAAGGGGGAACCCTTCCTCAAGAATAAGGCCTGATGAAATATATAGTGGTTTTGCTCCTACCATGGAAAGATCATTTACCGTTCCGTAGACGGCAAGCTCTCCGATGTTGCCCCCGGGGAAAAATACGGGTGATACGACATAGGAATCGGTTGTAAAAGCCATTTTCCCTTTGTTAATTGCTTTTAGTATTGCAGAATCATTGAGTGCTTTGAGTTCAAATTCAGGGACAAAATGCTCCCTGATTAGTTGATACATTAATTTTCCCCCGCTGCCATGACCAAGCAGAATACGCTCCATGAGTTAATCCCTCCGTTTAAAATTCTCTATATTTACAAAATCCATTAATGATTGAGGCTCTTGCAAATGTCTTGAAAAGATCAAAATGTCATGGTGAGCCTGTCGAACCATGGCAATAATTCAACTTCTTACAGCACCCTTCGACAAGCTCAGGGTGACAAAAAGGACTTTTGCAATAAGCTCGATTATATAATCAAATAATGTTAAATGCTATTTTAACATATTTATGGTCTCAGAATTGAACAGACATTGACTATACCACTCCCTGCTAATTTGCCTTCCTTCGACAAGCTCAGGATGACACGATTGGAATGACATGTGTCATGGTGAGCCTGTCGAACCATGGCTCCGCTTTACAAAAGTGCGGTTATGATTGGTATTATATATTTTTCGTTTGCCTACTCCCCCGAATCCTTGAACCCTTTTTTATGTTCCTTGAACCCTGTCTTTTACGGCGGTATCCAGATATCTGAAAGAAACAACGGCAGCTCGGCTGCGCATACCGGCCCTACCCTTGCGTTCCATCCAGTCAGGGTTTCTATCTCATTCTTCAAGGATGATGCAAGGCCGGGTATTATAAAATCTTTTGCGGTAACCTTGTTATCCATGCCTGTCTTTGTCAGAGAATTATATATTCTATCGGCCGTCAGGGTTTTATAAACCATAGACATATCCACTGTGTTCCCATCCGTATCAACAAACAAGACATAGAAGGGGCAAACTGTTGTGCTAAGGACAGTCAGAAGGACCTGTTCCGTGTATTCATTGTTCCCGGATATAATCGTCAGAGACCTTTCATCAGGCTGATTGAGCTCTACAAGTCCGGTAAATGCCGGGCGTGGATGCGTAAGCAATGGCACCTCGGGCCATGACTCTTCAATCTTTCTGACCGCTTCAAAAGCATAAGCTTTATTCCTGCCGATAAAAGGACATTCCTGCGGGAGTTTTTCCCCTCTTTTTATTGCATCGATAAATGAATCACAGGAGGAGAACCCGCATTGAACGCAGTCATTTTGATTCAGATATCTTTGAAAATCTATTTTGTCTATATATAAATCTGCTTTTGGCAATAAGGCCACCTGCTTAATACTTTTTCTTCATTATATGCAGGTATTATGATTAGGGTATATGATTGCATAGGGTCAAATTATAGGTTTTGCCATTCATTTTGCATTGTTAATTGTCCATTGATAATTAATCTTTTCTACTATTTCACCACTCCTGAATACTTGTAATACGCCGCGCAGCTGCCTTCGGTGCTTACCATACAGGCGCCGACAGGGTGTTCGGGAGTGCATGTCTTTCCAAATAGTTTGCAGTCTGTGGGTATCTTTATGCCTCTGAGCACCTGGCCGCACTGACAGCCTTTCGGTTCCTGTGAGTCAGGGACTTGAATATTCAGTATGCGGTTAATGTCCAAACGAGCTTTACTCGCTTTTAAAGCCAGACCGCTTCCCGGTATCACGCCGATACCCCTCCAGTTTGCGTCACAGGGTTCAAAGTATTCATTGATCAGGGTCACGGCCTTCCTGTTGCCTTCGGGTTTCACAACCCTCGTGTACTGGATCTCAACTGCCGCCCTGCCCTCAACCGTCTGGGTCATAAGCATCATAATAGAGGTCAGGATATCTTCCGCATCAAACCCGGTTACAACCGACGGTATTTTGTAATCGGACGCAAGAAATTCATAGGGAGCGGTCCCTATAATGGCGCTTACATGTCCGGGAAGAATAAAGCCGTCGATCTTTAAATCCGGAGAACTAAGCAATGCCTTGAGTGCAGGCGGCACAACTTTATGCGCGGAGTATATATAGAAATTCTTCGCTCCTGCCCTTTCTGCCTCAAAAAGGGTCCCGGCAATGGACGGCGATGTCGTTTCAAATCCGGTTGCAAAGAAAACTACTTTCTTGTCTTTATGCTTCAATGCAAGATCAAGGGCATCCATAGGTGAATAGACAATATGGATATTGGCGCCTTCGGCCTGTGCGTGAAAGAGTGATTGCCTTTTGCTGCCAGGCACCCTCATCATGTCGCCAAATGTGGTAAGCACAAAACCGTCTGTTTTAGAAATTGCCATAGCAATATCTACATCTTTGATGGGAGTTACACAGACAGGGCATCCGGGCCCGCTGAGAAGGCTTATCTCTTTTGGTATGACTCCTCTGATACCGTGTCTGAATATGGCAACGGTATGCGTCCCGCAAACCTCCATCAACTTAACGGGTCTGCCGATAGCTTTTGTAAGGCTGTGTATCCTCTCGATTATCTTTTGCATTGTCGACTCCTTCTATAGAAATATTCTAATTCCCCTACTCAATCCCTGCCTTTATCCTCTCCCTTATTATATACGCCTGGCCGAGAGATATTCCCGCATCATTAGTTGGGACCTTATCATGTATATGAACTTTCATGCCTTTTGACAGGAGTCTGTCAACCGTCCTTTCAAGAAGATACATATTCTGGAAAACCCCTCCGCACAGGGCCACATCTTTCAGATTATACAAGGATGAAAGTTTTTCAACTACCCTTGTGATAGCAGTCACGACAGAGTTATGGAACTTTGATGATATAATACCTTTATCCACTCCCTTTTGCATATCCTCAATGATGCTCAGCAGAGCCGGAGAAAAATCGACCTCCATTGTATCCCAGGATTTTATATCAACAGGGTAGTCATCGGCAATATCAGGTCTTGCTGCGGCTTCAAGTGCGATTGCAGCCTCTCCCTCAAAGGTGCTCTTATCACATATGCCCATCAGGGCGGATACGGCGTCGAATAACCTTCCCGCGCCGGATGAAAGAGGCGAGAACTGTTTTTTATCTATAATATTCAGAATATCCTTTATTTTATGCTCACCGTATCTTTTGATAAAACCTGTGGATTCGAGATATTCTCCGGTCTTGTCTCCGGCGCAGTCTTTGATATAACTTACCGCTATCCTCCAGGGTTCTTTTAAAGCTCCTTCTCCGCCCGGCAGCGGAATATTTTTCAGATGTCCTGCCCTTTTAAAACCCTTTATATCGGCGATTAGAAATTCCCCGCCCCAGAGGTTCCCGTCCGTGCCGTATCCAGTGCCGTCGAAGGCAACCCCTATGATCTTGTCCTTGAGGCCCTTTTCAGCCATAATTGAGCCGACATGGGCATAGTGATGCTGGACAGGGATCTTCTTTATGCCTTCCTGTCTTAATGCCCATTGAGTAGAAAGATACATGGGGTGAAGATCATATACAAGCGCTACAGGATTCACCCTGTAGACGTCTTTCAGGTTCCTGAGACTTTCTTCAAAGAATTGTAGTGTCTCATAGTTTTCCATGTCCCCGATATGCTGGCTTGGTATGGCAAAACTCCCTTTTGTGAGCGTGAATATATTTTTCATGTCAGCGCCGCAACCCAATACCTCCGGCCCATCTTCATGAAGCTGAATCGGATCAGGGACATATCCCCTTGAACGACGGACAAAGTATGTCAGCGATTGTGGTACGCGGGTTGTCAATTGTGATTTTTGGCTATTGACTATCGACTGTTGACTGATGACTTTGACGACCGAGTCATCCACCCGCATAAAGATGTCCCTGTTGTGAACAAGAAAAGCCTCGGCAATATCGGAAAGTTTTGATACAGCCTCATCGTTGTCGATAACAATCGGCTCCTCGGAAATATTTCCGCTTGTCATAACCAAAGCATCAAAATTAGGTACAAGGGATGAAGAGGAATAATAAAACAGCAAATAATGCAAAGGTGTATACGGCAGCATAAAGCCGATGCAGGGGTTGTTCGGAGATACTGCATCCGGAAGGTTATTCGGCAATTTTTTCAGCAGGACGATCGGCCTTCTGTTTGAAGTTAAAACTTCCTCTTCTTCCCTGGAAACTTCACAAAACTTTCTGATGGTCTCGATATCAGGGCACATGAGCGCAAAAGGCTTATTGCTCTTTCTCTTTTTCAGCCGCAGTTTCTCAACGGCCTCTTTGTTTGTAGCGTCACAGGCGATATGAAAACCGCCGAGACCTTTCACGGCAAGGATAGCTCCCTGCTTGAGAAGCATAATTGTTTCTTCTATCGGGTTTTGTATTTTGTTTGGACTTTTGACTTTCTGATTTTTAATTTTTAATTTTGTCGCCCCAGGCGACTCGCTGAGGTGAGATTTCTGAATTTTATATTTCAATTCAACCTTCGGCCCGCATACAGGGCATGCATTAGGCTGAGCATGAAATCTCCTGTCCTGCGGGTCATGGTATTCTCTGCTGCAATCAGAGCACAATTTAAAAACCGACATCGTGGTATTTGGTCTGTCATATGGGACCGATTTTGTTATTGTATATCTCGGCCCGCAGTTGGTACAGTTTATAAACGGATACAGATATCGCCTGTCATGTTCATCGAGCATCTCCCGGAAGCAGTCTTTGCATATGGACACATCCGGAGAAACAAGGGTGAAGCTGCCCTCGTCCCTGCTTTCTCTTATCTCGAAATCCTTATAGCCTTGATAGGGGATTGAGACGACCTCTACGCTCATTATCTGCGACAAAGGCGGAGCGTCTCTGGTGAGCCGGTCAATAAAGGCGCCGCTTTCCTTGCCTTCTATCTCGATCATAACGCCTTTTGACGAGTTTATGACAAAGCCTTTAAGATTCAGCGCGTTGGCGAGGTTGTACACAAAGGGCCTGAAACCCACTCCCTGTACAATGCCTTTAACTGATAGCCGTGTTCCGGTCCTTTTCATTTTTCTTCAGGGTCGATGTTATATTCCGCTAACCAGGATAATACAATAGCGAACAATACAACAATCCCTTCAAAAAAAAACGGGTTCAGATGTTGTTTTTAAACCTGAACCCGAATCACAATGTATCTGAAACCTTAGCCTTTTGAGTTTTTTATTTCTTCACAATTGTTAACAACCAGTTCACCCAATCGCCGATCCCTTCGCCAGTCCTGCAGGACACATCAAATATCTTCAATTTCGGGTTGAGGGACAGGGAGTCTTTCCTCATTTTTTCCAGATCGGCATTGGTATACGGGAGGAGATCAATTTTATTTAAAAGTAATGCTGTTGATTCCTGGAACATCAAAGGATATTTAAGAGGTTTGTCATGGCCCTCGGCTATGCTGAGTAGCATGACCTTTATGTCTTCGCCGACCTTGAACTCGGCAGGACAGACGAGATTGCCTACATTCTCGATGAAAAGTATATCAATATCCCTGAGAGGCAGATCATTCATCACCTCTCTGATCATGTTTGCATCCAGGTGGCACGCTCCGCCGGTGTTTATCTGAACAACAGGTATGCCGAGGTTTTCAATCCTCTGCGCGTCATCGGTTCCGGCAATGTCGCCTTCTATAACGCCAAGCCTGAGTCTGCCGTTTATCTCCTTTATCGTCCTCTCTAAAACAGACGTCTTGCCGGCACCCGGAGCGCTCATAAGATTGATGACATAAACACCTGCTTCCCGGAAAATGTCTCTGTTTTCGGCGGCAAGCCTCTCATTCGCCTCAAGGATATTCGTTACAACCTTAACCTTCATTAAAAAACCTCCATCTCATCAATATTTAGTTCCCGTCCCGTATCTATCCGCAGAGACAGGTGGCCGCATTTCGGACATGTTATGACGTACGCATCATCAACGGAGAAATCACTGCTGCATCCGTTGCAGTAACCGCTTACAGGGATTTCATCGATAATCAGAACAGCTTTCTCGGCTATGGTGCCGACCTTCATGGCTTCAAAAGCAAAAAGGAGGGAATCCGGCATTACACCGGCAGCCTTTCCTATCTTCACTTTTATTGATTCAATGCCTGTATAACCTCGCTTCTTACAGTTCTCTATAGCTATATCGAGAATACCCTGGGTTATACCGACTTCATGCATTCTCTTCTTTTGAAAACCTCTCTTTCTCTTTTTCGTATGCCTCTTTCCCCGCTTCGATAGCCGAAGATAGTATGGTTTTTTTCTCTTCGTAAAGCTCTTTACCCTTGTCGATGCCGCTTGTTACTTTCTCTTTCACATCTTCCACATAATCCACGGCTTTCTCTTTGACGTCTTCGGTGAACTGTCTTATCTTCTGACGTGTTTCACGGCCCGACTGGGGCGCTAAAAGCAGCGCAAAGCCCGCGCCTACGACTCCTCCGAGTATAAAGGAAAGAAAGATACTACCTGTGCCATATCCGCATTCATCTCTCATTTTCCGCCTCCTATCCTTGAAAAAAGATTACTCATTAAAACTCCCATGCCTGCTTTCACGCCGGCCCTGAGACCGGAAGCCTTCATCGCCGCCAATGACGTTACAGTGCTTATGAGGCCGCTTACATGACTGACGTTTTCGCCTACATCTCTGACCGATTTTGACAAAACCTTTACGTCCGACGTTACCTCATTTATATCGTCGGTTACATTTCTCAAACTCCTTAAGGTCTGCTGCAATTCCTCAAGGGTCGGGTTAAGATTGTCCTCTGTCGTTTTCAATAATTCATTGACCGAGCGGACAGTCTTCTTCAGTTCGATAATAAGGGATATAATATAACCGGCAAGTGCAACTGCGGCTATTGCAATTATTCCCAGCCAAATGTTGTTCCAATCCATGATGATATTATACCAGAATAAATAATGAGTTAGAAGCAAATTATATTTTATGGTATCCTAATAACTCATGAATGACGCTTTTTATATAAAGCGGACCCTCAGTCTTGCAAAAAAGGCCGTGGGGATGACGAGCCCCAATCCGATGGTCGGCGCCGTACTTGTTAAAGACGGGGAGATAATAGCCGCGGATTTTCACAGGAAACCCGGAACGCCCCATGCCGAAGCCCTTGTTCTATCAAAATCCGGCGGAAAGGCTGCCGGCGCAACATTGTATGTGAATCTCGAACCCTGCTGCCATACCGACAAAAGGACCCCGCCGTGTACAAAGGCCATCATCAATGCAGGCGTCAGGAGGGTGGTAGCTGCAATGACTGATCCGAATCCCAGGGTGTCGGGCATGGGGCTTAGGGAGCTTGCAAAGGCAGGGATAGAGGTTACGTCAGGCATCCTTGAACAAGAAGCCATGCGCCTGAACGAATTCTACATCAAATATATAACCACAGGGAAACCCTTTGTAATTCTGAAAGCAGCCATGACCCTTGACGGCAAAATCGCCACTCCGGAAGGCCGGTCAAAATGGATTACAGGTGAAAAGGCGCGAAGGACCGTGCACCGTTTGAGAAGTAGTGTGGACGCCGTTATGACTGCTATCGGTACGGTAAAAGCCGATGACCCCGGTCTAACAGCAAGGATTAAAGGCGGCAAAAATCCAATACGGATCGTTATAGATCCAAACCTCGAAACACCTCTCAACTCAAAAATCCTGCAGACTCCTCCGGAAACAATTTTTGTCGCAAACGAAAACAGCAATAGACAACGGTATTCTGAAATACCGGGCATTCACATAATCTATTTCAAAAATAAACTTGATTTGCATTGGCTGCTCGCAAAACTCGGGGAACGGCAGATTACATCAGTGCTGACAGAAGGAGGTTCGTCCTTAAACGCCCATGCCCTCGAAGACGGGATCGTCGACAAAGTCATGTTCTTCATTGCCCCCAAAATCATCGGCGGAAAAGACTCGTTTCCAGTCGTGGGAGGAAAAACCTTCAGAAGACTCGAAGAAGCCCATGCCATAAAGGATGTAACGGTAAAAAAACTCGGGGAAGATATACTCGTAGAGGGGTATATCAAAAACTGCGAATGTCCAAAATAAATCTATTTAACTCGATAAATTTATTTAAAAAGATATTCCATGGTAATTGCATAAAAATAATTTGGTAACACATCTATATAAGTACACTATGGTATCGAAAACTAAATTTATTTTGGACATCCGCAGTTTTTCAGACAGTTTAATTGAATTTTTCGGATTAAACTAAAATAACTTCTCAAAATGAAAGGCAGATATGATAAAAAAAGCTTTTAGGCGACTCCTTAATGCACTATTAACACTGTTCGATATGCATTTATCTAAAATACACATTATGTTAAAAGTGCCGTCAGGTGAATATGGATTATCTTTTGTCGCGTTCTAAATGTTTTTTTATCATATCTGCCTTTCATGCTATGCGACTGATGAGTTAATTATCCAAATCATCGTTGACATATCCGCCGGTTACTGGTAAATTGAATGATTATGACTGAGAAAACAATATTAGTAATCGATACTGACGCCGAGACTTCTCAGCGGGTCAAATCAATCCTTGAATCCGAAGGCTATACCGTCCATAACTCAGCCGGCAGAAACGACAGTATTTCCGCAGCCGTAAAAATAAAGCCTTCCCTGATATTCATCAATATCGCCATGCGGGACACCAGCGGGCTGGAAATAGCCAAGGGCATACACGAAACGGAATCTCTGAAAGACGTCCCTATAATTATCATCACCCCTCACGGCGGCACAATAGAGCCGCGCTACACAGCCATGTACGGCATTGTTGATTTCATCAAAAAAGCCTTCAGTCCGGAAGAACTTATCTCCAAAACCATAGACGTCGTTGAAATGAAATCTCCGGATCAACCGGCAGTCGGAGAAATACTTCCCGTACAGGCGCATGAACAGGAAGCCGCCGCGCTTCCGCCTTATGAAGAGCCGGTTTTTAAAAAGCTTCAGGCGGAAGAAATACCTGCCACGGGAATAGTCCCTCTTCAAGTCGCGGGAAAAGATGCTTTTTCAGATATTTCTGAAAAGACAACGACGGAAATTATACCTGAACATCAAAAAGAAGCCGCGCACGAAGGTCTTTCGGAAAAGCCTGTGCCGGAATACATTCGGGAGCCGGAAGCGGTTGAGAGCGAAGAACCTGCGGGAAAAAGTGGATCGGATATCCATTCGACGGAACCCGAGGTTGCCCTGCCTGATGAAGAAATCTATGAGAATATATCAGAGACTGTCGGGAGCAAACCCGGACGTAGAAACATGACCCTTGTTCTCTTTATTATCCTTGTCATTACTGCAGCCGGAGCAGGGTTTTATTTCTATACCGATTCATCCGGGAAGCCGGAGACACTGCAACCTGCGCCTGTAAAATCTCCTCAGCCCATCATACAGGAAGCGCAAAAAGTCGAGCCGACGCGTGAACAGCAGGAAGCTAAGAAGGAGATAGCGTCTGCGGAAAAAAAGAAACCTTTTTATTCCGTTCAGCTCGGGATATTTAAAAAGGAGACAAATGCCTCCGCACTTGTAAAACACTTTACCAAACTCAACTACAAAACCTTTTCTTACAAGACCATCGGAAAAAATAAGAAAGCCCTTTACAGGGTCCTCATCGGAAGTTTCGACAACAAAAAGGAAGCCGACGCCCTGGCAAAGACTATCATGTCAAAAGAGAACACAAAAGCACTTATCTTCCGGGAATCGGGCAAACCGCTATAAGATTTTAAGAACAATTTCTTTTCTCCCTTGATCCGCCTCAGACACAGGGGTTTTAGTTTATTGTAAAATAAAAGATATGCTTAAAACCCTTGAAAACCAACCATCGAATCTCACTATAGGAAACCTCTGGTCGAACATCTGGCATATTTCCTGGCCTATGTTTCTCATCATGGTATTCAATTTTTTTGTCGGCTTTGCCGATGTTTATGTGGCAGGGCTTATTAATCCCGAGGTGCAGGCAGCGGTCGGTTTTATAAGCCAGATCTACTTCTTTATCATCATAATTGCAAATGCAGTCAGCATTGGGACTATAGCTCTGGTTTCACGGGCAACCGGCTCGGGGAACAGGCGTGAAGCTGTAAATGTGTCAAAACAGTCTCTGATCTTCAGCATCGTAATTGCCCTCGGATTAACGGCAACCGGACTCGTATTTAATCATGAAATACTCTCCCTGTCCGGGTTTCCGCCAACAATCAGAGATATTTCAGAAAAATTTTTCAAGGTCTTTGCCCTGGCTCTGGGACCCAACTATATCCTGATCGTTTCTAATGCAATATTCCGTGCAAGCGGCGAGGTGAAAAAACCGTTGTTCACCATGTTTCTTGTCGCCATCATAAATATTATAGGAGACTTTCTTCTTGTCTTCGGTATGCTCTCGTTTCCAAAAATGGGCTACATCGGCATTGCCGTCTCTACAGCCTCGTCGGTAACGGTCGGGATGATGATTAATCTCCTGTTTTTTTCAACAGCGAAGTGGAAAGACTTTTATCTGAGCAGATGGGGTATCGCGGCGTCCACTATAAAAAAGATTGTCCGCATCGGTTGGCCTTCAGCCCTGCTCCAGATAGCCTGGAATGCCGGGAGCATCGTCCTTTATAACATTCTTGGCAGATTGGGAGACGCAAGTATTACGGCCCTTGCCTCTCTTACCAACGGATTGAGGATAGAGGCGATAGTTTATCTTCCAGCCTTTGCCCTTAATATGTCGGCGTCCGTATTGATAGGGCAAAACCTTGGCGCAAAAAACTTTGAGCGCGCGGAAAATTTAGGATGGAAGATAGCCATGACGGGAGTAATGCTTATGAGTTCTATGGCTTGCATACTTTTTATCTATGCCGGAACAGTCGCCTCAGTCCTCACACAAGACCATGCCGTTCTTGAGGAAACAACAAGGTATCTCAGGATCAATATGTTGTCGGAGCCTTTTATGGCCTTGAGCGTTATTCTGGCAGGCGCGCTTCAGGGAGCGGGCGACACAAGGGGCGCTATGTGGATCATAATCACGGCTATGTGGTTCATCAGGCTTCCCCTTGCGTACTTCCTTGCTGTTATAATGGATTATGGAGCATCCGGTGTCTGGGTTGCGATGATAACCTCGATGACCGCACAGGGTCTGCTCATGACATGGAGATTCCATAAGGGACACTGGAAATATCTGAAGCTGAAGTAACTCTTCAGTTGCATAAAATGAAAGGCAGGCATGACAAAAAACCTTTTGAATGCGACAAAAATTGAGCCATATTCACCTGAAGGCACTTTTAACCTAAAGTGCATTTTAGATAAATGCAAGCTGCCATGTGTAAATAGTACATTATGGAGTCGCCAAAAGCTCTTTCATCATGCCTGCCTTTCATTTTGAGAATATCTTATGCAACGTTTATAGTAATAGACGAGGAGAAATTATATGTTAAAGTTTTACAACACGCTGGGCAGGAAGACGGAGGTCTTTCATCCTGTAAACAAAAAAGTCGTAACGATCTTCACCTGCGGTCCATCGGTTTACCAAAGGGCCCATATAGGGAATTTCAGGACCTTTCTTTTTGAAGATATACTCGAACGGTACCTCGAATATTCAGGGTTTTCCGTCAGGAGGGGGATGAACTTTACGGATATTGAGGATAAGGCGATTAAGGAAGCTGAACAGAGAAAGCTGACGCTGTCTCATCTTACGGGGAAAAACATCAAACATTTTCTCCACGAAATGAAACTGCTACGCATGAAGATTCCTGATTACCTGCCCAAGGCGTCGGAAAGCGTCCATGAGTCGGTGAAGATCATAGAAAAGCTGCTCGAAGAGGGGATTGCATACCGGCACAAGGGAAATATCTATTTTGATCCGTTAAAATTTCAGGGGTTCGGAAAACTCTACGGCCTCGACATGTCGCGCTGGCCTGCCCGTAAAAAGCGTTTCCACAAGGATACGTATCCGGGCGTTCAATGGAATCTTGGAGACTTCATCTTATGGCATGGGTATAAGCCGGGCGAGCGCTATTACTGGGATACGGGTATCGGAAGAGGAAGGCCGTCCTGGAATGTCCAGGACCCCGGAATGGTCGTCAGATATTTCGATGAGACCCTGTCTATTTATTGCGGCGGGATAGACAACCTTTACAGGCATCACGACTATAACCTGGCGATTCTTGAATCCTTCAGACCTTATCCTATGGCAAGATACTGGCTGCACTGCAATCATCTTTATGTGGACGGCCGGAAGATGTCGAAAAGCAAAGGGAATATACTGCATATCGATGACCTCAAAAAACGGGGGTATAACCGGTCTGAAATACGGTTCTTCCTGATCTACGGGAACTACCGCAAAAGGATGAATTATTCGGATGAAAACATGCGGGCATCCGCGAATAAACTGAGGGGTTTACAGAAGACGGTTAAACAGATAGAGAAAGCTTTAAAGAAAAAACCGTCCTCTTCGCTTTCGGGAAAAAGCGGACATTCGGATAACCAACTGAAAAGAATTTTTATCAAACATATGGATAACGACTTAAATGTAAAAGACGCCTTTGACGGCTTTTGTGAAATAATATCCGGGATAAAGGTTGACGGACTAAACCCTGCAGAGGCGTCGGAAATTATTAAAAGCCTGAAGGATATAGATGAGGTTCTTAAGGTTATTTTCTGATATACCGGCAAACAAAGGTTTATGTCGGGATACACAATATTTAAATATACATGTTACCTTGCAGATCCGTTGCGGGGTATTTCATTCAGGAGGGACCAATGGCACAGGCATTTCAGGACGCGGCGTCCTGCTGGAAAGCTATCCTTTCAAATGTCGTTGAAAACAGGCAGTTGCTGCAGGTTATCGAAAAATTTGCGCGGGATAACCCGAGGCCGGCGCCGATCATCTTCGGCACATCCGGCTGGCGGGGAGAGATAGGAACCGATTTCACATTCAACAACATCAGGATTGTAACTGCAGCGATTATTGAAATGTTCAGGAGTAAAGACCCTGCCGTCCTTAAAGCGCTGGGCGTCCCGGGATTTGATGAAATAAAAAATCGCGGGGTCATAGTCGGTCATGACAACCGTTTTCTTGGACGGGATTTTGCCATGGAGGTCATAGGACTTCTTCAGAAAGCGGGTATCAAGACATGGTACGCAGGCGAAGCGCCCACACCTCAATTCTCGACAGGCATAGAAATGCTGAAGGCTGCGTGCTCCATCAACCTCACTCCCTCCCATAATCCGGCAAATTATGCCGGGTTTAAATTCAACCCATCCGACGGCGGCCCGGCAGGCAGCGAGATAACCATGAAGATTGAAGAAATCGCAAACGCCATGATGAAAAAATCGGCAGTCATACAGCCGTTTAAACCCGGGCACGTCGAGCCGATAGACCTTAATGAGCTTTATATCCGTTTCATAAACGAAAGAAAGACAATTGCTTTGGAAAATATCCGTTCCTTTATCGACAGGGAAGACTGCCTGATCTGCATCGATAATGTGCACGGTTCGACAAGGGGCTGCATCGAAAAGATCCTCGGCAAAAGCGCCAAGATCGTCTATCTCAGAACGGAGGATGATTATCTTTTCGGAGGCGTGGCTCCGGAGCCTTCTGAAAAAAATATGCAGCGGGTGGAAAAGGTTTTGGCTGAAAGCAGGTCCCGATTTAAACTGGGAGTCATTATGGACCCCGACGGAGACCGGATAAGATATTCCGACGGTTCCATGCAGATACCGATGAACTACTTCGGCGCAATGGCATTCCATTTCCTTCATGTCCATAAAGGTTTTTCAGGAGTTGTTGCAAAGTCGGTCGGCACAAGCAATCTTGTCAATGCCGTTGCTGAAAAACTCGGCGTAACGGTCAGGGAAACAAAGGTCGGATTCAAAAACTTCAGGCCCTTTATGGTTCAGGAAGCATCCGAGAAAGCCGTCGTCGCGTTCGAGGAATCAGACGGCATCTCCGGATTTAATCATACCCTTGAGAAAGACGCGCTCTTCGGACTTCTCCTCGCCGTCGAAATGATGTCCGTCACGGGAAAGAATCCGGGCGCGTATCTGAAGGACATCATGGATGAATTCGGCTACTATTATCCGGACCGTTCCGGCATATCGGTAGACCCTTCGCTTGTCGGCGAGACCCTCGTCAAAAGGCTTTCGACAATTCAACAGAGCTATGGGAAAGGTACCGGGATTGTTATCGGCAATAAAAAAAGAACGGTCCGGGACGTCATAACGGTTGACGGTACTAAACTCGTTTTCGACGACGGTTCATGGCTGATGATAAGGCCTTCGGGAACCGAACCCAAGGTCAGGTTCTATATCGAAGCGCGGACCGAAGAAGACAAAAAGGCCGTCTTTGAGGTCGCGGAAAAACTTACCAGAGAAGCAATAAGTTAAATGACGGCCTTTATTAAAACCCGGAATGTAAATGAACTATATGATTGAACTGAGGATAGAGTATTTTCGCTCATTCTCGGTCGTTCCTCCCTGCGAGGCTTTTGCCTCTTTATTTTTATATACCTTATTTGACTATCGGCAAAAAAAACCGCTCAAATACTCTATCCTCAGTTCCTGTTGCCATTTTTACTAATAATTCGGAGAAACTACGTCGGACTAAAATAAATTTATTTTAGACATTTGCAGTTTTTGAATTAATATCACCCGGAAAACGCCAAAGAGATTGAAAAGAACGGCTCCTCTATTGTTTCACTGCGGCAGACAGGACATCTGCCAGGTTTTCTAAGTCTGTCCCTTTTTCTGAAAAGAAATCCGCATTTCCTGCAGACGGCAGGCTTAATAATAAATCCGCGTTCGCCCTTGCCGATGCTTTTCCGGATATGCTCGAGATGTTCATATACTTCTTTTTCAGAGATGCCAACCTCTGCGGATATTGCCTTTGCTGAAAGTTCATTGGCCTTAAGCAGGGACAATATCTCCCGGCGGATGGTTTCGCGCCGTTCAACAGGGACACTTGGTTCCTTCTTTTTTTTCATATCGGTACTACTCAGTGAAAGCCTTATGTATTATTCTCACAAAGTTGTCCGCCAAACGGGGGTTAAACATGCCTTCAGACTTGTTTTTTATGATATAGACGACTTCCTTAAACTCTGAAGCCTCCCGATAGGGTCTCCGGCTCCTCAAGGCATCGAAGAAATCTGCAATTGCTATAATCTGCGCGCAGAGATGCTGCTTCTTGCCGTTCAACCGTAGTGCAGGGTATCCTTTTCCATCATATCTCATGTGATGTTCAAAAGCCGCTATAGCTGCAAGCCGCGTAATACCATCAAGCCTTGCGAGATATACGGCCCCATACAGAGGATGAAGCTCGATCTGTTGCCACTCTGTCGGGTCAAGAGATCCTTTTTTTTCAAGCACTTCCTGAGCGATGAATAACTTGCCGATATCATGCAGAAGCCCTGCGATACCGATTTCACGGAGCAGATCATTCCCGATACCCAGTGACTCCGCCTGGAATATGGAGAGGACCGCAACATTTGTTGCATGGGTAAAGGTATATTCACTGTATGTTTTTATGGGACTTATAACTTTTAAGATATTAACTCCCTTCTTGCAGCTTATGATGAAATTGGACACAATCTCCTCAAGGCCGGCGATATTCATCGTTTTAGAAGAAGATATCTCGGAGAAAACTTCCCGAACTTTTTGAACTTGTTCCAAAGAAAAGGCCGGAAGATTTTCAAGGTTGATATGAATATCCGTCTTTGATCCTCCTGTTTTTACGTCGACGACGCCTATCCTGATATGCGGTGACGACTTGAGATCCGCTTTTGCATCAGACAGAGCAAGAATCATTTGTTTCATTTCTTCAAAGTTAATATCCTTTAAAAAATCCACGCGGGAAATGCCTTTCCGTTTCAGGTTCTTGATAAAACTCTTACCCTGTACCCCGATCTTTCTAAAAGGTTTTTTATTCACGATAATATCTTCGTCCACAACCATGATTTCAAGAACCTCTGATTCCTCATGAATGCCCCGTAACAAATCGAGAGCCCTCCGGGTGAAATCGTCAACCGAAGAATGGCCTTTATCATAGAGCATACAAATAGATACGGCCGACATAAGCGTTGAAAGATATGTCTTAACGTCTTTCATTTAAACGCTCTTCCCCTTTATCCTGCTTAACCGTAAAGATTCCCCCCTGATAATATCATTCCTTGACTTCAACCCGGTTTCAATAAATTCCTTGATATCCTCGGGAGGATAGTTCTTCAACGATCTATATATCTCTTCCTTCAGTCTGTCCAGAGCATTTTTAAAAAGGATGCTCTTGCCGGAGACGACGTCTTTCAGGGTTTTGAGAGAACCGGGGTCTCCTATCTCACCAAGCACTTTTACAATAGGTATCTTGTTGTAGAGATCGGCGCCGCTTACCACTCGCTTTTTGAGCAGCTGAAGCAGATCAGGGACAATGTCTTTGACCTTGAAAGAACCTGCAAAATTAATGGCCCGCTCGACATTCTCCGGTATTTCGGAACGGAGAAAATACCTGATTGCTTCCGTCCCATAACTATCACCGGCATTCAGCAGATACTTCATCGCCTCAAAGCTTACCTTACGGTTTTCGTGACGGGAATATGGCCTTATATGAGGGAGGGCCTCCTCACTGTTGATTTCGCTCATAAGATAGAGCATGTTCCTCTTCACAAACCATCTGCCGTCACCAAGCCTTTTTATCGCTTCAGGAATAACTTTATCGCCGAGTTGCGTGAGCAAACCTAAAAAAAATTTCCTTACTGTCGACGATTCCTCCTGAACAAGGGCGTCAAGCATAGGGTTGATGATTTCTTCTCCATATTGCTCTGAAAGCAACCGTGCTTCCTCCCGTGCTTGTCTGCCCACAATCCTGAAAGATTCAATAAGCTTTGAAATAAAGTCTCCTGAATGGAAATATTGAAGTGTCTGTTCGGTCATATCGGGAAAACGGCTCTTTTCAGAGTTCAATGCTAATACCTTAAGGGTTTTCCGGACTCCGTCGTATTGACCCGTCCATATCAGGCGGTCGACCTGTTCCTGCAATATGTTCATAAAAGAACCGTAATCATCACCGGAAATAGTATCCGACAGGAGCAGTTCCAGAACTATATCATGGAAATCGTTTTCTATATAATCATCGCTGTATTCTTTTTCGAATTCCTTGTACTTAAATGTTGCAAGGCCTGACGCGTTATATTCCTGCAGTCTCCTTAGCTCTTCCCGATATGACTCCGTCACCAAGCTCGCGGAATTCGTATTAAAAAGGTTGACGATATCCTGAGAAAGGACAATATCATCTGCAAGGAGATTGCCTTTATAGGACACAAAAGAAAAACCGTCGTGTGGTAACGTTGATAATTTATCAAGGAGGTTTTTCAGCGCTTCAGGCATCGCCGCATGATGCTCATTCATAGCATGTAAAAGTCCAACAATTTCTTCTTTAGACGGACTGCCGGGTTCCTTACAGGCGGTTTCAATATCTTTCACAAAAACCCTGGCAGCCGAAGAGAGGAATTGCTTTTTTAATTCGGGGCTGAGGTCATTTATGAAATCAAGCAGCCTGTTAATCTCCCCGCTCAAAAATCCTTTCTCCTGGGACCTTTTAAAATATGAGGCGATAACTTTATCATACGTCTCATCCTTAATACGGCTATCGGCAATGTTGTTGAAAAAGTTCGCCATGATATCCGGCGGTACTTCCTTAAACTCGAAAGGGGCATCGCTTGTCCGTATATCGCCTTTAAGAAGTCCGTAAATATAACGCTCCCAGAGGGGAGCGTTTAGCGATCCAGTTTCAGTCCCGTCCTCCTCGAAAGAAAAGGCTCCATAGTCAATAAACCCTGCTTTGATATGGTCTAACGGATGTTCATGAAATAGTTGCTGCATCCGTTCAGGAGAGGCATCCGTTATCTTCTCTGATATGATCCGATGGAACTTGTAAAGCTCCTCTTTGGTTATGCCCTTCATAAATGTTATGAAGGCGATATTTATTCTGTTAAGGTAAAGGGCAAATTCTCTGTAGCTCGTATTTTTTCTGTCGAGATAGGAATCATCGATAATCAGGGCATCCTTCGCCACTGCGAGGGTAATCTCCGGCCTTAATTGGAATATTTTCTGCAACAGCTCGAAGGAACGGTTCAACGAATTTTCTACCGAAGGATGGTCTTCAGGATAAATGGATACGTTCCGGCGTGAAATGTTCAACTCAATGACGGCGTCACTCAGCAATCGCACATCTACTTTTATGTTTACGTTTTCATTTTCTTTCTGTCCCAAATCTCCTCCATCTTCACGGATATGTAGGAAAGTAGTAGTCTAATCCCGGTTCCGGTTGCGGCTGAGACCGTAAAAAAATCTCTCTTGTTATTCTTGCAATAACTTTCCAGCCTGTCAAGCCGTTCTCCGTTGCCGGCGATGTCCGACTTTGTTCCGACGACCGTCTGAGGTTTACTGATGAGTTCCGGGCTGTACAGTTCGAGTTCCCTGTTGATCTTTTCATAATTCTCAACAGGGTCGCCCTCGCCCATTTCCGAAATATCGACAAGATGCAGCAGCCTTGTTGTCCGTTCTACATGCCTCAGAAACTGAAAGCCGAGGCCCGCGCCTTTATGGGCGCCTTCTATCAGTCCTGGAATATCGGCTATTACAAAGCTCTTAAAATCCTCGCGCTTCACAACCCCTAATACCGGCCTGAGCGTAGTAAACGGATACTCTGCAATTTTGGGTTTTGCGGATGTAAGCGTTGATATAAGCGTGGATTTCCCGGCATTTGGAAGGCCTATAAGCCCGATATCGGCAAGAAGTTTCAGTTCGAGAACCAGCCATCTTTCTTTGCCTTCTTCCCCTGGCTGGGCATAACGCGGCGCCTGCCTGACCGAAGTTGCAAAATGAGAATTGCCCAAACCACCCCTTCCCGCCTTTACTATAATAACCTCCATGTCATTCTTGTCAAGGTCCGATAGTATCTCCTGAGTTTCGGCGTCCTTTATAAGCGTGCCGACAGGCACCGGGATAACAAGGTCTTCTCCGTTCCTGCCATGCATATTCTTGCCCATACCGTGCTGACCTCTTTGTGCCCTGTTCTCCCGGTGATAGCGGAGATCAATGAGGGTGTTCAATTCATCGGTAGCTTTGAAAATGACATGGCCTCCCCTGCCGCCGTCGCCGCCGTTAGGGCCGCCTCTCGGCACATACTTCTCCCTGCGAAAACTGACACACCCCCTGCCGCCGTCACCGGCTTTTACAAATATCTTTACGTAATCGACAAAATTCATTGAAACCTTTCTATTTTTGAATTACTTATATTGTATCAGATAAACGGGAAGGATATTTCCGGGAGGACCGTTAGCGACAACAAAAAAGGCGGGACTTAAGCCCGCCTTTTGCTTTTCTTTTTAAAGATATTCTACAGCGCCGGGGCTGCCGGATAGATGCTGATCTGCAGTCTTGTACGGTCTTTGCGTTCGAAAGTGACGACGCCGTCGACCTTTGCGAAGAGGGTGTCATCCGAACCCTTGCCGACATTCATGCCTGGATGGAATTTGGTGCCCCGCTGCCTGACGAGAATGCTGCCTGCGCGGACAAGCTGACCGCCGTATCTTTTTATTCCAAGGCGTTTTGACTCGCTGTCACGCCCGTTCCTTGAACTTCCAACACCTTTTTTATGCGCCATATCTAGGCCTCCAGAATAATCTCTTTTATTTTCAGAGAAGTATAGAACTGCCTGTGTCCGTTTGTCTTTCTGTAAACTTTACGGGGTCTCTGTTTGTGCACAAGGACCTTGCGCGTTTTACCGATACCCTCAACGGAAGCGATAACCTTTGCGCCCCGGACATAAGGAGCGCCATAAATGCTCCCGTCATCTTTTGTCACCATCAACACCTTGTCGATAGTGACATCCATACCTGTTTCCTGAGGGAGTTTTTCCACTTTTATCATCTCACCCTGTGAAACTTTGTACTGTTTTCCACCGGTCTCTATTATTGCGTACATTTCTTAACACCTCCGAATAAATAAAATAACATAAAAAAGGTTTAAAAAACAACCCGCACAAAATATTGCAACATTTCAATGCCTTTTTCGACGTCAAGGAGCCCGGAAGCTTTCGGAACCCTTTTTGCACACAACTAATGAGACTACATCTCTTCCATCGTATCCAGAAATTCCTGTAATATCCGTTCATCGTCTTCCGATATTTCAAAGAACTCGATGCCGATTTCGTATTTGGCAATATTATCGACTACGACTTCCTTGCTATAGGCGACTCTTCCGACAATGTTCAGATTACGGTCATTAATAATCAATTCAATATTATAGTGCGCTTCGATATCAAGAGGATATTCCGTCTCTACAAGCATTCCGGAAAAGCTGATTTTTATTACTTTATATTCATGCGGCAGGTCGACTTTCATATGCTCTTTGGAGAAGATATTAAACCTCACCCCTCCGAGTCTGTTTTCGCGTTTTTTTATTCTGTTGTCCTCAATGAATTGCAGGAGCATATTGGCTTTTTCGCTCAGGGTATCGGTGAATCTGATGCCGGCCCTGTAAACAGGGGTAACGGCTCCGTTATTCTTGTCTACTTTTGATACGAGTATTGCCCAGACAACGCGGCCTCTTAAACTTATAAAAGAATCATGATATTTTATCTTGAAGGTATATTCACGATTTAATTCAAGCCGTTTTGCAGTCTCTATCGCGGCCCCGTCAATGCTGAGATTGAGCACTTCTATGTCGGAGGTGTAAAGGACGTTCCCTTCAATGCCTTCTACGACATGCCTCTTGTTTCGTCTGTTATCGCCGTCTTTTTCTTTCATACGTTTTGCCTGTTTAGTTGTTCACCGTACCGCTATTCCCGCATAGCCGACGACGCGCTCATAATCTCCGCTTACTTCTCCGGAGGTTGTGTATTTTACAAGTTTTGCGGACTGCGCTCCAAGCGCTTTTGCCGCAAAAAGCATCGTCGTGACCGGCAGATAACCGCACATGGAAATCTTCTCTTTTGTTACGGTTTCATAAAGCCCTACAGGATCGAGATCCAATATCCTCTTTATGGCTTTATCGTCTTTTTTTCTCGCAACGCTATCCGGCACGTAATGACTCATATCAGAGCTTGCCACAAGGACAACGGAATATCCCGCGCCTTTCACCGCTTTCGCAATTCCCTCTCCAAGCAGCCTGCATTCCTCGAGAGTCGCCGTAAGGATTGAAATGGGCACAATTTTGGCATTCCCGGAGAAACAGGAAATAAAAGGCAACTGGACTTCAAGGGAATGCTCAAACATATGGCCCCTGCCGTCTTTTGTGACAAAAGGTACATTCATGGCGATTTTATAGGCGATCTTTTCATCTATCTCAAAGGTCCCGGTCGGTATTTCCCATTGCCCCGATTCCATTATTGATATCTGCGACCCGAGTCCCGTATGATTAGGCCCCAAAAGCACAAAGGTTTCAGGAAACTCGATGGCGGAGAAAACGGCGCCTGCTACGGAACCGGAATATATGAGGCCTGCATGGGGAGAAACAATACCGATCGCCTTTTCCTTACCGGCATTTCTGTCTATGTATTGCTCGACCTGCTCTGCCAGCTTGGAGGCTGATCCGTAATAAAACTGGCCTGCTACCGCCGGAGACCTCTTCAAAATACATCCTCCCCTTCATAATCCTGATAATCCCTGTCCGACCTGTTCATAAACCTCGTGCATTGAGAAATGAAAGATAGATTAATCGCTACTCCTGCGGGACCGTTCCTTTGTTTGGCGATATCCACTTCCGCTTTTCCCTTAACCGCCGGGTTATCTTTATTGTAAACTTCGTCCCTGTAAAGAAACAGTATAACGTCCGCGTCCTGCTCAATAGCGCCTGATTCCCTCAGGTCGGCTAACATAGGTTTCGGGGGTTTCCGGGATTCCACGCTCCTGTTGAGCTGGCTTACTGCAATAACAGGGATGCTTAATTCTTTTGCCAGGGCCTTCAAAGAACGGGAGATATCGGATATCTCCTGTTCGCGTCTTTCAAAGCTGCCCTTCCCCCGCATTAACTGCAGATAGTCGACTATTACAAGGCTGAGGCCGTGCTCCATTTTCAGACGCCTCGCCTTGGCCCTAACCTCAAGGGCGGTGATTGCCGATGAATCATCAATAAAGATCGGCGCCCCCGTAAGATTGCCGGCTGCGCCGGTCAGTTTGTGCCAGTCTTCTTTTTTAATGAAACCCTTTCTGATGCTGTTTGAATTCACCATCGCTTCGGAACAGAGCATCCTGAGGGCAAGCTGTTCTTTTGACATTTCAAGACTGAATATGGCGACAGGCTCTTTTAATTCAAGGCCGACATATTGTGCAATATTGAGGGCAAATGCGGTTTTGCCCATCGACGGCCTGCCGCCGATTATGATGAGATCGCCTTTCTGAAAGCCTGTTGTCAGATCATCAAGGTCCCTGAAGCCTGAAGGGACTCCGGTCACGGTCTCCTTCTTATTATACAGGTGCTCTATCATCTCGAAGCTGTCTTTTATAACACTTTTCAGGGTCGAAAAGGACGCCTTGACCCTTTTCTCCGAGATATCAAAGATAGATTTTTCCGCATAATCAACAAGATCTTCCGCATCAAGATTTTCCTCATAGACCTTGCCAGCAATATCGTTGGCAGAGTGTAGAAGACCCCTGAGAAGCGCTTTTTCACGAACAATATGGCAATGATATCTGACATTTGCCGCAGTCGGGATCATGTTGACAAGCGCGGAAAGATACGAAATCCCTCCGATAGCATCCAGCTCTTCCCGCTTTTTCAGTTCATCGGTAAGGGTGATAATATCGATGGGCTCGTTCTTTTCAAAAAGCTCCGTCATAGCGTTGAAGATCTTACGGTGGGACAGCTTGTAAAAATCTCCTGCGTCAATGATCTCAAGGGCCTTGGGCAAGGCGTCATTGTCGATAAGAATGGCGCCGACGATAGATTGTTCCGCTTCTACATTTTGTGGAGGGAGCCTGTCTAATTGAACATCAACTTCTTTCATTCTTAATAATACCTTTAGATGAGTTATTCCTCAACAACCTGCACATTCACCTGTGTCGGTATTTCGGAATGCAGCTTGAGGTTTACCTTATAGACGCCCAGTCTTTTGATCGGCTCTTCAATGTCTATCTTCTTCTTGTCGATCTCTATACCCTCATTTTTCAGGGCCTCGGCAATATCCATGGAAGTGACGGAACCGAAGAGTTTTCCTTCTTCCCCTGACTTGGTCTTTATAACCAGGGTCATGGCCGAAATTTTGGCCGAAAGGTCGTGCGCCTGGTTTTTAATCTTCTTTGCCTTTTCCTGGATAATCCTTTTTTGATGCTCAAGGGATTTGATATTCTTTACATTCGCCTCAACGGCAAGCCCCCTCGGCGACAGAAAATTCCTTACATATCCGACGGATACATCGATAATCTGCCCCATGGCGCCTAAATTCTTAACGTCTTCTTTCAGTATAACCTTCATCCGGTATCTCCTTTTCAAAAAAATTATTTAATTTATTGTAATTGAAAGATATTGCAAAAAGATTTTGCCCTGCTACAACACACCTATTATACCATAAAGAACAGCCCTATTCGTGACACCTGCAGGACTCCGATAATCGTTGCAGGAAATCGCTAAATATGTTTTGGTTTACACCACCTTGAATGGGACAGGGATAAAGGTTAGGATGAATATGAACAGGGACAGCCATCCTATAAAAGTTCTCTTACGGTCCAGGGGGACCTCCCAGTAAATTATAGGGGGATGCCGGAGACCGAGAACGAGCAGCAGAAGCGACCATACGATCCAGCCTTCCCATAAGAATATCCCCAGGAGCGCCATCAACACAACAAGCAGGAATGAAAGCCTTTTGTGTTTTTCCCCAAGGAGCGCATAGGCAATATGGCCGCCGTCGAGCTGTCCCACAGGGATAAGGTTCATTGAAGTCACAAAAAGTCCGATCCACCCTGCAAAGGCAACCGGATGCAATAGGATATCATAGCCTGCAGGCGCAACTCCCATAGTTACACGGGTAAGAAAAGAAAAGAGGAGAGAGTCCCCAAGGAAAAAGTCGGCTTTCGTAGAAGTTAACGGCGCCACTGCCGACATATTGAGGCCGATCACAGAGGCTATAACCGATATGATAAATCCGGCTACAGGACCTGACGCCCCGATATCTATAAGGGATTTCCTTGTCGCAATGGGCGACTTCATTTTTATGAACGCACCGAAGGTACCTATAAAATTCGGCGCCGGGATAAAATAAGGAAGCGAGGCGTTTACTCCGTGTTTCTTTGAAGCATAATAATGCGAAAATTCATGGCTCAGGAGAATCGTCATCAAACTTGCGGCAAAGGGAATTCCTTTAGAAATGCTGCCCGGCTCACCGAGAATATCCGCGCCTGTCTGCAATGCGCCGACTGTCAGGGTCGAAAGCATTGTCAGGAGAAACAGGATTAGATGCAAAAAGGGAAATTTTTTCATTTAACCCGGATTATTTGTAGATTTTTCTGATTGAACTGCAGATAGAGTACTTTCGCTCATTCTCGGTCGTTCCTCCCTGCGAGGCTTTTGCCTCTTTATTTTCATATACCGTATTTGACTATCGGCAAAAAAAACCGCTCAAATACTCTATCCGCAGTTGCTGTTGCCAATTTTATGAATAATATAGGTTAGTTTATGTATCTTTATTATATTCCATTACCAAACAAAAGGGCCTCTTTATAGAGACCCTTTCAGAATTTTGCGGAATTATAATATTTTTACGCCGTTCTTACGATATAAACCGAACAGGGCGCATGTGCTGCCACCTTTGAGGCTACACTCCCCATAAGGAACCTTGAGGCAGCCCCTCCAAGTCCGCGATTCCCTATGATAATCAGGTTAGTCTTGTCTTTCTCAGCCGTGCCAAGAATCTCGTCGGCAGCAGAGATGGCTGAAGAAAGGATCGTCTTTGAACTAACTCCTTCCGCCTTTAAGATGTTCTGCGCATTCTCAAGCACTTCCTCGCCACGTCTCTTCATAGACTCATTCAGACTGGCCATCTCTTTGGCAGAGATCTCGAGGTCAAGACCTGCGACAAAAGGAGAGACTGTCATTAAGGTGATATCAGCTCCCTTTGTCTTTGCATAATCCAGTGCCACCTTAACGCCTTCCGTCGAATATTTTGAACCGTCTACAGGAACCAGTATTTTCATTTTATCCTCCTTAGACTTCCTTCTTTACTTTGGCCTTTGACATCGTCAGTCCTATTCCCTCAAAGATGAAGAATATGGCAAAGCCCCACCACAAAGTATAAAAAACATAAAATACCAGCAGGCCCGTCATCAGTCCGGCTTTATCTTTTACCTGTACGGCGTCTACCTTATAAAAATTATATGCCGCCTCAACCGCTTTTTTCATAACGTCAGAGACAAGCTTCGCTTCCTCTACCATTTTCTCTTTTTTAAATGCCTTATCCATCTTTGTAAGGGCGGCATGCCAGTTTTTCAGAACATCTTTTTCATTATATCCGTAGAGAGCGGTAACTTTGGCGCCGTCATTATGATACATGGCGTCCGCATCGTTAAGCACTGCAGTCATAGTCTTCCCGAGGTCCCCTTCTATCTTCAATTCGGTTCCCGTAACTTCCACTTTAGCGCCTGCCGTAATAAATAGTTTTGCCGTGTTTTCAACCGTCTCCGGCTTATCAAGATTAATGCTAAGCATGAAATTTTTACCGATGAACTTTTCATTGCTCTTTACAACCTTCGGGATAAAATATGATGAGCCCTTCGCAAGTGTGTTAAACATTTCATCAGCCCACTGTAATCCGTTTTGAGGCTGTCCGTCTACAGTCTTAGGAAAAATGGGTGAGAAAATAAGAAACAACACCACCCAGAACGATAGCGCGAGGACTATCCCATAACCTAAATGTTTTTTTGCCGAACCTGCCATGTTAGCCCTCCTCTCTTAACTTTCCGATGTTAGTGACAAACTTGCTGATGACCCAGAAGCCGAAGAATGCGACAACTATCCAGAAGATGATATTCCCTGCAAATTCTATGTTCGTAGTAAGAGATTTGTCCATATTGATATATTCAAGCTCGGTCAACTTTTTCGGCAGGGTTGAAGCCCTATTGATAAAACCGGCTATGATTGACATGGCATAGAATCCTCTGATTTGGATGCCCTTAACAACCTTTGTCGTGAGCGCACCAACCTGAATCCCTATCAGCGATCCGATAAGCATACCCATGGCAAGTGTATAGAAGACATACCCGTAAATCGCATACTGGAATATTGATGCAAGACCCGCCGTGAAGATGATCTGCAGGATGTCGGTGCCGACTGTGGTTGCCGTTGAGACGCCGAAGATGTAGACGAACATCGGGAAGGTGACAAAGCCGCCGCCCACGCCCATGATTGCGGCTAAAGCACCCACGATAACTCCGCCAATTGCTACAAACAGCCAGGAGATTCTTCTTCCGCCTATGTCCTCATCGAAGGTTATCATAGGAGGGATATTGATCTTCTGTATGTTTATTGATAGTCCTGTCATGCCTGAAGGACCGCCGTGTGCATCGTGTCCACCACCGCCTCCACCTGCCGGTTTCCTCGTGGACTTGATAAAGTCAGCCATTGCATAGAACCCGAGGAACCCGAGCAATATGGCATAGACTGTACTAATAAATGCCTCGCTCAGCAACGGGTCTTTGTTGTAAATTGTTTTATTGATCCAGCCGCCGATAAAGGTGCCACCGCTGGACCCTACAAGAAACGCTATCGCGAGCTTCACAGAAACGTTACCGAGTTTCTTATGAACAGTAGTTCCCATAATAGCTTTTGCAAAGATATGGAAAACGTCCGTTCCAACAGCAAGGATGCCTTTTACTCCGGCTGCCATCAATGCCGGAGTGATGATGAATCCGCCTCCAGCGCCGATGCAGCCTGTTATCAGACCCGCTGCCAGACCTACAGCTATCGAAACCATGAAAATCATGTTCGAATAGTGCGCAGGGGCATACGCGGTCTTACCTCCTATCATATCTGCTGCCTGCAGGAATGATATCCCCAGTATCGGCAGCAGCATGAGACCCAGGATTAAAAGTTTCTTCCTGCTTTTAATGATGCTCATTGAAACCTCGTAATCCCACTTCGCGTGAGCTATGGACGCCATCTTAAGGAACTCATATATCTTTCTTGGAAAACTCATGGAAAATCCTCCTTTTGATTATTGGAATTTCTCCGGTAGCTATTAATATCGATCTCCCGTTATCCCCCTCCTCTCAATGAATATTTTTTAACGCCGCTAAGATGGATTTGATGAATATCACAACCGCGAATCCAACCACTTATTAGAGTCTGTGTATAAACTGCGATTCAAGCAGTCCGTCATTCTCCGACTCGATCGGGGAATCCAGTCTTTTCAATGGGCTATAGATCCCCCGGTCAAGCCGGAGGATGACAAAACCTGAGTTTATACACAGACACTTATTAATCATCATTATTTCATATCTTTATGACATTAAAGTAATAAGCATCTGCAATATAAATTGATAACGGGTGGAATGTCAAGATTTTTCTTTATCACTGCTTAATTAACGGAAATAAGAGATATTTTATAGTAATAAATCTATAAATTATTCCGTACAAATCAAGCATATAAATGTTATTGAATTTTATTATATGAAGACAGGCCCAGGCAGGAAAAAAAGGGGGCCTCCGTAAGGAGGCCCTGAATCTGTATTGAAAGAGGGGTTGGATGAGTCTTACGTTCTTATGCCGCTTTAACTATATAAACCGAACAGGGCGCATGTGCTGCCACCTTTGAGGCTACACTCCCCATAAGGAACCTTGAGGCAGCCCCTCCAAGTCCGCGATTCCCTATGATAATCAGGTTAGTCTTGTCTTTCTCAGCCGTGCCAAGAATCTCGTCAGCAGCGGAGATGGCCGAAGAAAGGATCGTCTTTGAGCTCACCCCTTCCGCCTTTAAGATGTTCTGCGCATTCTCAAGCACTTCCTCGCCGCGTCTCTTCATAGACTCATTCAGACTGGACATCTCTTTGGCAGAGATCTCGAGGTCAAGACCTGCGACAAAAGGAGAGACTGTCATTAAGGTAATATCAGCCCCCTTTGTCTTTGCATAGTCCAGCGCCACCTTAACGCCTTCCGTCGAATATTTAGAACCGTCTACAGGAACCAGTATTTTCATTTTATCCTCCTTAGACTTCCTTCTTTACTTTGGCCTTTGACATCGTCAGTCCTATTCCCCCGAAGATGAAGAATATCGCAAAGCCCCACCACAAAGTATAGAAAACATAGAATACCAGCAGGAACGTCATCAGAAAAACCTCATCCTTGACCTTTTTTGCATCAACTCCGTAGAAGTTGTATGAGGCCTCAACCGCCTTCTTGGTCACATCAGAGACGATCTTCGCTTCCTCGATCTTTCCTTCTTTCTTGAAGGCCTTGTCTATCTTGGGCAATACATTATTCCACTGCCTGAACAGCTGCTTCATATCGTCAGTGCCCATTGCCTCTGCATATTTGGCCTTGATCTTGTCACCTTCATTCTTAAACATCATATCTGCATCCTCTAAAGCTGCCTTCAGCACAACACCAAGGTCTCCTTCGATCTTTAGTTGAGCGCCGTTGACTACAACCTTGGCGCCCGGATTAATCATAAACAGCTTGGATGCCCGTTCAGCCCTTTTCTCAGCGTCACCCGGCTTGTCCTCAGGCTTACTCACATTGATAGTAGCTGAAAACATTTTGCCCATAAACTTCTCATTGCTCTTTTGTACCTTGGGAATGAAATATGACGAACCCTTCGCAAGCTGGTTGAACAACTCATCAGCCCAGTCTAATCCATTCTGAGGTTGTCCCTCTGGAGTTTTCGGGAAAATTGGCGAAAATATCAGAAATAATACTACCCAAAAGGAGAGGGCCATGACTATCCCGAAACCCAAATGTTTTTTTGCCTGTGCCATTTCTATCCCTCCTCTCTTAATTTTCCGATGTTTGCAAAGAACTTGCTGATGACCCAGAAGCCGAAGAATCCGACAACGATCCAGAAGATGATATTCCCGGCATATTCTATTTTCGAAGTAATAGACGGCGATATGTTGATATATTCAAGTTCGGTCAGTTTTTTCGGCAGGGTTGAGGCCCTGTTGATAAAACCTGCTATGATAGACATAGCATAGAATCCCCTGATGTGGATTCCCTTCACGACTTTTGTCGTGAGCGCGCCGACCTGGATTCCGATCAGCGAACCGATAAGCATTCCCATCGCGAGCGTATAGAACACATAGCCGTAAATCGCATACTGGAATATCGATGCAAGACCTGCGGTGAAGATGATCTGGAGGATGTCAGTGCCGACTGTCGTGGCTGTTGAAACGCCGAAGATGTAAACAAACATCGGGAAAGTGACAAAGCCGCCGCCGACACCCATGATTGCGGCTAAAGCACCCACGATCAATCCGCCTATTGCAACAAAGAGCCAGGAGATCCTTCTTCCGCCGAAGTCTTCATCAAAGGTTATCATAGGAGGGATATTGATCTTTTGTATGCTTATTGACAGGGGAGTCATCCCTGATGGCCCGCCATGGGCGTCGTGTCCGCCACCGCCTCCGCCTGCCGGTTTCCTCGTTGATTTGATAAAATCTATCATGGCATATGTACCGAGGAAGCCTAACAATACTGCATAGACCGTACTGATAAATGCTTCACTTAACAAGGGGTCTTTGTTGTAGATTGTTTTATTGAGCCAGCCGCCAATAAAGGTGCCACCGCTCGAACCGATAAGAAATGCGATTGCTAATTTTACCGATACGTTACCGAGCTTCTTGTGAACTGTCGTCCCCATAATAGCTTTCGCAAAGATATGGAAAACATCTGTTCCAACGGCAAGGATACCTTTAACGCCTGCTGCCATAAGTGCCGGAGTGATAATAAACCCTCCTCCTGCACCGATACAACCGGTTATAAGACCCGCTGCCAGCCCCACTGCTATCGAAACCATGAATATCATGTTCGAATAGTGTGCAGGGGCATATGCGGTCTTACCGCCTATCATATCAGCTGCCTGCAAGAGTGTTATAGCCAGTATCGGCATTAAAAGAATAAAAAGGATAAGAAGTTTCTTTCGATTTTTAATGATGCTCATCGAAACTTCATAATCCCACTTCGCATGGGCTATACTGGCTGCTTTCAGAAATTCATACATCTGTCTCGGAAAACTCATCTCAAAACCTCCTTTTTAGGCATATTTACTTTTGTCACTTAATTCTATCAAATTCCATCTGTAACTTTTGTCTTGTCCCGCAACCTGTCAATCTTGAAAAAGCAATAGGGATTCCATCCGAGCTGATAATGGTCCTGCTTATAAGCAATGCCCAATCCCCGTCCCTGCCCTTTACCGCTGAAGGCACATTATCGGTAGTCTTTGTCACCTCAACAGACTGTATAACCTTGAATATCTTTTTGACGCCTTTATCCTCTATCAAGTCATAAATTGATCTGCCGGACAGATTCTCACTGTCAATATCAGGGAGGATAAAAAGCGGAATAAATAATTCTTCTCTGTAAGATTCATCGTTAACGGTTTTTTTATAAAGAATGTAGTATATTTCACCCTCATTCATAAAAATCTTTCTTATCTCTTCCGTCACTCCCCTTAACCCCCTGTCTAAAATTTCTTTTTCCGTTTTCACCTCCTCTCCAAAGACGTCTTCCGATAATCTTGCCCTCATGATAATCCCCTGATGCGGCTCCGACAATGTTACAAAGGTTCCCTTTCCTTGTAGTCTCTTAAGATAACCTTCCCTTACTAATTCCTGAATGGCTTCACGGACCGTCACCTTGCTTACATGATAGATTCTGCAGAGTTCGTCTTCGGGAGGGATCTGCGCCCCTGCAGGCCATTCTCCGTTTTCGATCTTTTCCAGAAAGATCGAATATATCTGGACATAAAGTTTTTCCTTGCTTCCTCTGTCTACTGTTTTTTCAATCTTCATATGCTTATTAATTCATGTCTTTATAACTAATCATAAATAAAGCAATGAATGTGCCATACGCGTAACATGCCGATACTAAAGCTATATTTTAATTATTGAAGAATAAATTGCAACTTATTGTTGCAATTACCTTGCAATAAACACTGTTTTGTGGCTTTTTTAGATGTGCAATTTAATGTTGCGGAGAAACATTATGTTTCTATTTTTAGTTTTCTGAGTTTTCTTTGGAGCTGCTGCCGGTGTATGCCGAGTTCAAAGGCTGCCTTTGAGATATTACCGCCTGACTTTTGCAGGGAAGACCAGATTAATTCTTTCTCGACATTTTTAATAGTCTCTTTCAGCTTTAGAGAAGGGCTTATCTTTTGCGACGGGAATTGCTGCAAACTTGCAGGCAGGTCCGCAGGGAGTATATCGGGACTGTTTGCAAAAGATACGGCGCGTTCTATAATATTCTCAAGTTCCCTGATATTACCGGGATAGGAATAGTTTGTCAGAATGCTCATGGCTTCTTCGCTTATGTTTTTGATCAGCAGGTCCTTCCTCTTGTGGGCATGTTTTTCGATAAAATGATTCACTAAAACGGAAATATCTTCAATCCTGTTTCTTAAAGGCGGCAGATGGATGTTTATAACATTCAGCCTGTAAAACAGGTCTTCCCTGAAAACGCCCTTTTTGCAGGCCATATCAAGGTCTATGTTGGTTGCGGAAATGATCCTCAGATTCACTTTCTTTTGCCGGGAACCGCCTATTCTCATAACATCGCCTTCCTGCAATACCCTCAGGATTTTTACCTGGAAGAGTGGAGATACGTCTCCGATCTCGTCAAAGAATACGGTACCTCCGTCGGCAATCTCAAGCAGACCTTTTTTTGTATAATTGGCGCCGGTGAAGGCCCCCTTTTCGAAACCGAAAAGTTCCGATTCAAGCAGGGTATCGGGGATGGCGCTGCAGTTGATGACGGCAAAAGACCTTTCGTTCCTCGGGCTCCATTTATGAATCGCGCGTGCGACAAGCTCCTTTCCTGTACCGCTTTCTCCCGTAATCAATACGTTGCTCTCGCTTACGGCAGCCTTTTTGATAAGACCGAAGACCCCCTGCATCAGCGCGCTCGTTCCTATAGTTTCATCAAAACCATATTCCGTATTGAGTATCTTCTTTTTGTGTCCCTTGATGATGTCGCTTAAGATTTCAGCGGTAAGGGGTTTTTCGATGTAATCCGTTGCGCCGAGCCTCATTGCTTCTACGGCCTTTTTTACATCAGGAGTTGAAAAGGTGATGACGGGGATCTGCTGCCGCAGGTCTAATAAACTCTGTTTCCATTCCTTGACGTCAAGGTCGAGGAGGGCTAAATCATATTGCAGCAAATTCACGGGATCGGTGCCGACCGGAATGCCTTTTTGTTTCATGTCCTGCTTGCCGGCCGTAATCCTTACGGATTTAAATAATGCGGCTATTTTTTTCGATTCGCCGGAAATAACGAGCACATTGCGCATAGAGGTATTTTACCCCTAATAAGGCAGATATTGTTAAATGTTTTTTAAAATTCCTATTGACAGGTCGCTTTTTACATCCTAATAATGCTTCTATAGTTAAAGATAGTCATGTCAGGTTTTACATGTTTGTCCGAATGAATCGGTGTTGGTTCCAAGAGTTTTGCAATAACGTTAATTTTCTGTATCAACTATCGGTTATGGCGAATCAAAACCCGTCACATTAAACGATACGGCGGAAGGAAGGGCCGCAAACAGGAGAGCTGAAATACTCGTACTCTCTAAGTAAGCCTATTTTTCTATCTTATAACTGATTTGACATAAAGGCTTTTCGGGGGCGACACAATAACCTCCGAAAAGCCTTTATAATTGGAACGGGTCTATCTGTAGTTTATAAATTCGATATTAAAATCAAACTCTTTGCTTTTCAGCATTGCTATGACAGACTGAAGGTCGTCTATCTTTTTTGCTCTTACCCTCACCTGATCTTTCTGTATTTCCGCCTGGGCCTTGATCTTGGTGTCTTTAATGAGTTTTACGATTTCCTTTGCCCTCTCAGTGGAAATTCCCTGCTGGAGAGTAAGCGTCTGCCTGAGCGTTTCACCGGCTGCTTTTTCGATTTTGCCGAAAAGCAAGGTTTTCAGAGGCACATTACGTTTTACCAGTTTATTTTTCAGGATTTCAATTACGCTCTTGAGTTTATATTCATCATCCGAAATGATTCCAATCTCCGACTTGTCCTTATCAAGTTCAAGGCTTGTTTTACTTCCCTTGAAATCAAACCTTTGTCCTATTTCCTTTACCGCCTGCTGGACCGCATTTGAGACCTCCTGCAAATCCACCCTGCTCACAATATCAAAAGAATGTTCATCCGCCATATATTACTCCTTTAAAGTTGAGTTTAGCTGAATCATTATACCCAAATTGAGCGCTTCTACGCCATAGGTAAAAAAGTGAAGTGTTTGAACATCATGAGGTTGATAAATAGAAACTTTCCCCCCTTGCAAAAAGGGGGGCAGACTATTGATTTAAAAAAACTTAAGCAATCTCTACGAACTGGATATCAAAGGCAAGATCTTTACCGGCCAGAGGATGATTCGCATCAAAGGTAACAGATCTTACCGTCATGCAATTTGCCGGTATAATGAACCTTTACGGTATCGCCGCTTTTTGCTTGGTCCACGGTTATTCTTTTCTCTTGGTCCTGAAGGATTTCATCCTCTTCTTCCGCGCTTCTCTCTGTTTGCGTTTCTCCTTGGTAGAAGGTTTCTCAAAATAACTGCGCTTTTTTATCTCCCTGAAGAGCCCTTCTTTCTGGAGCTTGTTCTTAAGTGTTTTTAATGCTTTTTCTATATCGTTGCCAAATACTCTAATCTCCAAGATATTTTATCTCCATCCTCTCCCTGTTTCCTTTTTCTTTCCAAATCCCCCGCCTCCGCCTGGTCTGCCTCCCGGCCCGCCGTGTCTTTCCTTCGGCGGTCTCGGTTTTGCCTCGCTTACGGTAAGTTTCCTTTCCATAAACAGTGTTTCGTTAAGGGCTCCTATTGCCTTCTGGGCATCTTCAGACGTTGCCATCTCGACAAACCCGAAACCCCGGGGAACTCCGGTATTGAGGTCGGTTATTATCTTTACCGATTCAACTTCTCCGTGCTCCGAAAAAAGCTTCCTGATGTCTTCTTCTGTTGCCTGAAAAGGTAAGTTGCCCACGTAAATCTTCTTTTCCATTCCCGCTCTCCTGTTTCTATCAATAATAAAAAACCCCGGGGGCTTCTAAAGTACCCGGGATTGCCCTAACTTCAAAAGTTCAGAATCATTATAAATAAAAATGACCTCATTTGTAAATTAAATATTACAATAGCCGTAAAAAAATATCAATAAACTCAAAGGATAACCCTTTTCCGCGGTTTTCGATATAATTTAAGTATATTAAAAAGGTCAAACCGAAAATCGTATTATTTGGTTTAAGGAGGAATCGAATGTCAGATATAGCACAACTGGAAAAAATCTCAAAATCAATCCGCTATTATATTATCACTTCAACCATAGAGGCCGGTTCAGGGCATCCCTCATCCTCTTTGTCTGCAACAGACCTGATGACGGGTCTTTTATTCGGCGGCGTCTTCAGATTTGATGCGGACAATCCGGAGCAGCCGAATAATGACCGCCTGATCTTTTCCAAAGGCCATGCGTCGCCCCTTTTCTATGCATTATGGGCCGCCGCAGGAAAAGTGTCCGAAGCGGAACTTATGACGTTGAGAAAATTCGGAAGTCCCCTCGAAGGTCATCCGACGACTGCCTTTAAATATACTGAAGCCGCAACCGGTTCACTTGGACAAGGTCTCTCTATCGGATTAGGGATGGCTCTAAATGCAAAATATATCGATAAGCTGCCTTACAGGACCTATGTGCTTCTCGGAGACAGTGAAATGTCCGAGGGATCTCAATGGGAAGCGATACAGGTTGCCGCCTATTACAAATTAAATAACCTTATCGGGATTATCGACGTCAACCGTCTCGGACAGCGCGGCGAAACAATGTATGGTCATGACCTCCATGCTTATGAGCAAAGGGTCTCCTCCTTCGGCTGGGAAACAATACTGATTGACGGCCACTCTTTCCCGGAGATCCTCTCAGCCTATGAGAAAGCCGTTCAGGTTAATTATAAACCGGTCATGATAATTGCAAAAACTATAAAAGGAAAAGGAATCTCTTTTATTGAGGACAAAAACGGGTGGCACGGAAAACCTCCTAAAAAAGAAGATTTGGATAAGGCTTTACATGAATTGGGAACTGTCGATACCTCGACCAAAGGAAAAATTACAAAACCGGATGATCTAAAGCCGGCGACCGAGGCCCCGAAAAAAATACTGGAAATAAATTATCCCTCCGACAAACCCGTAGCTACACGCAAGGCATACGGTAAAGCCCTTGTCCGCATATTTCCGAAATATCCCGGCATAGTGGTTTTGGACGCCGAGGTAAGCAATTCCACATTTTCCGAAATGTTTAAGGAACAATTTCCCTGGCGTTTTTTTGAAATGTTTATAACCGAACAGAACATGGTCGGTACGGCTTTAGGTCTGAGCAGGAGGGGAAAGATTCCTTTTATCTCAACCTTCGCGGCATTTTTTACAAGGGCTTTCGACCAGATAAGGATGAGTCAATACTCGGAGGCAAATATAAAATTCTGCGGATCACACGCCGGCGTGTCTATTGGAGAGGACGGCTCTTCACAAATGGGACTTGAAGATATTGCGATGTTCAGGGCGGTGCTGAACAGCGTTGTCCTCTATCCCTCTGATGCAGTGTCGGCTGAAAAGCTCGTTGAAGAGGCTGCAAAACATTACGGTATTGTCTATATACGCACTACGAGAAACGATACTCCCGTTCTTTACGGAAGCGATGAAGCCTTTTATATCGGAGGGTGCAAAGTCCTGAGATCAAGCGGGGATGACCATGTTACGGTTATCGCTGCAGGCATTACTCTCTACGAAGCTCTCAAAGCCTATGATGAGCTGATTAAAGAAGGCATATTTATTCGTGTTATCGATCTTTACAGCGTAAAGCCGGCTGACATAAAAACACTTTGTGAAGCGGCCCGGAATACAAAAGCAATTATTACCGTAGAAGACCATTTCGCCGAAGGCGGCATCGGAGAAGCCGTCGGAAGCGCGCTCCGCAATCAGCCTGTCCCTGTCCACTCCCTTGCGGTTCGGAAAATGCCGAAAAGCGGAAAGACACGGGAGCTTCTCGATTATGAGGAAATTTCCGGGGATGCAATTATTAAGAAGGTAAAGGAATTGCTCACTGCTCTGCCGCCTTTTTAAGGTCCTTTAAAAAAATCCCGGTAAGAGTCTTCATCCTTTTCACGGGAAGAAGCAAACCTGAACCGACGGTCAACATACCAGTAAAGGTCTCCCTGCTGATAACATGGGTTCCCTTTTCATTTCTTTCAAAAAGGAATTCATGCCTCGCTTCAAGTCCTTTCTTTCTCGCAATCCAGACGATACGCTCCTGCGGGACTATTTCCTCTATCTGAAGTTTTACATGGATAGGTAAAAAAAACGGCCGCAGGGTGCATTTCAGCGATTTACCGTCCGTTAAGCTCCGGCCTTTCGTGCGCACATCTTTTAAAACCGTATTCCAGTTGACCCAGCACGCAAGATCGGTAAAAGTATCCCAGACTTTTTCTAATGTTGAGTTAATGGTTATTGTTTCTTTAATTACCATATATTATTTATCAGATTGAGGCTCTTGCAAAAGTCTTGAAAAGATCAAAATGTCATGGTGAGCCTGTCGAACCATGTCTATAATTCAACTACTTACATCACCCTTCGACAAGCTCAGGGTGACAAAAAGGACTTTTGCAAGAGGCTCAGATTAAACGACTTTGTTCCTGCCGGTATTTTTGGCTCTGTAAAGACATTCATCGGCGCTTTTGATAATATCTTCAACATCTTTTTTAATATCGTCTTTGATAACTACGTAAGATACCCCGATGCTAATCGTAACCGGTATATCCTGTCTGATTTCTTATCTAAGGATATCTTTCATTTTTTTGCCGCTTCTTTAATGAGCGCCTGTCCTATTACATTCCTCTGTATCTGGTTTGTGCCTTCGTATATCTGGAGTATCTTGGCGTCTCTCATCATCTTTTCAACAGGGTATTCCCTCATATAACCTGACCCGCCCATGACCTGGACGGCATTGGTTGTCACCCTCATAGCCAGATCAGTTGCATAGACTTTCGCCATAGCCGATTCCTTTGTCACATCCTTTGCGCCGCTGTCCATATATCTCGCAACCGAATAGACGAGCGCCCTTGCAGCTTCAATTTCTATGGCCATGTCTGCAAGCATATGCTGGACCGCCTGAAAAGTTATGATAGGGTGCCCGAACTGGACACGCTGCCGTGAAAACTTCAATGCCTCCTCAAAAGCTCCCTGTGCAACACCCACTCCCTGTGCGCCCACGCCGGCTCTTGCGTTGTCCAATGTCTTCATCGCAATGATAAAACCCATGCCTTCCTTTCCGATGATATTCTCTTTCGGGATCCGGCAATTATCGAAAATCAGTTCTCTGGTTGATGACGTCCTTATCCCCATCTTCTTTTCTTTTTTGCCGAAAGTAAAGCCCGGCGTCCCTTTTTCTATAACAAAAGCCGAGGCGCCCCGGGCCCCTTTTGATTTGTCTGTAATGGCGATAATGGTATATATCTCGGCTTCACCGCCGTTTGTAATCCACTGTTTTGTTCCGTTCAGAACATATTCATTGCCGTCACGCTTTGCTGTTGTCTGTATGCCTGCAGCGTCGCTGCCTGCGTTTGCTTCGGTCAGTCCGAAAGCGACAAGTCTCTTACCGGAGGCAATATCGGGCAGAAACCTCTTTTTCTGTTCATCAGCGCCGAAAAGCAGCATCGGAAAAGTGCCGAGGGCGTTTGCGGCATAGGTCGTTGCAACGCCAAGACACGCCCGTGACAGTTCTTCCACTGTAAGACACAATTCAAGGCATCCCTTTCCAATACCTCCGTATTCCTCGGGTATAAAAAGCCCGAACATGTCGGATTGCGCAAGCGCCTGCATTATCTCCCATGGGAATTCTTCCGTTTCATCAAGTTCCGCCCTGACAGGAACGATTTTCTCCTCCGCTATTTGCCTGGCGAGGTCTCTTATCATAATCTGCTCTTCATTCAAAAAATAGTCCATTCTCAGTCCTCCGCTTACAATTTTTGATCTCAATCTCATGTGCAAGACTCAAATGTATGTGATAAAGTCGTCGAGCATGAATTTTAACAGAAAAGGAAAGGATTTTAAAATGTTATTAATAGGTTAAGGTATGTATGCAAATATCAGGTCCGATATGACCGATGGTTGGAACAGAGTTCACCTTGCGCTAATCAACTAAACTTATTCCTTCGTTCAATATCTTCAGCCCAGTTAAAGATGAATAGGGTTCTTTCATGACCCACATGATCCGGGCACTTAGATTGGAATTCCTCCATTGGATATCCATGAGATCTCCGATCGGCAAGACGGGAGGGGACGATATTTTAACGGTAAGGCCGTTTCTGGAAACATTCAAAGGGGTTGCCTGAAGGTTTGCGCCTTTATAAGAAAAGGCCATATCGACGGGCTTGACTAAACGGTCTTCATCCCTTCTTTCCATACCATGTTTTCCGCTGTAAACTATCCCGCAATATGGACAGGGTTTAAAGGCCTCTGCCGAAGCACTGTAGGAGTCCTTCCGGCAAGACGGACATGAAAGTCTTAAAATCAATTCTTCTCCCCTCGGGGAATTTTTATAATTTAACCGTCAGATGTACCTAACACATATATAAATACTAAATACAAATACATTTTGCAACTGATTAAAGGTTTGAGCTAAAGCACAAAAGGTTTTAAACAGGCCTGATACTTTTGTTGTAATATCAGAAGGAGCCCGGCCACAGCCGGTGGGTGTAGAGGGCAAGCTGTAGTCTGTCCGTAACGCCGACTTTCTTATATATACGGTTGCAATGGGACTTTACAGTCTGCTCGCTGATGTCAAGCTTCTGGGCGATTTCCTTGTTTCTGTACCCAAGGCAGATAAGGCTTACTATCTCTCTTTCCCTTTTGGTAAGGTCTATGCTCTTTTCCTCGTGGTTTATGCGACAGAGGATGTTCTTGATAATCTTCCGGTCCAGCCATAGTTCTCCGGAATGTGCAACCCTTATCGCCTCTTTTAATATCACGGAATCCGCATCAGAAGAAAGGATGCCGTATACCCCTTTTAAGATCAGGTCCGGTATCTTCCGTTCCGACTCGGGCGTCCAGGAACTATCGCCGATCAGGAGAAACTTAACCCTGTTGTTCAGGGATGCTTCGGGAAAGGTGCGGAATATTTTATGGTCAACGAGCGCCAGGTCGGGTTCAAGCTTCAGGATTTCCTCGATGTCGGCGCCTTCATCAAAAATGCCGATAATTTCAACGCCTTCGTCATCCTTCAGGAGTTTTTTTATTCCCTCTCCAAGCAGATAGCTGTGGCAGCCTATGACAATCCGTATCTTCATTCCTCAAAATAGGTGGCAGAGGCTGTTTCAGACTCCCAGACCGTTACGCCGGAAAGGTGGATGTAATCGTCGTTGATCTTCTTCTTAAGGGAATCAAAAATCCATTTGGCGATGTTTTCCGATGACGGGTTCTTCTCGGTAAAGGGGAAAATATCGTTTAAATAACTGTGGTCAAGCGGCGCCACCACTTCCTCCGTCATCTTTTTAAGGTCCCGGAAATCCAGGGCAATATCTATGTCGTTCAGCCTATCTGCAAGCACATAGACCTGGACCTTCCAGCTGTGCCCGTGAAGCTTTTCACATTCGCCTTTATATCCGCGCAGTTGGTGGGCCGACGCAAAATTCGTTTCTATCATTAATTCAAACATATTTTAGTACATCTTCTTTTTGAAAATGGATATATACGGCAGGTTTCTGAATTTATTGTCGTAGTCAAGACCGTAGCCGACAACAAACTCGTTTGGGATGATAAAACCTACATAATCAAGCGGTACGTCCACCAGCCTTCTCTCTTTTTTGTCCAGGAATGTACAAATCTTCAGGCTCAGCGGAGTTCTTGAAAGAATGCGCTCCCTTATATGATTAAGCGTAACGCCGGTATCCACGATATCCTCGATCAGCAGCACATGCTTATCGGAGATATCCCCCTTTATATCGTAATGTATCTTAATCTCGCCGGACGTCTCGGTCTTCACATAGCTCGAAGCAATAACAAAATCAAGAGTCATAGGGATTTCAATATTCCTTACGATGTCTGAAAAAAACATGAAGGCGCCTTTAAGAATTCCTACGGCGAGTAATTCCTTGCCGCTGTAATCTTCCGATATCCTCGCGGCAAGTTCTTTAACCTTTGCTTGTATCCGTTCCGTCGAAAAAAGGGGTTTACCGGTAATCATAGGCCTGCTCCTTTGTTTCCTTGTAATGTAACATTTTTCTCTTAAAATTAGAATACTTGCGTTAATCCGGGGCTGGTTGTCAAATCATGTTCAATTATTCATCATTAAATCTTCTCTTCATTCTTGGTTATAAAAACATTGTATCCTTCGTCTGCAAGCGTCCTGCCGAGTTTTTGCACTTCGCTTTTCACCTGAAATTTCCCGATTCTGACGCGGTAAAATCTCTCACCGTTTATTTCAGCCTCGGTAATATAGACCTTGCCATACTTCAGTTCGAGACCCGTCTTGAGTCTTGAGGCATTCGATGCATCCCTGAATGAACCGACCTGTATGGTAAAAGGTCCGGAATCCGACAGGTATTTTACCTCCCGGATATAAGAAGTATCCCTGCCTAATTTATCTATTCTGACGGTTGCGGTACCGCTTTCTATCAGCTCTATATCCTTTGCAGCGGCATAAGATAAATCAACATCCCTTCCCTGTACAAAGGGCCCTCTGTCGTTGACTACACAAGAAATGCTTTTATCATTAATGGTGTTTGTGACCTTCAGCTTTGTTCCGAATGGGTATTCCCTATGGGCGCAGGTATATCCGTACATATCGAATATTTCACCGGAGGCTGTCGGTTTCCCGTGAAATTCAGAGCCATACCAGGAGGCTATGGCATAACCGGATGGCGGTTTATAGGGCGTAGAACAAGACGCAATAAAAATTATTAATAAAATAAAGTTAACGAATTTGAAAGGCAGATATTCGGAGAAACTGCGGATGTCTAAAATAAATTTATTTTTCGATACCATAATGTACTTATATAGATGTGTTACCAAAATATTTTTATGCAATTACCATGAACTATCTTTTTATATAAAATTATCGAGTTAAATAAATTTATTTTGGACATCCGCAGTTTTTGGGTTAAAGAATATACCGGCTCAGATCCTCATCCTTGACAATCTCGCTCAGCTTGTCTTTTACATATTTTTCATCGATCAACAGTTTGCAGTTCTTTTTCTCAGGTGCCTCAAAGGATATGTCTTCGAGCAGTTTTTCGAGGACCGTATGGAGCCTGCGTGCGCCAATGTTTTCAGTCTTCTCATTGACATAAGCCGCGATATCCGCAATCTCTTCTATAGAATCTTCGGTAAAGTCGAGGGCAACTTCTTCCGTGGCAAGAAGGGCCGTATATTGCTTTATCAATGCATTATACGGTTCGGTAAGGATCCTGATAAATTCAGCTTTTCCAAGGTGGTCAAGCTCGACTCTTATCGGGAAACGCCCCTGAAGCTCCGGGATGAGGTCGGAAGGTTTCGACATATGAAATGCGCCTGCAGCAATAAAAAGGATATGCTCCGTCTTGACCGGACCATGCTTTGTTGATACTGTCGTGCCTTCAACGATAGGCAGGAGATCTCTCTGTACGCCTTCACGGGAGATGTCAGGGCCGTGGGCATGACCTCTGCTTGCAATCTTGTCGATCTCGTCAACAAACACAATCCCTGACTGCTCGGCCCTTTCAATAGCCTCCTTCGTCACCTTCTCTATATCGATAAGCTTATTCGCCTCTTCCTGCATGATAATATTCAATGCTTCCGGAACTTTCACCTTTCGTCTCTTTGATTTTTCCGGCATGAAACTACCAAGCATCTCTTTAAGGTTTATTTCAAGCTCTTCAAGTCCGACATTCGAGACTACTCCGAAAGGAATAACCTTTTCCTTCACCTCTATATCAACATATCTGTTATCGAGCTTTCCGGCTCTCAGTTGCGCGCGCAGTCTCTCTCTTGTATCCTTGTGATTTTCCCGCTCTTCTTCCTCAAGACCCGCGCCCTTCGTAGTCCTCGGAGGCGGCAGGAGCAGGTCAAGAAGCCGCTCCTCTGCAAGCGTTTTCGCCTTTTCCTGGATTTTCTCGATATGTTCCGCTTTAACCATGCTGATGGATATTTCTGTCAGGTCTCGCACCATAGACTCTACATCACGTCCCACATACCCTACTTCGGTAAACTTTGACGCCTCGACTTTTACAAAAGGGGCGTTTGCCAGCCTCGAAAGTCTTCTTGCAATCTCCGTCTTTCCAACTCCCGTAGGGCCTATCATGATAATATTCTTGGGAAGGACCTCGTCCTTCAGCTCCGGAGAAAGCCTCTGTCTTCTCCATCTGTTCCTCATGGCGATAGCTACAGCCTTCTTTGCCTTATTCTGACCTATAATATAGTTGTCAAGTTCTTCAACAATTTTTCTCGGCGTTAAATCATCCATTATACAAGTTCCTCTATCACGGTATTTTCATTAGTGTATATGCAAATATCGGCGGCGATCTTCATCGCTTTTTCCACAATGTCCCTTGCAGAAAACTCCGTATTTCCGGTAAGCGCCCTTGCAGCAGCCTGCGCATAAGGACCTCCCGAGCCGATAGCCGCCACTCCGTCCTCCGGCTCAATGACGTCACCGGTGCCGGATATGATAAAAGTATGCTCAAGATCGGCCACGATCAAAAGGGCCTCAAGCCTCCGCAATATCTTGTCGGTCCTCCAGTCCTTTGCAAGTTCCACGGAAGCCCTTGTAATGTTCCCTCTGTAGGATTCCAGTTTTCCCTCGAATTTCTCAAACAGGGTAAGCGCATCCGCGGTAGCCCCTGCAAAGCCTGTCAGAACTTTATCGTTATATGTCTTTCTGATCTTTTTCGCATTATGCTTTAAGACCGTATTGCCCAGGGTAACCTGACCGTCTCCCCCGATTGCCACCTTACCGTTGCGTCTTACACATAAAATGGTCGTACTTTTAATCATTCTCACCTCTCAAAGATTAAGCAAATGGACATGTAGTATTCTAAAATATTAAGGATATTTTTTGTTGATCTTCTCTTTTTATTCATCCTTCATAATTCATAACCTGAACATTGCAAAAAGACATTCTCAACTTGAAAGGCAGACATGATTAAAAATCTTTTGGCGACTCCATAATGTACTATTTACACATGGCAGCACACGTTCATCTAAAATGCACTTTAGGTTAAAAGTGCCGTCAGGTGAATATGGATTATTTTCTGTCGCATTCAAAAGGTTTTTAATCATGACTGCCTTTCATTTTATACAACTGATGAAATAATTTTAGAGAGTCATTTGTCCTTTGCCATTGGATGCGCTTTATCGTATATATCCATCAGATGGGCTACATCCAGATGGGTATACTTCTGAGTCGTTGAAAGCGAAGCGTGCCCCAGAAGCTCCTGGATAACCCTGAGGTCGGCGCCGCCCTGAAGCAAATGGCTTGCAAAAGAATGTCTCAGGGTATGCGGACCTATACTGCCGTTTATAGCTATAGCCCTTGCGTATTTTACGACAATCCGTCTTACACCCCTGTCAGTCAACCGCGTGCCGAGTCTGTTAAGAAATACGGCTTTCTCCTTACTCTTTAACAATATCCTTTCAACCAGATATGTTTTAATGGCATCCAAAGCCTTAGACCCTATCGGCACAATCCTCTCCTTTTTCCCTTTCCCCCGTGCCTTTACCAGAGCTTCCCTTACATTTATATCTTCCACATTCAGACCGGCAAGTTCTCCCACCCTCAATCCGCTTGAGTAAAGTAGTTCTAATATGGCCCTGTCCCGTGCCGGGGCAAAGCCGATCCCTTCGGGTTTTTCCACAAGGGCAAAAGCGTCGTCAACAGAGAGGTATTTGGGCAGAAGTTTGGGAAGCCTGGGGCTGGATACCAATTTCGCAGGGTTTGATTTCATGTACCCCTCTCTGTAAAGAAACTTGAAAAAAGACCTTACACTTGATAACCTCCTGCTGACGGTTGTTTTATTCAGTCCTTTTCTGATCTGTTCCGCAATAAACCCCCGCACATCAAGCATGTCTATTTTTTCAGGTTCCGTATTCACATGGGCGATAAAATCCGTCAGGTCCTTCCTGTATGCTCTGAGAGTATGCGCTGACACGCCTTTCTCCAATTCAAGATACCGCAAGAATTCTTCGATATAGTCATTCATAACTGAAAACCGCTCGTTAAAAAAGTATCCCTAGTCCAAGAAATACCTGAATAAGGTAAAGACCCAGGATCCCAATGCCGAGGATGAAATGCGGGGTCCTTAAAGGTGATTCAGCGCCGCTGATTCTTTTTGAAATCAGATAAGTTGCAATAAGTGAAAATGTTATGACTAACCCCACAATAAAATGGAGGGGATATTCGAAAATCCTGCCTTCGTCAAGGTAAATAATTATTATACCGGCAATAAATCCCAGGCATCCTAATATAGTGAAAAAGGGACCATTCTTTCTGTGTCTTTTTATCATCCTGAAATCCGGAGGTTTTCCCGCCCTCCTTATCTTTCTTATTCTTAACCCAACCCATCCCTGATAGATTAAGAGTAACATCACAAGCGTATTGAAAGCGCCATGAATTAGTTTAAGGTAGTCTATTATTAGTAAAAGGTTTTTTATCATGTCTGTCTTTCATTTTATGCAACTGACGGGTAAAGTCTTTGTATCCTCAAAATTCAATATCTTTGCTTCAGGAACAATCCTCTTTATTAATCCCGTCAGGACCTTCCCGGGTCCGACTTCTATAAATAAATCAATTCCGGAAGCGTATATTGCTTTTATGGAATCTTCCCATAACAACGGGCTGTTGAGTTGACGAATGAGGGACGGTTTTATTTCTTCCGCAGTTTTAAGGAACTTTGCGTCTGCATTATTGACCAGAGGTATGAAGGGGTCTTTTAATTCTATGGTTCCAAGCAGCTCGCCAAGTCTTTTAGATGCGCCGTTCATTAACTTGCAGTGAGATGGAACACTGACGGCAAGTGCAATTGCCCTTTTTGCTCCCGCGCTTTTGCAGAGTTCTATCGCTTCTTCTACGGCAGTTTTTTCTCCTGCAATGACGATCTGTCCGGGACAGTTGTAATTGGCGGCGGCGGCATAACCTGATATTAAAGAATTGCAGATTTCGTCAACTTTTTCTCTCTCTAACCCGAGAATTGCGGCCATAAGCCCTTTGCCCTCCGGCACGGCCTCCTGCATGAACCGCCCTCTTTTCTCCGTAAGGCTGACTGAATCTCTTAATGATATAACTTCTGCCGCAACCAGCGCGGAATATTCGCCGAGGCTGTGGCCCGCAACTACGGACGGTTGAATGCCTTTTTCCTTTAAAACGCTATTGAGCGCGCTGCTGACCGTAAGGATGCACGGCTGGGTTCTGAAGGTCCGGTTCAACTCCTCAACAGGTCCGTTAAAACAAAGATTTGCAACATCATAGCCAAGAGCATCGGATGCTTGTTGGAAAACCTCTTTTGCAACCGGATAATGCTCATAAATGTCTTTGCCCATCCCGACATATTGAGAACCCTGACCGGGGAAAACGAATGCAATTTTCATTTATATTCCTTTAGCTTCTTTTATCTTTTTAATCAACAAGGGAACAATTTCATACAGATCGCCGACGATGCCGTAACTTGCGACATTGAATATCGGAGCTTCAGGGTTTCTATTTATTGCGATGATAATATCGGATGACTGCATTCCCACAAGATGCTGCACTGCGCCGGATATGCCGCAGGCGAAATATATCTTCGGGCAGACCGTCTTTCCTGTTTGGCCGACCTGATGCCTGTAAGGGATCCAGCCTTCATCCACTGCCGCCCTCGAGGAGCCGACTGCAGCGCCGAGGAGTTCGGCAAGTTCTTCGATAATTTTGAACCCCTTTGGATCGCCAAGGCCTCTTCCTCCGGAAACGATAATCTCGGCTTCCTGGAGATTCACGGTAATATCGGAAACCTCTTTTACCGATTCCAAAACCTTTGTCCTTGATGATATCCCCTCCGCCCTGACATCGACAATCTCTCCGGACCTGTTTGCATCATACCCGCCTCTCTTCATTACTCTGGGTCTGACTGTAGACATCTGAGGTCTCGTGTTCGGACAAAGAATTGTTGCCATGATGTTGCCGCCGAAAGCGGGTCTGATCTGCAAAAGATTCCCCGTATCCTTTTCGATTTCAAGCGAGGTGCAGTCCGCCGTCAACCCCGTCCTGATCCGCGCGGCAACTCTCGGTATAAATGAACGGCCTATCGGGGTTGCACCTGCAAGCACTATTTCAGGACGATACTCATTGATCAGTCTGGTCAGCATTTGCGAGTATGGTTCATCATTGAAATTCTCGAAGATCCGGTCTTTAGAGTGATAAACTTTATCGGCGCCCCATTTGATAAGCTCTTGTGCATCGGCGTCGGTTGCTCCAAAAAGAATTGCCGAGAGTTCCGTATTTAAATCAAGGGCAAGCTTTCTCCCGACGCCCAAAAGCTCATATGCAACTGAACCGACTTTACCGTTTCTCTGTTCGGCAAATATCCATACGCCTTTATGTCCCTCCGCCTTTTCCGGTTTCGCTTTGTCCGTCTCCGTTTCGACAATAGCGCCTTCGGGACAGACGGTGATGCAGGCCATACAGGACTGGCAGTATTCGTTGATAAATGCCTTTTCATCCTTTATTTCAATTGCTTCAAAAGGGCATGAAGCAACACACTCTTTGCATCCGGTGCATTTATCCGTGTTTACTTTTACAGGCATTTCAATTCTCTGAGTTCCTGAAACAGGGCGTCGATCTGTTCTTCCGGCGCGCCTTCGAGCATCTTTCTTCCTGATCTTGCTTCAGGCGTAAATATATTTTTCACCTGTGTCGGCGAGCCTTTCAAGCCTATATCGTTCTCATCCGCTAAGATATCGGAGGCGCCCCACTTTTGAATGACCGCCTTTTTCGCAGCCATCTTTCCTTTCAGGGACGGAAGTCTCGGCTCATTCAGCTCCTTTACCACGGTCAAAAGCACGGGGAACGGCGACTCGACAACATCATATCCTTCGTCCATCATTCTCTGCACCCGGATAGAACTTTCATTAACATCCTCTATTTTTCTGACATAAGATATATGAGGTATATTCAGGAACTCTGCCGTTTCCGGACCGACCTGGGCCGTATCTCCGTCAATCGCCTGTTTGCCGCAAATGATGATATCCGCCCCGAGTTTCCCGATTGCCTTTGAGAGTGTAAATGACGTCGCCCACGTATCGGAACCTGCAAAGGCCCTGTCGCAGAGGAGCAAACTATCGTCGGCGCCCATTGATATTGCATCTCTTAGAGCAGACTCTGCCTGTAGAGGTCCCATTGTAATCACGGTAACCTTCCCCCCCGTCTTTTCCCTTATATTTAGCCCCGCTTCAATGGCATGCATGTCAAACGGGTTGATAATGCTCGGCACTCCTTCCCTGATAAGAGTTCCGGTCTCCGGATTAATCCTTACCTCTGCAGTATCCGGCACCTGCTTGATGCAGACAACTATTTTCATATGAACTATCCTCTCCAATAACTAATTTGTCATGCTGAACTCGTTTCAGCATCTCGAAAACCCGCGGCGAGATCCTGAAATGAATTCAGGATAACGGAATGATCCCTGCATAACCGTCTAAACTAACCCGGATTATTCTCAAATTTTCCCGATTGAACCAAGGATAGAGTATTTTCGCTTTCTCCTCGGCGAATCTGCCTGAGGCGGACATTCTCGGTCGTTCCTCCCTGCGAGGCTTTTGCCTCTCTATTTTCTAATACTGTATTTGACTATCGGCAAAAAAAACCGCTCAAATACTCTATCCTCGGTTGCTGTTGCCCTTTTTATGAATAATCCGGGCTACCCGGTTTGTTATTATACGATGTTGATTTTATTGATGTAAAGAAATGGATCATCTTATATTTTTTATCTTTTGCAGCATTTGCCGACCATTGCAAAAGAAGCACTCGGTTTGAAAGGGAGACATATTCTAACACCCTCCCCTTTATCCCCTCCCCTCAAGGGAGGGGCGATTCTTAAGTCCCCTCTCCCTTTTCTCCCCGTCCCGAAGGCTTTCGGGACTGAGTGCGGAGAGGGGAGAGGGCAAGGGTGAGGGTGTAATGTAGTCTTACTTCTTATGCACTCATTAGTAGTAATTGCGTTTATTGTTTCTGTCCGATATGTAACCGGTAATTCTTATAATTCAGGATAACGCCGTCAGGCTTGATCTCTTCCACTTTCAGGCCCTCTGAAATATACTGGCCTTCGCGGAGCGTTTGACCGTTGATCCTTACCATCCTCGAAGCGGGATCTTCAGAATACATGAATATAGACATAGTGACGGCAGGCAGATTCTGCTGTACTGATGCAGGCAGATCACCCGAATGATAAATCTTCCCCGGTACCGGCGCCGGATCATTTTGGACGGGTTTTACATCAGGGGAGACGGTAGAAGGCGCACTTGCCGGAATCTCAGGTTTTAATGCCTGTTGTGATGTTTGAACAGGTTGAGCCGCTTTTTTTACTGCGGGCTGTTCCTGGATTTTGCTTTGAACAATCGCTTTTTGCACTACCGGCTTTTCTTCTTTCTTTGTCAGAGCAAGAGGCGTCTTGAGTGACTTTTCCAGAGTCGTATTTGTCAGCGGAGGAACTTCCCGTTTCTTTATCTCAGCCTGAGTAGTTATAGTCCGTGAAACCTCCGGTTGCAAAGATTCTGCGGGTTTAGGTTCACTCTTTTGCAAGTCAACGGTAATTGTGACTGTCTTTTCATTCTTTGACTGCCATGGTATCAGCCGGTATGCAGCAAGACCCATACCAAAAATTAATACGGCAAAAATAATATAAGGCCACACCCGTCTCGTCTTCTTTTCCCGTAATACGGGTTCCTGCACCGTAAGGAGGTCCGGTGCCGTGCCGCGCTGTCTCTCTTTTTCCGACTTTTTCAGGGCGTCAAGGATATAAGACATGGCTATTAAGCCTCCCTTTTTTTCATCAGCTTCGGTTCGTCGCTACCCGCTTTATTGTTTAAATAAATAATCGTCCTTGGGCCTACAAAACCGAAGGACGGAATACCTTCATCCTGCTGGAATTTTTTTATCTGATTAACAAGTATTTCATTATAGACCGGGTTTTTAGTATCAAGCGGTTTTCGGCCCTGAATTGCCGCCAATTTATTTTCAAGCCACGCAATGACCGGGCTTCGGTCACCGGGATACAGAATACCTTTGTAATCCGGGGGTATCTGCCACAGGATTAAATAATCATCATGCCGGCGTTTTTTAATCTCCTGAAGATCAACGTTTCTTAGTTCGCCGCCTACTATGCATTGAGCGCTAGCGCCGTTTATTGTTTTCAGGGCGGCATAATATGCCCTTCCATTTTCATCCCCGAGTTTTATCACGGCAGGTCTGTTCAGGCGAATTAGTTTGTCGAAGCTCATTTTTCCTTCCAGGCAACGAAGACCTTTGGCAACAACCTGCTCGCAAGCAGTACCGCCGCTCTTGTTTTGGGAAGTGAGGCCCCATTCCTTTAAAAGGGCGTCATAGGCCATAGACTTGCTCCTTTCAACGGGAAGGGTTGACGGCCATTCTATAGTATCAAACTGCACGATTGCCGGAGCGGCTTCTTTAGGCTTTGAAGCAACCGCCTGCCGAGTGTTTATCAGCTTAGGTTCCCGGTTGTAATAAACTGCTGCAAGACCGGCTCCGCATACTATCAACAGGAGTATGAGCGCAGCCCATTTTAATGATTTCCGGTCGCGTATCCGTATGTCGTGCTCTCCGAATACCTCCCTGACTGCCTTTAGCAGAGTTTTCTTATCAACACAGTCTTTTCCCTGAACATAAGCGCCGAGGAGAGACCTGTCGCATATAAGGTTAATCAACCGCGGGATTCCTTTACTAAAGCGATAGATATGATCCATGAGGGACCCGGGGAAAAGTATGCTGTTTGCGCCTGCCGTTTCAAGACGGTAATTCACATAGGGGCCGACTTCATTTTTCTTTAAAGGCTCCAGATGGTAGCGCGCGGTTATCCTCTGTGACAGTTGCCTGAGTTCGGGCTTTAAGAGCATATCTCTCAGTTCCGGCTGTCCTACCATAATAACCTGAAGAAGCTTCTGCCGGTTTGTTTCAAGGTTGGTGAGCAGCCTTATCTCTTCAAGGACTTCGGGACTAAGGTTCTGGGCTTCCTCAAGAATGATGACTGTCTTGCGGCCTTTTGAAAAATTCTCAAGGAGATATGAATTTATCGTGTCTATAAAGACCTTAATGCTCTTTGTACCCTCGGGATAGGAGATGCGGAGTTCGTCACAAATGGAGGCCAGTAATTCCTCGACAGTAAGTTTCGGATTATAGATAAAAGCTATGTCGGTTTGTTCAGGCAGCTGCTCCAGAAGGCATCTGCAAACGGTTGTTTTGCCTGTTCCTACCTCGCCGGTAAGCAGGACGAAACCGCCTTCACTGTTGATCCCATAGATAAGGTGCGCAAGCGCCTCCCTGTGCTGATCGCCCAGATAAAGAAACCGGGGGTCCGGCGCAATCGAAAACGGCAATTCCCTGAGACCAAAATGTTCCTTATACATAGAACCTATTATGGACTGAAAACTCGAACATCTTCAAGTGCTACGGAAAAAGTTATATGAGATGATTGATTAACAAGAGTGTGACTGCTAAGCTATGTAGGTATATGGGCTTCTTTTCTACAATAAGCCAATATTTGGCAAAGTGTTCGCCGAAGATCTCGGAAGACAACAGGATAGCAAGGGTCCGGAACCGCCGGGTGCACATGGCGAATGAAAGGACATTCCTATCCTGGATTAGGACGAGTATCGGAATCATGGCATTTGGTTTTGTTGTTGAGAAGTTTGGCATTTTTATCAAACAGTTTTCCTATTTCATAAGTAAGGAGCCCGGTCAGAGGATTACATTCGGTCACCCCCCGAGCCCTGGTTACTCGTCTGTATTGGGAATATGTCTTATCGGTCTCGGCGCTGTGATGGGCGTCCTTGCCTTTATACGGTACAGAAAGGTCGAATGTCAGATCGATGCAGACACATATCAGCCGTCGTTAATCCTCGATATCCTGCTTACCTTATCACTCTTTGCTATCGGGATCTTCCTGATCATATACCTCGTCCACAGCATTTAACGTAAATCATTTTCATAGAAAGGATTTATTGGCGGTCCCAACGGGATTCGAACCCGTGTTTTAGCCTTGAGAGAGATATTTGACTAATTTTTGTAAAATGGCCTCCAGCTTGGTTTTACGCTTAACAGATTGTTTTTAAATGGCTTTCCAAAATTCTGCATTTTCTGTGTGATTGCCTGTTTTCTGTGCTTTCCGATATTTTCTGTCACAATTTGGACACAATTTGGTCACAATCATTTACCCAAAAGATAACCCCTACCACCGAAGTGATAGGGGTTAAAAGGAAACATCATGTTACCTTGCAAGATCTTTTCTATTTTTTTCTAAGACAATCCATATGTCTCACAGAAGTCACGTTTTTACGTTATCAGATTATTCCGCTTGTTTCCTCAGAAAATTAGCATGCTCTACGATCTGACAGGGATGCGGCATGCACCTACAAAGAGTGAGCATTACGATGTGCAAGAAATTGTAAATTTCCCATAGAAATCATCAAGTAATTTTCCGGGATAGGTGTACCAGCTTTTATAGTCACTTCAGCTGCATAAATTAACAAACCCAATAATACAAAAAAAATGGGTGAAACCAAAATAAGAATCTTACTACTTAAATCTTTCATAACTGTTGTCTATTGGTTTCACTTTCAAAACCTATATTGTCTAACCTTATTCAGTAATACTTGTGGCATCTCTTGCATTTTTGCCCTGACAAAAAAAGTTTTGCAAAGTTTGAGCTATGAGGATTATGACAACTTGTACAGCCCATTTCTTTCGTCGGGTTTTTGGGGTTAGGCACTCCCTTGATTGGATGAATATGTCCTGCAGGAAGCGATACTATATGCCTGCCTGTTTCCTGAGCTTTATGACAAACTGCGCAGTAGTCATTTATAGATAGAGAAAGGAGATATGGTTTCTCACTTGCATGTGGGTTATGGCATCTTCTTCCGCATGAATTCAATGCCACTTTGTGGGTATACTTTTTTGTGAATTTTGCTTTGTCATGGCATTTATAACAAAGGTCAGGAGTTTTACTGATAAGAAGACTTTCGAACTGTGATTGGTGGACATTGTGGCAAACAGTACACCTGCCTTCTGCCACAGGGGCATGTATATATTGGCCTATAAACTTAGATTCTCTGTGGCAATCGTAACAAAGTCCAGGGATATCGTACTTAAGTTTTATGCTATTTTTTTGCTTTGGATGCTTCTTACCTTGTTCTGCCAAGTGACATGCACCACAGCCTATTTTTGATGCAGAACGGATATTTTTTGTATGCATGGTGAAGTTCTTATGGCATTTCAAACATTGGTTCTTCTGTGCAGCAAAAGTGCTAAAGGTGAAAGGTTCAAAAGTAAAAAGTAAAAAGACCATGATACTCAGAAGCTTGAGGAGTAATTTAGATTTTATCGGCATAATATTTTATAAAGCACCACTTTTCTTTTTTGTCGAAAAGCTGAATCTATCCAGTTAGGACATATAATATAATTTTTAAATGTAAATCCTCAAATAGCAGCTCTGTCTTATTTATTTCAACTGAACTGTGTATGTGAAACAAAATTAAAATATTCAAAGGATTACATAGTAATCAAGAGCGGGTTTTTGTTGGATGTATCCACTTACAAACAAAATCTCTAAGCCTAAAAAAGTGATGATTTACATAGTCAATCCTACTTAAGTCGGGGATGGAAATTTCATTGACTCGAAGCAACTTTCTCCTATAAACCGATATTGTTGCACTTTGATAATAAAATCACATCATGTCTTGCAGGACTCACTCGATGTTTCCTTGAATTAGAAGGAAACGCCTCTCATCAGCCCTGCTTTGTTTGCTTCAACCGAGAGACCAGCGTAGTACAGTCTGAAACAAACGCTATTTATGGATTTGTGCCTTCTTCCATTTATTCCCGGAAAAAACAAATGCCGGCCTGATGAGTCACAACTCTGCAACTGGTAATGCAGTAACTCCGGGGCCAAATGGAAGCCGAATATCTCCGGTGTGGATTATATATCCCTGTGCTGCCTTATCTCCGAGGTCTTTCTGAAATGTCCTGATGCCTGATGCCATCGCAGATCGTGGGGTTGAGGAAAGTTTGACTTCCAATGGAACAAGCCGATCGCCGAACTCTACCACTATATCCACCTCTATGCCTGCGGAAGTCCTCCAAAAATACATTCGGGGTTCAATACCGCAATGCATGATTCTTTTATATACCTCTGTTACCACTGCCGTCTCAAATATAGCCCCTCCCATAGGGCCTGAAGCCGAATGCTCAGGGTCTCTGAGTCCTGCGAGATAACAAAGTGTCCCAACATCAGTGAAATATACCTTCGGGGTCTTAACAAGCCGTTTTCCCACATTTGCGAAGTATGGACGCAGAACTATTATCTGATATGTAGCCTCCAGCACTGAAATCCATGCCTTGACAGTATTAAGCGCAACTCCGAGATCGCGGGAGAGATCCGAAAGATGCAATAGCTGAGCGCTCCGTGCAGCCAGCGCTCTGATAAAACTCTGGAACTGCGCGAGATCGCCGATCTGGCGTAGCATACGTACGTCTCGTTCCAGATAGGTCTGTATGTAAGACGAATGCCATAGAGTTATATCCCGCTTCGGATTTGCAGCAAGCTCGGGATAGCTTCCTCTCAGAAACTCCTTCCAGAGGGATTCGGGGAACACTTTTTTATTTTCAGTCTTATTTTTTTCCGACTCCCATGGAAGATGTTTATGAGGCTGTCCTTCAACCTCCGGTCGGGTAAGGGGAAGAAGCTTAAGAATCGCAGCGCGCCCTGCAAGGGACTCTGTAATACGCTCCATCACTAACAGGTTCTGTGAACCTGTAATAAAATACTGCCCGTAACTTGCCCTTTTCGAATCTATTTTTTCCTTAATGTATGGAAGGAGATCCGGGGCATACTGAACCTCATCAAATATCACCGGCGGCGGATACATTTCAATGAAACCGCGGGGGTCTTCAGTGGCAGACATCCTGACATCCGGAGGCTCAAGCGAAACATATCGGCATCTCTCAGCAAAGAGATGCTTCAGGAGCGTGGTCTTGCCCGATTGGCGCGGACCAACAAGCACCACGGCAGGGAACTCTTTTGCCGCCTGTCTGATGACGGGCTCTAAAGTGCGCTGAAAATATCGAACAGGCATAATATTCTCTTTCTACATTATTGCATTTTAAATGCAAATTTGCAAGCCTTGCCGTCTCTTCTGCATAGTCAATTGCATAAACCTGAACGTTACAAAACATGTTCTATCTGTAATTTTTGTCAGGATAGTCAAACAGATGTAAGTTTGTATTTGAGAGCCAATATTTTTTAAAACTATTTGGTATGCATGAGTGTGGCAACCTCTGAATAGTATTGTTTACTCTTAAAATTTATCCTAAAAGCAAATTTTCAAGCTAATAAATTTGCTTTTAGGCAAATTTATTATATAATAAGTTCATGCTGAAGGAAAGGTATCTGACACCTTTTATCGTAAAAGACCTGAATGACAAAATGGTTTTTGTTGGAGGGCCGCGTCAGGTCGGTAAAACAACACTCTGCCGGAAGCTAATCGCTACCCATTTTAAAAACCATGCATATTTCAACTGGGATAACAGAGCAGACAGGAAAGCCGTTGCAGCGTCTTCATGGCCGGGTGATGCAGAACTTCTTATCTTTGATGAACTGCATAAATTCAGACAGTGGAAGAGTTTCATCAAGGGAGAATATGACAAACTGAAAGAGACATATAAGTTCCTTGTTACCGGCAGTGCACGGCTTGATATTTATAGACGCGGCGGGGATTCTTTACAGGGAAGATATCATTATTACCGCCTGCATCCCTTTACACTGGCTGAGGCGGAAGGCATCAGCAATAAGATAACTGTACACGGCAAATTGATAATGGGTAAAGATTTTTATAAGGAAACTCTGGACAAGCTGGACACCTTCGGCGGGTTCCCCGAACCATTCATTAAACAAAGTCTTAGACACCTGAGGCGCTGGCACAATGAAAAAATAGAAAGGATGTTCCGTGAAGATATTCTTGATGTCCGGATAATACGGGACATCAGCAATATGAAATTGCTGAGTGACATTTTACCGTCAAAAGTCGGCTTTTTGTTATCGCTCAACTCTATCAGGGAAGATATAGAGGTAAGCTTTCGCGCTGTTTCATCCTGGATGGAGATATTAGAAGCATTTTATTATATCTTCCGGATTTACCCATTTTCCGGCAAAAAAATTAGAGCTCTCAAAAAAGAACCGAAGCTTTACTTATGGGACTGGTCAGAAGTTGAGGATGAATCTGCCCGTTTTGAGAATCTCATAGCATCCCATTTGCTTAAATTAGTGCATTTTTTAACTGATTATGAAGGATATAGGGCGGAACTGTATTTTTTACGTGACGTTGACAAGCGTGAGGTAGATTTCATGGTTACCATAAATGGGAAACCCTGGTTTGCGGTCGAGGTTAAGCTTAATGAAACCGGCCTGTCACCACACCTCATTTATTTCAAAGAAAGACTTTCGATTCCATATATTTACCAGATAGTAAAAAAACCTGGAGTAGACAGAATCGAGAAAGACGCGAGGATAATTTCTGCCGGGAAATTCCTTTCCGGACTGATATAGACGTTTGTTGGATCGAAGTTGTAGTGAAAGATTTTCACTGTGTAAAACTATCCATAGAAAAAAGGGAAGCCACGAATACCGCCCGAGTCTTCTGACCCAGTCTCAGCCTTCGTGGCTTGTTTCTTCAGAAATTATGGCTTCCCTTTAATGACAGCACTTATGCTCATGTTTGTGATGGTCGTCATCATGCTTATGCTCATGGCTATGTTTCTCTACTAAATGTTTATGCTCGTGACCATCGTGAGAATGAGTCGTTTCTTTGTGCTCATGTTCGTGCTCATGATTATCTTTGTTATGGCAGCACATCTATCATCACCTCCTATTTTATGTATATCACTTAAATGACTTTAAGTCAATTGTTCGGCAGGATTACTTCCTCAACTCCCCGCCGGTCTTTTCGGCGATATATCCGACAAGGGATGAGTGAAGCACTTCTATTTCCTCATCCGTCAGGGTCCTCTCTTTTGACCGGTAAATGATATTGAACGCGAGGCTCTTCTTGCCTTGCGGTATATTTCCGCCTTTGAAATAATCGAACACTGAAACCTCTTCAATAAGTTCCGAAGGGTAGGAATTGATTATTTCTTTTATCCGGGCGGAAGGAAGGGCCTCATCAACTGTAAGAGCTATGTCACGTTCGACGGCCGGGAATTTGGGTATTGAAATATATTGTATGGAATCAGGCGTCAGTGATAAAAGCAGATCGAGGTTAAGCTCGAACAGAACGATCTCCGGTTTCTGTTTCTTAAGGTCGAGTTTTTCGACTATTTCCGGCCCCATGACCCCGACATATCCGATACGGCTATTTGATATATAAATATCGGCTGACTGGCCTCCGTGCAAAAAAGGCTCTGAAGACGGAGAGAATGAATAACCGCTTATCATAAGCTCTTCAAATAGGGATTCCAGCGCACCCTTGGCAACATAAAATCCACGGGCGTCTTCTTTCCAGAGAGACGGGGCTTTTTCTTTGTAGAAAATACCTCCGAGTCGCAGTTCCTCTAACGGGAGTGGATCACCGATATTTTCAAATGTCCTCGCCGTTTCAAACAGCCGGATGTCTTTCATACCCCTGTCGAGATTGTATTTCAGATTTCCGATTAACGCGGGAACCAGAGAAGTCCTTAACCTGCATTCATCCTGATTAAGCGGATTACTGAGGGTAATGGTTTTTCTTCTCCTGTCCGAATCCGGGATTTCTATCATGTCGAGAGCCGACACGCTCATAAAACTGAAGTTTATCACTTCGGTAAACCCGCATTTTCTTATAGCATCCCGGACCTTGTTAAGATTTATTCTCCTTTGATTCAACCGGCCCGAGGAAAGCGAACTTTGCGGATTTGTTATTGGAATATTGTTATAGCCGTAAATCCGGGCTATCTCTTCGGCAATATCGCTGTCCCGTTTGATGTCCCGCCTGTGTGCCGGAGGACAGGCAATAAACATGTCACCCTTATTTTCCGCCGGAATACCGAGGAGACCGAGTATTTTAAATATTTCGGCATTTGTTGCAGATATGCCAAGGAGCTTATTTATTTTTCCGTACTTTGCCGTGACCGGTTCCGAAACATATTTAACGGGATAGACATCAATGATCTTATGGACCGTCCCGCCTGCGATTTCTTTTATCAAGAGCGCCGCCCTGTCTACGGCCTTTTCGAGAAACTCTATATCCGTGCCTCTTTCAAACCTGTACGAAGATTCACTTGAAAGACCGAGTCTCTTTGAGGTCTTCCTTATGGATGAGGGTTCAAAATAAGCGCTTTCAAGAAAAATATTCCCGGTCTTTTCATTAACTTCCGTATTGGCCCCGCCCATAACTCCCGCGACCGCCACGGGTCTTTCGGCGTCCCATATTAAAAGAGAGCCGCCGGGGATTTCGCGTTCGACTCCGTCAAGGGTCTTGAATTTCACCCCCCCAGCGCCCCCCCTTGGCAAGGGGGGGATAAGGGGGGGTAGCTTTCCGCGTAAATTATTGAAAGAATCCGGAGTGCTCACTATTATTTTTTTGCCGGTAAGCGTATCGGCGTCGAATGCATGAAGCGGGTGTCCGAATTCCAGCAGCACATAATTCGTAATATCTACGACATTATTGATAGACCGTATGCCGCATTTTTCAAGACGTGATTTCATCCATTCCGGAGAATCCGAAATCTTTACGCCTGTTATCACCCTGCCTGTATATCTGTTGCAGAGATCCGGATTTAAGATTTCAACGGAGAAATCGGGAACAGGCTGCCCGTTTTTTATTTCATGCAAAGGCAATTTTAAAGGTGTTTTAAATGCGGCGGATAATTCTCTTGCAATACCGATGCTGCTGAGGCAATCCGGCCTGTTCGGCGTTACATTCACTTCAAAAACGGTATCGCCTTCTACGGACGTCTCTCCCTCGACCTCAAGCCCGATCATTGTAAGAGTTTTGGAAACCTCTTCGGGTGTAGCGGATATTCCTACCAGTTCTTTCAGCCATTCATATGATATAAGCATGACGTTTATTATAGCCTTGCGGATTGTGGATTAACAAGGTGCCCTTCAAAATGTGCCTGAAGTTATTGATATGCTGAAAAGAACGGGATTCATCCATATACAAACATGTCAGACCATATTCAAAAACCCTCATGAAATTACCGAACCGGAGTCTGTTGAAGACGGATTCGGCAAAGGCGGGTTTTCAGTATTATCCTCGGAAAAAGCTCCATGATACCCGCTGTATTTTTTATTTATTCTTAAGTCCTCTGCTTAATTATTAAGTAGCGCTATCGGTTGTTAATGAAATGTCCCGCGCTGTCACTCCATTTAAATATACTATTTATCAATCATTTATAATAATGTAATTTCAATGAATATCATTTGCTTAAAATATTTGAGTGACTTTTTATTAAGCATATGATAAATTATGTAATTATAGGGCATAGCCAAGGTATTTCTTATTAATAACGTATAGTTTTTGGGGAGACTTTATGGTTAAAAAAGTACTTGTAGTCGAAGACAATGAGGAGAATCTGAGTCTTTTCTGTACAGTCCTTAAATGCGGCGGATATGAACCGTTGCAGGCCAAAAACGGCATGGAAGGCGTAAAAATGGCGATGGAACAAAAACCTCATCTGATTCTCATGGATATTAAAATGCCGGTAATGGACGGGTTCGACGCCATAAGAATTTTAAAATCCGAGGTGTCTACCAGAGACATTCCCTCCATTGCACTGACGGCAGAACAAATCAGAGGCGGAAGAGACGGTTTCATCGAGTACGGTTTTGACGACTATATCCCAAAGCCGATAAAATTGAGGGAGTTCATTCAGATTATCGACAAACATTTAATGTAAAGCTCCAAGCACAGACAATATAAGTAGTAAAAAAATGCATTGTCTGTTACCTCAATTTTTATCTCATACCTCATGAAACGGCTGTACTGAAACTATCGGTGCAAGATTAATAACCCCAAAAAGGAGGTTTTCATGTCAAAGGGATTAGCTTTAACAATCGGTCTTAATTCTGTAGATCCAAAACACTACGGCGGCTGGTCGGGTGATCTTAACGCCTGTGAAGCGGATGCGCAGGATATGGCGGACATCGCCAAATCAAAACTTTTCAAGGTAAAAATGCTGCTGACAAAGGCTGCCGTCCGTAAAAACATTATCGCGGAGATGAACAAAGCGGCAAAAACGTTAAAGGCCGGAGACATCTTTATGCTCAGCTATTCAGGCCACGGAGGACAACTGCCCGATATGAATAATGACGAGCCTGACGGACAGGATGAGACCTGGTGTCTGTATGACGGCGAGCTGGTGGATGATGAAATATACGCCGAACTCGGCAAATTTAAACCCGATGTCCGCATTCTGGTTTTTTCCGATAGTTGCCACAGCGGCACGGTTGTTAAAATGGCCTACTATCAGGGGACCTCAAGCGCCAGGAATGCAGGCATCGGCGCTCCGGACGTTAAATACCGTTTCATGCCGCCGGACATTGCCCTAAGGACATACCGCAACAACAGGAGTTTTTACGACTCAATACTGGCCAACAAAGGGATTAAAAGCGCACAGGATAAGGTAAAGGCATCGGTATTGCTTATCTCGGGATGCCAGGATAACCAGTTGTCTTCGGACGGAAATTTCAACGGCTTGTTTACATCACAATTGTTAAAAGTATGGAAAAATGGGGCCTTTAAAGGTGATTACCGGAAATTCCATAAAGAGATTACCAGTCGTATGCCCCCGGACCAGACGCCCAAATACTTCCGCGCGGGAAAGATAAACCCGCAGTTTGAATCACAGTCGCCGTTTACGGTTTAACCCGTAATAAGAAAAGGAGGCGTAATATGCCGGAGAAGAAACGTATTTATGTCAGCGACGTTCATATGCGCGCCGGGCGGAAACCTGTTAAGAAAAGTTTTGATTACGATTGGCTCGGCGCTGCAGAAGCCAAAGTCTTTGCCGATTTTCTGAAGTTTTTAATTGACGATGCGGGCAGGCTTAGGGCAGTCATAGATGCCGCAAGGAATGAGTTCATTTATAACTATGCGGAGGTCTGGCACTCTTGTCTCGATCTACGGCAAGGGCTTCAGCGCAACCACGACAAGCAACACCGTGAAGTTCAACGGCGTGCAGGCGACAGGCTTCGTCTGAAAAACACGTTTGAGAGGAGGTGATCTAATTGGGCCAATTGTGAGAGAGGATTAGGCTCAAAATGTTCAACGTTGAGTTTTTTGAGAGAAACAGTTTTCAGAGGAAGGCTCTAGTATAATCTGCTGGAGCGAGTTTTATTGCGGAAACGTGAGAGTTGGATAGTAACTTATAGAGGAGGTTTCTCATGAAACGTTTAATTGTATTTTTTTTAGTCATGTGCTGCACCATAGCCATTAGCACATATGCAGAAGCACAGCAGACCGAAAAACGTAACAAAAATTTGATTGTGAAGGTCTCTTTCAGTGAACCTTTGAGTCTGGCCAAAGTTAAGCGGCTTGCTGACAGAAACCTATTCGAGATTGCTATGCTGGAAGGAGAGTTCGAATTTGGAGGTGTTACTCACTATGAGTTCTATACCGTACAACCAGGAATGAACTTAGCATCTGCCGATCTATCTGCCTTACAGAGGGATTATCAGGAAAAACGCTTTGCGCTTATGCAGTCTGTTCTGGCGAGTGCTGGTAATCTTGAGAACGATTTCTTTGTCCAAAGCGACACGATGCTTACTTCCATGCGTCATGCCGTTGCTACCGCTGACACTGGACCTGTACTTGTGTCTAAGGCCGTAATCCTTGCAAATCGAACAGACATCAGCCAACTGATGGAGCACAGCGCTGATTTGATTCAAAACATAGAGGTCGAAGATGCTGTGCGCTATCAGGAAAAGCTGAACCGTAAGGCCATGAGGCAAGAGACCACCGAATCTGAACTCGATGTGATGTCAACAACTTCATCGAGCACGTGGTGGCCAAATGTTGGCTATTCTTACACATATCCATACTCGTCTACCCAGCGCTATACCCTCCAGTATATGGGTTGGTATGCCCCGGCGTTTACATGGACCCAGACTTATGAGCATGACTATTTTCTATATAACTATGATCGTGCCACTTATCTGAATGGTGGCAGTACGGCCTATCCTGGCTGCTTCCCCGTGGTTCAGTATGCTGCAACCACTTGGCCTGCAGGCTCTTATCCCTACTTGGACACAAGGTTCAACTACACAGGTTGCGAGGTTAACGAACTGGCTTATACGATCGGAGCAGCTCAGGCCAGCGCTATTCCGGGAGGGGTGTGGCACTACAATTACATCATTACTGCCAATGGCAACGCTTCCTCCGACCGGTTCAAATTACAGGCCCAGCGTGGCTACCGCAGTCCGAGTTCGTGTTACACTACTTGGTGCAGCTTTGGTGACTATATCTTGAACCTGGTGCCTGCTTGGAATTCGACTGTGCCGGGTACGGTCTATTGGACCAGATAACCAGATAAATGATTTATCCCGCTTTTATAGAATAGTGCAAATGTGCTAAAAGCAAGAGAGGCGTGAACCTTTTTAAAAGGTTCACGCCTCGATCTAAATTTTAAAGGAAAGATTAACCATGAGGAGAATCCTTCGCTACAGCATGTTAGCGGTAATTGCTGCGGTACTTACTGTAGCAACGGCGATGTTTATTCCACAAAGAGTTGATGATCAGACTGGTCTCTCAGTTGTTCGCTGTGGCTACCCTGTGGCTTTCATAACACAGGATTTCTCCCGTCTCGATCCTCCGTCTTTTCCCCAATTTTATGGCTGTGGCCCCTCTCTGGAGGACCCATGCGCCATATCATGGCCAGCTTTTTTCCTTTCGTGGTTGATGGTCTTCATAGTTGTGCTTGGTGTCTATACTGCCCGCCAGCACTTCATCAGAAAATGAGTGGGTCAGAATGATTCGCAAAAAAAAAATATTCTAAAAATACTTTTTTCTGTATGCATAGTGCTCATTATTGGCGTTATTGGCGCTATCAGCACCAAGCTATTTATCTCTGATAATTTGGACAGTTTTAAAGGGGATGAGCGTAAAGCTGCCATGGAAGCAATGATCGCCGCAGAAATCGGATGTCTTGATCATCCTGTTGCGAGATTGTTGAACCAAAAAGTTAGATTGGAGAAGTTAGAAACTGTCGTCACATGTCCTAAAGGGCCCACACCTTTTCAGCAAAATTATCATGCAGTTCTTCAAACCTTCTCTTTTTTTGGAATTCCTATGCAGACAATTACTATTACGTGCGAAGGCGTTATATGTCGGAATTAGTGAGAAACTTATGTTATTGATTGTCGTTGCTATGTTTTCCGGAGTAATCGGCGCGCAAATGACTTCTCAATATCTGGAAGAAAGAATCCCTTGAAGATTATATCGAGATTGCAAGATCGATCTCGGACTAACAGGGAATTAAGGCAGGGTGACAGAGGCAATACTGGCTAACAAAGGGATCAAAAGCGCACAGGATAAGGTAAAGGCATCCGTATTGCTTATCTCGGGATGCCAGGATAACCAGTTGTCCTCGGACGGAAATTTCAACGGCTTGTTTACATCACAATTGCTAAAAGTAAGGAGGCGTAATATGCCTGAGAAAAAACGTATTTATATCAGCGACGTTCACATGGCCGCCGGGCGGAAGCCCGTCAAGAAGAGTTTTGATTACGATTGGCTCGGCGCTGACGAAGCCAAAGTCTTTGCCGATTTTCTGAAGTTTTTAATTGACGATGCGGAAGTCGGGGAAATCATACTTCTGGGGGATACCATGGACAATTGGGTATGCCCGATTTATGATACGCCGCCCACTTTTGACGAAATAATCAATGCGCCCGTCAACAAGGACGTTGTAAAGAACCTTAAAGCCCTTGCAACACATAAGGAGAAAAAACTCATTTATATGCCGGGCAATCATGACATGCTGATTACAAAAGAGATCCTTGAGAATTATTTCCCGGGGATAATTTTCGGAGGGAGCGCTGCATATAAAAGCGTGTACAGGACCAGCCGTCTTCGGGCTGAGCACGGAAGCGCCTATGCAATGTTCAATGCCCCGGATCCTATAAACAATCCGGGGAACCGCCTGCCTCTCGGATATTTCATCTCCCGTGTTGCCGCAACAAAACATGCGCGGACAGGCAGCGCTGACCGTCATTACTGGACATATGCCGACGACCTGCTTGAATTACTTGGGCCTCAGAAACTGCCTGCCTCCGTTTTTGAAGCAATTCTGGAGGAAGCAAACATTTGCGAAGATGATGATATAAAAATGTACGGGGCCTCATGCATCAAAGTGAAGGAGGTAAAATCAAAATACGCGGACCTCTATGAGCAGTGGAAAGTATACTACGGCAAAGGCGTTGCCTTTAAAGCCGTTATGGCGGAGATAGGGTACCTCGATGATTTTGCCGATATGCTGAGCAAAAAAGGAGACACGAATATCATCATCTTCGGACATTCGCATAAGAGCGACCTTGATAAAGACAGCTGGTTTGTAAAGGACAGGGTATATGCCAATTGCGGTTCATGGTGCGATGAAGAAGAGCCGTGCACTTTTGTTGAAACGCAAAAGGACAATGAAGAAAGAGTTCATCATGTGCGTTTGAACCGATGGAAAAACAACGCGGTCGAGAATATAGGCGATAAGACCGTAGATTTGTAAGTTATAAAAGAAAGGGGTCTCTTATGAGAATCGATATGCATTGCCATGTGGTCGGCAACGGCAGGGATATCCACAATGCCGACGCCGATGTTTACCTGTATGCCGAGGACAACCAGCACTGGTTTACGAGGATACTCTACAATCTCCTTGATAAAGACCTCAAAGAGCTTGAAGCCGATCTGAACCGTGACGGCATAATCTCAACAAACGAATACTTTGAACTGATATACAGGCTGCTCGCCGGGTCCGTTGAAATCGACGGCGTTGTCCTCCTTGCGCTCGACGCCGTTTATTCCCGCAGGACGGGAGAACTGGATGAAATAAAGACGGACCTGTGGGCGTCCAACAGATTCCTGTCTCAAAAGGTCAAAGAGCTAAACAGCCGGTTGCAGAATGAACCCGAGCCGGAAAAGAGAAATAAACGATTCTTTTTCGGCGCCTCGGTCAGTCCCAACCGGAAAGACTGGGACGCGGAACTCAATTACGTCATCAACCAGACGGAAGCGGTCCTCATTAAACTAATACCCTCGACACAGCATATACATCTGCAAGATATAAGACATACGGACTTTTACAGGGCGCTCGCCGCCCATCACATGCCGCTGCTCTGCCATGTGGGCCCTGAATATTCTTTTCCCGAAGGAATCCGGAACATGCAGCTCGACCATTATAAACAGCTTGAAAGACCGCTTGAATGCGGCGTCATGGTTATTGCCGCCCATTGCGCCTCGCCGGTATTTCCCGTCGTCGATAAGAATGTGATAAAGGATTTCTATAAATTTATGTCGGACTGCAACTCGGATGGAAAGATAAGGTTATGGGCGGACACCTCGGCGCTGTCTTTAACCACAAGGCTTCCCTATATACGGGAAATTGTGGAAACCTTCAATCCCGATTGGCTTGTAAACGGTTCCGATTTCCCTATCCCAATCGACGGCTGGACACACCTGCCGTTGGTGACCCATGACGTAACCCCTGAAGAGTATATAAATATCTGTAAAACAAAGAACCCCCTCGACAGGGACATAAAAATAAAACGCGCCCACGGCTTTTCTGATTCGATCCTTGAGAATGGAGAAAAAGTCCTGCGCCTGCCAAAGGCTTAAACACTGTATTAACCTAACCCGGGTTATTCATAAAATTGGCAACAGCAACTGAGGATAGAATATTTGAGCGGTTTTTTTTGCCGATAGTCAAATACGGTATTTGGAAATAGAGAGGCAAAAGCCTCGCAGGGAGGAACGACCGAGAATGAGCGAAAATACCCTATCCTCAGTTCAATCAGAAAAATTTATGAATAATCCGGGTTAAACGTTGCAAAACAAGTCCTCAATTTGAAAGGAAGACATGATAAAAAAGCTTTTAGGCGACTCCATAATGCACTATTAACACTGTTCGATATGCATTTATCTAAAACACACATTAGGTTAAAAGTGCCGTCAGGTGAATATGGATTATCTTTTATCGCGTTCTAAATGTTTTATTATCATGTCAGTCTTTCATTTTATGCAACTGACGGATAATTTCATGGCTTATGCGTCGCTCTTATTGCAGGCTATACCGCGGCCCGCCACCGCCCTCCGGCAGGTTCCAGACGATATTCTGAAAAGGGCACTTCAAATCGCATGTCTTGCAGTGCAGGCAATTACTGAAGTTCACTTTTATTTTGTCGTGTTGCAGCTCATAGACGCCCGCAGGGCAGAATACCGTGCAGGGCGCTTTATAATCTGAAATGCATTTCTTGCATACGGTTTCATCCTTCAACAGGATATGGCTTTTCTGTCTTTCGTCATGCGCCGTGCCGGAGAAATAAACATCCGTTAATTTGTCGACAATGATTTTGTCATCCGCCTTCGGCATCAGTTCGGGTGATCTGCCGCCGTAAAAACTCTTCATATCCTCGGTGGTCGAGTAATCGGGTTTTGTTTTAAGATCACCCATTGGTGCGACGCCGCCGGTAACGATTTGAAATGCGAGGAGCGGCCCGCCCGGGAAAGGAACTCCCATAGCAACCGCGGGAGTGAAATTGCGGCCCGCCCTGAGATCGGAGTATATCCAGCCGTTTTTCAATTTCTCTTCATATTTTGCCAATTGGTCCGCTGAAAAATCATTGCTCCTGAACGCTTCAAAGAGAACTTCAGCCGCAAGCATTCCCGATTTTATGGCCGTATGCAGTCCTTTCAGTTTTCGCGAATCGACAAGGTTCGCGGAGTCGCCGATTATCATAACGCCGTCTGATGTAAGTTTGGGTATGGAGAAATACCCGCCGCAGGGAAGAGTCCGGGCGCCGTAATGCGTCGGTTTTCCGTCTTTGATGATACCGGTAATCAACGGATGCTGTTTGTATTTTTGCAGTTCCTTGTGCGGATCGAACTGCGGGTCTTCGGAACTGAGATGAGCGATAAGCCCGATGACGACCCTGGTTTCGGAAATACAATATATAAATCCGCCGCCGGAAAGTCCTTTACGGAACGGATAACCGAGTGTATGGATACATTCCCCCTTTTTGAGAGGATTACTCTTCAGTTCATATATCTCTTTTACGCCGAGTTCATAGATGGAAGGGGCCTTGCCTTTATCAAGATGCAGTTTTTCAACTAAGCTTTTACGCAAAGTACCGTTGCTACCCTCTCCAAGAACGACGACCTTTGAGTTTAGAATATAACCGGGAGTCTCATATTCGCCGTTCTCCAGAAGACGTTTGTCGTCCGTTCGGACGCCGACTACTTTGTTCCCTTCATATAGAATTTCAACTGCGGACGTTCCCTCAAGCATCATCACTTTGTTCTTCTCGGCAATTTTGGAGAGCCATCCGGCAAATTTGGAGAGCGAAATAAAATAATTGCCGTGATTATTCAAAAACGACGGAGTAAATGGAACTTCGATCTTTCCCTTTTTGGTCAAAAAATAAATGGATTCTTTGTTTACCTCCGCATCAATGGGGCAGCCAAACTCTTTATGGTCGGGCAATAGTTCCGAAAGAACGCCGGGAATGAGCACCGCACCGGAAATATTGTGCGCGCCGAAATATGCGCCTTTTTCGAGAACGGCAATTTTATCTTCGATATCGATTTTTCCGCCTTGCAGTTTGCCGTCTTCAATATCTTTATTATGTTTACCAATAAGGTTTGTCAGGTGAATTGCACTGCTTAGATTGGCGGGCCCGCCGCCCACAAAAATAACATCGAACTCTATTACTTCACGTTCCATATTTATTCTCCTTCCCTGTTATTATAACGGAATAATGCCTTGAGATAAATGCCGAGGATATTCCCGTTGTAATCCTTTTAAAAGCTCCCTGCTTGAATTTTTTGCCTGCCTCAATCTTATTGCAAGGGCTGCTCTTCAGGACGGGCAGGTTTATTATTTCAGAACCCAGGGCGGCAAAGAAAAGGAAGTTGATTTTATATTTGAAAAAGACAACAAAATTGCGGGGATAGAGGTAAAACTGTCCGATTCCATTTCCGTGAAGGATATGGATAATCTTCTCTTTCTCAGGGTGTCATTGATTACAAAGACAAAGCTCAAGCCAGATCAGTGAATGATTTGATGAACTTGCTTAACCGCTTCACCTGCTACTAAACAGGCTCGGCATACTATCAGAAATAATGATTATTATTCGAAACATGCATCAGTAGCGGTATATTGTACTTGCTTTAACTCTTAACTACACAAATAATCAAAGCATATCAACTGCAGATCTTCCCGTTTCAGATCAATTCTTTCAGTTGAACCACTTTCAGGTGAAGTCGTCCCATATTTTTCACGCATCCTACTTATTTTTTCAATAAGGGTCCCGGGCATCATGTTTCCTCGGAATTCTTTATCAATTTTGCGGAGTTCTTTGACCTGTGTCCCGGCCATTGGTTGATTCAAGTATTTAAGAACTTCTATGGCGTCTTTTCTATCCACATCAGGGTGATTGAGATATCCCTGAATCAGCGTCGCTAAAGTCTGTTGAACCGGGTCGATAACTTTGGGTACAGACTCAAGAGCCACCTTTTCATGATGTGTCTTAAGAATATGGTCAATTATTTTTTCCTGTATCTCAAAAACATTATAATCCCCGATTACCCGTTCTGTCTCAGGCACACAAGATATGAGGTGAGCTATAAGGTAACGGTTATCTACCATACGGCCTGTTTGAAGGTCATAGTAATTCCAGAAATGAAGTTTACCTTTCTCTTTCTCGGCCTGAAAATAAAAAAATAACCCTTTGGATCCTTTCTTCATTAACCCTGAATGGATTCCATGTGGCAAATCCTCTATCCATTTTTTACCCTCTCTTGCCAGCAGTTCCTGAATCTGTTTTAAGAGAAACTCACTGCTTGCAAGCTCTATAAACTGTTCTTCTTCGTCAACGACACTCGTGTCCTCTTCTTCAATCCTCTTTAAGGTATTGAATGTCTTTGGATGAACCATCTCGCCGAGGACACTTGAATCAAGAAAGCCGACTCTGTCTATATCCGATATCTTTCGCTGAAGGCTCTCGACGAGCTTCAGCAGTCTTTCCAGCCCTTCATCAGGGAACATATTCCTAATAAACAATGTATCGAATTCCGTTCCGATGCGGTCTATCCTGCCGGCACGCTGCACCATTCTTGTCGGATTCCAGTGGAGGTCATAATTGATGAGATAGGCACAATCTTGTAGGTTCTGCCCTTCTGATAAAACATCGGTAGATATTAGTATATCGATTTCATTTTCTGTGCCTATCCATTCTGGTTTGTTATTTGCTTTTGGCGCAAAAGCCCTTATCAATCTCCGCCGGTCCTTGGGATCTGCTCCACTATCCATGCGCTTTATTAAAGGACTACCAATAACTTTCCTGAAGTCAGCTCCTTTCTCACTACCAAGTTCACCGAATACATAGCGCGCGGTATCTTTATAATAGGTAAAAATCAGTGTCTTTTTCCCTTTCAAAGGCCCTGAAAGAATGTCCTTGAGTTTTTGAAGTTTTGCATCTTTTCCAGGGTCAATCTGCTTCACCTGCTGCCAGATACCGGTAAGGATATCTATATCATGCTGCACAGCCTCATGCAGTTTCCTCAAGTTATACTGGGCTGTATCAACCGTTTCCATGGACTCCATTATTGCCTTAGCTTCCTCGCTTGCATCAATCTCTTCGGCCCTTGATTTAGGCGTGGCATCATCCTCTTCCTCTTCTCTTTCAAGGTATCTGAGTGATTTATGGAAATCGCTGGATTTTATGAGCTTCCCGTCAAGTATGAACGACTCAAAAGTTTTTTGAAATTCCAGAGCCCTCTTGATGCTGATCCTGAAAGCTGCAATGCTTGACTCAAATCTCTTCAGATACCTGCTCTTGAAGATTCCCACCAAAGCCTGTTCTCTGCCCTCTTCAAACTCGTCTTTCTTAACGCCTGCCTTTTTGTATGACTCAAGATTATACGGAGCGAGTTTGAGTGTCCCTGTCCCGGTCACAATTTGTTCATAGATTCCGCTGTATGTTTTTTCAAGGTTATAGTATTCCGTTTTCAGTTTTCTCTCCGGGAAGTGTATTTTCTTGCCTTCGATTGTTGCATCCGGATAAACCCTCTTGATAAACTGACGAGTTCTTCTGATAACGATTTCCTCAAGGAGGTTGAACAGTGCTGTGATACCATGGCTGTCATCGGAGTTGCGCCTTGCGGCAAGGAAATATCTGTACAGATCTCCTATTCCGGCAGATGAAAAGTAGCTCCTGTCGCCCCGTGTGAACAGGATAATCTGGTTGTAGAGATCAAAAAGGTCATTGTTGATAGGAGTGGCGGTCAGGAGAATAAGCTTCTTTCTCTCGCCTGCCTGTCCTTTGCCTGCATTCAGACTGATGATGCGTTCAAGACTTTCATAACGCTGGGCATTCCTGTTCCTGAAATTGTGAGACTCGTCAATGAGGACAACATCCGCATTTCCATATTCCTCTGCAGAGAAATCAGCCTGGCCGACTTCTTCCTGGGAAAGGATAGTTGCTGCAATCGATGCTTTTTTCAGTTCACCGTCCCACATGTCGCGTAACGAAGCAGGGCAGATGACAAGGGCCTTTTGTCTCATATGATATGCATAGTCTTCAAGTAGCTTTTTCCCTATCCAGGTTTTTCCGAGACCAACGGAATCGGCTACCATGACGCCGTCGTACCTGAGCAATATCCTCCGTGCCTTTTTCACCGCGTCTTCCTGGAACTCGGCAAGCTCCACAGCAGAACGCCCAATCTGTTCAGGAACGGTTTCAAGATCATCCTTAAAGTATTCATAGAGTGCTTTCATATAGACTTGATAGGGTGTGTATTCTTTTGATCCAAATTTTGATGCATCGAGCAGCTCAATGAATTTTTCCTTGTAATCTTCGGCATCCTGCCATTGTTGCTCGAACCATTGCTCAAGTTCGATGATCGCTCTGGCGCCGACTTCACTTTTAATGAGTTGCCTGTTCTGAGGCTTGATGTTCTCGCTCGGTTTCTGCTCGCTCAGCCAGGCTACAGCTCCCTGCGCTTCTTTGTCTTCAGCCTCCTGAACATCGAGGAGCACCTTATGGGCGAGGTTCAATTCACGATTACTGGTAAGTCCGGGGAATGTAAAATTACTTGAACCGACTATAGCTACAACAGGCTTGAACCTCTCAAAAAGCATCTGCTGACCAGGTTTGTCTGAATAGAAGAGAAAGCACTTGGCATGGAGGAAGCCTTTCGCATGGCGTTTCAGTTCTACATTTTCACGTCTCAAGAATCGGATCAGATCTTCAACAAGTTTCAGGGTCTCTTCATTAAATGGTTCGGTTTCCAGGTCCGTTCGTATGGATAGATTCAGTTTTGACGTGTCCGGTTTCAGTCCAATCCTTTCCCCGCTGGTTGGTTCTTCACCTAAGAGAAGTCTGAAACTCCCAAGCGCTGACAGACCCTCTTTCAGCAGGTTATACCCCTGGACATTGAAGTATGCTGTCACAACATCCATGGACTGGCCCTGATGATTCTCAAGAATCGCATTCAGGATATCCGAAAGCTTGTACTTCTGGTTGTCTATGACATAAGGGATTTTCATTTCTTTTTTCCTGTCATCTTGTTGAACGTCTCTGTCCAATCCCTCCATACAATATCAAAGTCCGGAAGCTCTTTCAACATGGGACCCAAACGATCTTCCCACGCTTTTTTATTCAAAGTCTTAAGGTTATCGGATGTCAATCCTTTTATATCCGGCTTTATGTCCCTGACTCGGCATTTCTCCTCAAACATGGGCAACAACACATTCCATTCGTAATGTTCCGCAGAGTGACAGAGCATATACCAGAGGTCATATAAATCTCGGGGGCGTGGCCATTTCTTTTGCTGCTGGAGAAGAGAACGCAGTTTTTCGGCGACAATTTCTTTTTTCGAGTATGAGCGTATCTTGAAAGGGGAGAGGTCGGAATATCCCGATTTAATAGAACAAACAACCGAGGTTTCAAGAATCGGTTCATCAAAGGTCAGGTGGACCTTTACTTGGGGCAGCCCCTGCCTTCTCGCACCACCCCGGTTATACTCAACAGGAATCTCTATCTGAAAATCTCCCGGAATAGTATGCGGCTCTTTAACCGCTATCCTGATCCCTGATTCGCTTTGAACCTTGTCGGCACTCTTTTGCAGCAATTGCAAAGATTTATCCAGATTGTCGCCACCGGGCTTGCAGCTGAAGTCTATGTCCTCTGAGAATCTGTAACCTTCGTAATAACAATGCCTGAGACATGTCCCGCCCTTGAAGACCCATCCATGCCGTGTTAGTCCGGAATGTGCAAGTCCTGATAAAATCCACAAGATGACATAATCCTTTTCTGCCTGGTCGAAGCGGAGACCTTCTTGTTCCGCTATTCGATGTAGCTCGGCAGTCGTAATCATGCCTTAATCTCCGTGTTAACCAATAACCCCCACCTGCGGTTGTATTTCCCATGACGCGGAAGTGTAGGATCGAGCGGAGAAAAGCCGGGGGCAAGGGTAACGGCCTTTCGGAGCGCTTCAACATTTCCCAATCCTAATGTCTCCATCAAAAAGCCGAGTCGCTTGGCAACAGCACTGTTTCCTATTTTAACTGCATATTTGCGGAGTTTGGATTCATTTACTTGTGTCCAACCGATGGACAATGCTTTGACAATTTCTGCTACTCCACCGACATATTGTGGTAAATCCAATCCATCAATTATAGTCTTCTCTCTGTCCGTAACCATAAAGGGCATCTCATCGATCCAGTCTTTCATAATGCCAAAAAACTTTTCAGGACGTAGCGAGATTATTTTGTAACTCACTCCAAGTACGTCACCGGGAGGCCTACGCACGGGGTGATCGGTTACCACAAACACAGTCCGGGAAGTTGTTCGGTCATACCATGATGGTTAAGCGCAGACCAGTACGCAATTGCTGCGGGAGACACCAGTTCCATGGCAACGATAAATTCATGCAGTTGAGGGGAACGGTTTTCTCCTGACGAAAGGGGAATGACGGCAAACCTGCCACGCTTTATACGTCTGATCCACCCTTTAGTCTGAAGACGTTCAAGAAACTTCTGGGTCGAGTCCTCACCCTTGTATTTCAGTATGCCCTGAGCCTCTTCTGTCGTGAATGCAGCCTTTCCGCTCACCCTGGCCAGGAATCTGGCTTCAGACTTACCCAATGATCCACGTGTTATATTTTGTATGCCTTTAATGGGCTTATTATGACCGGTTTCGGCGCTCATGATATAACATTATAGTAGATGCCTTAATAAATCAAGACATTTATGATTGTGAACTCATCAGTCTGAATATCAAAATCAAACTGATCCATAAAGGTTTCACCGGATACTGACACAGGGGAAGTACACTCAGCTGGAGATAAGTTACTTGTATGCATGTTGCGAACAACTAATCCAATAGAAGAAGCAAAGTTATATCTTTATGCTTATTGGCGTCTTTATTGTATTCGCAACTGGCGTATAAATATCAACCTCTGATTCAGGAGTCTGTATTGTTACAACAAGTGCGTAGCGAGCTTTTCTATTCCATCTGCCTAATTGATGCCGTTCACGCCACCAACCGATAACAGGATATACTCCAATAACCCCCCGTGATGCAAGATCGGCTGCGGTTCCTTTCCATCTATCAGAGTGAATAGAGCCTTGCCCTCTAATATCTCGTCCCAGAAGCCACTCTGACGAGTCACTGTCTGAAGTTTTTCCAACATCCTCATCCCGTGCAGCCTTATTGATTCGGCGTCGAAAGTCATCATTAGATTCAGTGGGTGTCTTCACATCAAACCGTAGTCCGTGAGACGCATATCTATGCCGACGAATCCAGCCTCGTCTTGCCGGATTGGGTTCAATGAAATAAGATAAAGTCACCCTCATTTCTACGGTAGTTTCTCCCAATTCGTGTAGAACCTCGATAGGCCAGGGGAGCTCATGAAGATGCATATCGCAGGTCTTGACGCCATCTTTATATTTCTCAAATGGTTGAAGCAAATCCTGAACTATCAGTGTTAAAGAGTTTGATGCACTCCACATTGCCTTCTTCAAATCAGGAACCCCAAATCCGCAGTATCTCAATAACTTCTTGATGTCAGCGCGAGAATTAGTGCCAAAGCGTGCTTTCATAGCATTCGTCCAGTCGGCTGAATGCACAAGCAGAGCGCGCGTTGTTTCAGGCCATAGATCAGGATATGCCGCATGAAGTATTGCTGCCATTCTTGATGCGAGTGCGGCAGCGGCACTCGTTTCTCCCGTTGTCACGAACATCTTTGAGAGCGGCTGAAAGTATGTTGACAGCAATTGAAGACTGTCAGCATTATCTACCTGGGAAGCATGATTGACAGCCATATTGCCGCCCTCAAGAACGATATCAGGCTTGGCCGGCCATTGTTTGGCCCATGTCATTGACGTGCAACTCGAAGGGCTCAAATCGCCTGATGGCGAAATAATCGACCAACCCGGATATTGGGACTGATCGAGGTTAGTTTTTTCGGTATAAGCGCCAACGGTCAGAGCATTCCATGCCTGGCCAGGATCATGAACTTCATCAGTCAGGTTGCAGTCGGGGAAATTGGCGCGCAATGCAGGATTTGTATTACCTCCCGATATAATGATAAGACGTTGCTCCCCGTCGTCAGCGCCGGAACATAAGCTATCTATAGCAGCAGACCACGATGATGGTTTGCCACGATCTCTGAAGTCGGTTGTCGTAACGGCCAGACATATACAACGCTTTCGCTGGGGAGCTGATATTTCAGCTCGCGCTATTGACTCTGCAGTAACGTGTCCATAGAGTTTAGGATCATTCTGTCCTCTCGGAGGCAGTATCTTTACTGATTCAAGGACATGAGGGATAACTAAAAAATCTCTCGAAAGTAATACAGGTATAAGATCCCCGTATAACGCCAGACCTGCCATCTCGGTGCCATGTCCCTTTTCATCATATACATTCCATGACGGATCATATGCATGCATATCGGCTGAACTTAACGCAGGCGAGATCAATGGATGTCCATTATTAATACCAGTATCAAGAATACAAACTGAAGAAGAAGTATTATCAGGCGCCGACAAGCGAGACAATGTCTCTTTTACCCATTCAAATTGCTCCGCTGGAGGCATTTGAACGAAGGGGTCCGCTGTCTCCTTCGCTTTTCTCAGCTCCGCTATACAGTTTAGCAAATCAACAGATTTACTCATCTGCTCTTTATTCGCATAAACCAACACAATCGTGCGATCGGGAAATGATACATATCCATTACCGACACGCAGCCCCAACTGTGAAGCATGACGCTTGAACATATTGAGCGTAGCTTCCCTATTTTTACCTGCTCTGAGCCAAACTTCCCACCAGATATATGCTTGATCAACCGGAAATTCGGAGCGGTCATCGGTCCAAAGCGCTTCTATTGCGGCACGGTGAATATCGGAAATGCTACTCACCAAGGGCTGATATCTTGGATTACCTTTCTTCGTTTGTTCGGTTTGATACTTTTCAATTTGTCCAACAAAATGAGCCAGCTTTCCTTCAGGTACCAAGACTGTAGCATATGTTTTTCCGCCCACTTCTTTTACAGCGAGTAGTTCAATACCTTGACTTAATGACTCCAAGCTTTCAATTTTGAGCGGGAATTCAGGTGCGCTTTCGAATTGCAGGCATAAGCCATTACCTGCATCAACACCATATGCTATTTTTTCTTTTTTGAGCAACTCGTCTTCTTTTTGGACGCTCTCAATCTTCCCTATTAGGAAGGCCGCATGACTTTGTCTATTTACATCCGGAAATCTTCTTGAATCTCGAATACTGAGTGGTGACGTGTATCTTTCAGTTTTAGATGTGCCTTTCAAGAACAGGTGGGGGAGATTGTTCCTATTCTTATCTTCCATATGTCAGGTTACTTCTCCATTATTGTTTTGCGTTCAGAAAGGGCTTTCATTATGTCGTCGATGGCAAGGTTATCAAGGTCGTTAATAATCATATGTTTCACTGCTTCTTCACAGGCACGAGTAATTTCGGCATAGTTGAGCCCAGCCGCCGCCTCAGATAGCTTAACCCAATTAATTTTCCTATGAACATAGGACACCAGCCTTGACTTAATGGTCTCAGCGATTTGTTTGTGGTCCGGTAAGGAATATTGAATTACGTCATCAAAGCGCCTGAAAAGAGCATAATCCAGCAATTCCGGATGGTTTGTTGCAGCCAATATTAGGCTATCAGATTCATCCTGCTCTATAAATTGCAAAAAACTATTCAGCACTCGTCGAATTTCTCCAACATCATTTATCATACCGCGTTGTGAACCAATTGAATCGAATTCGTCAAATAGATATACCCCACGGGTTTCTGAAATGGCATCAAAAACAAGTCGCAATTTTGCTGCTGTCTCTCCCATAAACTTCGTGATTAAGCCGTCTAACCTAATAACAAATAAGGGCAGACTGAATTCTCCAGCTAATGCCGATGCAGACATCGTTTTCCCTGTTCCAGGAGGACCGATCAAGAGCAGCTTACGCCTCGGAGTCAGTCCATGTGCTTGCAATTTGGAAAGTTGCCGTTGTTCTCTGATTATACGAATCAAACGGGAGGAGATATTTTTATTAAGGATCATATCTGATAGACGAATTTTTGGATAAGAAACAGATAAAAGAGCGGAAAGATCACCTTTCGGACGTGTTATCGGAATTGGTTTCGAAAATTGGGCACTTTTCTGATGAGCCTTAGCCTCATCAATTAATGCGCGTAATTCTTGCGCAAGCTTCCCATGCCCCATCTTTGCCTCATGCGCCGCAACTTGCATTGCCACGGCAAAAAATCGGGGATCGTCGCCATCTACATGGCTCTTTAAAAGAGCCTTAATCTGTTCCGCACTCGCCATCGTATCTTAATTATACAAAAGTATTAGTAAATTATATTACTCTTTCCCCTTCACAATCTTTATCTCCTCATCTGTCAGTCCATAAAACTTATAAACAATCTGGTCTATAAGCCTATCAGTCTTCTCCAAATCCTCTATAATGGGCTGTTTCGCTTCAGTGTCCTCAGTTTTTAGCTGAAGTGTCTTATTTAAATAAACCATTTTATCAGAAAGCGAAATCAGCTGGTCATATTTTAGTTTCTCTTTAGGATCGGATGAATCAAAATGTTTAATGGGAAGCTGTGATAGATATTGTTTGTTGCAGGAATAAAACCTTCCCCTAAATGGCGTGCTTATTTTAGTCAGATAAAAACTAAGCAGTCGGCTGTTAAGCAAAGCTAAAATATAAAGGTAATCATCTTTCGTACCATTCTTTATCGTTAAACCACCGACATCAACATTGTCGAGATAAAATTCACCCTTTTCGTCAAAAACTGCCTGAATTCTGGATACAAGACGTGGCACACAAATTTTGATCAGTTCTTGAATGGAAATATTTTGAGACCTTCCAAATCTGTACCATTCTTCATCATTAAATTTACCTTTTTCTCTATCTCTCAGCAGGCTTTTATTTGCCTTCAGATATTCATATGTTTTTGGAACAAGACTTTTTAGCTCAGTCTCTTTAATCAGCTCTGCTTTATTGTTTATTATCCTGTAAGGGAATAAAATATATTGTCGTTTTTCAGGTCTGATATATCTTTTTACATCAACACCGCTGATTATTGGCTTGAATAATAGCGGTTCAACGATAACCTCTTTCTTTAATGATTTTGAATAGAGGCATAGTTTGTCGTCCGATGCATCGACATAGTCCATGATGTAAACACTGTCAGCACTCGTCTGTAACCCAACAAACACGTTATCCGCATAAACTTCAAGTTTGAGCATACTTCCGAGCTTTTCAAGAATAGATGCCTCTGCACTTCCAGGAAAGAACCAAGTCCTATTGTCAAGCGTCTGGGCCTTAACGGAAACATAATCAACAGAATTTCTGTTTATTCTCTCAGAGGATAGAATTCGTCCAAAATTCTTTATGGTTCCACACTCAAATGTCTCATTATTGTCATTCCTTAAGAAAAGCAGGCAGGTATATGTGGTAGCTCCCTCAAAAACCTGATCATGTCCGAAGTCAATTATTTCATTCATGGCATGTAGCTTCGAGATAACATCCCGCAGCCCTTCGCCATAAGTTGCTGTAAAGAACTTCTTTGGCAATATAAATCCGAGATTGCCTTGTTTTTTAAAGAACTGTGCGCCACGTTCAACAAAAAGCACATAAATATCGTAATTGCTTATGGCACTTTCATAACAATCCGAAAAATATTGTGACTCGTTCTTTGAAGTCGTTTGTATTCTTATATATGGCGGATTACCGATCACAGCATCAAATCCCGGTTTCTCTTTCTCTCTCCCTTTATCATAAAAAACTTCTGGGAATTCGAGTTCCCAATGAAAGAACCTTTTTTCTCTGGCTGTATTTAATGCATTCTCTGCTATTTTTCTATCACCTTCAGAGAGCTTGTCTAAAACCTTATTGATTTCTTTGGTGCTTATAAACGTTTCTGCTTCTTTACTCCTTAAAAAATCGATGGCAGGTGAAACTGCTGTCTTTTTCTTCTTATTCTTGCTGTCACCATCATTTCCAAACCACTGGCTGACATAAATATTCAGTATCCGCTTAAATGGAGCAAGAGTATCGCTTGCCTTTCTGTATTCAGCGCGGGATTCTTTGACCTGTGTTGCAGTGACATCGGATAATTCTCCAACATGCCTCATTAGATCCGTTGCGAGCATAAGCCCGGCAAAACGGCTTCCGAAAAGAACAGCCTGATGATTGACGGTCTCAACCTCCTTCCATTCTTTTGCAGAAGCTGCAACCTTCGACTTGCTAATCTGGCGAGAGACAGGCTCGACAGCTTCTTTAACCTCAGCAACCGAAGCCCCTATCAATGAGTTCCCGCATTTCAAGTGATGGTCAAGGAATGAAAGCGGTGCCCCGAGGGTAAAACAATCCAGCCAGAGTGACACCTTTGCAAGCTCGACCGCCATAGGATTTAGATCAACGCCGTAGATGCACCGTTTCAGCACATGGCGCTTGAGTAGATTAAGATCGTTCAGGCGGGTTTCATCGATAGTGATGTTCTGTTTCTCCATCTCTTTTAATATTGTCTCTCTCGTATCTCTGAGCGTCGCCATGACTGGATTCCAGGGAAAGCCGTTCAGGAAATCGATCATTTTGTCTGTGATGAAATCAACTGCCTCGACAAGGAAATGACCGCTTCCCATTGCAGGGTCGAGCACTTTGATATCAAATAGCTCATCAACAAGCCACATAAACGTAAAGGCTGTCTTTTCCGGGTCGTCTCCCTTCATATTTTTTTTCTCAAATGCATTTGCTCTGGAAACCGCTTCCCGATAAGCCCATTGTGCTTCTCTGAATTTTGGGGTAAGTGTTTCGAATCTCTCTTTAAGAACAGGACCGACAGTGTTTTCGACGATATATTTCACTATGTAATCCGGAGTATAGTAAGAACCTGTTGCCTTTCTCTCGTGCTTTGTGTTTTCGAGATAGACTGCACCTTTTGGCAGAATGCGTTCCTCGGCATCTTTACCCCGGCCTGTCTTCAATATCTTTTTCTTCTGTTTTAAAGCCTCCGTATAAGGAATAATCTCCTCTGTCTTCTTGCCCTCACAGATCGCCATCTTTTCGGGCGCGATGCGGAGGTGGAACTCAAGGAGCCCTTCATAAATGCTTCCGAGATGACGGACGCCAAGGGATTTGTAATCGATGAATACCCGCTTAAATGTCTTCTCATCCTCATCTCTTGTAAGGCGATCCAGTCCCATGGCAAAGAATTTGTCTGGCACCTTGTTTTCCATGAGAAGCCTTGCATTAACTGCCTCCTGGCTATCGTCTTCCGGATTTATGATCGTCATAAACAGACCGCCGTTATAAGCAGGGACATTCAGGGTGATATCACCTGTATCAATTGCTTTGAAGAGCGTCCGGAGCCGGTCATAGAAAACGGTTGAACTGGAATCAAACGGGACATTCAGGGGATGCAGCTCTTTGTTATTGAATGAGGCATCTCCCAGCTTGTGAGCGATTTCTGATTTTATCGCTGAGAGGCTTATTCCGTGGTATCCCCTCATCTCCCTTACAGGGAGGAGATTTCTGGATTCAGAATAAAGGAGAAAGAGGATACGGTAGAGAAAGGTCAATGTCCCCTGAAAGATCCTGTCAAGCTCGCTTTGGGAAAGCGACGGGCTACCTTTTACATCCTGGATATACGATATAAACCCCTTGGCAAAATAAGGGAATATCTCCTCAAAGATTCTCTTCTTTAAACGCTCACCGAGTCTCTTCGCATATTCTTCGCTGCCCTTAAGAAGCCTGTCGAGAAAAGTTATTTTCTTTTGTTCTTCATCAGAACCCAAGACGAATGCTTCTTTTCTGAAAAAAAGATAAAAGTATCTGAAAGATTCTTCAGGGTCGAGTCTTGCCAGAACCTCTTCGAGATCTATTTCATAGTAGTTTGTTGCTCTTGAATGGGCTTTTGAGGAATAAAGCCTCCAGAGCTTGCCGTTCGTGACAATGACCCAATCTGTATCCCCCCTGTCGAGAAGAGAGACAACAACCGCTCCAGGGTTTTCATCAGGAGTATTTATATCTCTGGTATAATCCTTTCCGTCAAGCGATCTTCCCCACGGATAGGTGAGGCAGAAACAGAGAGGCTTAACCCCACCTTGCCTCCCCTTATCTAAGGGGAGGATTGAGGAGGGGTTATCATAAAAAATATAATCCGGCTCTTTGCTATCGTCGTCTGCTCTTTTACTTTCCTTTAAAGAATAACCGAGGGTTTCAAAAACTTGATTAAGAAATCCCTTCCGGAATTCTTGTTCAGATTTTCCTGACCATAGGGATTTAGCATCCTGATACATCTCTCTGAAGCGGCTATATATAGGTTTTATATTTTCTTTCCACTCAGGCTCATCTCTCAGACGTTCAAGGAGATAATAATCACTGAAGAGAGCCCTGTTATTAAAAAACTCTTCTGACCAGTCGGCAACAATATATGCAGCCTGAAGTTTCTCATACTGGGCAATAGGATCGGCTTCTGTGTAACTAAATCGCCTTAATACTCTCTGGTCAATCCTTGTTAGCTTCAGCCTGTCAACAGTGAGAATTCTTGGCCTGATCGAAGCCTGCTTTGTTCCTATTCCTTCATCCTTTTCATTTGGCAGGAGCCTCTCAATGAGAACGAAGTCTATTCGGTCATAATCGCTTGTTAAAACGAGGAGATAGTTGCCGACACGATTTCGGAATACCCTAACAAGCGCCTGAGTATTCGCAACAGTAACAGAAGAAAGTTCGAACAGATAAATCTGTAGGAGGTTCTCCTGGTTAGCTATTAATTCAATCTTTTTGATTTCCTTGAGAAGGTTTTCGTTTGTTATGCCGAGGTTGGCAGGAGATTGTGTAATGTGTTCTGAAGTATTATACCCAAGATAAGAGAAGAAACTGACAACCTCAGAAGCATTCGAGATTGACTGGATATGTTCCGGTCTTAATTCTTTGTCAAGCATTTCTCCTCTCGATGAGTATATATTAAGAATTCCCAATATTTCAATTTAGACCATGATTCATTCCTATATTAAGTTGATAGTAATACTAAGGCAAAATACAGGAATGACATTAAGGCAGACTAATCAGCCGAATCTATCTAAGCGGAAAGAATGATCTTATTAATAACCTGAAGAAACAAACAGAATTATCAGATTATGCAATTGTGACATGTGACATGGGGGTCTGCCCTTGAAAGCTGACAGAATCTGATATGCATCTCTTCTTTACTTCTTACCCCTCCCTCTTTCTCTAAAATCGCACCAGTAAATCAGTCGGTCATAAAAATTCAACGAACGGGATGAACCTTACGACGGTCTGATTAATCCTTATTTCTTTTCTAAATGTCGAATTGACAATCCATACCTCTATTTGTCCGTAGTGTTCAATTACTAATGAATTCAACTTATCCTCGCTCTAATACTCCAATGTTTCCAATAAGGGATAGCCTCGATCAAAAGGCTCTCCTTCTCGAATTTCGTTTCAGTATCAAGAGTGACAAGTAGTCCCTTTTTGAGTTTGTTCCTCTCAAGGAATTTGAAGAGCGTCTTAACGTCATCCCTTCCTATCTTTTCCTTGATCTTGATCTCCACGGGCAGAACAACCTTGTCATGGGCATGGATGATGTCGATTTCCTCTTTCTGCGGGGTCTTCAAAAAGAACTTCGCATCAAGGCTGTTTACAAAGAACTGTTCGAGAACAGCGGGCAGCTCGGCCTGAGGGTTCAGTGCCAGTGTAAAGGCCGTATTGCAGGGATAGAGCCTTTTTACCTTCTTCTCGCTGGTAAGAAGATTCCGGGAATAGTTGTAAAGCTTCTGCAGGAACAGGGCATATTCAAGGTACGAGATGTAATTCGCAATAGTCCGCTGGTCAACGTTGAGGTCATTGCTCAGGTTCTTGTAATCAAGATAAAAGCCGGGTCGTGCGGCAGTGATGGTTAACAGTTTCATGAGCAACTCCGGAAGATCGAGCTTGAAGGTTTGCGGTATATCCACAAAGATGACCCTCTCAAGAAGACTTTCTTTTAGGTACTTCCTGAGCACAGGCTCGTCCATATCAAGGGCCTCGATAAAACCTCCGGTTTTCAGGAATACAGCCATATGCCTCTTCAGGTCTTTCTCGAAGATCTTTTCCCTGTGTTTGTCAATACTCACCTCCTTGAAATCAAGGTACTCCTCAAAATCCAGAGGCTTGATCATAAAATCAAAGAACCTCCCTGCCAGGCTTTCCCTCGTGCCCTGCCACATAGTTATCTGTGCCGAGCCTGTGAGAAAGATTTTCAATTTTGGATTTGCGTCGTAGAGGAGTTTTACCTTTGAAGGCCAGCCATCGAGTTTCTGTATCTCATCGAGGAAAATATAGATCTTCTTCTTTGAGATATCCTCCTGGAGCACGTCCGTCTCATACTGTTTGATGATCTCTTCGAGGTCATACCTCATTTCGTCGAACGAGAAATACATGATATTATAGGGCTTCACGTCTTTTCTGAGAAGTCCGTCGATGATCTGGTACATAAGGGTTGTCTTGCCGACCCTTCTTAACCCGGTGAACAGCACGATCTGACGCTTGTCTACATATGTGACGATCTCATCGAATATCTTTCTTTTTCTTCCGGTAAACTCCGTGGATACATTTCCGGTCTTCCACCAGGGATTAAAGCTCTGTAAATCCATTTACTCTCCCATGTTATTGAAGTTTAATTTCAATTACATTATATTGCTGCTGATAGATAATAGCAAGTGCGATTTGTAAACGATCCAAGGCAAGCCCGTGAGGGCCGGTCCGCCGGCCTTCCGGTTATGGAGGAATCACCGACAGTATAGCGAAGCGGCAATTGAACTGTAAATTGGAACCGCCATATCTCAACCGCCATCCCTATCAATCATACATTCAGTGTCCGTATATACTAAGGATTTCATAAGAAGAGCTATACACCCTCACCCTTGCCCTCTCCCCTCAAGGGAGAGGGGACTTAAGAATCGCCCCTCCCTTGAGGGGAGGGGATAAAGGGGAGGGTGTTTAAATGTGTCCTTACTTATGAACTCCTTAGTAATTACATAAAAAACGATAAGCCTATGAGTATCTTGCTTGAGTTTAACGGTCCGTTGGGCTCAGCCGTATTTGCATTTGAAATATGGTGGAAGCGGTAGTTGAAGTCTATGCTGGTGTTCTTCTTAATGAAATAATGCGAACCTAAGCCCGCCTGATATGTTCCGTTAAGTCTTCTCCCGAGTTCGGGGACATGAAGGTCCGTATAAACGAGTCCGCCGCCCCCGAAGATATACGGAACTATTTTCCCTAATGCGGTGAAATTCCAGCAGGCGAGAAAGGTGATCCCCACCATCGGGGTCGTCTCCGGACTGACGACATAGTTAACCGGCATTTCGATGAGCAGTTCGTGGCGCCCGCGATACCAGGATTTACCGGCTTCTTCGGTTAAAAAGTAACCGTATCTCAATATAAAATCAACGGTTTGGATTTTTGTTTTGGTAGCGCCAAGCCCGGGGTGCGTGACGCCATAACCTCCGAATAAGCTCCACTGGCTTTTCGCATTCAGGACCCCTTCAATTTCTTTGTCCTGAGCAAAGGCGGAACTAAAGAAGACCATTAAAAACAGCAAAGCAAAAATAAATCTATTCCTCATATCAATAGTATACCGGTAGGCGCCATTCGGACGGCGGCCATTGTTTTATCTTTCCGACCTTCAAGCCAGTTTGAACCGAAAGGATTAATAAGGAGTATTTGGTTCTTTCTCATTTTGTGCAGTTAATTACTTCCCCTCCCTTGAGGGGAGGGGATTGAGGGGAGGGTGTCCGATGAAGCCTCTCCCTTATTGCTTCAATAACTCCGCTGGTATTCGTCAACAACTCATTATCCCAAAAACGAATATAAGTTGATCTTTTTCTGGCGCCTTTTGCAAGGTGCGTTAACCCTTTTGCCATTGATTTAATCACCCTCTCCCAACCCTCTCCCCTCAAGGGAGAGGGACTTTACCCACTCAGTTTAAGAAGGAAGTATTTTCATCGCTTAATTTTTCCGCTTGGCGTTTTGGGTATGCGGTCCGTGCATTCGAATTCTTTCGGAACTTTATATTTTGCCAGCCTCCGATAACAAAATCGCCTCAAATCCTCCAGATCAACCTCCCCTGCCGTTCCTTCCTTTAAAACAATTCTTGCCAAGGGCAACCAGCCGTATACCGGATGCGCGGCGCCATAAACTACGGACTCTGCGACGACGGGATACTGATTGATTACCGCTTCCACTTCATCAGGGAATATCTTCATCCCTAAAAAATTAATAACGTTTTTCCTGCGCCCGACAATGGTCAGGCATCCGTCTTCATCAACCTTTCCAAAATCTCCGGTCTTGAACCAGCCGTCCTCCAGAATACTTTGACGGTTTTGCCACGGCGAGAAATAGGCTTCGAGCAGCCCTTTACCCTTGATGTATATCTCGCCGACCCCCTCTTTATCCTTATCGGAGATAGCGACCTCATAGTCGGGCAATGCTCTGCCTACGGCGCCCCGTTTACTCTTATCGGCGGAAAGATTGATAAAAGGCAACCCCACCTCGATAATTCCGTAAGCTTCAGTCAATTCAAAACCGAACTTTGCAAAAAAGCCGTCAGCGATAGTATCGGTAAGTTTTATGGCGGTTGAAACAGCCAGGCGGACATTATTCAGGGATTCCGGAGACAGCAGTTCCGAGTGCGTCAATACGCTGTAATGGAAAGGCGAGGCATAGATAAAAGTACCCTTTTGCTTCGTTATTCCTTCTATAAGGGATTCCGGGAAATAACGACTGCAAAGGACTATGGTTGCCGCGCGGCGAAGGAAAAGAAGAATGGACACTACAAAATGAAAACTCATTGAAAGGACCCACAGGATTGTGTCCGCTGATGTTATTCTCAGGCCTTTATCCGCCGCCCCGGTCCTTTCAATAATTCCCTCATGAGATAAAACGACTCCTTTGCTTGCGCCCGTTGTGCCTGAACTGAAGCGGATGAACGCCGGATTGATTTCGTAATATTCTTTGCACGGCTTTTCTTTTACGTCTCTTTTTTGAATATAATACCCGGCCTTTTGAAACCCTTTTGATTGAAGGCTGCGGGCGTCGTCAAGGCCGTATAATCCTTTCGCGAATATCAATATGTCCACGGCAATTCTGTCGAGAATAGTCTTGATTTCATCAGGACTCTGTTCCTGCGAAACAGGGACAACTACTGCGGATAAAGATAAAACAGCCAGACTTATAGTTATATAGTCAATGCCGTCCTCAAGGAGAATTCCGACCCGGTGGAACGGTCTTACGCCGTTTTCATGGAGAGCGGCGGCAATGCCGTCCGCAGAGGAAATCAGTTGCCCGTAAGAAAGCTCGCAGTCTCCGTCAACAACTGCGGTCTTGCCGGCAAACCCCTCGGTTTCCTGTTTAATTATCCGATAAACATTCATATTATGCTTCCTTATCTGTAATCCTTGTAAATATTGCGCAAAGCGAAAATATATTTTGTGCCGTAATGGATTGCTCTGAGGATTTCCTTAAAAGGAACCCGTACCTTATTCACCCGCAAGGGATTTGCGCTCCATGCAATTCTGTAGAGACGCGAGAAATGAGCATAAAACCTGTTCATACCGAGCCTGGTCGGCAACAGAGTATGCATACAATCATAAAACAGATATGGGTCTTTACAAATAAATGCTTCTCTATATTGGTGCCATAATTCAGTCCCCGGCGAAGGAGAAAACACGGTAAAAGACACCTCGGCAGGGCTTATACTTCTGACCACTTTATGTAATTTCTTAAAATCCTCATCGGTAAAATCCGGGTTAACCATAAGGCTTGCATGGAGGGTTATCCCGATTTCCCGGAGGAGAGCTATTGCCTTCATGTTGGTCTCTTTTGAAGTATGCTTATTGTATCCTTTCAGTTGTGAGTCGTCCATCGCCTCGATGCCGACATACAATATAGCAAGCCCGGCCTTTTTCCAGAGACGGAACAGGTCGGGATGCTTTGTGATCGTATCGGCCCTGGCCCAGCTCACATATTTCTTTTTTATTCCTCTCTGTATGAGCAAGTTTGCGACTTCGGTCATCCTTTTCTCATTCAAAAAGGTTTCGTCATCGACAAAATAAATATGATCCTCCCGAATATTTTCAATTTCATTTACGACGTCTTCGGGCTCACGCTCAAAATATTTTCTTCTCATTATAAAGTGCACTACACAAAACGAACAGTTGAACTTGCATCCGTAAGATGTTCGCACGCTCGCAATGTTCGGAAACATGGTGTCAAGTTTGTTTTCAGGAGCCGACGTCCAGACGGAGAAATAACGCGACCTCCGGACTATATCCCTGCGGGGGAGTGGTATATCTTTTATATCGGGAAATTCGGGCGGCAACTCCCCGGCCTTCCCGGCAAAATCAGGGTCCATTGGAGAAAGCGAAACCTGTCCGAAAGAAAGAGGCAGTCCCGCTTTGAACCTTCTTATTATCTCCTTAAAGGCAGTGCCACCTTCACCGCGGACGATAATGTCAATATCATCCAAGGCATAGTCCGCGGGGGCGATAGTTGCATGAATTCCGCCAACGACGACGAGGACGGAAGGGTCAAGTGTTTTAACGGTATGCGCTAATTCCTTGATCTGCGACGCGTTAGTGCTATATCCTGTAAATCCGACGATATGGGGCTTCATTCCCCGAAATTGTTCATGAAAAACTTTCGCGGGCTGTTCTTCTATGGACAAATCGCAGATGGCTACAACATCTTCATCCGGGACCGCTCCGGCGACGATCTCCAATTCCAGCGGTTCAAGATTCAAAAAATATTTCAGCCTTTTGGCCGAAAGAAGATAAGGCTGCGGCTTGACAAGGAGTACCCTCAGAGGCCCGTCGCTTTTTGCATAATCAGATTTTATTATTACTCTCGTATTGCCGTTCTTTGAAGCGGACATTCTGCCTCCATGTTTTTATCATTTCCCGATATTGAACGATTGCCTTCTTTGACCATTGAAGCCGCTCCCATGCCGGCCTGCTCGCCTAATGCAATACAGGCCCCCATTACCCTTGTCGAGCCGAGCGCCCCGGATGAAACGGAGATACAGCGGCCCGCGCAGAAGAGATTGGCAATATCTTTGACCTTCAGGCAGCGAAACGGGATTTCATAGTAATCGCCATGCTTAATATACTTATATATTGTTCCCTTATTTTTATCCCAGATTTCTATTGGCCATGAATTCTTCACAACACCGTCATGAAATTTCCTGGCGTTAAGAACATCTTCTTCCGTAAGGGTATACTCTCCGGATACCCTCCTGCCTTCTCTGTCCATAACATGGCTGGAAGAGCCGGCGATATAGGAGTCCCTGAATGAAGGCAGTATATTTTTCAGATAATCGTGCACCGCTACGGCATCCTTTCTTGCGCTCCGTTCACGTTCGGTCCCGTCAATGCCATCAATACTCATTTTACAATATCCTTCATCAGGCGCATCGCCGGGAGTAAAGGTAGTAAACCGCAAACAGGGGGACAATATTTTTTCCCTTACGGCAGCGGCCAAATAATAAGGCACTTTGATTGAAAGGGTGTCGTCCGCGTCTTTCAAACCTTTCAAGAGAATAGTATACCCGGCCAGTTGAAGTTTTTCGGAAGAGGATAATTCAAAGGAAGCTCCGGCCATTGCCGAAATGTCGCCGTTCCCGGAGCAATCAATAACCGCTTTTGGAAAAATATCGCGTCCGGACCCTAAATGGTCGACTATTACTTTAATTATCATCCCGTCTTTCTTTTCGACTGAAATTGCCTTTGTATTGTAATGAACGGACAGTTTCGGTTCCTTCCCGCATAAGGAAGTAAAAACGGACCGGAGATCCTCTCTGGAATAGGGCAGAACATAGACCTGTCCTATTTTTCTTATCGTCCTATGAGGAGATATATCGCATAACAGAGCGACTATTTCACGAACAATCCCATGGTTCAGCGTTTCGGCCGGCAAGGTATCGCCGTTCAGGTATAAACCGCAGATAAAATGTAACAACCCGAAATAACCTGCTCCGCCCAAAACATTTTCTTTTTCTATCAATACGGTATCCGCCCCTCCGCGCGCCGCCGCTAAAGCAGCGGCTGTTCCGGAAACGCCTCCGCCTGCAACAAGAATATCACAGATAATCTTCTCTTTACTTGCCGCCTTCATAATCCGCTTCTCAAACTATTTTCCAACGCAAGAATCTCATCATCAGATACCAATCCGTCTAACCATGAGATGACCGCGTTCAGTTGACCGTTGAAAGAGTTGAAAAAAATTCCTATTCCCGGAGGCGTCGGCACGCAGGGCATATGAAATATATTGTTTATTTTTGCTCCCATAAACTCGGGATACTGATAAGAACATTTGCCTATATGAGAGAAATAAAACGACGCGAATTTTCCGCCAAACGGCAAAAGGAAAATTTTCCTTAATAAAAACAGGGGCGCAATACGAAGCAGCAGGGAAGCCTTTAAAAGATTTTTTGGAAGGGATGATTGCACCTGCTCATACATCTGACTTTTAATTTCATTTATCAATGCTTGTTTGTCATTCAGCATATCGACATGAATCTGAAACAGAAACATGGAAGCATAATTGAAAAATAATTCCTGTTTGATATCCTGAGAAGACCGCATATCCACCGAAACCGGAATGATATAACTGTCGGCAGACAAACCCCTGCTTTCAAAAAGTCCATGCATCGCCCGTATCGCAACAGACAATAAATAAGGCATCACCATTAAATATCCCGCCTCTTCATAGGCGTTTTCATAAATTTCACAGGTTTTCTGACGGTCAAAGCCGATCAGACTGAACTTGAAGCCTTTCTTTGCTTCACAATGTTGTGTTACAGGCAGAGCTCTCAGGGAGGTTTTGGAGAGAGCGATTATTTTACGATTAACATTTTTACCGGCATAAAATTTATCCGCCCATTGGGACAACTCTGCAGAGGCGGTCAATCGGACATCCCCGATATGGGAATTGCAATCCCCGGTTAGATACTGCTGAAACAGGTGCGCAAACGATTCGGCGCCCCTGGCGTCAAACAGACGATGATCGAATGTCATGGCAAAATAGCTTTCTCCGCTGTTCGTATTCAGGAGATGAAACGCCGAATGCTCATTTTCATTTTTAAATGGCGTATTGACCCATTCTTCCATCAAAGACCATGCATTCCCATGTAGCGGGGAGTTTTCCAAACGCCGGCTATTGAAATTCAGGCTATTCCCCTTGTCCTTTTTGGGGACTTGCCAGTAGGGCGCCAGATTATAATCGCGGGCCACTCTGCCATCTAACACGGGAAACTCTTTTATAAAGCGGCACAGGCAACTTTGAACGGTTTCCGGGTCAACCGTAGAATCCAGCTTAAAAACAAGCTGGAAAATATTCCCGGCACAGGTCGTTCTTTTTAAAATATAATCGACAACTCCCATCACCCAGTCAAAACCCGAAAGATAACGTTTTTTTGAGGACGATGGTATAGCAAACCTCATAATTAGAGTTTTTTACCGATAAAAGAGGCCAGGGAATTAATCGTCTCAAAATCTTTCTTTGTCAAATCCGTTTCGATCAGCCGTAGTTTAAACGTCTTCTCTATGAAAACCAGTATCTCAACAAAACCGAGGGAATCAATGCCTAATTCATGAAAAGGCACATCCGCTTTAATTGAGGATTCGGCCTTGGACGTTATAGCGGCGATGCCCTTTATTAACTTATTCTCGATATCTTTTACGGTCATATATGAATAAACCTGAACATTTTATATTGTTTTTCAAGAAGCCGGCTCTTTATATTTTTTAAGATAGATAGCCGCTTTTTCGCCATGACAATTATATCGAATGCACCGTATTAATTCAACATTTGAATGCCCGGTATCATTGAGAAGATGAATGCCGCGCGGGTTTTCAGCGACAGGATTAGCATAGCACGTTTGATTCTTCAGAGTCAGCGCTCCGGCCGCACAATTAAAGGCGCTTCCGATCATCATGCTGCCGAATAAGGGTGAATAAGCCGCCGCCGGAATATCGGGAGAGAGTGAAGGGATATACACGGACTCGTCGGGAAGCAAACCGTCGGTATCAATGATATTTAAATCCGCAGGCATATGCCCGTCAGGGTCTTTTCCAAAGCGGATATTCTCAACCGCACAGAAAACATTTCGCGAATCCCTTTTACTTACGAGAAAAAAAGCCGCGCCTTCTCCGGGGACCTGAAAGGTCGGCTCAAAATGAAAAGGTTTTATTCTGCCGTCATGCGCCTGTATCAGCTTGCAATTGTAAACATATTCGAGTACGGCGCCGCATTGATCAACCGCGCCTGCGAGGACATAATCACAGCGTTCTTCGTTTATCCATGCCTGAGCTAACTGCAAGGCATATTGGAAAGAAAAATAAAACTGTGTTACCGTCAGGGTCGGGCCATGAATGTCTAAAGCGGAAGATATATATGAACAAGCGGCGTTATGGACCGAATTGGAAAAAACGGTCGGAGAAACATTGGCCTCGCCAAAGTCAAGGATGTCATCAAGAAATTTGAAGGTTGTTGCATGTGCTCCAAAAGCCGACGCCACAATAATTCCGATCCGTTCCTTATTGATGTTTTTTATACCGCTGCTTTCTATCGCGTCTGCTGCAGCCAGGACTGCCATCCTGCTCAACTTATCCGAACGCCGCATCTTTTTCAGAATTGCCCTGTCGGTTAACGTTTCCGGATCAACCCGGTAAACGGAATATTTTTTGTCCGTGGGGCCGGATACTTCCGATGGTTTCCTCCATCCGCTTTTCAATGAGTCTTCAAAACAATCAATACCCCTGCCCCCGGTGAAGATAATGCCCATCCCAAGAATATTCATATTTTTTCATCCCGTCTAAAAACAAGGGCTGCATTATTGCCGCCGAAGGCCAGCGAAGTGGAAACTGCATAACAACCGTTAACAGCCGTTTTCTCTTTTACAGGGGCTATTGAAATGGCTTCATCCATATTTTTAAAGCCGGCGCTTGCAGGTATCCATCCCTTCCGAAGGCATAGAGCGGTGAACACGGCTTCCATCCCGCCTGCCGCGCCCAGGGCATGTCCGGTAAACCCTTTTGTAGACAGCATTTTAAGGTCGGCCCCGAACATGTATTTCAAAACCTTGCCTTCAACTATATCGTTTTCAATCGTCGCCGTTCCGTGGGCATTTACAAAACTCACCTGTTGGGGCGCTACGCCTGAATCAGTCAGGGCCTTATGGATTGACGCTTTTAACCCGGTCCCGTCCGGACTGGGAGATGTAAGATGATATGCATCACAGCCGGAACCATAACCGCCAAGATACAAATCGGAAGTCTTTCCCCTTTGTCGGGCGGAATTCGCCGTCTCCATAACTAATACCCCTGCTCCTTCACCCAAATTGAGCCCTTTGCGGTCTCTGTCAAAAGGCGCGCACAAATCAGGACTTACAATGCCGAGAGAGCCGAACCCGCAGTAAGGGATGCGGCTCAGTTCATCCGCGCCGCCTGCAACAGCTATATCGCACAGACCGTTCTTCAGCCAGGACAGCGCTGCTCCGATTGCATCGGTCCCTGAAGAACATGCATTCACTACGGTAAGCGAAGGCCCCTGTGCTCCGATTTTACGGGATATGCATTGGGCAAGGTTTCCCTTTAAATAACGGTCGACGGCAGTCATCGGAGCGGATCCGTCGCGGCGATAGGATTTGTAGAACTCCAGGTCATTCAACTGGCTTGCGACCGTCGTACCCATGCATACGCCTACACGATATTTTGTCAGTCCGGCTTCAAGGTCTGCTTCTCCGAGCGCTTCGTAAACGGCGCAAAGCGCAAGACTTAACGTTCTTTGTCCTTTCAGGGTAAATTCTTCGGGGATTTCCCGGACTTCAAAGACCGGATAGTTAAGGGCCGTCTCAAAGAGAGATACCCTTCCGGCATTTCTCTTTTCATATGCAAAGGAATTGAGCGTTTCGTCAAGATCGCGGCCTGCCGCGGAGATTACACCCAACCCTGTTATTAAAACATTTTTCACTCTGAGGACCTATAGAATCTAACCATTCAGAAAAGACCCGTCCTGTTCAATCCCTCGTCAATTGTCACGATATGCATGTCGGGATATTTATTATGGATGTATTCGATTATTTCAATGATGTTTTCTCTCTCGTTGTACAGCACTTTGGACAAATTACAGGCAGCGCCGCTTGATTGGCCGATAATAGTATCATTCACCCGCGGCGTTCCGGACAAAGGCACAAAAAGCATTGAGGAATCGTTATCTTTAATATAGCCGGCCTTTGCTCCCGAAGGAGTTATATTTAATATTTCTCCGGGGATAAAGGCGCCTTTTTTATTTGAAATTTTTATTTTGCCTTCAATGCCGTGATGGTGGAAAATCAGCCATTTCTTTTCGGAATATGCTTTGTCAATGTAAGCCTTCATCTTATCCACATTATGTTTTACCGAATATGATTTCAATTCGTATCTGTCTATGACGTACGGATTTGGCATACTTCGTCCGCCTCTTGCAGACCTGTAATATTTAGCGGCAATATTCCTGACAAGGTCATTATTCATATTGAAAGGATAAACGAGATTTTTCACTTTTATCCCCAATTTTTCAAGAGTCGCTTTCGATTGTAACATTTCGTTTTCAATCCGGTCTCCTGATAGCTCTCTGAGATTCGGATGTGACTTTGTATGGCTTAATATTTCCCAGCCGTCATTTTGCAGTTCTAATATTTGGGAACCGGTCAGATAATTTTCAGTATTGATCCAGTCGGTAACGACTGCGGAGCAGGCAACCTCGCCCCGTGTCTTGAAAATATCCTTTGCAACCAGATAATCCGTTTCATTCCCGTCATCAAAAACAAAGGTAAAAAGAGGTTTCGCATTATTCGCTAAAGCGGGATTTTCCTTATACACGCCACGGCATGATGAGAGCAAAAATAAACCGAAAGCAACGACAAGAATCGTCATCGCGAACGAAACCAAACAATCCCGCCTTTTGATGCGGAATTGCCGCACGCCTTTTAGTGCATCGCCATGACAAATAACCAAAGGCCTCTTACTGTTTATCGCCGGATTCAGGACTAAACTCTTTTCGTGTTCTCATAGATATAATTTACGAGCGTCTCGAGAGAATAAAATATCTCCTTCCCCTTGGCCATATCATTGACCTCGATGCCGAAGTTGCGCTGCAGGAGAACGACGATTTCAACGGCATCCAGTGAATCCAGACCGAGTCCCTCGCCGAATAATACTTCGTCATCCCTGATATCCTCCGGCTTGATATCTTCCAGCGAAAGTTCCTTCACAAGCATTTCCTTTAAATCTTTCCTTATCCGCGCAATTTCTTCCTGTTTACTTTCTTGCATTCCAAAGCTCCTCCATTGATTTTATCTATAACTCTAATCTTTTTCTTCCCAGATATCATGAAACACAAACCATTGATAGGGGTAACGGGCGACATAATCTTCCAGGATACCGGCAAATTTCCGGACATAACCCGTTATCTCCTCGTGCTTTTTGCCTCTTGAACTGTAGAGCGGGTTCATGATATTAGAGGCGTCCAAAATATATTTCCGCGTAGAAACCTTAGCCGACAAGAGCACGACCAAAGGGCATTGGACCGCGGCTGCAATGCTGAAGGCCCCGTAAGGCAGCTTCACTTTTCCGCCCAGAAAGGAAACCTCCGCGGCTTTGTATCCATAACTGCGGTCTCCCATTATCGAAACAATATTGCCCTGCCTGACTGCCTGCACTGCCTCTATGACCCCGCTCAGAAAATTATCCGATAAAATAATTTTAACATTGTCCTTTTCACTGCGGATATCCAAAGCTTCTTTTATCGCGGAATTGTCTTCGGGCCTCATCATCAGATAGACCGTCCTTTCAAGTCTTCTCAACGACGTCATGACAACCTGCCAGCTTCCTACATGGGCCGTCAGCAAAATAAACCCTTTACCGGAGGTGTCCAGCAATCTTCGCAGTTTTTCATATCCGTGTATTTCCATTTCAAACTCGCCTTGCCCCGAGATCTCATAGTAACGGTCGATAAGAATTTTACCCTGATTGATGAATATTCTGTAAACACCCAGGACCCTTTGCAGAAAATTGCGGTTTTTAAAGCGCCTTCTGATATAAGCCATGCTTGAAGAAACGGCGGGACGGTCGAGGAGAAGGTAATAAAGACAGACAAAGTACAAAAAGCCGTAGGCCCCCGACAGACCGAAGATTTTTACCGAAGCCTGAAAGAAACGGAAGCCTGATTTATTCCCTCTTTTCCTCTCGACAACCTTGCCCTGATTCATGAGCAGCTCCTTGCTTTTCTTATAAGGGTTGCCGCGCTGAAAAATATCGTTCCCATAAGGGCGGCGCCAAGCGGGGCGATAATCAGCGAGCCAAGGAACCATTCGAGCAAACGGTCTGGAAACTGTGAGAAGACGGTGGCAAAGGAAATATCCGTCAGCCAGCGTCCATGTCTCATAAAGTAACCTGCCTCGATGCACAGGGCCGGAACAAAAGGCGGCATAAAAAAATGCTGTACATTGACCGCCACTACTTTATTCAGATTCAGTCGGGCCGCCACGTAAAGTATGACAATTGTGTGGGAAAACAGCAGTGGAAGTATGGCAAAAAAAGCGCCGGCAGCAGCCGCCATTGCCAGGCCTTCAGGGGTTGCATTTTCCTTTAATAGCATCATGATAAATTTGCCCGGATGCCGTAATATCGTTAAGTCTTTTTTTTTGCCCTCGAGCAGACGCTTGTGTTTCAGAGGCAGAAGCCGCCTCCCGACAAGCATTGAGTGGATGAGTGAAATGCGTAAATTGTCCAAAAACGGCTTGAAACCGGAAACGCGGTCCCAGGGTTTGGGATAACGGACGTCGATTTCAACGGTCATTAAATTCAAACCGGCCCAGGCCGCCTTTGCAAGGACCTCGGCTTCAAAATCATAATGTGAGCCCTTAAACTTCATCCGGTTGAGATATTTAACGGGATAGGAGCGAAATCCGCTCTGACAGTCATCGATATGAATCCCGGTTTCAATACGCATCCAGAGATTGGCAAATTTTCTTCCAAACCGGCTTTTGGCCGGAATATTTTCAGAATTGAAATTTCTACAGCCTATGACTATGTTCGAATCGTTTTCCTGCATCAGAGGCAAAAACTTTTTAATATCCCGTGGGTAGTGCTGCCCGTCCGCATCTAGGGTTATCATGTAAAGACCGCCTTGCGCTTCAATATACCGCGAGGCCGTGAGGATCGCCCGGCCTTTACCGAGATTCCTTTCATGTTTCAGCACGACGACGTCCATATCAGAGAGCAAAGCTTCGATCTCCGTATCGCTGCTGCCGTCATCAACGACTACGACATTTTTTATAATGGAAAAACACTCCGCAACGATTTCCTTAACGGTATTTTTGTTGTTGAAAACCGGGATCGCGCACCATATCCGGTCCGTTTTGATAGAACTATCTTGCATGCCGGGCCTTTAATTGAGGTTTTTTACCGGGCACAAGCATGTCCCAAAGGGTGCCGGAATATCCGAGCTTATGAAGAATCCTCAGGCTGTTATCTAATGAATCGGGAGGGAACACGCAATGCCTGATATCTGCAAAAGCCTTTGTTAAAGTTTCCTCCAGCCAGCTTTTATCGACTAACGGTGAAATATAATAAACCGGCTTTAGCATTCCGTCATCCGGGGATATTATATTCTCCCGTAATGCGATACCGGCAAGAATTGTTTTGGGCAATATCCTGATACCCATAAAAATAAATACTACGCATTTTTTTAAACTTTTAATATTCTCAATCCCCTCGATAACGGTCTCTTTTGTCTCTCCCGGACCGCCGAACATAAAATAATGCGAGACGGCAATCCCGAATTCATTAAAGAGTTCGCTGCATTCGATAATATCCTGAAAAGAAAATCTCTTGCCTAATTTCTGCAAGGCAGTATCACAGGCGCCATCCGAACCGATCTCAGCCGCAATGAGTCCCGACTGTTTCATAAGGCCGACTATTTCATCGTTTAAGCCGTCCGGTTTGAAAAAACCCGTCCAGGGTATATTGACGTTGCGCCTGTTCATTTCCCGTAAAACCTCGAGGTAAGCCCCCTCGGAGTCGTTAAAAACCGAATCTATAAAAAAGATATATTTCACTTTATGCTTGTCACGCAGCAGTTCGATATCATCAACAACCGAAACGGGGTCCCTTTTCCTTATCCTGGGACCTTCCAGCACTGGATATGAACAGTAGACGCACTTGTACGTGCAGCCGCGTTTTGTTTGCACTGACGCTATGTTTCCGCTATGCAGATAATAGCTCATCAGTTGTTCATCGTATTTTGCCGAATTAATGCCGGCGCCTGAAAGCCTTATATCCGGCCCTATGAGACGTTCCACGGAATAGATTCCACGTGCCGCATTATTTGCAAAATCTACCATCAACCGTTCGCCTTCCCCGATAATGCCGTAATCGGCCCCTGTTTCCCGTAAAATCAAATCCGGGACAAGGGAAAAACCCGCTCCGCCCAAAATCACCTTGCTGCCGGAGGCTTCTTTGACTTTTATTACAATATCCTTTACGACGTCTATATAATATTGTTCGTTCATAAGATTTACATTATCTATATTGCGGACTGAAATGCCGAACAATTCCGGCTTGAAGTTTTCAATCTCCTGACGAAGGGCTTCTAAGGAATTCTTTCGCTCCAGAAAATCAAATTGCCTTACCTCATGTCCGGCAGCCTCCAGGGCGCCGGCGATCATGCTGAGGCCTAGCGGATAAATGGGATAGGGTGAAACGGCTATATTGGATGAAATCAGCAATATCTTCATCGAGGCCCTTCCATATCCTTTCCCTTGTTCCACTTCCTGCTCCTGAGTTGTGTCTTATTATACGTCCCTTCAGCCCTTTCTTTTTCTATAACCTTCAGAAAGAGTTTTGCCATCTTGATCCCCTGACTGCAATCACCGTAAAAAGTGTCCCAGGCATAATAATAAAGCTCCTGCAATTTATCCATGCTCATCTTTGCAGGCTTAAAAACGACCTCGCCTCCGGTATATCTGAGCCAGTCGTTGTGCAAAATCCTGTTTTCTTTCTCAAGGGTTTCCCTGATAGGGGTATGAGGGAAAGGCGTCAGTATGGTAAACTCGGCCAGATCCAGTTTGATTTCGAGAAGGAAATCTACAAGGCGCTTAATATAATCTTCATCATGGTCGTCCATGCCGAGGATGATCGTTCCCTCAACCCCGATACCGCGCTCGTGCAGCCGTTGTATTCGTTTCCTTATAACGTCGGAGGTGTCAAAAACCGCCTGATACACATACCAGCAGCCGGCTTCCGCTGCCAGGTCCAGTATTTCATCGTTATCTTTAATGGGATGAGAAATCCATTTCTTCTTGAGCGGGATCAGCGCCTTAAATAACTCTTTTTCCCAGTCATCATCCTGTGCAAGCGAGTTATCCACGAAAAACAGGCGGTTATTGTTTATGCCTTCTATTTCTTTTATGACGGATTCCATGTCCCTCGGTCTGAATTGTCGCCCGCCTAAAAAAGGCGTGCAGCAGGGGAAACAATTGAATTTGCAGCCCCTCGAAGCGTGGATGAGATCAACCATCTGCACCCCTCTATAGTTATACAGGTCGCGATTGAGAATACTCCGTCTGGCCGGACCGATCAACTTTGTGTCGGGAAAAACATGAAGATAGTTGTAAACCTTTTGCAGCCTTCCCTGCCGGAAGTCGTTAATGACGTCCTGAAAACGTCCTTCTACTTCGCCGAGGAAAACCGAATCCGCATGTTGCATAGTCTCTTCGGAATGCAACATTGTTGCGATGCCGCCGAAGATGACCGGAACGTTCTCGGCACGGTAGTGGTCGGCAATCTGCCATCCCCTCGGTATCTGGCAGGTAAGCATGGCGGAAATAGCCACCAGATCGGGCTTTTGGCTGAAATCAATATCCTGAACATTTTCGTCGTAAAAAACGACCTCTATATCATCGGGGATTGCCGCCGCAAAACAAACCGGACCGTGAGGCGGGAGATGGAATTCCGTCTGCCTGCTTAGTTTCGGCCATTTGGGATAAATAATGATTATTTTCACCGGGGACTTTTGCCTTTCTTTATATTTGAAAACTCTTTTATTATGCAGGGAACGGTCCCTGTATTGTTCAATATTTCTATGGCGCTGTCAACATTGCATAAGACGCTCCGACCGGAATCGGACTCCTTCATGACGACAAAAAAAACAGCCTCATCTTCCCCGGCCGTTCCCACAAGCATTGCGGACGCCTCATCATGAAAAGTCATATCAGCCGCCATTGCCATTATTGCCGCTAAAGCTTTATCCCGTCCTGTCGCATAAAGCAAAGGGCCTTGCAGCCCGAAATATATGGCCGCCTCTCCCAGGGGGCTTGACGGCAGAGTATAAATAAAAAGATTCGCTCTGGACAACGTCCTGCCGCTCTCCAAATAGTCCTTAAAATATTGGACATCCGAGTGAAGAGAGCCGGCGGTATTCGTGCCGATAATTCCGATATCCTGTTTCCTGTCTGGAGAATAGCCGATCCCGGCGTCATCTAATGCAAGCGCAACGGCGCGGCAGGTCATTTTAGAAAGCGTATCAAGCCTCCCGAAATTCTTAAACGGATAGTGGAATATGTCTTTCCCGGACCGGGCGTTTACCGACTCGCCGTCAGTATAAGAGGACCGTTTCTCCTTCATTATGCATCCGTATTCCTCTTTGTGTATCCAGCCTATGCCGTGTATGGAAATATTCATAGAATTCTTTCTCATTTTGTGTGTTGAATTACACCCCCTCCCTTGAGGGGAGGGGATTGAGGGGAGGGTGTTCTATGAAGCCTCTCCCTTATTGCTTCAATAACTCCACTTGTATTCGTCAGCAACTCATTATCCCAAAAACGAATATAAGTTGATCTTTTTCTGATGCCTTTTGCAAGGTGCGTTAACCCTTTTGCCATTGATTTAATCACCCTCTCCCAACCCTCTCCCCTCAAGGGAGAGGAACTTTAGCCACTCAGTTTGAGAAAGAACTATTCATAGAATACCGTTCAGGTTAAAATCAGGGCCGCATTTATTCCGCCAAAACCTGCATTCGTCATTAGGGCCTTTTTGTTTTTTTCCACCGGGCATTGCTCTGAAGAAACCCACCCATGTGCGGCTTCATCGGCCTCCTGCAAATTAACGGTAGGAGGGACCATCTTCTCCTTTAACGCCCTGAGAGCTATGATGATTTCAACAAGACCCGTTGCTCCCATGGTATGGCCTATTGCGCCTTTTATTGAATAAACGGGCCTTTTCCCGTCTTTAAATATTGCATGAAAGGCTTTCATTTCCATAGCGTCGTTATAAACGGTCCCTGTTCCATGTGCGGCTATAAAGCCGATGTCCCTTTCATTAATACGCGCGGATTGCAGAGCCTTTTTTATTGACAGGACAAGACCTTCGGCATGTCGGGACGGTCCGGTCATGTGGTTGGCGTCGCAGCTCAATCCCCAACCGGTTATCTCACCCATAATCTCTCTTTCTTCCCGCTTTGCCCGGGTCTCGCTCATCATCAAAACAAAGGCCGCAGCCTCCCCCAGACTCAATCCGTTTCTGTTCTTATCAAAAGGTTTAGCGGTTGATTTGTCTATGGCCATTAAAGATGAAAACCCGGAATAGACAAATTCCGTAACACTGTCACACGCAACCACAAGCACGCAATCACTGCGGCCGCTGCGTATCATCGCTGAGGCCCTTGCAACCGCCGTTGCCGAGGAAGCGCAGGCAGCCGAAACTGCCGTTCCGGGGTCTTTAACGCCTGTAAGCGTGGAAACCTTTTCAAGAAGACTGCGAAGGTTACAGAGGGATACGTCACCCGTTCCTTCAAGAATATTCTTTTCCAGCAGGTCAATCTCTCCCTTTGTTGAAGCCAGTATCAGATTCGCATTTTCAGGGATAGCTGCGGAAGTCCCGTCAAACAGAGACCGGACCATCTGTATAACCAATGAATCCTGCTGATGGTATGTCAGGCCGTCGATAGTTGCAGCCTGATCGGACTGGAACGACTTTGTGTTAAACCTTTTTAATCCGGAAATTGCGGTCCTGCCGGAGAAAAGACCTTCCCGGCATACATCGGCGCCCTTCCCATAAGGGGTTATCATATCCGAAGCAACAACAACCGCTTTCACTGTCGTCAATATAACTCTCCCGCCTTCCATCTTCTGCGGCATGTTTCCAGCAATTCTGGAGAGACTATGCTAACCCCCCATGAATTATGGTCTACAAACAATTGGACGGTATACCCGCTTGCGGCAAGACTTCCGTCCTGTTTTAGCAGGTGGTATTCCGTATTCAGGCGGGCGCCCTCATGCCAGATCAGGGCCGCCCTGATCGTAAACTCTTCATCAAGGAAGAGAGGCTTGAAATAATCTATATGGAATTGAACAATAGGGGTGCGTAATCCCGCCTCCATGAAATCCTTATATGAAAGCCCGCAGCGTCTGCCGATTTCCTCCGCCGCCTCTTCAAAATAGAGCGAATACCTCCCATACCAGACAACCCTCATGGCATCGGCCTCGCTGAAACGGACCCGTCTTTTGATTTCGACAACAACAGGTTCCGGCGCGCCATGGACCTTTTCAAAATAAGATTTCTTCTTCCGTAATTTCATATTATCCTAAAGTTGCAAGACGGACCCTTAATTTCATCTCTGCAACTCTCCCGCCGGCCTTGCTGATAAATGCCTTTACAATAAATTCTCCGTCGTTGTCCTGAATCTCCCTGCATTCACATGTTATTTCTTCCAACGGCAAAACCGGAGACAGAAACTTTGCCGAGACAATCTCCATGAGTGCGACCTTATTCTTTTTCCATTTTTCAAGCATAGAGATTATGCATTGTATCTGACAGACGCCCGGCAGAAGCTTTTTTTGAGGGAAATGTCCCTGAAATCCTATAAAGTCTGCGGGAAACACAAAACAGGCCGTAAGCGCACGGTCCGTAACTTTTAAATCAGCCATACATTGCGCGATCTCTCTTTTAATATTTCTCAATGTTTACACCTTCGAAAAAAGTCGTCATACCCGCGAAGGCGGGTATCCATGGACGATACAACTGTTTGAAAAGAATGGATTCCCGATTAAGGACTTCGGGAATGACGGCCTGAAAAGAGACTTTTTTCGAGACCATCAATGTTGAATTTCCTTCAGTTTCACCATAAAGCTGTATCCGTATTTATAGTTTTTCAGGATAATGCCCCGGGGATAGAGTTTCCCTTCATCCAACTGATACTCATAATAAGAGACCCGCCAGACCAAGGCGTCGTCTTCATAATAGCTTTTTTCGGTCAGATTGACCTCTGCGCCCGCAAAAATATATTCCGTAATACCGGCCCCTGACGGTTGCCTGAAAATAATCCGGTATTTTTCCTTCACCATGGCTGCTTCAGAGGAGGGGACCTGGTCGAAATAAATCCGTTTTATGTCCTCTCCGACTATTGCAGGAAAATCACCTTTCCTTGTGAATTCATCAAGCGCAAAACCTGAAACCGTGCCTTTTTCATCTCCGGACAATTCAAACAACTTCACGCCCATATGGTTGATGCAGACAACGGCAAATGTCTTTTCCGGCGTATTGACCCTGATATAACCGAGGCCCGAAAATTTCATCCAATTATACTGAAAAACGATCGTATTGAGCAACTGGAAGCTGTCGGGGGAATTCATTTTAAACCGCCCGACCACGGTCAGCGGATCTTCCGTTTTTAACGGGACATAATCGGTCTTCTGAAAAGGGATGCCGCTGCACCCTGCCAGCAAAACCACGCATAACCATCCTGCAAGCCTCCGTCTCACGTCCGCTCTTTTTCCTTTGTTGACGGCATTGTAATGCGGTAGAAATACGGGACAACAAGCAATGAAGAAAGATACCCCGACCCTACGCCTATAGTCATGGTCAAGCCCACATAAAACAGCGCCGGGTGTTTGGCAAAGATCAGCACCCCGGTGCCGATAATAGTAGTAAGAGCGGACAATGCTATTCCCATGACTATGCCTGTTTTTAAATTGTGCCGGCATCTGTACACCATAAATATCCCATAGTCGACGCAGATACTCATCAGGGTAATACCGGTTATCAGAGTAGACAGATTAAATGAGATGCCGGATAAAGACATTATCCCGAAGAGCCATACAATGCCCGTCACCACCGGCACGAACGATATGATAACTTCCCTGACATTCCTGAAATACAGGAATGTGAACAGCGCCACCAGGACCGCGGTAATGACCGCCATTTTGGCTATATCCGCATAAACGGCGCCGGAAATTTTTTGAGACAAAGCGCTTTCCGATACCAGAAACGCCCCGGGATGCCGGGTGATTATCCGTTTAACGGCCTCGACACTCTCCTTCTCGTCCGGGAAAAACGACACTATCTGATATCCGTCCCGGGTTTTTTGGAGAAACCGCTCTTGCAGACCGGAGATAAAGCCGGAACCTGCGATATCATTATCCTCCGGCGTTTTGTATAAATTATCGAAAAAAGGGGCAAAAGCCTGTCTGCTGAAACCATATTCCACCCCTTCCGCCTCTATAAGTTTTTTCAGCTTTTCTTCTCTCCCCTGCTCCCAGAAAAGTTTCCAGCGGGCCGCATTTTCCTTTCTTGTTTTCTCCGCAGGCCACAACATCGAAAAGCCGGCAAACTTCTCCGCGCCGAGCGCGGCTGCCGCCTCTTTATATATAGCGTCATTCTCCTCAAGGACCTTCTCAAAACTTTCTCCGCCGGCTACCAGCATGGCTGTTTTATGACGGCCCCAGACCTCCTGAAACCGCTTTTCGGCCTGCAATATCCCGGATTCCGTGCCGTCTATTTTGTAGATATTACCGTCAAACCTGACGTTAAAAGCAAAGAACAACAAAACCGCCGTTACCATTGCCCAGAGCATGACAATATACTTATTTGACCAGTTGTAATTTTCGAGTCTTTCTCCAAACAATATATCGGTATTTCTTTTTGCCGTAAAATGAGGCAGGATGAAAATACAGTAGACAAGAGAAAAAGCAAGACCGAATATGGACAACCAGCCTAATTGACGATATCCTTCAATGCCGGAAAACAGGAACGAAAAAAAGACGACGCCGGTCGTCAGAGCGCCGATTAAAACAGGTACTGCTATTCGTTTTATATCGTGAAGAGTGTCTTTGGAATTCCTCGCCGCGATATATACCTGAATGCCGTAGTCGACTGAAATGCCCGCAAGCACCGTGGATAAACCGACTACCGCATAAGAAAGCCGGCCGAAAAAAAAGTAACAGAGATAAACCGCCTGAAAAATCGAAAAGAGCGGGATCAGAAATATAAGCGTCGCGCCGGCGTCACGGAAGACAAACAAAAAGAGAAGGACAAAAACCACGGCAGCGATGACAGTGGTCAGATTGACGTCTTTCTTCATAACTCTTTCATTGCTGAGACTGTGGGCATGTCCGCTTACAACGTCACTGGAAATATAGTCCGGCAGTTTCCTCAACTGTTCTTCCAGATTACGAAAGAGTTCTCCAGCGCCTCGGGAATCCGTCACCGGCACCGAGGTTTGAGCTATTATCATGGCATGCCGTCCGTCGGCGCTTATAAAATGCCCCTTCTCCATGCTGATATTGTAACCAAAGGAACCGGACAACACCTTCAGCTTATTGAGCATGAGAAGGTTGAAACCAAGCGGGTCGGAACGCAGCATGGAATTCATGAAAATACCTTCCGGCTTCAATAGTTGCAGATAATTTCCCCGCATTTTTGCGGAAACTTTTTCAGGAGTTATCTGCGCGTCTATAGAGGCCAGATCTCTTTCAGAAAATATCTGCGGGATATTGCGGAAAAGGAATTCCATGTCGTTCGTCATACCGGAGTCGGTCAGTCCGACAGTGACCCTGGTGAACAAGGGCGGTTTGAGCGAGCCGGCGAGCTGATCGGCGGCATGCAGGAGCGCTTCTTTGTCTTTTTCAGGAGAAGTAAGAGCCAGAGAAATAATGACCTTGTTTGTGATATTGGAGTTTTTCAGAAAATTCATGCTGCGGGATATTTCCGGGTCTCCGGGAAGCATTGCTTCTATATCGCTGCTGAATTTAAGCAAAGGGAGTCCGGCAAGCGATGTAGCAATCAACAGCAACAGGATAAAAAATATCGGCCATTTCCGATTTTTTATAAAGTCGTAAAGAAGGTCGAAATATTTATCTAACATGACGGTTTACTTTGAAAAAGCGTTCTTCAAGAGGCGCATTCAAAACAGTGCCTTCAAAAGAAAGGGTCGTACTGTCCCCGCTCGGCTCCTGAATTTTTATCTGTTTCAGATATTTTTCATCTTCCCTGAATGTGATCGTAACGGTTTTGATAAACTTTTTTGCCGCATTTGTTTCTTTCGGAAAAAACTCCAGTACAAAAGGGTTCTGCCGTCTGATACGCACGGTATAATCATCCAGGAGCGAAATATAATCTCCGTTGAACCATGTCGTCAACTGCCCGATGGCGACTTTAAAAACCGGATTTTTAGACAACGATATTTCCTGGACCTGATCGGTATCTTCATCCCACTGCCGGATCATCGTATCGGTGATCAGAACGGAATACTTAACGGGCTTGTCGACATGCCATGCTATCCTGCCGGGTTTTTGCAGGTATATCCGGCCTTTCAGGATAATTTTATTCTGAAATATTGCCAGGTCTTTTTCCTGGACAAAATCCGTTTTCAAACTTTTGAAGTCGGAAACCTGCCGCCCCAGCCTGCGCAACAGCACGGACACGTCCGTGACCCCGTCCGTTTTATTTTCCTGCGCCTCAGAAAAAGGAATATAGTATAATGAAAGTATCAGGCAGCAAAACAGCAAAGAGACCGCAAAAAACCTTCTTTCCGTCGGACGTATCGTCATTGTGCCGGCGAGTTATCATTCTGCCAGAGTTTTATCTCGCCTCTGGCAATGACGTCGTTTCCTTTAAAGACTTCCCCCTGAATAATACCGAAATCGCCATATTTAGCAACCTTATATACATGTATGGAAAGTTTATCGCCGACCCTTGCATCCCCGAAAACCTCCAGATTTTTTATACCCAGCAGAAGGCCTTCAGACCGGGTACGGTTATTCCCAAAATGCTTGAAACCGTCCTGGGCCGCTATTGCCTGCGAAATGATCTCGGCGTATGACTCCCTGTCAAGAATCCCTTTCTCTCCGATGAATATCATATCATCCGAAATCTCCATCTCGGACACGGACGACCTTTCTTTAATCTCGATTATTTTATCGATCAGGAGCATAGGCGGTTGGTGAGGGACCACTTTGGCGGCGTCAACCGGCAGGCTTACGATATCCTCCAGCCTGTCTGAATTCCTCCAGCACAAAGGGTCCGAAGCCAGGTAATCACCCGTCAACTGGTACGCCGCTCCGCGGCAGCCGTAACAGGTATCCAACCGTATGCACTCACGGCACGGACCCTTTATTGTCTGTTTATAATTTTTCAGGTCCTGAACAACCTCGCTCTCTCTGATAATATCGCCCAGTCTTTTTTCCCTGATATTACCGACGGGTATGGTAACGCCGACGCATGGCTGGACATATCCCCCGGAATTCACCGTACATGAGAATTGGTGTCTCAGGCACACCTCTCCTACCAGGGGCGGCTGAGGGTCCCAGATGTGCCCGTATTTTTCCCTGTCAATATCCGCGATACGATAAAAAAGTTCCCTGACCTGCATGGTATCAACTGCAAGGGAATCATTCTTTACGGCTTCTCCCTGAGGGGTTATCATCTCAAAATAAGGAGTAATGCCCTGGTCTCTCAGCCACTCCCACATGGTTACAAGCTCTTTAATATTGTGACGGCAGATGATAGTGCTTATTCCCATGGGCCGGCCTGATGAAGGATAACCTGCCAGTTTCAGGTTATCAAAGGCTTCCCGTATATGCTGATAGGCCCCTTTTTTCCCGGAAAGCATATCCTGAAGTTTTTCATCAAAGGTATTCATTTTCAGGACGACTCTCACGCCATGCTCAAACAATATCCGCGCGGTGGGCGGGGTTATATGGGAACCATTGGTAAAAAGCTCTATCTCCATATCACTACTTTTAATGAATCGCACCATATCCAAAATATACGGATAGATCATCGGTTCTCCGCCGAGAATAATAATCTTTTTTGCGCCTAAATCCTTTGCCTGAAGTATTACGTCCTGAATTTCCTCTATAGTCAACTCATTTTCATAATCCGAATCATTCTGCACATAGCAATAGATACAATTGAAATTACACCTGCGGCTGAATTCTATCTCCATGGAAAGTAGTCTGCCGTTTTTAACGGCGACTTCTATCTCTTCATGTGAAAATTCCGTTCCGTAAATACGCTTCTGACATCCCTTCATTTTTTCTCCCTTTTATCGATAAAACGAATGAATTTCCGTGAGTTCCCGGCGTAAACCTGTTTCATGATACTTTCTTCGTCGGAGATGATGACCTCGGGCTTTACACGTAAACGCGCCTGCAGTTTATCCATAATGTTATCGGAAGAAGAACCGTTCTTGACGGACACATACACTTTGACATCGTCCGCCAGATCGGCGCAGCTTGAAACGGTAATATAATATTCGCCGACTTCGGGAATCTCATCGAGCACCGAGTATATAGCCTGGGGATATAAGGTTGTTCCACGGTATTTAATCATCTGTTTCTTTCTACCTACTATAGGCCCGAGGCGCGGGGAAAACCTTCCGCATTCACAGGGTCCATCGACAAGAAAACTCATGTCTCCGGTTTTAAACCTGAGCAAAGGCATTCCTTCTATACAGAGAGGCGTAACCACCACCTCGCCTGTCTCTCCGGGAGGCAGTACCTCTCCTTTGTCATTAACGATTTCGACAATCGCCAGTTCCGGATGAAGATGTCCCCCCTTCCGGGCCGTGCATTCACAAAATGTCGTGATTGTTTCGGAAGAAGCATAGGTGGAAAATACCCTTGCGCCCCAGATATCCTCCAGGTCTTTCCCCACCTTCAGCAGAGATAATTTATCGTCTCTGACAGGCTCGCCGATACACACTAACTTTTTGACCGATGTTTTTTCGGGATCGATATTATTGGCTTGCAAATAAAAACCTAACTTGCGCAGGAAGGTCGGGACTCCGACGATAACAGTGGGGTCCATCAATTTAATTATTTCCATATGGCTCGCAAGATTGCTGAAACCGTTTCTGATAGCCGCCGCACCCAGTTTCCTTATGCCTAAAAAGTATGCCAGGCCCGCAATAAAACATCTGTCTATCGTACAGGTAAGCAGGACGATATCCTCCGACGTCAGGCCGCAACTATTGAAAGAGATCTCCTCGTTATAGGCCAGCCGATTTAAATCATCCTCCGTATACATCACCTTTACCGGCGCGCCCGTCGTCCCGGAGGATAAAACGATATCAACGATTTTAGATACGGGCACACTTAGAAACTCTTCGTTATGTTCCGCAATGGCGGATTTGTCCGTAAACGGGAGTTTGTGAAAATTTTCAAGGTTTATATGCTTCAAATCAATATCCATGCTATTAAGAGTCCTCCGGTAATACGGAGAATTATGTACAAGATAATCCAGATGACCGGCTAATAGTTCCTCCCTGACTTTTACGGTTGCCTCGGGCCGGGAAAACTCTATGCCCCTGTATTTGGCATACTCTTTCATATCGCGTTCTCCATGAGGTCTAATTCTTTACCGATAATCTCACGCACCTTGTTCTTTAATAAAAATGTATTCAAATCCTTATAGTCAATCCAGGGAATGGCAGGAAGTCTGCGCACCCTGATAGTTCCGGGATTCAGGAGCAAAGACCCCCTTGGAGGGATGTTTTCATTTCCCGAGATGCAGAGAGGGACAATAGGCGCCCTGGCCTGCAGCGCGAGCTTGAAAGCGGCCCCGTGAAAATGGCCCATTTCTCTGCCCGCGGAACGTGTGCCCTCCGGGAAAAAAATAATGGAAACTCCGTCCCTCAATAATTGCATGGCATTCTCAAAAAACAGTTCCGGCGCCACCATGTTGATGTTCAAATAACCCGCCCATCTGGCATAAAAGCCTATAACCGGAATACGGAAAGGCCATATATTTACCACCTGGACCGCCTCGTGAGGCAGTACGCACATCAGAAACGCATCCGATGCCGCTCTGTGATTACAGACAAAAACATACGGCTCGGTAGGACCGTTTTCTGAATGGTCTTCGTAACGGAGTTTTATAAACGGGAAAGGGACCGATGTTATAACGCGGCCATACCAGCTTATCGCCCGGCGAAAGCGTTTCATCGCGGTCCGATGCGATACAAATAAAGACAAGAAAGCGACATGAAGCGTCAAAACCGGAATTACCAGCATTGAAGACAGGAGAAAAAGGACATAAAAATATACATTCATACAAACCAGCATAAAGCGCTTCATCTTAATCCATTAGTTGCATAAAATGAAATTGAGAACATCTTCTGCACCGTTTAAGTTAATCATGAAGACTTCCTGATCTCTTCATTTTTGATAGAGAAAATAAACTCGTAGAGATCCTGCAGCGTCCGAATGTTTCTGATATTTTCCTCATTACGTATCCTGATGCCGAAACTGTTTTGCAGGGCGACTACCAGATCGACGATATCGAGACTGTCGAGTCCTAAATCGTTGAAGATATGCGCCTGCGGCTGCAAACGTTCCCTTTGTATCTCAAAGGATTCTTCAAATACGTTATGGATGGTATCGATAATTTCCTGTTCCGTCATTGGTCCCTTCATAAAAAACCCTGCCGATCCTCTCTTATAAGCCCTTAAATTTATGCGCTATATATATTACACCTAAATTGAGCTATTTTCAAACCCCGGAACGCAAAGAGAATAGTCTGTCATTCCACAGCTTGACCGGGGGATGACAAAATCTGAGTTTATACACAGACTCTATTTAATGTTACACGATTTCGAAGAATTGTATCATCAGCTATTTCAGGGTATACAGAAGAAGCAGGTTCATTACATAGATCAGGACAATGCCGATGGAATCCCATGCCAGGAAAAGCGGCTTCTTTGCGGCACGATAAGTCAGTCCGATAACCGCTAACGTCATCATAGCGATTGCGGACTGCGCCGAGATAATATGTGTCGGGTTTACAAAAGAAAGGATAGGGCCTTGAAAGAAAAGAATATCATCAATAGCAAGGATGAAAACATTAAATATGTTGCTCCCGAAAAGGTTTCCGATAGCGAGGTCTACGGCGTCTATCCTCATTGCGGATAGTGAAACTACTACCTCGGGCAGTGAAGTAGATATTGCTATGAAGATATTTCCTACAAAAGTCTGACCGAGCCCTGTCTTTTCCGCAATCCCCTTGCCGATCTCAGGCAAGAAGAGTGCTGCTATAATGACGACAAATGCATTAATGCCGTAATTGATAAATGCCGTCTTTATTGAAACATCTTTATACTTTAACTCGATTGCTTTCTCCTTCATGGCCTCGGCAATTTGCCTTTTTTCAAAGAAATAAACCAGTCTCATTGCAACCAGATAAATAATGGTGAATATTATACTGTAAGGTCCTATCCATCCAAGGGGCGTTATGGTTTTTCCCATATGAAGGCTGATAGTTACAATAGCCAAGAGCAGTATGCCAAAAGCTGCCGAGAGAATATTCCCCTGGTGTGCCCTCGTTGATATAGGCATAATCTTGTTGTTTGCATCAAGCAGGGAAATTATCAGCATGTTGAAGACACAGCTGCCGAGCACATCGCCTACTGCAATATCCGGGGCACCAGCAAAGGTCACCGAGCTTATTCCGGTTATCAGTTCGGGAAGCGAAGTTACAGATGCCATCAGCACCAACCCTACCCAGGCTCTCCCAAGGCCCGTCTTTTCGGCAATGATATCACCATACTTCGCGAGCTTCGTGCCTGAATAGACAATTACAAGAGTACAGATTATAAATTCAAACCAGAAGATCATCGCGTTTTCTCCCTGAAGTAGTTCAAGGCGGTATTCATGTTCTCTCTATATCGGTAAACATAATTAGGTAACCTTGTTTGAGCGTGAAGTGAACGGTACTATCGCCGGATCTTGGGACCAAGATCTTTTTCAGATCAACATCCATCAGTTTAGTCCTATATTTTATTACATAATATCTAAGCCAGACATGGATACTCTGTATAATCACAGTTGGATGATCGCGCAAGTGCATAAATAACTTGATAAAGACTTTTAATGTAATTAAACCGTCATATAAATTACGGATGTCCTAAATAAATTTATTTTGTAAATCCGCAGTTTTTGGGTTAACCAATAAATTGCATAAAAGATAAAAGATCCCCCTCCGTAGAGGGGGATTGAAGGGGAGAGTACATATGAGCGCTTTTTCCCCTATATCTTCAGGACATAATATCTAAGCCAGACATACACTGTTGCTATAATAACCGTCATTACCATCATCGGCATTCCGTAGAGCATGAACTTTCCGAAGGAAATCCTCCTGCCCAATTTCTCTGACATGCCTACGACAATAACGTTTGCCGATGCGCCTATCGCCGTTCCGTTACCACCGAGGCAGGCACCGAGCGCCAGCGACCACCATACAGGCATCAAATCTGCATGATGCAGCAGGCTTAATCCCGAGAGGTCCGGCCAGAGTTGTTTTGCCATGTCTACAATCAAAGGGTTCATGGTTGCAACGTAGGGGATGTTGTCGATAAAGGCAGATGCAAAGGCAGAAAACCACATGACAACCATCGAAGTTGCAAACATATTGCCCTGTGTAATCGCAAGGACTTGTACGGACATCCATTTTATAAGGCCAACTTTTACTACTCCGCCGATTATGATAAAGAGGCCCATGAAGAAGAAGATCGTAGGCCATTCTACCTCTGCGAGTATATGATGTGGTTCATGGGTTTTGGAGAGGAGGAGCAGGAGGCCGGCGCCAAATAACGCGACCGTTGCCGGCTGAAAGTGGAGTGCGCCGTGGAAGACAAATCCCGTCAACACCATCGCGAGAACGAAAAGAGATTTCTTAAGCATCACCGGGTCTTTGATCGCCTCATTTTCATTCATCGCCATTATCCTCTGTTTCAGCTCTTCTTTTGTCTTGAGCTTCTTGCCCCAGATGAGTTTTATTGCGAAGATGTAAAAAACCATGGTTACAATAACGACCGGCGAGAGATGGTATATGAAATCCATGAAGTTCAGTTGCGCTTTCGATGCGATCATGATATTCGGCGGATCGCCGATAAGCGTTGCGGTCCCCCCGATATTCGATGCAAGGGCACAGGAAATAAGATACGGAAGGGGATCCACCTGCAATGCATCTGCAATAAGTATAGTAACCGGGACAATTAAAAGCACTGTGGTGACATTATCGAGCAATGCGCTCAGCACAGCGGTGACAATGGCAAAAATAACCATTATTCTAAATGGCTCACCCTTTCCCAATTTGGCGCTCTTTATGGCAATATACTCGAACACACCTGTTGGTCTCATCAGATTGATAATCACCATCATCGAGATGAGAAGGAATATGACGTTCCAGTCAATACCTAACTCCTCAACATGAAACGCCTCGTGCTGTTCAAGGATTTTCAGGACGAGCATCAACCCGGCGCCGAAAATTGCAATGACTGTCTTATGTATCTTTTCCGAGACGATAA
>JBAZZX010000003.1:0-126709 GCA_041658585.1 Thermodesulfovibrionales bacterium
GACCCGTTCGACTTGCATGTGTTAAGCACGCCGCCAGCGTTCGTTCTGAGCCAGGATCAAACTCTCAAATTAAAGTTTAATTCTGACTAACTGTACAAAAACTCAAAACTGTTAACGTGGCCTACTTTTTAGTTTTCAAAGAACAAAGAACATCTCAGAAACCTTGGGGTTCAAGCTGGTAGCTTTAGCCCCAAGGCTTACAGAGAAAAAGAGAGGCTATACCTAAATAGCATAACCTCTGTATATCACAATATAGAGTTTACTACCCGGATAATTTACTATCCAACTTTTTAATAGCGTCCTTAAATATAGGATAGCATTTTCAAAAAGATAGTCAATAGGGGAATATGGTCAATTATTGCAGAATAATACCTAAAAATGGTTATTTAAAGCCAGATAAGTCCTAAAATCTCTATTTTTTAGAAAATACAACCCTGCTGATATCTTAATTTTAAATTATACTTCATGAGAGAAAAAATTATCAATCTTTTCTTTTTTTATAGTTGTTTCCGGTCCATGGCCGGGTAAAACTCTTACTTCCACCGGCAGTGAGATAAGCCGCTGAAAAGATTTTTTCAACTGTGCTAAATCGCCGCCGTACAGATCCGTTCTACCTACAGAGCCTGCAAAAAGCGTATCACCGGCAACCAAAATTCCTTCACCATACAGGCAAATTCCCCCTGGACTGTGTCCGGGAGTATGGAACACCTCAAATCTCAAGCTACCCAGCTCCAAAAAATCACCATCTGAAACAAACATATCAGGTTCCGGCAAAGGTTCGGCAGAGAAACCCCACATAGCCGCCTGTTTATTAACATTTTGATACAAAAAAAGCTCATCCTTATGAATGACAATCTTCGATCCTTGTGCCTCCTTGATATCAATTACAGCCCCGATGTGATCGAAATGGGCATGGGTACAGACGATATATTTTACTTTTAAGTGATTTTCATCTATAAAGTCAAGTATCCTGTCAGGTTCGTCCCCGGGGTCAACAACAAGAGACTCTTTTGACTGTTCATCGGAAATAATAAAACAGTTACTTTCAAGGGGACCGACGACAAATTCCTGAATTATCATAGGACCTCCGGAGATTTAATTTTCAATTTCATCTTAATCATTCTTACTATAAACGATAGCTCTTCGTTCTTCAACAAATAGCTGATTAAAACATATAAGCCTGCACAGAGTATAACGGTACCGGTTAGATATAAACTCTTTATAAAGGTATGCCCGCTTATTCTCCATAGTTCGCCGTGAAGCACAAGACCCCCGGCAACTCCCATTATAGTCGAAGCCAGTGCGGACTTCAGGAAAGAAGAAAAAATCCTCTTTGCTCCTATCCTCTTGAGTTTTTTCCTCAGCAAAATGAAAAGGAGAATGAAATTGACCCCTGATGCAAGAGAATTTGCAAATGCCAGTCCGCTGTGCCGGAGATATTTCATTAATATTAAGCTGAGAACGACATTTGTCAGTAATGCGACTACTGCAATCCTGACGGGCGTTTTTGTATCCTGCATTGAGTAAAAGCTTGCCGTTATGACCCGGACTCCTACAACGGACCATATTCCGATAGAATAAAACAGCAGAGCCTGAGCAGTCCCTGCTGTTGCGGCATAATCAAATTTGCCTCTCTGAAAAAGTATATTCACAATAGGCACTTTCAGGGCGATCAACCCGGCCATTGCCGGAATTGTTATAAAGAAAAGCAGTCTCAGGGCAAAGGAAAAGTCATCCCTAAGCCTCTCAAAGTCTCCTTTTGCAGCATGTTCCGACAGAGTAGGAAGCACGGCCATGCCCATCGCTACACCGAATATGCCTATAGGGAATTGAATAAGCCGCATGGAGTAGTAAAGATAGGTAATACTTCCTTCAGACAGATAGGATGCAAGGATCGTGCTGACAAAAATATTGATCTGTGCTACTGCCATCCCCATTGTTGCGGGCATTATCAGCACCGCCATTTTTTTCAAGCCGGCGTGCCCGAAATCATATGCAGGTTTCAAAGAATAACCGTTTTTAAAAAACGAAGGCAGTTGAAAGGCGAACTGGATTAAACCTCCCAAAACAACGCCTATTGCCACTGCAATAATGGATTGCTGCATTCTTGGAATAAGAACAATCACTACAATGATGATCGTAATATTCAGCATCGCAGGGGCAAGCGCAGGGATAAAAAAAATCCGTTTTGTATTGAGAGCCCCCATTACAAGGGCTGCAATGCTTATAAATAATAAAAAGGGAAACATTATTCTTGTGAGAAGGACCGTTAAAGAAAACTTTTCCGGCATAGCGAGAAAACCGGGGGCTATTACAGTAACGATTGCCGGTGTAAAAATAATCCCCAGGACACATATCAATCCGACAAAAAGCAAAAGGAAGGTAAAGGTGATCCCGACTAATTTCCCTGCTTCTTTCTGCCCCGCTTTTGTCCGGTATTCCGTCAGGACGGGGATAAAGGCGGAAGACATAGCGCCTTCGGCGAATAATTCCCTTAAAAGATTGGGGATCCTGAAAGCTACAAAAAAGGTGTCTGCCGTGCCGGTGGCTCCGAAGATTCCCGCGAGGAGCATGTCCTTTACATATCCAAGGACGCGGCTGATAAAGGTTGCAACGGACATAAGGCCGGCGGCCTTTGCTATACGACTCTTTTCATCTGCAGGATTCATTAATCAGGGGTCTCTTATCCGGATTGTTGTTTGATTTCTCTGATACGATCTGTTTCGCCGATCAGTATGACTGCATCACTAATCTCGAGTATCTCATCTTCTGAAGGGTTAAAAAGGTATTTGTCGCCTTTTCTGACGGCAGCCACGGCAAGCCCCTTATGATCCAGAAGACCTGACGTTCTCAATGTCTTCCCCATAAATACTGAATCAACAGATATAGTCATGTCCTCAACCCTGTAAACCTCTTCCTGACCCTTAAGCATTTTGTCAAGAAAGTTGACCGCTTCCGGCCTTATCATCTCCGAGGCCATCCTCAGCCCGCCGATGAACAATGGCAGCACGACTCCATCAGCCCCGGCCTTTCTCATCTTTTCCCTCGATTCATCCACATCGGCCTTTGCAACAATTTTAAGCCGCGGATTGATTTCTTTAGCGGTGAAGATCAGAAGAAGATTGTCAGCGTCATCCGACAGAGTGCAGAATAACCCTTTGGCATTTTCGGCATTCGCAACCTTCAGGACGGCGCTGCTGGTAGCGTCTCCTTTTATATTCAGGATACCTTTTTCGCCCAGTTCTTTGCAGACTTCATCTTTAATATCTATAGCTACAAAACGCCTCTTTGTTTTATGCAGTTCATCTATAATATGTCTGCCGATCCTTCCCGTGCCGCAGACGATATAATGCCCTTTCAATTTTGTAAAAATCTTCTCCATTCTTCGCCTCCTAAGTAATTCATTTAACTGACCTTCAACTAAAAAAGCCGTGAAAGTTGAAATGCCGTACATGAGTATGCCGGCGCCAAAAAATATCAGTACAATGGTGAATATTCTTCCATGCGCTGATAAAGGGTTTACCTCCATAAAACCGACGGAAGAGATTGTGATGACGGTCATATACAACGCATCAAGGAATTTCCAACCCTCAATCAGCATATATCCGGAGACCCCCCATGCAAAAACAAATAACAGCAGCAAAAAAGCGATAAGCAGTCTTCTTAGTATCATTGTGAGGATTATAACAAAAAAAGAAGGGTTAATTGAAAAATTCAGGGGCTCTCCTTTAAAATCTTTACTATGGGCATACTGGATAGAATTGTTGCAGTGAAAAAAGAAAGTCTGGACTCGGTTAGGGCTAAAGCGCCTCTGAGAGACCTTAAGCGCGGGATCGGCTATGTTGAAAAACCGAGGGATTTTACGGGCGCTCTTAAAAGAAAGTCCGGAGAAAATATCAGATTGATTGCGGAGATTAAAAGGGCGTCACCATCAAAAGGCGTTATACGAAAGGACTTCGATCACATATCCGTCGGCAGGATTTATGAGGAAAAGGCGGTTGATGCAGTCTCCATTCTTACCGAAGAGGACTTTTTTCAGGGCAGCATCGCTTTTATTTCCGACGTCAAGAAAGTTCTATCAAGACCCGTGCTCAGGAAAGACTTCATCTTTGATGAGTACCAGATTTATGAAGCGCGGGCAAACGAAGCGGATGCCGTCCTTCTGATAGCTGCTATACTGGGAAAAAATCAGGCAGCGGAATACCTGCATTTGTCTACCGAACTCGGCATGTCAGTATTATTCGAGGTGCATGATCTTAAAGAGCTTGAAACAGCGCTGCTTATAGATTGCCCTATTATCGGCATAAACAACAGAAATCTGAAAACATTACGGATAGATATTCAGACCACCTTTGACCTGAAAAAAGAGATGCCCCATCAAAAGATCATCGTCAGCGAAAGCGGGATATGTACGAGGGCAGATGTTCAACTACTCGAAGATGCGGGCATTGATGCAATTCTTATCGGGACCTCTCTCATGGAAGCGGAAGATATCGGCAAGAAAATTGATGAACTAACCGGTAAAGTATGATAGAATAATCCGTGGGCGTTAAAGTCAAAATTTGCGGTATAACAAACCTTGACGATGCCTCGGCGGCAATCGACTTCGGCGCTGATGCCCTTGGTTTTGTTTTCTTTCCGGAAAGCCCCCGCTATATATCGGACCGGGATGCGGAAGCAATAATAAGAAAACTACCTCCTTTCATAACTACCGTCGGCGTCTTTGTTGATGAAAAGCCTGAACAGATAGAAAAAACTATAGCACTGACCGGAATCGACGTTGTTCAGTTACATGGCGAAGAGTCCCCTGAAATGTACCTGCATTCCAGACCCGTTATCAAGGCCATACGGGTAAAATCTCTCGACAGTCTCGACCCGCTCATCAATTTCAAGGATTACGTTTCCGCTTTTCTGCTTGATACCTATACCCCCGAGGTCTTCGGCGGGACCGGACGGATATTCAACTGGGAGATTGCAGTGGAAGCAAAACATTTCGGCAGAATCATCCTGGCGGGCGGTTTGACTCCTGACAATATCCCGGAAGCGGTAAAACGCGTGCAACCCTACGGTGTAGATGTGAGCAGCAGCGTTGAAGCGGAAAGGGGGAAAAAAGACCTTAATAAGCTGAAACTCTTTATCGAACGTGCAAAGGCGGCATAAAAATCACTTATCAAACGGTTTGTGGTCTTCCGAACTAACCTTTACAACCGTCTTAACATTTCCCCTCGGATTAAAATCGCCTGTTATTTCCAGAAACCTGGGCTTAAGCTTTTTTTGAATCTCGGAGAATATTTTATTTGCCGACTCTTCATGTGATATGCAGATATCACGGAATGAATTCAGATAAAGTTTAAGGGATTTCAGCTCGACGATCTTTTTGTCAGGAACATAGCTTATTTTTATTGTTGCAAAATCAGGATAGCCTGACCTTGGACACAGGCATGTGAACTCCTGGAAGGTGATATTGATCTCATAATCCCTTTCCGGGGCAGGGTTGTCCCAAAATTCAAGAACAGCCTTTTTTATCTCTCTTTGTCCGTACTTCATATTCAAACTCTACCATTGACTTGACTTTATTTTCAAGAAAAAATTATAATTGAGGTTCGTAATTATGGGAACTTATACAACATATCATCCGCATAACAAGAAACGGAAAAAAACTCATGGCTTTATGGAGAGGATGAGTTCTTCGGGCGGACGCAAGGTTCTTAAGAGGAGAAGGGACAGGGGACGCAAGAGACTTTCCGTCTGATGCGCCTTAAACCCTTGCGCTCTTTAACTAGGAGACGGGAGTTTGATTTAGTCTTTAAGGAAGGGTCAAGCTTAGCTTCAAAAAATCTCGTCATCTACGCAAGGCCTAATGAACTCGGCTTTAGCCGTCTTGGTCTGGCTGTAAGCAAAAAGATCGGCAAGGCCGTCGCCAGAAACAGGATAAAACGCCTTTTAAGAGAAGCCATAAGAACAATGTCAGAGGATATTCCTCTGCATTATGATTTCGTGTTCGTCGCCAGAAAATTGTCGGCAGACAGCGGTATGGATGACCTTATGCGGGATATTAAAAGGTTCTTATCAAGGCTGATAAATGAGAAACATTCTGATATTGCTCATAAAAGCATATAGATATTTCCTTTCTCCATTGTTGCCCATGAGTTGCCGTTTTATCCCATCATGCTCCGAGTATTCAATTGATGCGATAAAAAAGTACGGTTCCTTTAAAGGCATCTATCTTTCACTAAGGAGGATACTGAGGTGTCACCCCTTCCATTCGGGCGGGTATGACCCTGTAAAATAACATGGAAAAGAGAGCGCTTATTGCAGTTGCTATTTCCTTTTTAATCCTCCTCGTCTACCAGTATTTCTTTGTCTCGCCGGCGCCCCAAAAAGCGGGGCAACAGCCTAAAGTTGAAGAACAGGCCAAACCTGCCACTGGAGAAGCAAAAGCGGCTCCCGTTGCAATACCCCCTAAAATCACGTCAGAAGAAAAAGGAATAAATGTTGAGACCGAATTATACTCGGCTGTATTTACCACAAAAGGCGCCACGGTAAAACATTTTGAGCTGAAGAGATATAAGGACAACGATGGGAAAAATGTTATTCTCCTTCAGACAAGCGGCATAATACCTCCCATGGGAATCGGGTCCAAAGAGGATTTTGAGCTGTCGGAAGTTAATTTCCATACCGCAGGACGGGATGTAACACTCGACAAAAATAACAAATCCGGATCACTGATATTTGAATATGCCGGTTCAGGGCTTGCCGTCAGAAGAACATATACTTTTTATAATGACAGCTACAGGATTGACCTGAAGGATGAACTTTCCGGAGCCCCTGAATACTGGATTACGATCGGGACCGATTTCGGTATCCACGACAGGAAAGACGCCTCCGTGCACACCGGTCCGGTGCTTCTTAAGGACACCGACAGACTCGAATTTGCCGCCAAGGATCTGAACGAACCGAAAAGCTTTAAAGAACAGATTAAATGGATCGCTCAGGAAGACAAGTATTTCTTTGCTTCAATTGTTCCGCAGACTGCAATGGAAGAGATAAAAGTCTGGAAGGCAAAAGATTCCCCGGTAATCGCGCTGAAAGGCAAGCCCGGGGTAAACAGCTTTATCCTGTATGCCGGACCTAAAGAATATGATATATTGAAACCTCTTAATGTCGGCCTTGAGCATATTATTGATTTCGGATTCTTTTCGATATTGGCCGTGCCTTTGTTCTGGTTGCTGAAAATCTTTTATGGGCTGACAGGCAATTACGGCTGGGCAATCATTCTTCTTACAATCGTTACAAGAATTCCCTTCATCCCTTTAATCAATAAAAGCCAAAAGTCGATGAAGAAAATGCAGGAAGTCCAGCCTCGGATGGCGGAGATAAAGGAAAAATATAAAAAAGATCCGCAGAGGATGCAAAAAGAGATGATGGAGATTTACAAAACACACAAGGTAAACCCCATTGGAGGCTGCCTTCCCATGCTTTTGCAGATACCCGTATTTTTTGCTCTCTATAAAATATTGCTTATAACCATTGAACTCAGGAGTGCTCCGTTTATGCTCTGGATAAAGGACTTGTCAGCGCCTGACACGTTATTCGGACATCTCCCGGCAGCGTTGCCCTTAATAGGCGGGTTCGCCGTGGGTCCCCTGCCTATTGTCATGGGGGCTACCATGATAATCCAGCAGAAGATGACGCCGACCTCGCTTGACCCGATGCAGAACAAGATGATGATGTTCATGCCCGTTATCTTTACTTTCCTCTTCCTGAATTTTGCATCCGGACTTGTCCTGTACTGGCTCATAAACAATATTTTCAGCATCACCCAGCAGTTTTACGTAAACCGGAAAGTCGCCAAAAAAGCGGCGTAAATCCTTTTTCTAATTTTCGCGTCGGCCTGTCTAAGTTATACTATCCATATGTTCACAGATGATACCATAGCGGCAATCTCCACACCTCTGGGTGAAGGCGGAATAGGGATTGTCCGGTTAAGCGGGAAAGATTCCATTCAGATTGCAGATGCCATCTTCCATTCTCCAAAGAATAAAACCCTCACAGGTTCAAAGTCTCATCGGGTTTTATATGGACATATATTCGATCCGCAGTCCGGCCTGAATATTGACGAGGTCCTTATCACAGTGATGCGGGCCCCGCATTCATATACCAGAGAAGACATCATAGAGATCAACTGCCACAGCGGCATGATAACCCTGCGGAAAACCCTTGAGCTTGTCCTGCAGCATGGGGCCAGGCTTGCAGAGCCGGGCGAGTTTACCAAAAGGGCTTTCCTGAACGGCAGGCTCGATTTGAGCCGGGCTGAAGCGGTACTTGACCTGATACGCTCAAAGACCGATGAAAGCCGGCGGATAGCCCTTGAACAGCTTCAGGGAGGCTTATTCTCAAAGATCACATCTCTGAGAGACAGACTTACTGATGTCTGCGTCCGGATTGAAGCCCATATTGATTTCCCTGAAGATGAAATCGAAACGGCGTCCAAGCAGGAATTATCGGATGCGATGAGGCTTGTTAAAAATGATCTGCACGGTCTTCTAAAGACATATGAGGAAGCAAAATTCTTCAGAGAAGGACTTTCAACAGCGATTGTCGGAAGACCGAATGTCGGGAAATCCTCTCTCCTTAATGCACTCCTGCAAAGAGACAGGGCTATTGTGACGGAAATTCCGGGCACTACAAGGGATGTTTTAGAAGAATATCTGAATATTAAGGGGTTACCTCTGCGGATTATGGATACGGCAGGAATACGGCAGGTAGAAGACCTTGCCGAAAAGGAAGGCGTTAGAAGAAGCATTAAAAGCATAGAGAATGCCGATCTTGTCATTGCAATATTCGACGGCAGCGAACCTCTGAGAAAAGAAGATTTTGAGGTTATAGAAAAAGTTAAGAACAAAAATACGATTTACATCCTGAATAAGAGCGACCTCCCGGTTATCGCAGACCGGAATTCATCCCTCATCCCTCATCCCTCATCCTTTTTGAAGATTTCCGCAACAAGGGGAGACGGTATCGAAGAGCTGAAAGACAAAATAGTTGATTGCTGTCTCAAAGACTGGAAAGAGGAGAGGGAGGGACTCGTTATATCAAACCTGAGGCATAAGACTTCGATAGGACATGCCGCAGTTTCTCTTGAAAAGGCAATGAAGGCATTAACAGAGGACCAACCCCTCGAAATCATTGCAATTGAGCTGAGAAATTCCCTGGACAGTCTCGGAGAGATTGTCGGCTCGGTAACAACAGAGGATATTCTGAATAAAATATTCAGCGATTTCTGTATCGGTAAATAAAAACCGCATCAAAGTCGCGTTTCAAGGACAAGGCAAATGACGAGCATTTCAAACGATAATTGCCCAGGCGCTCGACTGCGAGTTACAAATACGCCTTGTGCCAAAACACCAATGATGTTTTTTCGGATGTACGATAACGACGAAGAGGAAGCCGCTTTTAAGCAGCTAACAAAAGTATGGTACAACTTGCGTCCTTAACCCTCTTAAGTCGAGGTAAATTCAGCGGCATGATGCGCCGGGACTGGACGATCTTCATATCCAGCCCCATTATCTCAAACGTCTACTGGACACTTGCCTGCTATATGGGGATCACGCTGGTTGAGTGGGGATGGGGGAGAATTATAGGATAAGAGATTCTCTCAACAGGGCTATTACCGAATAAAATTTATTGTGCGTAACGGTTATGTTAAAATACTTGCATGACGACCATAGAGATTCAGAAAAAAGCCAAGTTTGTTACAGATATCAGCGGGAAGCCGAAAGAGGTGATATTGCCCTATAATGTTTACAAAAAGTTACTTGCCCTTGAGCTTAGCATGGAGATATTTCGTCAAAGCGATACACAGAAGAGCATCAGCAGGGCAAAAGAAGATATCAAAAAGGGTAGAGTAAAATCTTTTGATTCCGTTGAAGACGCAGTCGGATGGCTGGAAAAATAGAATTAGTCTTTACCGCTGAATTCAAAGAAGCCTACAAGAAACTTTCGCAGGACATCAAGAAGAAAGTAAAAAAACAGCTTCATTATCTGCAGGAGAATCCGGCACACCCTTCACTTCAGATTCACAAGCTCAACGACGAATGGGAATTTTATATTGATATTTTTTATCGGTGCTTCTTTTTAAGACAGGCCGACAAATTCACTCTTCTTACAGTAGGAACTCACAAGTTGGTTGATCGTTATAAGAGAAAATAGCAATGCTCTTTGAGAGCATGTATCGTGAAAAAGAGCTACCCTTTGATGTCAGGGATACATTCTCATGTGAACAAAAAGGAGACTGTCAGTAATGAGTAAATATTGAGGAGCATAACAGGAAAGAAGGCAGACCCTATTATGACCTATCGTGGATGTGGCAACGGATAGGGCTCGAAAGGAAATGACTCTATATTCTGTAAAGTGGGCGAATCAAAATGAGGAGGGCGGAAAGGTTCAATCCGGGAAAGGGGACTTTGTTACATTTCCCGAAGGGCTTTCTTGTGTCTGGGATATTAAGGAACCAGTGAGGAAGCATTACAACTTCTCTTAGTCGGATTTCTTCTGCTCTAAATTTGCTGCACCTAAAAAATGAATGATTGCAGAAGAGGCTGAAAATGCTTTACAATCAATGGTTGCCGGTGTGGTGGAATTGGCAGACGCGCCGGACTCAAAATTGATTTTTGGCTAATTTTAGATGATTGGCTTCTGGCTTGGGTTTCAGCTTAACTTGTTGATTATAAAGTCTATTTAAACATTATATCCCTTCCTGTATTTTCGGTATATTATGTAAAATTAGGATGCGTTCTGCTACAAATATGCTACATTTTTGCTACACTGAAATAGTAAAGGTAACTTACTGAAATCAATGCTTCACAAAATGGTCAGAAAAATGTAGATTATAATCAGTAATCTAAAGTGGGAACATCCGAATTGATTAAGATGTGGAGTATATTTATTATATAAGCCATACTAATTTTAAGGATAATGTTTATGCCATTTGATTTGAAGGATCTTTGGACTGCTGGAGGTGTGTTATTAGGCTTTGAGGTAACAGCTTTTTCATGGAGAATTAAAGAAGAATCTATGCTGGCTAGAGAAAAAAATGAGATTACTTGGCTTCCGCCTGCTGACTTTCTTAATCTTTTAGCTATGTTGGCTGCATCTATTGGCATATTTGTTCTTCCAGTTCTCGGATTTTCAAATCTGGGGTTGGTAAAAGTATTATTTGGCCTATCAACAATTTTATTTGTCGGACATGCTTTTGCTATTGCTGGTCATTATGAATTGTTCAATTGGCGAACAAAACGTTCTTTCAAATACTTCCCTATGCAAGAAAAAATTGTCATAATTGTAGTCTCAATTGTGAGTTTATTTTATTTATTTGTTGCGTTGCAGAGATTATAATGAGCTTTTCTTCTATGTTGCTTCCTGAACAACGCACTTTCCCTCAGTGATATTATTTTGGTGAGTATAATTGGTAATAGTGTTTAGTAAATTTTATTTAACTTACTTATAAATCAGATTGAATAATTTATTAGCCTTTTCAGTGTCAAGGTCTTTCAATATTTTATATTCATTTAAAGCTGAGCCTCTATCATTCAAAATAAGGCAGTAAAATCCAAGATTATAATGGGCCATTGCAAAATCAGGTTTAATCCGAATAGCTTGCTCGTAAGCTTCTATCGCTTCTTTATCCATGCCTAACTTGCCATAGGTAGCACCAAGATTGTTATGAGCCATTGCAAAATCAGGTTTAATCCGTATAGCCTGCTTGTAGGCTTCTATAGACTCTTTATAATTGCCTGATTCGTCATAATAATACCCAAGATTATTATGGGCCTCAGCATAATCAGGCTTAATCCGTATAGCTTGCTTAAATGCGTCTATTGCCTCTCTGTTCATGCCTAAATTGCCATATAAAACTCCAAGATTATTACGGGCCTCAGCTAAATCTGGCTTAATCCGAATAGCCTGCTTGGAAGCCTCTATTGCCTCTCTGTTCATGCCTAACTTGTAATAGGTAAAACCAAGATTATGATGCGCCTCAGCATAATCAGGCTTAATCCTTATAGCTTGCTTAAATGCGTCTATTGCCTCTCTGTTCATGCCTAAATTGCCATAGGTAACACCAAGATTATAGTGCGCCTCAGCATAATCAGGCTTAATCCTTATAGCTTGCTTGTAAGCCTCTATCGCTTCTCTGTTCATGCCTAACTTGTAATAGGTAAGACCAAGATTATAGTGCGCCTCAGCATAATCAGGTCTAATCCTTATAACTTGCTTAACTGCGTCTATTGCCTCTCTGTTCATGCCTAAATTGCCATAGGTAACACCAAGATTATAGTGCGCCTCAGCATAATCAGGCTTAATCCGTATAGCCTGCTTGTAGGCTTCTATAGACTCTTTATACTTGCCTGATTCGTCATAATAATACCCAAGATAGAGCCAATACCCAGCTGATTTTGTATAGTCCTCAATACCTGCATCCTGCAAAGCAATAGCTTTTTTAATTAAAATTTTATCCTTTATGACATTCACAGGCATCGCAAAATTAAGGTTCTGTGCTTCTTTTATGATAAATGTCGCAATGCCAATAACTTCACTATTTTTGTTAAAGACAGGCCCTCCACTGCTGCCTTCTGAAATGGGAGCTGTTATCTGAAAAATTTTCATGTTAGTCCCAATCTCTCTAATCCCGCCTAATATTCCATCTGAGATTGTATTCTCAAATCCTTGAGGACTACCGATAACATAGACTTTTTCTCCTATACCTACATTGTCTGCATCTCCAAGCTTCACTGTTGGGAGGTTCTTGTCATCGGCTTTCAGTATTACAAGGTCGTTTTCCTTGTCTATATAAAGCAGCCCTTCAACATTTAAAACCTTATTAGCCCCTGCCTTTATCTTGATAAATGCTGCGTTGCTTATTACATGATAGTTTGTTACGACAGCTCCATCTTCTCTTACAATAAAGCCGCTGCCCTGATTAATTGGGTTGCCCTCTTTATCATAGGCATAAATTACTACTACAGCCTTGCTATTTTCCTTAAAAATTATATCGGCATCAGCAAGGCAAATAACAGGTGAAAGTGATAGCATGATTAGTGAAATTAACAGACTAAGCAAGAAATCCCTTTTTTTATGAGAGAAAACTAAAAAAAATATAATTGAGTTTTTTGTTCTCATGATAAGATATTGAATAAGCCTATCAAAGTATAGAGTTATAATCAAGAAAATAGGGATAAACCGTTTAATATAAGCCATTCAATTTGAGTTCCAAACTCTAATTTGCTAAAAGTATATCAAATCTTCTTTTATGCTGGAAACGGTTATGCGTGTTGATTTTTATTGTTAAAAAGCTCTATCAAAGCTCTTTCTTTGTAGGAGGTGAAAGACACCGTCTCAATAATTTCCTGAAGTCAACATTTCGTGAATTAGACAATCTGGTGATGAGTATATTTGGAAACTATTTGGCTGCAAAATAACGGGACTTCAAAATGCTGCCTATTTCATCGGCTTCTTATTGATAAGGCTACACATCTGGCCCCATTGGACTGTTGAATTGACTACATGTTCGTTATTCTCTATAATGCTATCAACTATAGAATAAACAAATTATATTTTAAATGAATAAATATGGACAGAAAACTATATAAGCTGCCATTTCGAAGTGAACATCTTCCACGATGGATATGCCCGACATGCGGAAAAGGCACCTTGAGTATTAGAAATGATTCTTTCAATGCTGTCGAGACTTTTGATTCAGAAAAAGCTCACGGACATCAGGATTGGGACCCTCAATGGATTGAATATGTGTATTCTTGCTTATTGGTATGCTCCAATGTAGCATGCAAAGATATTGTGGCTAATTCTGGCGAGGGGTTCGTTGAAGTCGATTTTGATTACGATTCTAATGGAGAGCCAGTACAGAATTATTTTGATTTCTTTCGCCCAAAATACTTTCATCCTCATCTGAAATTGTTTTCTCTTCCAGCGGGTACCCCAAAAGACGTTGTCAAAGAGATTAATCAATCATTTGAGTTATTTTTTTGCAATCCACCGTCAGCGTCTAATCACATTAGAATAGCATTGGAAGACCTTCTTACATTTATGAAAGTCAAGAGATATGAAACCAAAAATAGAAAAAAAATCTTCTTAAGTTTGCACAAGCGTATCGATCTAATTTCAGTCAAATATCAAAATCTCAAAGATTTTTGTCTTGCCATAAAATGGCTTGGTAATGCTGGAAGTCACAGTGACAAGGAAATTACTGTAGATGATGTTATGGATGCCTATGAAATTATGGACGAAATGCTGAGAGAACTTTTATACAAAAAGCAAGATCACATCAAGAAATTAGTTAAGACAATTAATAAGAAAAAAGGCCCGATGGGTAAAAAATAGACATAACAAAGCTTTCAACCAGATATAGAATAACGCTGGTTTGGTTTTGGCATTGGTCATTGCCCGCGCTGGTTAAGGCAAACGTTAAACCTAAAATGAACATAATGTTATCGAACAAGAGGTAAGAATGGATCACTTTAACGAAATCACCGAAATACTCAAAACTTTTGGCATCCAAGGATTAATGACTCTTGTTCTAGGATGGATTGGGAAGCGATACTTAGACAGCAAATTGGAATCAGAGAAATCAGAGAACCAAGCAAAATTAAAATCTATAGAGAGCCAACTTAGTCAATATCTCGAAGTTCATAAACAGAAAATCAAAAATTCGGAGTTCTTTTTTCAAAGACAATACGAAGCATCCCAAGAACTCTATAAACTTAAAGTGGATATGATGCCGCCATATCGTCATCCTGATATGGATTGGCATGAAGCACGTGAAGAAATGGCAAATGGATTAGAAAAAACTTATGAATCATTACAAGACTTTCTAAATAAGTATTTCACAGTACTTAGCCCAGGTATTTTAGAAAAAATAGAATCAGCTACAAATACTGCAGAAGAAGGGATGTTATACGGTAGTAATGAACAAGGGATACAATGTGCAGATTATGTTTACAGTCGTGTAAAAGAATGCTCCTCAATTCTGAAAGCAGAAGTTGATGGGCAGCGCCTTGTAGAATTTCATGATTTTGCACAAAAGAATTCACAATAAAGCTAATTCATGATTTTTTGGCTCTTCTTAATTTCGCTGCATTGTAGGTGTACCCCGCAAAATCAAGTTCTGTAAAAGTTTGTTATAATTCTGCATGAAATCAAATTCATCGTCGTGGAAAGAAAAAGTCGATCCGGCTTTCGACAGCATTATCGGAAAATTTGTGAAGTTCTTTGATAGTGTGGAGTTGATATCTAATACCGGATGGCTGGTCTTGAATGAAGAGTATCTCAAGAACTTTTGCAAAGTGCAACATGGCTGGATATTGAATTACGAAAAGGAAATGACAAAGGAACGAATAATAAATTTTGCGAGATCGAAGACCATGCCCGCAGCAGAGAGAAACAGAAAGCAAAGTGATCTCAGAAAAGATATTTTTGATAGCGTGAAAACACTCTCCGAAGATAGTCAGAAGTATTACAAGAAAGTCTTTGAGCCTTATTATTCAGACAAGATCAGTTGTGATTATTTTAAGGATATGACGCCTGAAAGATGGAAAGAAGAAGTGAAAAGATTTATAGGGCATTTAGCTTTGTTAGAGTTACATACTGCCTTGATTGAAACCGAAAACAACTTTAAAGATATGGATAAAAGCACTATAAAAAAGGTATTGCGGCCATCTTTCATTATGAATTTCCTGCTATCCGTCTATAATGTCATATGTCTTTTAGTGTTCAAGAAGCAACTTCCTGAATTAATGAAAGCCGCAAAGGGCGGAGATGAACAGTCATTTTTCAAAATACTTCAAATTGACCGGACAGCGGTAGAGTGCAAGTGGGCCAAGGAGATGATAAGAAAAGCTCAACTTGCAGGCGATGAAAAATTCTTTAAGAAAATGGCCAAAGCTATCAGAACCCCTCCACTTGATAACAGGAGAATATATGGCCACATAATAATTGTGTTACTTCTGTTCTGGCGGTATGGGTTTAGGGAGTTAGAGAATGATGAACGCATAGAACTCTTGGAAGATAGCGGCATCAGGGTTCAGGATGATCCAGAGACATTCAGAAAATTTGTAGATAGAGAGATAAAGCCTCTCTTTGAAGATTCTCAAACACCGTTAACTGTAGTGAAAGTGTAGATTCTACCCCTGCCTCAGTATTAGCTCCGCCCTCTTTAACCGCTCTAAATCGATTTGACAAAGCCACAGTAACCGCTCTTAGTGCTTTCCCTACTAAAGATTAAGTTTTGTCCGCAAAAAAGCTATAGACTTAATCGGACATCAAAGGCATCAGACAATGTCCGAGACTGTTAAGCGGTCTTCAGGTGAAAATATATCACCATGAATGACGCACGAAACTATCAGTCAATTGAACATAGCCTGACCTTCTCCTTAAGATCAGCGGAGGCAATGCCTATGCCAAGCCTATTGGCTGGCATAGGCATTGCCTCAGATATCAGGGCGTCCGGTAGTATAGTAACACCGGACGAATGTCTTATGGGTAAGAATCATGATTGATACCATGGGATTCAAGGCCATTATCGATTATGACACTTATGAAAAGATCAAAGAGAAGACTCGTAATACAAAAAGGGTAGACAAGGACACAGGGGAGCTTGAGTTTGAATATGACAACGGGCAGACAAATCATTCAAGTAATTACAAAGTCAGTTACGGAATTTCTGATGAATATTGGGACTATCTCAAGCCTGAGGACTCTTCAAAAAGTCTGACTAATGCGAGAAAAAACCAGCCGGTTAAGAAGTCAGGCATTCCACATGTTAAACTGGAATTCTCCATACCGAAAATACTGATAGGTCATAACCTTCAATCTGTCGGCATTGCGTTAATCTATGACGCAATATATGAGGCAAAGAAGGCATTTGAAGAGAAGTATGAATGTGTCCTGCCGGATATGAATGAATGGTACTGCTACAGGATTGATACCTGCGCTAATTATATCTTAGCCAGTGAACAAGAGGTAAGAAACTATATTTCCTTTCTGTCTAAACTGGATTACCCAAGGCGAGAGCCGATCAGGTATGGGGACTCCGGCATTTATTTTCCTTCTCAGCAAAACACCTTTAAGGTGTATGCGAAGGGGCCAGAATTTAAAAAACATGATAAAGAACGGTTTGTTGAAAATATTGAGCTGTCTAAAAAACTCTCTGAGCAGTCCAGAAACATCCTGAGGCTTGAAGCAGAACACAAACTCCGAATCAGGTACATTACAAATCAATACAATAGAAAACCTGAGAAAACGTCTTTTGATAGGGGTGAAGAAATACATCTGAACTATCTGAAACATCAGATTGATCGCCTGAATGAAGAAAAGTCGTCGCCGGATTGCCAGCCTGAAAGGACAGCCAAGATAGACAAAGAGGTCGCTCGAATCAAACTGAAACTTGAGACAATAGCTGATAGAATGTTCATGCCGGAAAACGACAATGCCCTTGAAGAAATGAAGATCAAAACCTTTGAGGGTTATCCGCAGATCAAGAATCTGATAGACATATTCGATTGCAAATCAGAGATGGAAAGGATAACGGCAAAACTGCTGTCTGGAACATCAAGCAAGGTTACACAAAGTCTGGCTGTCGAGAATCTTATCAGAAAAAACTGTACAAAAAAGCAGGCATCAACATTTATTGCAGTCTACTATACAATCGTCAATCAGGGCCAGTCATATGCAAGGCAAGCCTATGAGAGAAATATCTATTACAGGGCCTTGGCTTTGTTCAGAAATATCGGAGTATCACTGATAACTAATGATCCTGATGAAAAGAGTTCAACTGATTATGGTTTCCCTGCGGATTTCCGGTTGGATATGGATGAATCAAATCCATATTATCAAAAGCCCCTGCAATCTATAGAAGAGGTTTTAGCGATTGCAGTAAAGAAGAAGCCTTTCTGATATGAAACTGGTCGGAGTCAAGGAAGTATCGGAAATTCTCAACGTAAAGCCTTCTACGCTCTATCAATGGGCGGAGTTAGGGCAAATACCGTCTATCAAGCTTAATGGCTCTCTGAGGTTTGATATTGATGACATTATCAATTGGATTAAGTCCTGTAAAAAAGAATCTCTTTCAAGTTATAATCCTTTTACCCAAGCCAGAAGTCCCAGGAAAGGGGGTAGAAAATAAATGGGGCTTTACCATAGAGGTAAATTCTTCTGGTTCAGTATCACATATGAGGGCAAGAGGATTCAGGAATCTCTTAAAACTGATAATAGAAAGCTTGCTGAAAAACTCTATGCAAAAGTTCTTACTGATATTATAGAAGGCAGATACTTTGAGACGGCAAAAGCAAAGACTATTCAATTTCAGGACATGACAGATAAATACCTTAAAGAACATGCTCACTCAAGAGATACACTTACAGTGAAAACTCTAATGATGTTCTTTTCAGGTTACATGATTGCTCAAATCACGACTAAGGCTATCGCTGAGTATCGGAATATGCGTCTTAAATCGGTTAAGCCTGCTACAGTTTATCAGGAATTGGCTTTACTTAGAAGAATGTTCAATGTTGCTATCAAGGAATGGGAATGGTGTAAGGATAATCCGGTAAGCAGATTGTCGTTTTCAGTCGGCAACAGTAACGCAAGAGTCAGGTGGCTCACAATGGAAGAAGAAAAACTTCTATTAGAGAAAGCTACAAATCCTTTTTGGCTGAGGTCTTTAATTATGGTTGCTTTGCATACCGGTATGCGTAGAGGTGAAATTCTTGATCTAAGATGGCAAAATGTTGACCTGTTGAAGAGACTCATTAGAATTGTAAAGTCAAAGAACGGGGAAATGCGAAGTATCCCTATGTCTAATACTCTTGTTAATCTCTTCAAGGAAATGAACATAAGGGATATATCTGGCAGAGTTTTTCCAATATCAAAAAGCAGCGTAAGACATGCATTTGATAAGGTCGTTGAAAAAGTAAATTTAAAGGATTTTCGATTTCATGATTTGAGGCATAGTTTTGCAACAAGGCTTGTGCAAAATGGAGTAGATTTGTATAAGGTGAAAGAGTTGCTTGGTCATAAAACTATTACAATGACTATGAGATATGCACATCATTACCCTGAAAGTTTGAGATCAAGTGTTGAGGTGCTCGATAACTGCTACAATTCTGCTACATGCGGAGTCATGAGTAATTGACCGGAGCACTGGAAATCCTTTAAAATCAATAGTTGCCGGTGTGGTGGAATTGGCAGACGCGCCGGACTCAAAATCCGGTGGGGGCAACTCCGTGTGGGTTCAACTCCCACCACCGGCACCATTTAAATCGGTAAGTTACGAAGTTTCATGCTTTTCCTCAATTGGTGAATTTGTAGGGAACGATGTGATTAAAATGATTTATTTTTTGCCGGCCTCGTCAATCCCTTTTCTCAGTTTCTCAACATGAAGCAATACTTCTTCAAAATGACGATCAAAAGTGAGAGAGCCTATGATCATATCAGTGACCAATCTGTATCGAGACTGCTCCTCTGTTTCACTGTATAAAATGGTCTTGATGATGTTCAGTGTTTCTGGTTCGGCAATCTTTGCCATATCCCGGCCAAGCAGTCTGATACCGGCGTGCCTCGTGTCAAATTTCTCTTCCTGCAGCAGATCCTGCTCTTTATCGTAAAGCCTGTCAAAGTTACCGGCTTCTTCATATTTATGCATAATGAGCAACAGATCCTCAGCATCTTTCTTCCGCTCAGGATATTTCTTTTTCCAGGAAATAATTTTCATGATCGCCAGACCTGGCAAGGTTGGCAACTTAATGTCGAGTTCAGGATCAGAGCTTAGCCTGACTGTAATTGAGTATTCATAAGCCTCCTTAAACCCGACTAAACTCATGAAAATCTCATGCTCCGGCGGCCAACTGATCTGCCTGTTTTCATCAGTAATAGCTCCGAAGGGAACTATATCGATCATGGCGGAATCGAAGCTGAGCCTTTGTTGTTCCGTTGCAGGATAGAATTTGCCCGTTGCTATTAATGTTCCCTTCAACTGGTTGAACTGCTCCCAACTGGCAACTTCAACTCCGAGGTCTATGTCTCTCGTCATCCTTGGCGATTCGATGCCGTAGCAATATTTAAGAATGAAGTCCCTTGCGGAAGCGCCAACCACAAAAAACGGAATGCTCAAAGAATCGGCAATCCTCTTTACCATAGCAAGGGCTTCTACGGTCTGTTGATCAATCTTCCCTGATAAGTCGAATGATATGTTGTTCATAGATCATCTTCGCTGTCTCAATATTCCTCTGATTCCCGGTTGCCAGGAGGTCTGCATAAATAAGGATCGGATGCACAAGGTCTTCATATTGCCACATTTCAACAGGCTTCCAGAATCTTTCGAGGATTTCAACATCTCCTTCAGGATCTTTCCTGAGTCTGTTCTTGAGTAACAGCTGATTGAGTTGCTGGGTCGTTGTATATATCGTGATAACCTCAGGTTTAAGGTAATGTGTGAGCCTTTCAGCAGCAACCTCTCCACCCCACTGTGCCGCCATCGGGTCAAGTTTCTTCTGTTGCCACCATCCATATTCGCCTCTATATCGACCGAGGATTAGCTTTGGTCTCAGTTGTTCCGGATATGCTGTAACCCACCTTTGCAACAGATCTTCTCTCCGGGTCAGTTTATTCCCTCGCTTCCCCATATCAAGAAGAAAACCAAGGTCCTTTAGTTCTTTCATAATCCAGTCGACAGTACCGAGGGCGACGTCTGTTGCAGCAGCTATCTCCCGGTACGTCTTATTCTCTAAGCCGGGGTTGCACAGGAAAGCATAAATGATTCTGAGACCTGCAGGCTTGAATGCTCTTTTGAGCGGAGCTTTTCTGACATCCTCCGGCGGTCTGTTACCCTTCACAAAAATATATATTGGCGGCTGGTTTATAAAGGCGTTGCCGGCTGTGTCAATGAATTCTATACCATCAAGCCTAAGCTGCTCTGCCATCTGTGCATTTACATATTTTGCGACCAATAAAAGAGGGTTGTTTAATTTCTCTTTATGCATCAGCAATAAAAGCTTGTGTGGTTTCGTAATGGTTGTTCTTATTTCGGCATAATAATCCAGAGCCTTCTCCTGCACTATCATCTTTATTCGCCGGTCCGGCCGAAATTCAAGCACGAAATTAGGCTCCAGCGCTAACGTCTCAATCTCGGTCTGCACAGGAACGTTTTTTCGAAACGCCTCAATGGCAAGGTGAAAAATTTCTTCTTGTGTATCTCTATTATTTCTATCCATAGCCTTGTTCACTTATTCATTATGTTCATTTAATATGAACATAGCAAAATAATGAACAAAAGTCAAGTTCTGGAATAAAAATCTTATATGTGAGAATTATTTTTGAATCCAATAGGTTATATTTAAACCTTCTGAGCGAGCCAACCGACCCTAAAGGTTTACATATAAACTTTTTTGGTATGTTCAGTAATATTTGCTGTTCATTAAAAATGAACTTATAGAATAAATGAACATAATCCTCCTCAAATGACTGGCGGTGAGTTCTTTGGTAGATACAGAACGATGGCGCAAGAAATAAATAATCAATTATTTAAATTGGCAACGTCCACTACGGTTATTTCCTGCTATAAACCGGGTCACAGACCGGTAAAATATGAAGTTGGAAAGATAAGCAGGAAACTGAAGGTCTCAGGCCAAGAGGTTCAGCCGGTAGGTGCTCCATTTTTTACAATTAGAACATCTCCCCGACCACTCGGAGGAGATATATCCGCAGTCTTCACAGACATATGAGAGGCTGAAGGCGCATTCATGGGACTCCAATGCCCTCTTGAATTCATGCACGGCCTTGTCTATCTGGTTCCGCTTCATATAGAGGTTGCCCATAAGCTGATGCATTGCCGGATTGGCGGTGCCGGCTATATCAATGGAGGTCATGGTTTCAAAGGCGTCATCGATCATTTCAAGCCTGTAATAAAGTCTTCCCAAAAAAAACTTAATGAGCTGGTCCTGGGGGTTTCTTGATATTTTGTTTTTATATATTCTTATAAGTCTGAGGGGTTCGCCTACGCTTATCAGCATGTCTTCAAGCCTCAGGAGAACGATCATGGATGAGGTCTGTTCATAGACTTTTTCAAGCAGATTAATAGCCTCTTCTGCTTCGCCTTCCTGTAAAAGCACTTCTGCAAGCCCAAGGTTCGCCGGGATTAAATCCTTTTCTAATCTCAGGACGGTCCTGAAAGCCTTTTTGGCCTTTTCAAGGTCTCCGTTTTCGAGGCTGTACCTGCCATACTCATATTTATATCCGACAAGGTTTTGCCTCTCCCGTATCTTGTCCTTTTCAGCATGTTCATTTTTCAGGATTGTCTTTTGAACAAGGACAAGATCATCCCACTTTTCCTGTTTTTCGAAGATGTCCCTCTTTTTATATAAAGCGGTAAGGTTTTCATCGTCCAGGTCGAGGATTTCCTCAATATACCTGAGGGCGTCGGCAAGCCTGCCGGTCTTTTCCATGAGACCTTCAAGGGACAAAAGCACATCGATATTCCTCGGATTCAGGTCTCTTGCCTGCTGATAATACTCCCGGGCCTTTTGAAAATCTTCCTCCGACGCCGCGATATCTCCGAGTTGCAATAACGCATTAAGATGCTCGGGGTCTTCTTTTAGTATCTCTTTTAGCAGATCTCTTGCCTGGGTCCTGTTATGATGCGCAAAGATATAGTTCAATGCCTTTGAGTACAAGTCCTGGATCTTTGCATCCTTTTTCTGCTTTTTCTGATACTGATAGGAATCCACATATCTTTTTGTGTCTCTTACCATAAAGAATAAAAGCATGGCAAAGGCGCCTGCAGCAATTGAAATCAGGATAAGAGCTATGGCAGGGGTTTCATATGCCTGGCCAAAAGGTACCTTGACCACTGTAATGTTTTGATTGAAAATGGCAAATAAGCCGAGGATTGCAAGGAATACGATGAATAAAAATACGCTTAGCTTACTCATGGATGCAGCTTTTACTCCACCGGAATTCTTTTAGCATCGATCCACAGTTTCTCAAGTTCATAGAATGTCCTTGTTTCCTCTTCAAAGATGTGGATAATAACGTCTCCGTAGTCTACGAGTACCCAGTGGCTGTAAGTCATACCTTCGACCCCCCGGGGACTAATACCCGCCTCTTTCATTTTTGCTACTATCTGCTCCTGGATTGCTTTTACCTGTGTGGTGCTTTGTCCCGAACAGATTACAAAATAATCTGCAATGGTAGTCAGGCCTTGTAAATCGAGGATAAGGATGTCTTTTGCTTTTTTGTCTAATGCCGCCCTTGCTGCCGCAAGGGACTTATCTCTGCTTTCTAAAGTTTTTCCCTCCCTTCAAATGAAAATGGCATATAGTTAAAAGTGCATAGTTTAAAGTCAAAAAATCAGTATGCCAAATTTCAGCTTTTATATACCTTATTTCTAATTATATAGGATTGGACTTCCGCCGGCAACAAATATTTTATACTTTTCCCATCTTTTAAAGCATCCCTGATATTGGTTGACGATATCCCAATAGGTGTAATTCCGAGGAGAACCGTCTCCTTGCCGCTTTCTAATGCTGTTGCATAGACATCTTGTTTTAAGTCATCAATCCTTTTTAGGGTATGCCGGTTTGTCTTTCTTATATAAGGCGACAGCCTTAAATCCGCAAACCTGGACCCCGGTCTGGAAATGATGACAAAATTGGCAAGGGCAATCAGCCGCTCGGGATGCCGCCAGTTCGGAATATCGAGGAAGGCGTCTATTCCGAGGATCAGGTAAAACTCCCTGGAAGGATATGCCTTTTTCAATTCCTCTATTGTCTTTACGGTATAAGACTTTCCTGCACGCTTTGTTTCAATATCGGAAATCTCAAAAAAAGGATTATCAAGAATGGCAAGCCTCGCCATCTCGAATCGATGCGCGGCAACTGCAATATCTTTTGTTTTAAGGGGAGGCTTGCCTGACGGGATAAAAAGTATCCTGTCAAACCCAAGCTTCTCCCGGACTTCTTCCGCGGCCCTCAGATGTCCATTATGTATAGGGTTAAAAGTCCCGCCAAAGACGCCGACCTTCAATACATTATTCCCTTAGCTGCCCATTGCCGAGTACTATGAACTTAGTACAGGTAAGCTCTTCGAGTCCCATAGGACCCCGTGCATGTATTTTATCGGTAGAGATGCCTATCTCGGCGCCGAGGCCGAACTGGAAGCCGTCGTTTAATCTTGTAGAGGCGTTGACAAACACTGCCGAGGAATCGACCTCCTTAAGAAACCGCATTGCCTTATCATAGTCCTTTGTCACAATAGCATCAGAATGGGCGGAACTGTATTTTGCTATATGCGTCATTGCTTCCTCTATATCATCGACTACCCTGACGTTCACAATAAGGTCAAGGTATTCTCTGTAAAAGTCCTCTTCCTGCGCCTTTTCAAGAGATGCGTCCATCTTCTTTGTCAGAGGACATCCCTTTATTTTCACGCCCGCTTCTTTGAAGCGCTTTATCATGGAGGGCAGAAATGCCTTTGCAATCTTTTTATCAACAAGCATCGTCTCCATTGAATTACAGGTCCCGGGCCTCTGCACCTTTGCATTAAAACAGATGTCTTCAGCCATTTTTAAATCAGCGCCCCTGTCAACAAACACATGGCAAACGCCTTTGTAATGCTTGAGTACGGGGATCCTCGAATTCTCGGCGACCGCTCTGATTAAAGCCTCTCCTCCCCTCGGGATTATGAGATCCACTATGCCCTCAAGCTTGAGCATTTCCATAATCGCTTGCCTGTCAGGAGTATCGATAAAAGTTACTATACCCTCATGAAGGCCTTCTTTTTTTGCAGCCTCCTTAAGGACCTTAACAATGGCTTTGTTTGAATTGATTGCCTCGGACCCGCCCCGGAGGATAACGGCATTGCCTGCCTTCATACAGAGGCTCGCTGCATCCGCCGTAACATTCGGCCTTGATTCGTAAATGATACCGATAACACCGATAGGGACGCGCATCTTTCCGACAGTCATCCCGTTAGGCCTCTGCCGCATTTTTATTATTTCACCTACCGGGTCGGGAAGGGCTGCAACTTCAATCAGTCCGGCGGCCATTTCATTGACACGCTTTTCGTTTAAAGTAAGCCTGTCGATCAATGCCTTTGAAAGCCCTTTGCCTTCCGCGTATTTGATATCTTTCTTATTTTCTGAAATCAGGTCCTTCGATCTTTTTTTTAATGCCTCAGCCATTCCGATCAGGGCGGCATTTTTCTGTTTTGATGACGCCTTGGCCAAAGCCCTTGCCCCTTCCTTTGCCTCCAATGCTTTATTGAGAACAAACGCCTTTATGTCCATGCCTGACCTCCATTTATCAGTCTTTTTAGAATTATACACAAAACAGACAATTCAGACCATAAGCCGATTAAAAGGTCCTTTGCTTACCTGCCGGATTTGGGTTAAAATGTCATATGCCGCTGATAAAAATCCTTCCTCCTGATTTAAGGAACAAGATTGCAGCAGGGGAGGTCGTGGAAAGACCTGCCTCAGTCGTCAAGGAACTCATCGAGAACTCCATAGATGCGGGGAGCACGGATATAAGCATAGACGTTCTCTATGGAGGTAAACGTCTCATGAGAGTGTCCGACAACGGGTCCGGCATGGACAGGGAAGATGCGCTCCTCTGCTTTGAAAGTCATGCCACAAGCAAGCTTTCCACTGAAGATGATTTGTTCAATATCAAAACAATGGGGTTCAGGGGCGAGGCCCTCCCTTCCATTGCCTCCATCTCTAAAGTGAAAATCATCACGGGATTGAAAGACTCTGTAAGCGGAATATCCGTTGAAATAGCGGGGGGTGAGATAAAAGAGATTAAAGATTCGCCTTCGGCAGGGACGTCCATTGAGGTAAGGGACATATTCTTCAACACCCCTGCAAGAAAAAAGTTCATGAAATCGAACAACACCGAGCTTTTTCATATAATAGATACCGTTACAAAAGAGGCTTTGTCTCACCCTCATATAGGCTTCAGTCTTACAACGGACAACAGGGAAACCATAAACCTTCCGGCAGCTTCAGGCATGAAAGAACGTATCCTGCAGGTTTACGGTGATGAGTTCCTGAACGGGCTGATGGAGGTCTCTGCAGGTATAGAAGGCGTCACGATGACCGCCTTTGTCTCAAAAACCAATAACTTCAGGAATATGAAATCCCATCAGTTCATCTTTATAAATTCGAGGCCGGTAAAAGACTATTCCATTTCTTCAGCAGTATATAAAGCATATGAGGGGATTCTTCCCCACGACCGGCATCCCGTCTTCTTTGTCTGTCTTGAAATCGACCCCCGTAAAGTGGATTTCAACGTCCATCCGGCAAAGCGTGAGGTAAGGTTTGAAGATAAAGAACCTGTTTATCGTCTGGTGTCCGCAAGCATTGGCGAAGCGGTGAGAGGCGACAGGATTGAATATACCGGGCAGTTTTTTGAACCGACTGATAAGGGTCCTTCCAAACCGTTCCCGGCAGAGTATTCGTCTTTTCAACCGTCGTCCTTTATCCCACAAGCTCAAATGATCGCCGAACCGCTGGATTTTCCTTATAAGCCGTCGATACCGTTTATCTATCTCGGAGACACCTTTGTCGCTATATCCGGCAAAGGCGGTCTAACATTAATAGACCACCACGCCGCCCATGAAAGGGTCCTCTATGAAAGATTCCTCAGAGGCATAAACCTGAATGCCCACCAGCTCCTGTTCCCAAGACAGGTAAAGTTATCTCACAATGAATACAGAGTCATCCTTGAAAACAACCATCTTCTCGCGGATTTTGGCATTGAGGCAGACGATTTCGGACATAATACGGTCATTGTCCGCTCCCTGCCGGATGCTTTGGAAGAAGCCGATCTGAGGGGGATCCTCTCCGATATAGCCTCGTGCATCCGCGAAGGCATTGCCCCCGACAAATCCCTCAAAGAAGCCCTTGCCGCACGTATTGCCTGCCACAGTTCGGTACGAGGGAAACGGATATTAAATCAGGAAGCGGTCTCCGCACTAATTGCCGACCTTGAACAGACCGCTCACCCCGACCAGTGCCCCCATGGAAGACCCACAAGACTTTTCTTTTCCTTAGACGATCTGAAGAAGATGTTCAAACGGAAATGAATAAGGTCATTATACTCCTCGGCCCAACCGGCGTCGGGAAGACAGGCGTCTCGCTCCTGCTTGCAAAAAAGCTTGATACGGATATAATCAGCGCCGATTCCATGCAGATTTACAGGCATATGGATATCGGAACTGCAAAACCGACTCCCGATGAAAGGGCCATGGTAAAACATCACATGATAGACATAGTTGGACCCCGGGAGTCTTATAGTACCGGTAAATATATTGACGCGGTTGTTCCCATTATTGAAGGGCTTCACCGGAAAGGGAAAATCCCGATTGTTGCGGGAGGCACAGGTTTGTATATCAAGGCAATGACACGAGGTATTTTCAGCGGACCTTCCGCAGACTGGTCATTGCGGGAAAGTCTCCTCGCCGGAGAAAAGGCGGAAAACGGCTCGCTTTATAAGTATCTCGGAGAGCTTGACCCCGAGGCTGCAGGGAAGATAACGCCTAACGATACAAGAAGGATTATAAGGGCCCTGGAGGTTTCCCTGAAAAGCGCCTCGAACATTTCCGATATGCAGAAACGGTTTACACAGCCGCTTCCTTACGAATTCATTAAGATCGGTCTCTCAAGAGACAGAAAAGAGCTTTACAGCCTTATAGAGAAGCGGGTTGATGAAATGATAGCGAACGGCCTTGAGGAAGAGGTGAAAAATGTTTTGCACCTGATAGAAGCCTCCTTCGTGTCTCCGTTGCCTTCGATGCAGGCTATCGGTTACAAAGAGATCGCAATGTATCTTCAGGGCGGGATTTCCCGCGACGAAGCTGTCAGACTCATAAAGCGGGGATCTAAAAGATATGCCAAGAGACAATTCACATGGTTCAGGAAAGAAGAGGGTATTTCCTGGGTCGATATAACAGGAATCTCCGACAATTCGATAATCCTTGATCGTGTTTGTGATATTCTCGGGACCGGGTATAACATGCAAATCTCCTGAAAGCCTTGCAATATTGAGAGAAATAATTTATGTTAGAATGAAACTACTTAAAGGAGCGCATGTATGAGCAATCCCAATAAAAGTCTGAACCTTCAGGACACCTATCTGAACCAGTTAAGAAGGGACAAGACTCCTGTAATCATTTATCTTACTAACGGTGTAAGGCTGAAAGGCATGATAAAAGGGTTTGATAATTTCGTAATCCTTGTGAAAGATATTTCCCAGTCGCTTATTTACAAACATGCCGTTTCAACCATTGTTCCTGAAAGAGATGTAGAGTTGGACTTTGAAGTCCGGCCTTAACCGACGGAATCCCCTACCTGCCAGGGAGATCGGCATTTGCAGTACAGGCAATCTTCCCGGACGGATTGCTTTTGACCATGGAGACATCCTGAATGATTATTTTATACGGAGGTATTAAAAGATGCTACAGGCAATGCGCAAGCATGCAAAATATTTTTATGTGCTTTTTTTTATTATCATTATAACGTTCGTTTTCTGGGGCGTAGGCACCGTGGATCAAAACGGCGGCGTAGAGGTTATCGCCGAGGTGGGGCAACATAAGATTACCGTTGAGGAATACTGGAAAGCCTATGACAGTACATTCCGTTTTTATAAAGAGGTCTATAAAGACACCTTTAATGAGAAAATGCAGAAAGATCTTAAAGAAAAAGTCCTGGATTCCCTCATGGATGAAAAGATCCTTCTGATAGCTTCAAAAGAAGCGGGTATCAGCGTAAGCGACGAAGAGCTTCAGGATTCCATCTCCGGTGAGCGCGCTTTTTTAAAGAACGGGGTTTTCGACAAGGAGGTATACATCAACAGGTTGAGACTGAACAGGATAACCCCGGAGGTTTACGAAAATATGAAAAGGCAGGAACTGACCTATGAAAAAATGAGGCGGCTCGTTGAATTGTCCGTTGACGCCACAGCCCTGGATATACAACTGCCCCGGCCCTCCGGCAATGAACAGGCGGCGGATATGATAAGGCAGGCCATGATGGGAGACAAAAAAGGGAAGGCCGTAAAATCGTTCATTGAAGGCTATAAAAAATCCTTAAAAATAAAAATCAACAGAAAGCTGATTGAATAAAGCTTTAAACTTTATATGCACCTTGAAAACCCGTCTGTTATTGTTGTAATATAATCATCTTGTGCCGAAGTGGTGGAACCTGGTAGACACGCACGTTTGAGGGGCGTGTGGGGTAACCCGTGCGGGTTCAAATCCCGCCTTCGGCACCAAACAAATCATTTAATATCAACCACTTACCAAATTATTATGTAAAATAAAACCGTGAACAAACCGTGAACAGAATCATTTTTTGATTAAGATTTTAGACGGATTGTCATGACTGCTGAGAACGCGAGAACTTCTTCCTGAATCAACACACTATAAGGCTGCACTCAGACCGTTTGTTTCATTTGATAACTGTTAAGACGAGTGAATTAATAAAGTGAAGTTATCGAGTTTCTTGTATCATACTAAAAGTCATGATATAGTGAGAAGAATACTAAACGGGTGAAAAATACGAGTGGTTATGATAAAATTTGCAGAGATGCATAAACCATATATAATATTTGTTGGGCTCAGTGAAACCTAATCAACTATACGAGCACTTACGGTTAGCCCGCAAGAAAGGACATCACCATGTCTCATATCGTATCTTTCAGGGTTGAAGGGCTAACTGGGAGGAAAAAACCGCTTGAGCTTGAGTTGAACCGTGACACAAACATCTTCTTCGGCTTGAACGGAAGCGGCAAGACTTCCCTTCTTAAGATCTTCCATGCCGCGATGGCAAACAATACGAAAATTCTCGCTGCCGTTCCATTCACCGCGGCCGAAGTCAGCATCTATTCCATGACTTGGAAAAAGGTATTCACGCGGTCAATTAAGAAGATAGGAGTAGCAAGAGATACTGGTTCTCGGGGTAGGCGTGTAATACATCGAGAACTGACGATTGGGCGCGAAGTCGTTACGGCTGAAGAAGAAATAAGGCCCGAGGAAGGACTAACCTGGACTTGCACTCCGGCGACGCCTAAGGAAGCTTCCTCAAGTCGCTGGGCACATGAGTATCTGCCAACATCTCGCCTTCACGTCAGCGACGAAGACGAACTGTATGGACTACCGATTGAGTACACACGTCAGAACCGTCCGTGGCTAACGGAGGAGCAATTGGACTCGTTTTTTGCTCGATCAGTTGAGCAACTATGGAGTCGGTACTCAGCGCAGGTACTGGGAGCTGTTCGCAAGGCTCAGGAGCAAGGACTGGCTAGCATATTACGAGCTGTCCTCTCGCCAGAAAGCGCGAGCGGAAGACGACGCACAAGCAAGCTCACTGTCGCGACGGCCTATGAAAGGGTGGAGAACTTCTTGAAACGACAAGGTTCAGCATCAATACTAGGCACCCAAGCGGCTTTCGAAAAACGTTATGCAGCCGATGCAACCTTGCAAGACGTTGTTCAAGATATTGACTTAGTGGAAGACAAGATAAAGGATGCAATGACTTCGCGTAATACGCTGCAAGAACTGATCACACGCATGTTTTCAGGAAACAAGAAGATTTGCTTCACTGACGAATCAATCGAGGTCAATATTCCCTCTGGTGAAAAGATAGGTTTGGCATCGCTGTCTTCGGGTGAAAAACACTTGCTGCTCATATTCGTTCAGTCACTTCTCGTTGGTGAGAGCTCTATGATGATAGATGAACCAGAGATCTCAATGCATGTTGACTGGCAAAAGGATCTCATCCGCTCGGTACGTGCCCTTAATCCTGAGGCTCAGCTAATTTTCGCAACCCATTCACCAGAGATCATGGCAGACATACCTGATGATAAAATCTTCAGGATCTAAGAATGGATAGGTCATGAGTCGCCTTTGTCACTCGTATGCGGCATATTTGCGCTATATGCAGCTTTCCTCGACCGAGCTATTCATATTCGTCGAGGGGAAACAAATGGACCCATATTTCTATGCCGGTATTTGTGAGTCAATTCCTGACCTTCCTCTCCGCTATGAAATCTGTATAGCTCTACAGCTTCCTGGAAGCACAGGGGGAAAGCAGGCGCTCCTAAATTTCTTTGCATTCCTCCGCCAAAGCAAGGCTCTCGTTTCTTCATTGGGCGGGCAGACGACAGCATGCATTTTTTTTTTTAGATAAAGACGTGGATGATCTCCAACGCAAGAAAAAAAAATCGCAGCACACTGTTTATACAGAGCACTACGATGTCCAGAACTATATCTTCATCCATGGGAACCTACTGATTGGAGCAGCATCCGCAGCATCCGTGGATCCTACGAGATTGAGAAGCCAATTAAACGATGCGCCGGGATGGTGTCGACGTGTTGCCACGCTCTGGCGAGAATGGATTTTATTATGTCTTCGCGTATTAGAAGATGACATCTCTTGTGAGGCGAATTTCAGGGTAGTGTCGCGAATACAGACAAGACTGTTTGGACCTACCAATGCCGTACTGTATGCAACTGTAACAAGTGATTTGGCAAAAAAATGTGGGGTATCTGTCGCAGTCTTCAGACAAAAGCTCGCAGCCACATCTCGGAAAGTGGGCAGGTACTTCTCCAAAGACCAGCACCACCGAATATTCAAGGGCAAGTGGTTCGCCGCTATCTTAGCCGACGAAATTGATCAAATCATGGCTGGGCAACCGTATGACAGTAATGGTTTAGTCAACCGCCTTCCGTGCTCTATCGCTGCCACCCTTAATTTCAAGGAACCGTGGGTAGATTATTTTCGTAGAGCGATAAACGATATTGTTGCGCTCGTATAAATGAGAAAAACTGAGGATGATAGAGAGCCCAACAAGCGGCTACACAGGGACGCCGCATACACGATGCTTGAGGACGTAGTTAGAGGGACGTAGTTACTAACAACGATTAATTTTGACAACCACAATGAGGATGATTAAAATAGAAACATGCCACGGCAAGCCCGATTAGATATTTCCGGAGCCCTGCACCATGTTATGGTAAGGGGGATAGACAAGATGTCTATTTTTAAGGACAACGGAGATAAGGAGAAGTTTCTTCAAAGACTCGGAGAAAATATAGATAAAGGAAGCGCTTTTGTTTATGCATGGGTAGTAATGGACAATCATGCACATCTTCTATTTAAGAGCGGCAAACATGGCATCTCCGATATTATGCGAAAACTTCTTACCTGGTATGCCCAGTATTACAATCGCAGTCACAAAAGGACCGGCCATCTCTTTTCAAACCGGTATAAATCTGTTCTTTGCGATGAAGACACATATCTTCTTGCCCTTATACGCTACATTCATCTAAATCCTGTAAGGGCAAAGATAGTAAACACATTGGAAGAATTAGATAAATATCCATGGAGCGGCCACAGTGTCATAATGGGAAACAGCAGACGAACCTGGATGGACAGTGATTATGTGCTTGCACAGTTTGGCGAAAGCAGAAGGGTTGCAAAGAAAGCTTATCGAAGATTTATAGAAGAAGGCTTGATTTTGAAGCAAAGCACGGAACTAAACGACAGCGGGCTTGTTAGGAGTTATGGGGGATGGTCGCAGGTTAAAGCCATAAGAAGGCGGGGACAAAAGGAAGAATTTGATGAACGAATAGTTGGGAGTGGAGAATTTGTACAGGCCGTACTTAAAGAAGCGGAAGACCGTCAGGTGCGGCAACTCAGGATGCGTCAGAGCGGAACAGCAATAGAGACAATCATCAGGGAAGAATGCGCAAAGGGCGGAATAAGCGATAAGGAGATAAAAATGGGAAGCCGCAGGCAGTTAGTGAGCGGAATACGTGCAAAGATTGCATATCGCAGCAGAGAAGAACTTGGATTATCCGCAGCCGAAATAGCTCGTCATACAGGTGTCTCAACATCGGGTATTACAAGGGCAATTGAAAAGGTTGTCAAAGAATAATAATTATTACAACTCACTGTTAGTAACTACGTCCCTTTTTTCTTCTATAAATTTCAATAGTGAGATATGCTTAAATTTTTCTTTCAATTCTGATTATGACTTTACTTCATTGTCAAATTTCGTGCTGTCAAGTTTTGCCCTTGTCATTTCTACGCCGCCCTGTTTGATATTTCTCAGATCTGCATTAGTCAGGTTTGCAGCTATCAGAACGGTTTCCAAAAGACTTGCCTCTCTCAGGTCCGCTGACGAGAGGTTCGCCCCGTTCAGATCTGTTCCGTGCAACATCGCTCCTTTCATGTCTGCGCCTGAAAAATCAGCTCCTATCATGCTCGAACCATAAGCGTTTACATTCCGGAGATTCGCATTTGCCATTCGTATTAAAACAGCTTCTGTCATCTGAAGATTTGCTCCTGTAAGATTAGCCTTCTCGAAGTTTGCAGTGGATATTTTGGAATTGGTGAAGTTCACACCCTTCAGGTTTGCTTCAGTGAAGTCTGCACCGACAAATGAAGAAAAAGTGAGGTCGGAATTCTCAAGATTCGCCTTTCTGAAACTGCCGCCTATAAAATTAGAGCTGCTCAGATTACAATTCGACAGATCTGTATTATCGAAATTGGACATGCTCAGATTCGAGCTGCTCAAATTTGCACTTTCGAGATTGCATCCCTTGAACTGAATAGCAATCAGATCGAGCATGCTCAGATTTAAACCTGACAGGTCATACTCCGATATGTCGCCTCTTGTTTTTGACAATTCTATAACTTGATTTCTCGTCAGCTTTTCCATTTTTCCCTCCTATACTCATCCGCCCTCGTCTCTTTCAAGATTTTTTGTCTTACGAATTCGTCATCTTACACCTGATTGATTTTCTCTAAACATTGTAACAAATCTTCAGCGGATACATTTAAAAATGAAAAAAAGGGCAGAACAAATGATTATTAGCTATACTCCGCACAATTATATCAGATTATTGGGGAGTGAACTACAGGAAGTAATCAAAAATTGAAAAGCACCACGGTTAAACATTCTTGAAGTATGTCCTTTCCTTATAAGCAGAACCCGTTTGTCCCCGATAAACGCCTAAAGAGACACAGACGCTGAACGTGGCCAATGCAAGACCCATATGCGATCGGTATAGACACAGTAGACGATTGGAGAGCGGGCCACGGTGGCAGGCGATCTGATAATTCTCGAAATAGGGTCATAGCCTCTATGACTGTGATCCTGTTGCTCTTGGATAACCAGACAGGATCAGAACCCCAATAGAAGCAGTCCGCATTGTGGGTGATATATCTTATGGACTTGCCTGAAAAACAGAAATAAATGGGGTCAGCCCTCGACATAGGACAAATATAAGCATTATAATGATGCCGTATTAAAGATATTATTTCAGGACAGATACAAAACAATCGTTATTGATAAAGACGATTATCTGCTGGAACTGAGCAGATATATTCACCTCAACCCTGTAAAAAAGACAAATAGTCATTATCTGAACAAGGAAGGTAACAAAAAACGAGGAGAAACAGTATTTTGAAAGACGGGGAAAAGCATGAAAAAGGAATATGATTTTTCAAAGGTGGTGCAGGGCAAGTTTTACAGACCGATTGAAAAACTCGAAATCCCGATCTATCTGGACAATGAGATTAAAGAGTTTTTCAGCAAAAAAGCGCTGAGCAAAAACGTCGATCTTGACAAGGTTGTCAATACCATATTGCGCAAAGAAATGGAAGTACTAAAGGCCATAGGGGTTTAATACAAATTCAACATGCCGGACTGCTTTTGCCACTGCGCCTTGCAATATTATTGAACAGGCAATATATTTCGCTTGAATGTTTCTCTGAAAAAATGCAATAGTCAATCTGAAACCTTTGTGTGTTCTGCCGGGGAAAATTATTTGGATTCATGGATACGGTATGGATGAGGATATAGTTCTGCAAAAAAAGTTAATCGAAAAAATAGCCCTTAACATTGCCGAGCACGAAGCGCGTACTATTGTTAAGGGACATAGAGCGAATTCCGAAATATACGAGGACGTCAACAGGACCGTTGAATATGCTTCATCGGCGCATAAAGACCAGTGGCGTAAAAGCGGAGAGCCTTACATATTCCATCCTTTAAATGTAGCGCTTATTGCCGCGGAAAACGGCATGGTAGACAAGGTTTCAATCGACAGTTGCCTGCTCCATGACGTCATCGAAGACGCTAAAATCGGCAGTGATGAAATCTCGGGATTGTTCGGAGAAGAGGTTGCAGAGACCGTCGAGGGACTGACAAAGATAAAAGAACATAAAGATGAGTCATACGACAAATTCTTTTCACATACCATCAACAATCCAAGAGTTGCCTACATTAAAATCTTTGACAGACTGCATAATCTGAGGACATTGGAGCATCTCTCCGCCGCTAAGCGGTTAGTTATCGCCAATGAGTCCATGGATATTTATCATAAACTCTGCATAAGGCTGTGTCTTTTGGACATTGCAAATGAAATAGAACATCTTTGTGCATCATTTCTGTATCCGGACAAATTCAATTTATTCTCTGCAAGACTCGGGGAAATCCGGGAAGAAGCCGCCCAGGTTATCGATATTTTCAAGATGACTATTCTTGAAAGATGTCATGAAAATGACGTGCGAATAAAGAAGATCAGGGTCCAGTGGAAACCGTTTCTCGACATAAGGGATTACAGGTTTATGCATATCCCCAATGTTTTACTGTTAAAATTTGTGGTCGATTCCGTCGAGAATGCATATAAAATGATGTGGCTTATAAACAGTAGTTACAAGGTGGCGGGCAATATTGAAGATAACATATCCGTCCCTATGTTTAATAATTTCAGGGGGATTAGTTATACGGTTGTAGTGGACGGCGTTAAGCTTCCGCTGCTGATTACGACTGACAGATTTAACGAATTCAACAGAAAAGGCATTCTTGTATACGGCAGTTTTAGCAAAGACACTACGATCAACAGGAAACTAATGGAGCACCTTCAGGAATATCTGGTAAACGAAAGTAATTTTATGGATGTTAATACGTTAATTCCCTTTATAGAAAAAGACGACATGCAGGTTTTTGCAAAAGACGGGAAGACCGTTATCGAGCTCAAGAAAGGCTCTACGGTCCTTGATTTTGCGTTTAAGATACATTCGGATCTCGGATTAAAAGCGGATTATGGAGTAGTCGACGGTATAAGGGTAGGATTGGGGCATGAGTTGCATAACGGAAATGTAGTGCAGATATATACAAAAAATACCGTTACGGCTACCGAGGAATTTCTTAAAAAGTGTGTAACTACCAAAGCAAACAGGGTGCTGAAAAAATACTTTGAGAATGCTCAGGCGGAGGCGTTGTTCAATATCGCAAAAGACTACCTGGAAAAGCTCCTGTTCGCTTTTCATATAGACCGGAATGAGTTTTGGGAAAAGCTGGATAAGATTTGTCCCGTTGAGAAGGACCTTAAGGAAAAGGTCATAGGGGTCCTCCGCGCCGTTCCGGAAGCAGAGAAACTATTACTCGAACTTCGGTTGCTTGACGGAGAGAAGATTTCCGTATTGCGGAAGAAGGAAGAGTCTTTTTTAAAGGTATGGAATTTCTTTTCTTCGAGTCAGAAAGGCTTTCCCATAGAGCTTGATTTTCTGGATGATAATTATCTCTCCTGTCCTTTTTGTGTGCCCACCCTGAACAATGCGCCTTATAAAGGCATTTTAGTCAGGACAAGGTTTGTCGTACATACCGGCAATTGCAAAAAAGCGGAAGAATTTGATGAAGAAAATTTTTTCTCCGTCAAGTTCAGAAAAAATAAACCGATAGAAAACATGATATATATGAAAATAGAAACGGACGATATTTCCGGCATTACCCACTCAATATCTTCGGTATTTAAAAACGTAAACCTCGAGATATTTAATGTGGAAAACGACCATATAAAAGCGCTATACAGGCTGGCCTATTACCAGAAATCTCCGCAAACGGTCTCTTCTTACCTCGAACAACTCCGCAAGATACAGGAGGTAAGAAGTATCGCAGTAAGCACAAAAAATATATTTGTTATACCGCCCTTTTAACTTTTAAACCAGCTTCCTTACAACCTTTGCCTGCCTGGCAACCGTTTTCTTTACGGCCTGCGCCTGCTTAACAACCTTTTTCTTGACATCCTTGACTTGTTTGGCAACCGTTTTCTTTACGGCCTGCGCTTTCTTAACAACCTTTTTCTTAACATCCTTTACTTGTTTGGCAACGTCTTTCTTTACGCTTTTTACCTTCCTGGCAACTTCCTTCTCGACTTTCTTTACCTGCTTTGCGATTGTCTTCGTTTTCATCCTTACCTCATTCCATAAAGTATTTGCATCTTAAAGATGCAATGATCCGCAAGTTGAATCATCCTACCAGACATGATCCATATTATTCAATGTGTTTGGGTTAATCTAAACATTGAATAAGAGATTTTCAATTTGAAAGGTAGATATGATAAAAAAGCTTTTAGGCGACTCCTTAATGCACTTATAACACTGTTCGATATGCATTTATCTGAACGGCACTTTAGGTTTAAAGTGCCGTTAGGTGTATATGGATTATCGTTTGTCGCGTTTAAAAGGTTTTTTATCATGTCTACCTTTCATAATGCAACCGATGTGTTAAGTCTCTTTGCCGTCTTTTGTTTCACCCATTTTCTCCAGCAACTTTTCTAATACCGCAAACAATTCGTCGGATAATCCCTGAATCTTATCCATTCTCCCGATAGACTTGAGAATAAGGCTGCGCAAATCATCCTCTGAAACGGATGCATCTAATAGTTCCAGAGTGCCTTTTACGGTTAGAATGTGTTCGCTCATTTTGTCCGATATTTCTTCCAGTCTTTTATTGATCTCCGACATTTAACTCCTCCTCCCGGGGAAACTTAATAGAACCCCCGATAAAAAACCCTTGAAATAATTATATACGATTTATCTTCAACTGCGTAAATATTCGGGGTTGCCTTATTGCCGGCAGAGCGGTAATATAGATTATCTGAATGCTTTTCTCCGGCGTCCTGCCGTGCATAATAAGTCTCCCTCAACAGCGAACTTGTTGCCGTACTCATTTTTCAAAGAAAGAACCTGAAAGGAAATATTGATGGATATATACGGAGAAATAGAGCGTCTCAACCCGAGGCAGAAAGAGGCGGTCATGCATACCGAAGGGCCGCTCTTAATCCTCGCCGGCGCGGGTTCGGGAAAGACAAGGGTAATAACCACGAGGACCGCGTACCTGATACACACGGGCGTCAGGGCCGGGTCCGTCCTGGCGGTCACCTTCACGAACAAGGCTGCCAGAGAGATGAAGGAAAGGGTCAAATACATGGCAGGGGGCGGGAACGGAACGCCTGTTATCTCGACCTTTCATTCCCTCTGCCTAAAGATACTGAGGCGCGAGATCGGACACCTTGGTTACGGTAAGGACTTCACTATTTACGATACCTCCGATCAGGTTTCACTCCTCAGGAATATCCTGTCGGATATCAAATTCCATGACAGGAGTTTCAAGGCTGAATCCATACTCGAGAGGATCAGCAGGACAAAAAACGATTTCGCTCCGTCCGCCGCCGCCTCGTCTGATGATCCCATCGAAGAGGTCTCGGCGATGCTTTACCCCAGGTATCACGAGGCGCTGAAGTCGCTAAACGCCCTCGACTTCGATGACCTCCTTCTGCTCACACTGAAGCTCTTCAGAGAACATCCCGAAGTCCTCGAAAAATACAGGGAGAGGTTCAGGCATATCATGGTAGACGAGTATCAGGATACAAACCGCGTTCAGTATGAATTCATAAAACTGCTTGCAGGTGAAAGGAAGAATCTCTGCGTTGTCGGGGACGATGACCAGTCTATCTACGGATGGAGGGGCGCCAACCTCGGCAACATCCTCGATTTCGAGAAAGATTTCCCGGGAACGGTGACGGTGAGGCTTGAGCAGAACTACCGCTCATTCGGCCATATTCTTAAAGCGGCAAACGGAGTGATAAAAAATAACGGGAAGAGAATGGAAAAATCTTTATGGACCGAAAGGGGCGACGGCCCAAAGGTCAATGTTTACAAAGCGACCGATACCGAGGGCGAGGCGGAGTGGGTAGTCGAGAGAATAGCGATGATAAAGTTCGAGAGAAATATACCTTATGAAGATTTCGCGGTTATTTACAGGGCGAATATTTTTTCGAGGCCCTTTGAGGAAGCGCTGAGAAGACAGCGGATCCCGTACTCCGTTGTGGGCGGAACGAGCTATTTCGAACATAAGGAGATCAAGGACCTTGCGGCCTATCTCAAGATCATTGCAAACCCCTCCGACGATCTGAGTCTTCTGAGGGCCGCCAATGCTCCCAAGAGGGGACTGGGGCCTTCGGCTCTGTCCGCGCTTTCGGATTTTAAGCGGTCCAATTCGCTAAGTCTTCTCGAGACATTCGGAAAAGCATCCGGGATATCCGGTCTCGGCCAAAAAGCGGCTGCCTCTGCCGAGGCCCTTTTCGGGTTGATCACCCGTTACCGGGATATGTTCGGGAAAGTTCCGGGAATGGGCAAAACCCTCAAAGAGCTGATCGAGGAAATCAATTACAGGGATTACATTACCGAACTGTATAAGACCCCGGAGGCGGCATTCAGGAGGATAGAAAACATTGAAGGGTTCATCGATTCCATAGCCCGCTTTGAATCCGGAGAGGAATCGCCTTCTCTTCACGGATTTCTGGAAACAATGGCGCTCGCCGACCTCGTGAAGGAAAAAGAGGAGGAAAAGGGCGGTCGGGGCGTCACCCTTATATCCTTCCACTCGTCCAAGGGTCTGGAATTCCCCGTAGTATTTATCGCCGGGGTGGAGGAGGACATACTGCCCCATAAAAAATCTTCGAGTATGGCTGAGGAGATAGAGGAGGAAAGAAGGCTATTCTATGTCGGGATAACGAGGGCGATGAATGAACTTTACATCACCTGCACGGAGCACAGATTAAAGTACGGAAAGGAAAAGTCTTCCGTTCCTTCCAGGTTTCTGGAAGAGGTCCCTGAGGAAGCGATCAAAAGGATTGACAGGTTCGAGAAACTTGACCCCGACCAAGAGAAGGTTTACGCAAAGAAGTTCTTTGCAAACATCAAGGCAATCCTCGGAGACTAACCCATCCTTCTTCAAAATGCAGAGGGATGTTGATTCTCCATGTGAATACAATTATTTTCAAAAGAAATATTAAGAATTATGAAGTTACACTGATATTTTTGTTACTGTGAGAATTTAGCAGACAGAGCGGTTTGTTGTGCCTGTTATAGTCTGACCGGAATTCCCTTTTTCTCAAGGTATTCCTTTGCGTCCCGGACAGTGTATTCCCTGTAATGAAATATGGATGCGGCAAGGGCGGCGTCGGCTTTACCGAAGGCAAAGGCTTCATAGAGGTGCTCAAGGTTACCTGCGCCTCCCGAGGCTATAATCGGGATTGTTGTGGCTTCTGATATCGCACGGGTGAGTTCTATGTCATAGCCGTCTTTTGTGCCGTCTTTATCCATGCTGGTGAGCATAATCTCGCCTGAGCCGAGTTCCTCCATTTTCCGCGCCCACTTCACAGCGTCGATGAGCTTCATCTGCCTGCCGCCGTGGGTCGAAATCGCCCACATTCCTTTTTCGCTCCAGTTATTGATAGGGAATTCAATGGCTGACAGATCAAGACAGACATCTTTCAGCGATGGATCATCGAACCAGGGTTCACCGGTTGCCTTTGACATGTCCGGATGCACCCTCTTTGCGTCAATTGCAACTACGATGCACTGGCTGCCGAAGCGTTCCGCGGCTTTTCTGATGAAATAGGGATCTTTTACGGCCGTGGTATTGACTGAGACCTTGTCGCATCCGGCATTCAGGAGGTCCCTGATATCGTCAAGGGATTTAATCCCTCCTCCTACGGTAAGCGGCATGAATACATCCTCTGCGGTTTTTGCTACTATGTCGAGGATGATCTTCCTCTTTTCGTGGGATGCGGTGATGTCGAGAAAAATCAGTTCATCGGCGCCCTGATCGTCATAAAACTTAGCATTCTCAACCGGGTCGCCTGCATCGCGCAGGTTGACAAAGCTGACCCCTTTGACTACGCGGCCATCCTTAACATCAAGACACGGTATTATTCTTTTCGCTAACATAACCTAAACATTGCAAAACAAGTCCTCAATTTGAAAGGCAGATATGATAAAAAAGCTTTTAGGCGACTCCTTAATGCACTTATAAAACTGTTCGATATGCATTTATCTGCAAAGCACTTTAGGTTTAAAGCGCCGTCAGGTGAATATGGATTATTTTTTGTCGCGTTTAAAAGGTTTTTTATCATGTCTTCCTTTCATTTTATGCAACTGATGGGATAATTAATCCGAGGCAATCTTTATAGCTTCACGCAGGTCCAATGATCCTGAATAGATAGCCTTTCCTGTTATAGCTCCCCAGAGATCCTTTATCTTTTTAAGGTCCCTGATATCGTCTATATTTGAAACGCCTCCCGATGCTATTACGGGAATTTTAACGTTTTCAACTATCTCACTTGTCGCCTCGATATTCGGGCCCGTCATCATACCGTCCCTGCCGATGTCCGTATAGATAATGCCTGCCGCGCCCACCAGTTCCAGACGTTTTGCCAGGTCTTTAGCGGTTATCGACGTGATTTCCTCCCAGCCTTTTATCGCCACCATACCGCTTTTTGCATCGATGCCGATTAAAATTTTCCCCGGATAATTATTGCAGAGATAGGTCAGGAATTCAGGGTCTTCTATTGCTTTCGTACCGATAATGATCCGGTTGACGCCTGCGGAAAAAAGGTTTAGCACGTTCCCGATCTCCCTTATGCCGCCCCCGACCTGAATCGGGATCTTAATAGCTTTCCTGATTTTCACTATGGCGTCAAAGTTCTTCTGGCTGCCTGAAAAAGCGCCGTCGAGGTCAACGATATGGAGGAGTTTGGCGCCGAAAGATTCCCATTTTTTAGCGGTATTTGCAGGGTCATGAGAATAGACCGTCACCGCATCTTTGTTGCCCTGAAGAAGCCTTACGCAACTGCCTTCTTTCAAATCTATTGCTGGAATAACAAGCATGAAATAATATACCATAAAAAAGAGGTTATTATGTTTCTGAAACCGATCTTGCTATGTGTTTTATATTTGGCTTTCTTCGCATCCTATGCTCTGGCCGATCCCTTTAAAATGCCTGAGAAGTTTGTTTATGATCTGACATGGACCGGTATCTCGGCAGGCACGGCAACCCTTGAGTTTGTCAATGACGGCGAAAGGATGAAAATCGTTTCCACGGCGAGATCTGCAGATTGGGTTTCCGTTTTTTATACCGTAGAGGACAGGGTGGAAAGTATCCAGACAAAGAATAATCCTCTCCACTCCCGGGCGCAACCGGTAAATTACAGAATGAAAATACGTGAAGGCAGACACAGGAAGGACAAAGAAGTTATTTTCGCCTCCGATAAAAACAAGGCAATCTATATTGACCATCTGAACAACGAAAAAAAAGAGTTCGATTTACCTTTACCTGTTTTTGACCCTTTATCAGGTTTTTATCAAGTCAGGACACTAAAGCTTGCCGTCGGAGAAACGGTTTATGTGACGGTCTTTGACAGCAAGAAGGTCTGGAATGTTGAAGTGCAGGTGTTGAGAAAAGAAAAGGTGACGTTGCCTGCGGGCACATTCGACACCATTGTTATTAAGCCGTTGATGAAATCGGAAGGCATCTTCTCCCGCAAGGGCGATATTTTCATATGGCTTACAGACGACCTCAAACATATCCCCGTCAAAATGCAGACAAAAGCGGCGGTCGGCTCGATTATCGCGACTCTTGTTCTGGGAAACTATTAATCCAAAAACTGTGGATTTCAGTTAATATAATAACTACCGGTTTTCACATCTTTGTCTCGGCGGGCGATTAGCTCAGTGGTAGAGCGCTTCCTTCACACGGAAGAGGTCGCTGGTTCGATACCAGCATCGCCTACCAATAAAATTAAAGACTTACCAGTCTTTACCATCAGCGTTATCCGGAATATTACCCGCTTTTTATATGAGGATTCCCTTTTCTGCCTTCCATCTATGCCGGTGTAACGTATCCACCAGACATTAGAACGCTTATAAATCCCCGTGGCCATTCCTTTTTTTACCTACCTTTCCTTTTTCTTTTTCATCATCTTTGAAGCAAAAAACCTCATCTGTAATGAAACGCATCAATACAACTGGTTTTCCGTTCTTTGTCACTATCACCTCCTCTCTGGTATCCTCTATCCCTGCAACAATTTTAGTAGCCGTATTCTTTAGCTCAGACACAGTTATAAATTTCATCATGCTTGCCCTTTCTGCATATCTACCCCTAAAGAGATAGTAGTTGTAATACATTCATGAATGACATCTTCAAGGGAACATTGTTTTTCGAGTGATGTCGTCTTACTGTTGATTAGTTTCTGGATGTTCTGTAGAAACTCCAATTCCTGATCTTTTAAAGTAATAGTTATTTGCATCGTTTCTCCTATATATCGCTGATAGCCATAATAACAGCTAAAATAATAACTATTGTCAAGCGTGCGAGAAGAAAAAAGGGTAGTGGGTCAGTTTGGAAATAAGAGGTTAGCATGGAATTGGGATATATCTTCACTTTTCCAAATACAATTCAAAATTGCTCTGATTGTTGCCTCGGATAAGCAGTTTTTTACTGTACAAGTTTTATCAGCAAAATGAGCCTTTAATAATTCTTCTTTACTGAATTCAAAAATTTCATCGAGTTGCACCCAAGTATCACAGGGGAACCCGTCTTTATTGGCTTTAATATGGTAAATACTCTTCTTACTATGACATCCCTCGGTCGTTATGAAATTTTTGCAATGCGATGTGGTTTTACAAATTAAGTAGGGCTGATCATCTTTGGGATTATTGAGAATTATTAGAAGCTTTTCTCCGATTTCCCCATCAGTGAATCTAAACCTGTCGTGAAACAGAATTGTGCCACGGGTCATTTAAATGCTGCTTCTATTTGTCCTCTATCTGAAATACGTTCTTTTGCTTCTTCTTCAGTTATTGATTCAGGTGACGTGTCTAATGCGAGGAATAAATCTATGAGCGCATACATACCCTTTTCATTCTTAGTAGTATCCCAAGGTTGATTAGGTAAGTGAGAGGCTTCAACCATATCATCAGCTTTTGCGTCTCTGAAAATTAAACACAATTGTTCTAATAGCCTCATTTCACGTTTTGTGAAATATTTCCCATCAAATTTTTTCTTTGCCTTTATGCTGACAAAAGCGCCACTTGTTTTTATGACAGCAATATAATTTTTGAGGTCAGAGGGCGGATTCTCTAATTCGTTATGAAGCTGTCGAGGGGCCGGACCACGTTCCCACGCAAAATACTCCAAACCTGTGACGGATCTGCCAGTTTCTTTAAAGTGGGTAAAATCTAAATAATAGAGAAGCTTATAAAGTTTTGTTTTTCCGCAACTTTTTGTATGATTTGCAAAATAGACTATTGCATTGAGGAGTTTTTCGCGGTGGTGGTAGATAGGCATCTTACCCTTAATATAGCAGAAAAATTATTTTTGTGGAAGACTAAGAATATCCTCAATATCCCACAAACGATCCGTAACCCCGGCCTCCATTGCCGGTGTTTACCCTTAATGTCTGATGAATCCTACGGAAGTTGTAAGGGAAGCCATGCCGGAAATGTGCTAATTTTGTGCTAATGATTATGAAAGAACCAAGTAAAAGCAGATACTATTAATTGCAGAAGTCTTTAAAAATACAATAAAATTAGTAAAGACTGGTAAGTGTGGGGAATGTCCAAAATGCCTTCACACGGAAGAGGCCGCTGGTTCGCTACCGATATCGCCTGCCAATAAAATCAATAGGTTACCAATCCTTACCATCTTTTATCTTTTGCTTCAGGTACATTTGCCATTACGGTTATTTTTGTCTTATCATTACTGACCGGCGCTGCTTTGAGAGAAGCGGATTGAAAATATAGCAAAAATATACCAAAATAAACCAAGACTCCCCTGATAAATGGAAATAATCATATACTAAGGAATAAGTAAGGACACCTTTAAACACCCTCCCCTTAATCCCCTCCCCTCAAGGGAGGGGCGATTCTTAAGTCCCCTCTCCCTTGAGGGGAGAGGGCAAGGGTAAGGGTGTGTGGCTTTTCTTATGAACTCCTTAGTAAGTGTCATCAAATAACAGACTAATCGGTTAATACACAAATTGAACAGACAGAGAAAAATATTCTTCCTGCTTTCCATAATGGCAGTCAGCCTGATCGTTTGCATATCACTGATCGCACTAATTTCATCAAGACTCCTCGAAAAAGAAGCGGTCAAGGAAAAAATCCTCTCAGGTATATCTCAAAAATTAGGCGGAAAGGTCTCTTTTCATAAGGTGAATGTCGATATTCTTCCAAGGCCCTGTGTAGTGGTCCATCAGGCGCAACTCACTCTTGCAGAAGATACAAAAGGGAGTGTTGAGTCGATCAGGATTTATCCTGAAATATTACCCTTGTTCTCCGGCAAGATAAGGATTGCACGGATATCTGTTCAATCACCTGTCTTTTCTCTCAGCCTTACAGAAAAAAAGGGATCCCCTCCATCAGAGGATGTTCAGGGGAAGACATTGTCCATACTGAACGACATTGCATCTGCTGCACCTGATCTTATCGTTTCGATAAAGAACGGTTCAATAAGCGTGACGAAAAATAATCAGAAGGTCCTGAGCCTTAAAAATACCGATGTCCGTGCTGCACTGATGCCTGATCAGGTGACTTTAAAGATGAACTCTGTCTCTAACTTCTCACAAAACATTTCTTTAACGATGCATTTTCAGAAGAATTATTCTTCCATATCCAATATTACCCTAAGTGTGGAAGGCAGGGACGTCAATGTGCAGTCAGCGAGGGAAACAGCCTTCCTTCTTGCCGGAGACGACCTGGTAATTCAGGATATCTTCAGCTATATAAAAGGCGGATCAATTTCGTACCTCTCTTTTCAGAGCAGCGGTGAATCTGTTACTGCCCTTGGGAAAACAGATAATATATCGATTAAAGGGCGTCTTCAGAACGGGGAGCTTTTTGTTCCTGATAACCAACTGACATTCAGAGCAGTCAAAGGAGAATTCGTTGTAAGAAAGGGCATTCTTGAAGGAAGTAATATAGAATCAACACTTGGTAATGCAGTTCTTCAGAAAGGAGAGCTGAAAGTCGGGCTGAAAGGGTCAGACGCCCCTTTTCATCTCGATATTTATACGAAAATCAGCCTTGCGGAATCGATGCAGCTCCTCAACCGTTTTATCAAAGAGAAACCTTTTCCCCTCAACGCAGTGAAGGAGAACGAGGGGCATGTTGAAGGCAATCTGATACTGGGGGAAAGCATCGATGTCTTTAGCCGGTGGGGTGCAAAGGGCAATCTCCTGTTTAAGGGAACAATAAATATTATCAACGGGCCTGCAGTATCTCTCGAACTAACGGATAATCCGGGTGAATTCAGGATCAGGGACCTTGTTATCAGTGATGAGAAATCTCACGCGTCAATTTCGGTCAATCTCAAGGAGAAAGTTATGGGCCTCACTTTCAATGGGAACCTTTTCAGATCTACCCTTGATAAACTTTTCACTCTTCCTTATCTGCAGGGAGGCTTTATTCAGGGAAATTTCAGGACCGAAATCGACACAGGAAAGCCGTCTCTTTTCACTGCTGATGGAAATCTCTCTGCAGACAGGATCCTCATTCCATGGAAGAAAAACCTTCCGATCGTAATTGAAACCCTGCGTCTCAACGGGAAGAAAAACCGTCTGCAAATCGATTCAGCCATCCTGCGTATTGCTGATACCTCATTTTCCGTAAGAGGCTCCCTGCATCCATCGCCACAAAGCATAGTGACCGATCTGGAGATAAAAACTGAAAAGGTGAAATGGGAGTCGCTGAGGGATTTATTTAAAGTGGAAGGGAAAGGGGAAACCGGCGGCAAGCAGGGACGTGATACATTGCCGTTCACCGGAAGGCTCAGGATAAAAGCAGATTCCTTCATTTACAGCGGGATCCCGGTGAGCCCTCTCGATGCGGATATCTCTCTTTCACCCGGCAGAATATTTACTACCGTGACCCGTGCATCTGTCTGCGGCATTTCAGCGCCGGGTACCGCAGAGATTTCTTCCGGTCTCATTACAATGGATTTCAGTCCTCAATCAACAGGCCGGGAATTAAAGCCGGCAGTTTCGTGCATCACCGGACAAAAGAGTATTATTACCGGCTCCTTTGACTTTCGGGGCTCATTGAAAGCAAAGGAGAAAATCGAGAGACTCCTGCAATCACTGAACGGGAAAATAGATTTTGCCGCTAAGAATGGCAGGGTTTATAAGTCGGCAACACTTGCAAAGGTTTTTTCCATTGTCAATGTCACGGGAATTTTTCAGGGAAGCATACCCGACCTTTTCAGAGAGGGTTTTGCGTACAATTCTTTCAACATCACAGGGGACGTGAAAAACGGCAAGGTACTACTGAAGGAAATATTGATGGATGCCCCTTCCATGAAAATTGCCGGGACAGGACAGATAGACCTATTGAAAGAACAGGTTGATATACAGCTCCTTGTTGCTCCTCTGAAATCCGTTGATTCCGTGCTCGGCAAAATACCGGTTATAAAACACATCATCGGTCCATCGCTTGTTTCTTTCCCCATCCGGGTTCATGGTGATTTGATTGACCCTGAGGTGAACACCCTTTCTGTCCCGAGAGTAGGGACCGGGTTAATAGACATCATGGAGAGGACACTGACTCTGCCGGTGAGAATATTTAAGCCGTCCGTGCCCGAAGGAGGAAAGTCTTTTTAAAAATGCACGACAAAAACTTCTCATCTTCTGAAACCTGATATAATTGTATTACTAAGGAGTTCATTAGAAAAGCCTTACACCCTCACCCTTGCCCTCTCCACTCAAGGGAGAGGGGACTTAAGGAGGGGAGGGGATAAAGGGGAGGGTGTTTAAATGTGGCTTTACTTATGATCGTATTAGTAAGTACAAAAGGTAAAGGAGGACAATTCTATGGAATCTAAAAAGATAGAAATGGACCAGAGGAAGAATATCGTCCTCGTTGCCCACGACAATAAGAAATCCGATCTTCTGCAATGGGCAAAATTTAATAAAGATCTTCTTGCCCGGCACAGGCTGTATGCCACGGGAACGACTGGTACTCTTTTGGAGAAGGAACTCGGGCTTGAAATCTCCAAACTTCAAAGCGGCCCATTGGGTGGCGACCAGCAGATTGGCGCAAAGATAGCAGAAGGGATCATTGATTTCCTGATCTTTTTTTGGGACCCTCTCGAACCGCAGCCTCACGATCCGGACGTGAAGGCCCTTTTGAGGATAGCCGTAGTCTGGAACATTCCCGTAGCGTGCAACCGGTCGTCGGCGGACTTCATGATTTCATCATCATTAATGTCCGAAGAGTACGAGCGCCTTGTGCCGGATTATGAAGCTTATAGGCAAAGGCGGAAAGGAAAAGAGCAAGAAAAATAGAGTCGCATGAGAGGTCGGAATTACTGAAGTACTTCCCTGAAATCCGCACGGGATGTATCGAGTTGAGGGCTGTTAAGTTCACTCGAAAATGAAGACACACCGCTGCTATGCCGCCGCCAATAATTTGCCAAGTGCGCCGTAACGTACTATAATTGTTTTAAAGCATATACCACCTAAAAAAGTAGAAACATGAAACAGGCCAAAGACATTAAGAACCTTAAAAAACCTGAGAAGAAGGTCCAATCTCAAACCAGGAGACTGCAAGAGTTATCTTTTCAGGATACCGAAAGTCTTATCCGGGAGCTTGAAGCGCACCGGGATGAACTTGAAAAACATAATGAAGAGCTTCAGAGGCTTCAGAAAGAACTTGAAGACTCCCGGAACAAATATTCCGACCTGTATGACTTTGCGCCGATAGGCTACTTCACGTTTGACGGTAACGGACTGATACTGGACGTAAATCTGACCGGAGCAGGTTTGCTGGGTATCAAAAAACAATTTCTCATAAACAAGTCTTTTGAGATATTTATAGAAGTAAGCGACAAATACATATTTCGTGCCCACCGGCTGGATGTACTTCTGAAGCAAGCGCGGCAAATCTGTGAAATACGCCTTAAGTGTAAGGACGGAAAAATATTCTATGCCCAGCTTCAAAGCCTGCCGGTAAAGGACCCGGAAGGCAATCTCAGTTGCCTGCGAACGGCCCTGAGTGACATAACCAAATTAATGGATACGGAAGATTCGCTGTTTATTGCCCTTTACGAGACTCAGAAAAGAGGGGAGGAGATTTCAGCGCTTCTTGAAAGTACCCGCTCGGTTTTGAAATACCATGATTTCGAGAAAACTGCGGAGTCAATATTCCATTCCTGCAAAAATTTAATCAAAGCCGGCTGTGGATACGTTGCACTGTTGAAAAATAGCGGAACGGAAAATGACGTTCTCTTTTTGGATACCGGCGGCTATCGTTGCGCTGTTGAACCTTCTCTTGACATGCCCATCCGGGGACTTCCGGGAATAGTCGCCGGTTCCTTGAAAACAACTTATCATAACGATTTCCCGAATAGTCAATGGCTGGAAAATCTCCCTAAAGGACATATCAGGGTTTCAAATATACTTTTTGCTCCCATGATTATTGATAACAAAGTTATCGGCTTGCTCGGGCTTGCCAATAAACCGGGCGGCTTCACCGATGACGACGCCCGGATGGCTTCCGCTTTTAGTGAAATTGCAGCTATTGCCCTTATCAACAAACGGGCCGAAGAGTCGGTCAGACGAAGCGAAGAATATTTCCGGCTGGTTACGGAGAACTCCCTGGATATCATCACGATCCTCGAAGAAGATGGAACTATACGGTATGAAAGCCCTTCCGTTGAACGTGCGCTTGGATTTCAAAGGGAAGAATTAACCGGCGCGAATGTCTTTGAGTTTGTACACCCTGACGACAGGGAAGGCACCATGAACATATTTTCTCAGGCAATCGAAAATCCCGGGATATCTTTATCCCTGGAAGTGCGGTTTAAGCATAAAGACGGCTCCTGGCGCACCCTTGAAGTCATAGGGAAAAACCTGCTTGATAATCCTGCCGTAGCAGGCATTGTAGTCAACTCCCGTGATATCACCAAACGTAAACAGGCGCAAGAAGACTTAATGCAGCTTGCGGAAGAATTGAAGCGTTCCAATACGGACCTGCAGCAATTTGCTTATGCGGCATCACATGATCTTCAGGAACCGTTGCGGGTAGTGGCAGGTTTTGTGAAATTATTAGGGAAACGCTACAAAAACAAACTCGATACAAAAGCGGAGGAATTTATCGACCATGCCGTTGGCGGCGTTAAGAGAATGGAAATACTGATTAAAGACCTGCTTGCATATTCTCAGATCGGGACAAAAGGCAAGGCATTTAAACCGACCGATTGTTTATCCGCTTTAGGTAATGCGCTTGCCAACCTTCAGGCCGCTATTGAAGAAAATGAAGCAGAAGTGACATATGATCGATTGCCTACGGTAATGGCGGATGCAACCCAGCTCGGCAGTCTGTTTCAAAACCTGATCTCCAACGCTATTAAATTCCGGGGCAATAAAAAGCCGAAAGTCCACGTATCCGCCGGCCTCAGGGAAAACGAGTGGGTTTTTTCAGTGCAGGATAACGGAATAGGCATTGATCCGAAAGACGCCGAACGTATATTCATCATCTTTCAGCGCCTACACGGCAGAGAGGAGTATTCCGGAACAGGCATCGGTCTGGCAGTCTGCAAGCGTATTGTTGAACGTCACGGAGGACGCATTTGGGTTGAATCACAACCCGGCAGGGGATCGACGTTTTATTTTACCCTTTTAAATACGGCAGGTTTGAATCAAGACCCTTAACGGCTTATATCGTCTCAAGCCCCTATATAGAGTCTGTGTATAAAGTCATGGGTTGTCATCCTCCGGCTTGACCGGGGGATCCAGAACCCATTGAAAAGACTGGATTCCCGCCTTCGCGAGAATGACGAAATTTTATCGGAATCGACTTTATACACAGACTCTATCCAATGTTTAAAGCTATGGAAGGTTCCGCCCTTGGTATCCGGGTTACTCTTGGCGGGTGAATTTGACAAACGTTGTCCCACTTTTTTATTATTGAGTGAGCGCTCACTCATTATTAAGCGAGGCTGTGATATATATTTAAATGAAACTATTCGGCAGATCCGACAAAAAATCTATCGACAAACGCGCAATTATCCTCGACGCCGCACTCAGGACATTCGTTAAGCGGGGGTATCCCGAGACAAAGGTTGCGGAGATTGCTTCCGAAGCGGGGGTGGCCGAAGGCACGATCTATAATTATTTTCAGAGCAAGGAAGCACTGCTGCTTGCGCTCTTTGATGAGAAGTGGGGCATGATCATTGACGAAATCAGGAAAAAGATCCGGCGTCTTGATGATCCCAACAAGAAATTAAAGGCCATCTTTGCTACGGTCGTCACGATGTTCAGGAAGAACCGCCAACTGGCCGAACTCTTTATGGTCGATATCAGGCAAAGCAGTATTTTTTTAAACAATTACACGATAAACAGAATCGTCGAATTTCTTGACCTTATCGAAGAGCTTCTGGAGGAAGGGAAGAAAAAGGGGTTATATCGGAAGGACCTGGATACCCGGGTTGCCAGGATGATCATATTCGGAGCGGCGCAGGGCATCCTGTTAAGCTGGGTGTTGAGCGAGTCCCCGGCGGTGAAAAGCAAGACCTTTAATTTCTCGCTTTATCAGGCGGCAAAGACTTTGAAGGATGTATTTAAATCCGGACTGGTTGGAGAGAAAAAATGATTTTTAATGATTTAAGAGAGTTTATTGATTTTCTGGAAAAGAAAAAGGAACTGATTCGCATCAAAACGGAAGTCGATCCTGTCCTTGAGGTGACCGAGATTACCGACCGCATATCAAAGAAGGGCGGGCCCGCGCTTTTGTTCGAAAAGGTCAAAGGTTCACAATATCCGATAGCCATTAATCTTTTCGGCTCGTATCAGAGGATGGCGTGGTCCCTCGGTCTGGATGACTTTAATGACATCGGCGAAAAGTTTTCCTCTCTCTTAAATACCGATCCCGACATGAAATTAAGACAAAAAATAGAAGCCCTCTTCGATCTCTATAAACTCAGCGTATCGAAACCGAAGGAAGTGAAGAAAGCGCCCTGCCAGGAGATCGTTAAAGACAAGGATTTTTCACTTTTTGATTACCCGATACTGAAGACCTGGCCTGACGACGGCGGCAGGTTCATCACGCTTCCGTTAGTCATTACTAAAGACCCCGAGAGCGGCAAACAGAATCTGGGGATGTACCGGATGCAGGTCTTTGACGAAACATCAACCGGAATGCACTGGCACACACATCATGACGGGGCGGTGAATTTCAGAAAAACGATGAAGCTCGGCAAAAGGATGGAGGTTGCAGTTGCAGTCGGAGGAGATCCGATAACTATATTTTCAGCAACCGCGCCGCTCCCTTACAACATCGAGGAATTATTCTTTGCAGGGTTTTTACGGGGCAAGCCGGTCGAGGTAATTAAGGCAAAAACGGTTGATCTGCTTGTCCCGGCAAGGGCGGAGATTATCCTTGAGGGATATGTCGAGGCAGGCGATGAAAGGACCGAGGGGCCTTTCGGAGACCATACAGGGTATTACTCGATAGCGGACAAATATCCGGTGTTCCATGTGACATGCATTACTCAGAGGAAAGACCCTGTTTATCCCGCAACAATCGTAGGCAAACCGCCGATGGAAGACTGCTACATGGGTAAGGCGACCGAAAGGATGTTTCTGCCTTTTATCAGGATGCAGTTCCCCGAGGTTGTGGATATGAACCTTCCGCTTGAGGGAGTATTTCATAACTGCGCGCTTATATCCATAAAAAAATCGTTTCCCATGCATGCTCATAAGATAATCAATGCCATATGGGGTCTGGGACAGATGATGTTCACCAAATTTATTTTTGTCTATGATGAAGATGTGGACGTTCAGAACACATCCGTAGCTGCATGGAAGGCATTCAATAACGTCGATCCGGCCCGCGATATTATTATTTCGCAAGGACCGCTTGACGTCCTCGACCATTCAGCGCCGAGACCGATCTATGGGGCAAAGATGGGCGTCGATGCGACAAAGAAATGGCGTGAAGAAGGGTATCAGAGGGAATGGCCTGATGAGATACATATGTCGGAAGAGATAAAGAAGCTTGTGGACAAACGGTGGAAGGAATACGGGATTGAATAGCAGAGGGATTAACCCGAAAAATGCAATTACACTGCCATGGAAACTGCGGATGTCCAAAATAAATTTATTTTTCGATACGATAGTGTACTTATATAGATGTGTTACCAAAATATTATTATGCAATTATCATGAACTATCTTTTTATATAAATTCATCGAGTTAAATAAATTTATTTTGGATATTCGCAGTTTTTGGATTAAGGAGGCAGGTCAAGTTGTTCGGCAGGGTTAAGATTTACTCGGAGATGATAAAGTTCCAGCACAGTGTCTTTGCGCTGCCGTTTGCTTATTTCGGCGCTTTTCTTGCGCAAATGAGGGCGCCGGATTTTATGACAATCTTCTGGATAACTCTTGCGATGGTCGGCGCAAGGAGCTTTGCCATGGCGGTGAATCGTCTGATAGATATGGAGATAGACCGCCGGAATCCACGGACGGCTGAAAGGGCCTTGCCAAAGGGGCTGCTTTCCGTTTCCAACGTTATCCTTTTTTCGATATTCAGTCTGGGCGTGTTTTTATTTACCGTTTATAAACTGGCGCCGATATGCCGTTATTTATGGCCTGTTGCGGTTATTCCGTTCATCGTTTATCCATATACAAAAAGGTTCACCTGGCTTTCGCACTTTGTTCTGGGGCTGTGCCTCGGACTGGCGCCTGTAGGCGCATGGATTGCAGTGACTAACACAATCAGTATTGAACCCTTTCTTATAGGCGCGGCAGTACTTTGCTGGGTGGCGGGATTTGATATTTTTTACGCGATGCAGGATTTAGATTTCGACAGGCAAAATAATCTCTTTTCAATCCCCGCCAGGTTCGGCGTCAGGGGATCTCTTGTGCTGACCAAGCTGCTTCACATTATATCAATAGCATTATTAAGCTGGGCCGGCATTAGAATGAATTTAGGTCTCATTTATTTTACCGGCGTGTTTGTTACTGCAGTCCTTCTGGCGTATGAAAACAGCATTATCAAGGCAAACGATTTATCAAGACTTAATATGGCTTTCTTCACAATGAACGGAGTCATCAGTGTTTTGATGTTCTGTTTTGTTGCCGTTGAAGTCATTTTCGGGAGGTCGCATGTCTAACTATGTCATAGGAATCACGGGGGCAAGCGGAAGCATTTATGGGATACGACTGGTCTGGGAGCTTGCATTAAAAAAGCACCTTGTTGATGTGGTCATCACTTCCGCGGGCAAAATCGTGATGAAGGAAGAGCTTGGAGTTCCGGGCTTTGAAAAAATGGAAAAGCTCGGATTATCAAAAATCAGTAACCGGATAAGAGTCTGGGAGAACGATAATTTTGAAGCCCCGTTTATGAGCGGTTCCTGCGCGCCTGAAGCCGTGGTCCTCATCCCCTGCAGTGTGGGAAAGCTTGCCGCCGTAGCGAACGGTATTTCCGGCAATCTTCTCGAGAGAACGGCTGATGTAGCGCTTAAAGAAAGAAGACCGTTGATACTGGTCGTGCGTGAGACCCCGCTCAGTCTGATACATCTTGAGAATATGGTAAAGGTTGCAAGGGCAGGGGCGCAGATACTCCCGGCAATGCCGGCCTTTTATCATCATCCCAAGACAATAGATGATATGGTAGATTTTGTCGTAGGCAAGGTTTTGGACCTTTTAAGGATTGAACATAATTTATTTAAAGGCTGGAGAAAAGAAAATGTTGCAAAATAATCTTGGTGAAATTGCGGAAAAAGCGGAAAAAGGGATAAGGCTTACAAAAGAAGACGCATTATCCCTTATGGAGTCAAACGACATCCTTTCAATCGGGCAGATTGCCGACAAAGTAAGGAAGAAAAAGTCAGGTGATTATGCCTATTTTAATGCCAATCGTCATATCAACCTGACCAATATCTGTGTTTCCCGCTGCAAGTTTTGTGCTTTCAGCAGAGACAAAGAAGATAAAGACGCCTATGCAATGACTATTGACGAGGTCATGGATGTAGCCCGTTCAGCGCGGGATATCGGCATCACCGAATTTCATATTGTCAGCGGATTGCATCCCGACCTGCCTTTCGATTACTATCTTGAGGTTATTGCACGTTTGAAGGAGCTTATGCCGGAGGTCCACATCCAGGCCTTCACTGCCGTTGAAATCGCCTATTTCGCAAAAATCGCAAACCTTTCAATAAGGGATGTCCTGATTAAATTTAAAGAGGCGGGGCTGGGGTCATTGCCCGGCGGAGGAGCTGAAATACTGAACCATCGGGTGAGGGAATCGGTCTGCTCGAAAAAGGCTTCTGCCGATGAATGGCTTGACGTCATGCGGACAGCCCATAAACTCGGCCTTAAATCGAATGCGACCATGCTTTACGGACATGTTGAAACGCTAGAGGAGCGAATCGACCATCTTATAAGGTTAAGAGAATTGCAGGATGAAACAGGCGGCTTTCAGTCTTTTATCCCTCTGCCTTTCCATCCGCAGAACACACAGCTTCCCGATTTCAGGAAACCGACAGCCTTTGAGAATCTGAAGATGCTCGCGGTTTCAAGACTGGTGCTCGATAACTTCCCTCATGTCAAGGCTTTCTGGATCATGCTCGGAATAAAGGTTGCACAGCTTTCTCTGCTATTCGGCGTCGACGATTTGGACGGTACGGTGGTGGAGGAGAAGATAACCCATGCTGCCGGAGCGGATACCGCACAGGCAATAACACGGGAAGAATTATTGGATTTGATCTATGCTGCAGGGAAAACCCCGGTAGAACGCGACACGCTTTACAACATAGTTAAGGTTTTTGATCGTAAAGGACAAGGAGCGGCAATTGAAGCCTAAGGTCGGACATATACAGTTTTTGAACTGCCTGCCTCTTTACTATGGTCTGGTAAAAAGCTCCGCGCTTCTTGATGTCGACCTCATAAAGGGGACCCCTACCGAACTGAACAACCTTCTGATCAGCGGGAATCTTGATATATCTCCTATCTCGTCCATTGAGTATGCCCGCCACCACGAGTCGCTCATTCTCCTGCCGGATTTTACGGTAAGTTCTTATAGCGAGGTGAAGAGCATTCTACTCATCAGCCGCTTTCCTATAGAAAATTTATCGGGGAAGAAGATTGCGCTTACGTCTACATCCGCCACATCGCAAGTCTTGTTGAAATTAATCCTTAGCCGCGGATACGAAGTTCAGCCTGAATATATTGTTTGTCCTCCGGACCTGGACAGGATGCTTGCAGATGCCGATGCAGCCTTGCTTATCGGAGATATTGCCCTGAAATATTATGTTAATCGAAAGGAATTCTTTCTGTACGATTTAGGGACCGAGTGGAAAAAACTAACCGGCCAAAAAATGGTATATGCCGTCTGGGCCGTCAACCGGAGCTTTGCCGAGACAAAAAGCGGGTTATGTGAATATGTTTTTGAGAGCTTCAGAAAATCGATGGACTACTCAATGGAGCACCTGCCGGAGATAGCCGAATATGCCGCAAAATGGGAACCTTTCACCCCGTCTTTTCTTATGGATTACTTCAGGTCTCTCCATTTTAATTTCGGAAAGGGTTATCAGGAAGGGCTGCTTTGTTTTTATCAAATGGCTGCCGGGATCGGAGAGCTTGATACGGTCCCCGAGCTTGAATTTATTAATATCCCGCCGAGGGTAAGAACATGAAGATAAACAGGATTCTCGATAAATCTATTGAAGAAAGAATAAGTTTTGATGAGGCGGCTTTGCTTTTTCAGGAAGCTGACTTGCTCGACCTTGCCAGGGCAGCGGATAATGTCTGCCGGAAAAAACATCCTGACGGCGTTGCAACTTTTCAGATAGACCGCAACATCAATTACACAAATATATGCCGGAACGAATGTTCATTTTGCGCATTCTACAGGGCAAAGGACCATCCTGAAGCCTACGTTTTAACTCAGGAGGAAATAGACAAAAAGGTCGCGGAAACAATTGAACTATCCGGCACGCAGGTGATGCTTCAGGGAGGGATCAATCCTGATCTGAAAATAGATTACTACACTAATATGTTTAAAGAGATAAAAAAGAAGTTCATAATAAGGATCCACAGCCTTTCCCCTCCGGAGATCGTCTATTTATCTGAGTCATCAGGTCTGTCTATCGCCGATACTTTGGAAGAGCTTGTAAGCGCGGGGCTTGATTCCCTGCCGGGCGGAGGTGCGGAGATTTTAGTCGATGCTGTAAGACAAAGGATCAGCCCGAAGAAAATCGGTTCCGGGAAGTGGCTTGAAGTTATGGGAGAAGCCCATAAGTTGGGGATGAAGACAACAGCCACCATGATGATAGGCACGGTAGAAACTATCATGGACAGGATCGAACATCTGCAAAAAATCCGCGACCTGCAGGACAGGACAGGCGGCTTTCTCTCCTTTATTCCATGGACATTCCAGCCGGGCAATACGGCCCTGGGCGGCAAGTCAATCTCATCCCTCGAATATCTGAGGACACTTTCTCTCAGTCGTTTGTTTCTCGATAATTTTCAGAATGTCCAGGGCTCATGGGTCACGCAGGGAAAAGATATAGGACAGGTCTGTCTCTCATTCGGCGCAAACGATCTCGGCAGCATCATGATAGAAGAGAATGTGGTAAAAGCGGCAGGCGTGTCTCATAAGATTACAGTCGAAGAGATGGTTGATTTGATAAATAAAGCGGGAAAAACTCCGGCATTGAGGGATACGGAGTTTAAGATATTGAAGGTTTATGAATCCTAAAATCCCGAAAGCAACCCTTGCCTTTATAGGCGGTTCGAGCACCTTTGCGATGAATTTTCCTGAAGACCTCAAACTTCCAGGGGTCAGGGTCTTAGACAGAAAATCCTTTACGACCCCTTTCGGAGAAAGTCCTGAATTTACCATATTAACCGTTGATGATGAAACAGTCTTGACGATGAAGATGCACGGCTGGCGGCCGAATGTTAAACGGGCTGATGCTTCCCGGCAGGTCTTCCGGGTATTTGAGCAGGCCGGGGTGAAGAATATCCTTGCAGAAGGAGGGGTAGGTTCGATCAACCTGGATTTCAAACTGCGCGATTTTATTGTCCCTGATGACTATATTGATCTTTCCATGCGCAAAGACGTCCACCTCTCCGATAAATACCTGCTTATCATGCGGGACCCGGTCTGCCCCGACCTTGCAGCCGTTCTTGCCCGAACAAGTAAAAGGATGTTTAATGAAAGAGCGGTATACCGGGGAGTCTATGCCGTGACCGACGGCAGGCATTTTGAGAGCCGCGCCGAAGTAAGGATGATTGATACCCTCGGAGGAGACGTGGTCGGTCAGACCCTCTGTCCCGAAATATATCTGGCAAGAGAAATAGGCGCCTGTTATGCCGGGCTTTACATGATAGTCAACCGGGCCGAAGGGATCAAGCCCGAGTGGCACCATAAAGAGCTGAAAGATATTTTCTATCAGGAAGCGGGGAATGTCGGGAAGATAATTATTGAGAGTCTGAGACAGATAAAAAATATGAAGCATAAAAGTTGTCGGTGCGCGAAACTGAGAAAGAAGACGTTGTTAAAATGAACCTCGTTGACCATAAAGAACGGGACGCAAAAAAAGTCGCGCAGATGTTCTCGAATATCGCGGGACGGTATGATCTGCTCAATCATGTATTGAGCCTCGGGCTTGATTTCGGATGGCGGAGAAAGGTGGCGCGGGAGACCGGAAAAGTTGTCTGCCATAGAATCCTTGATGTCTGCACCGGCACAGGCGATATGGCTATCGAGCTTTGCAGGTTCTGGAAAGGCAAAGCTCATATCGACGGTCTGGATTTCTCCCGCGAACTGATTAATGTCGGCAGGAAAAAAGTTGAAGACGCCAAACTACGGGACTTAATCACCTTCAGGGAAGGCAACGCCGAAAAACTTCCTTACAAAGATGAGCAGTATGAAGCGATAACTATTACATTCGGTTTGAGGAATATCAATGACAGGCTAAAGGCCCTCAAAGAATTTTACCGTGTAACCAAACCGGGCGGACGCTTCGTATGCCTTGAGTTCAGCCGACCTGTGGGTCCTTTTTTCTCCAAAATATACTTCCTTTATTTAACAAAATTTGCCCCGTTAATTTCAAAACTCCTCGGCTCGGATTCCGCGGCCTATGAATATCTCGGTAATACTATAAAAGATTTTCCTCCCCCAAAGGACCTGGTAAAATTAATTGAATCCTCAGGATGGAAGGACGTCTCATACAGGATTATGTCAGGCGGGATTGTAGCGATACATACGGGCTTTAAGACGTAGCGCTCTCGAGCTTTGCTTGGTTGAATTCTTTCAGCTCCACAATGAGCTGCGCTTCGGCTATAATCCCAAGCTGAACAAGGGCTTCTCCAAAAAAGATGTAGCCGTCTTGCTGTTCCTTTAGAAGCGCCCTGACCTGCTCTATCGTCAGATAGTTTTCTCTGACGGCAATCTCTCCGAATTTCTCATAGGTGTCTTCCTGAAGGATCAGGATTATTTCTACTTCTTCGCCGGTAAGCAGTCCCTTTGATCTGGCAAGTTGTCCTATCAGGAGGTTGGTGCTTTTTTGAAGAATCCTGGCGTTGATAATATCCGTTGCCGTTATCAGTTTTTTGTCGAGGAGGAAGCGCCCGAATTTCAGGTACTTGTATTCGCTGCTCATGGATAAATAATAATAAAAGCGAAGGGGTTTGGCAACTATGCGACCCGGAACAGAGTTCGCTATGAATAATCCGGGATGAACGGTTATGCTGAATTGTAATCCTTCAGTTACGGGTTTAATCCCCTCCTTTGCAAGGAGGGGAAGGGGTGGTTTTAATTATTTTTCAAAAATCCCTCCAACCTCCCCTTGCAAAGGGGAGGATTTCTCAACCCATAACTGAATGCTTACACTGAATATATTTTTCAGGTTGACAAACAATTCTTTTACTACCTATACTTTTAAGAAATATGGAACAACTTACAAATGAACTCCATGATCGAGCTATACAGCTTTTTGAGGAGGGAAAATACTCTGAAGCCGAACCCCTTTTAAAGAATGTCATCAGCGCAAATCCCGGATATGCCGATGTCCATAACAAGCTCGGTATGATTTTCCATCTGAAAGGCGATTTCAGACAGGCTGCAGCCTATTTCAAGCGGGCCCTCGAAATAAATCCCAATTATACCGAAGCCTCGTTAAACCTTGTCATTGCGTATAATGATATGGGCGAGTTTAAAAAAGCCCGGGAGGTTTTTTCCCTTGCCGCGCAGAGGGCGCATCCGACGCCAGCCGCTATTGATCCGTTTATCGCCGGAAAGATCGCCAACGAGCATTTCAAGATCGGTAATATATATCTTGATTTCGGCATGAACGATGAAGCGATAGAAGAATTCAATAAAGCAATAAAGCTGTTTCCACGGCTTCCGGACGTGCTCACAAAGCTTGGAATGGCATTGAGAAATAAAGGACGCCTGGAAGACGCCATTTCACATTTTGCAAAGGCAAAAGAACTGAATCCCGAATACGGACCGGCGCGGGTCCAACTCGGCCTGAGCTATTACATTAAAGGGCTTACAAGGCTTGCCTTTGAGGAATGGGAAAAGGCGATTAAAAAGATCCCGGAACTGAAAGAAGCAAAAACCTATCTGAGTCTTCTGAAAAAGGGAGAAAAGTAGCCTGTCGTGTCCCTCCTCACCGTCAGGGACCTTACCATATCATTCAGAGCGAAAAAGCATCCTTTACAGATAGTAACCAATCTAAATTTTTCGATAGACAGGTCCGAGGTTTTCGGTCTTGTCGGAGAGAGCGGCTGCGGCAAAAGCCTAACTGCCCTGTCTATTATGGGAATCCTCCCGCAGAATGCCGTTTCCGAAGGCGAGATTTTTTATAACGGGAGAAACCTTCTGAAGCTTGACAACGAGTCGATGAGAAAGTTGAGGGGGAAAGAACTCTCAATGATCTTTCAGGAGCCGATGACCTCTTTGAATCCCGTGCTCACCATCGGGTATCAGATATCCGAAATGCTCACAACCCACGAGGGATTTTCAACAAAGGAGGCTATGGGCAGGGCGACGGAACTCCTTAGAGCTGTACGTATACCTTCGCCCGAGATCAGGGTCAGGGAATATCCACATCAGATGTCCGGGGGCATGAGACAGAGGGTCATGATAGCAATAGCTATCGCCTGCAACCCCTCCCTTCTGATTGCCGACGAGCCGACTACGGCGCTGGATGTTACGATTCAGGCCCAAATACTTGAACTCCTCATGGACCTCAAACAGGAAAAGAATATGTCGATTTTATTGATAACACATGATATTGCAGTTATAGCGGAAAATGCGGACAGGGCTGCTGTAATGTATGCCGGAAGAATTATGGAGGCGTCACGGGTATCGAATATCTTGTCTGACCCTAAACATCCTTATACCATCGGACTCCTTGAATCCCTCCCAAAAACGAAAGGCATTCCCCTCAAACCTATTCCAGGCTCAGTTCCCCGGCCTGACCGGCTTCCTCCGGGGTGCAAGTTTTCGGACAGGTGCGGTTATAAGATTTCCGACTGTCTGAAAGAAGAGCCTGTTTTAAGAGAGATTTCCCCCGGTCATTTCTCAAGGTGTATCAGGGCGGAGGAAATGAAATGGGAATTATAGACGTAGAGGACCTGAAAAAACACTTCCCTGTTAAGAAAAAAGCATTTTCAAAACAGGAATGGCTGAAGGCCGTGGACGGCGTTACTTTTTCGGTCAAAGACGGCGCCGTCTCCTCTTTGGTAGGTGAAAGCGGATCCGGAAAATCCACAGTGGCAAGGCTCATCCTCAGACTGACCCCGCCGACTTCGGGAAAGATTTCATTCCAGGGCAATGATATTCAGACGCTGAAGGGAGATTCACTCCGGCAATTCAGGAAATCGGTCCAGATCATTTTTCAGGACCCTTTTGCGTCATTGAATCCGAGAATGACCGTTTTTGATACCGTCTCGGAACCCTTGAAAGTGCATAAGCTCGTCGATAGATCCGGATACGGCGACTATGTTGTCAACCTTCTCGGCAAGGTAGGGCTGCAGGCAGACGCCATGAACCGTTATCCTCACGAATTCAGCGGCGGCCAGCGCCAGAGGATATGCATTGCGCGGGCGCTTGCAGTATCTCCAAAGGTGCTCATTGCCGATGAACCCCTTTCTGCGCTGGATGTATCAATTCAGGCGCAGATACTGAATATACTTCAGGAATTGCAGAGAGAATCGAAGATATCCTTCCTTTTTATAAGCCACGATCTGAGGGTGGTCCGATACTTCAGTGACGAGGTGGCGGTTATGTATCTCGGAAAGATTGTTGAACATGCAAAGACTGAAGACCTCTTCAATAACCCTTTACACCCCTATACGATTGAGTTGCTTTCTTCGGCGCCCAAAATAAAACCTGACGGCAAGAAAAGAAAGATACTGAAGGGTGATGTTCCAAGCCCGATAAATATCCCGCTCGGCTGCCCTTTCCATCCAAGATGTCCTCAAAGAATAAACGTCTGCGATCAGATTGTGCCCGAAATAAAGCGGTTGGAAGGCAGACTCGTTTCATGCCATCTATTCTGATTCCGCTCCCCATAATCTCGGATCAAGGGCGTCCCTGACCCCTTCGCCGAGAAGATTATATCCGAGCACGGTGATCAGAATTGCAAGCCCCGGAAAAACGGAAAGCCACCACGCCGTTTCCATGTTGTCCTTTCCTAATGTAAGTATGTTCCCCCAGCTTGGAGTCGGAGGCTGAACGCCTATTCCCAAAAAGCTCAGGGACGACTCTACAAGCACGGCGCCTGCAATGCCGAGAACGGCCGAGACAAGCACCGGCGCAAGGCTGTTCACCATTATATGCCTGAAGATAATCCGCATATTGCTTGCCCCGACAGCCCTGGCGGCAAGCACATATTCACGTTCCTTTAATGACAGGAACTCCGCCCTTACAAGACGGGCAACTCCCATCCATGAAGTAATGCCTATGATTATCATAATGTTCCATATGCTTGATCCGATGAATGCTATTACCGCAAGGATCAGGAAAAAAGTAGGAACAGACAGCATGATATCGATAAATCTCATGATGATCCTGTCCATCCATCCCCCGTAATATCCTGAGAGAGACCCGAATATCATTCCCATAACAACGGATATGCCGACGGCAACAAAACCGACTGATAAGGATATCTGCGACCCCCATATCATCCTGCTTAAAACATCCCTGCCCAGATCATCCGTGCCAAGGGGGTGTTGTATGCCCGGCGGTTCAAGGATGTGTTTTCTGTCAATATCATTGGGATCGTATGGAGAGACAAGGGGCGCCAGTATTGCGACAAAGAAAAGAAAGGCCACGATAATGCCGCCTGCCACTGCAAGTTTATTCCTGCTGAACCTTTTCCAGAACAATCTCTTGGGCGAATCCATTTTCTTACTTTGCCCTTATCCTCGGATCTGCAAGCATATAACCGATATCAGCCAGCAGATTGCCCGCCAGTGTTAGTACGCCCCCGATTGTGAGAAGGCTCATCACCATCGGATAATCCCGCGTCATAACGCTCATAAAAAACATCTGCCCCATGCCGGGTATCCCGAAGATGCTCTCCATTATCACGCTTCCTCCTATCAGGCCGGGGACTGAAAGTCCGATCAATGTGATAAGCGGCAGGATGGCATTTTTTAGCGCATGGTTATAGATCACCTTTTTTTCAGGAAGGCCCTTTGCCCGTGCAACGGTAATATAATCCTGCCTTATGACCTCAAGCATGCTGCTCCTCATATACCGTGAATCTCCGGCAAGACCGGTAAAGGCGGATACAAAGACAGGAAGGATGAGATGGTTGATCCTGTCGAGTATCTTTCCGCACAAAGAGAGTGAATCATAGTTCATGGATTTTAGTCCGGACAGGGGAAGCAGGTCCAGGTGTATTCCAAAAAACATCATCAGCAAAAGGGCAAGCCAGAACGAAGGCATGGCAAAACCCAAAAAGACAAATGTTGTCGTCAACTTATCATAAAGCGAGTACTGATGCGTTGCGGATGAAATACCAAGGGGTATGGCAATAGCGAGTATTATAACCATGGTAATGAGATTCAGCATGAATGTAATGAATAATCTTCTGTCCGGCAAAGGCTGTTTCCTGTCCCAGATTTTGTCCAGGACGGGACGCCTGTCCGTCGAAAAGGATTCGCCGAAATCGAGTTTCACGATCTTCTCCAGCCAGAGACCGTATTGCACTACTATCGGTTTATCAAGGTTGTACATCTTCTCAAGCCTTTCCCGCGCCTCGGGCGTGATCTTGGGATTAAAATCAGAGAGCACATCCGTCGGCTTGCCGGGCGCCAGATGCAGGATGAGGAACGAGATCAGGGTAATCCCGAATAAGGTAGGGACCATTTCAAGGACTCTTTTAAAAAGATACCGTATCATTTTTGTTTTTTATTTACGAAGATTATATTAAACGGTACAAAACATTTTTTAAATATGAAAGGTAGATATGATAAAAAAGTTATTTGGCGACTCCATAATGTACTATTGTCACTGTTCGATATACTTTTATCCAAAGTACACATTAGGTTAAAAGTGCCGTCAGGTGAATATGGGTTATCTTTTGTCGCATTCAAAAAATTTTTTATCATATCTGCCTTTCATATTATGCGACTGATGAGTTAAGGCTCCATCGCATGTTTCTGTAATGGTTTCGGCACATACCACTTGGGCTGATTGTAGCTGATTCCTATGGGAGAAGGTTTAATGCCCCTGAACCTCGCATGTACAATCGGCGTGGCGTCCGGCACATACAAAAAGATATACGGCAGATCATCGGCCAATATTTCCTGAATCCGGAAATATGCCTTTTTCCTTTCTTCTATGTCAAATAACCTGCGGCCTTTCTCAAGGAGTTCGTCTACTTCAGGGTTATTGTAGCCCACAAAATTAAATTCCTTCTCCTTTGTCTTGCTCGAATGCCAGATATCATACTGGTCCGGGTCAAGCCCTATCTGCCAGCCGAGCATCACAGTCTCAAACCGCCTTTTATCAATAAACTCATTCACAAAGGTAGACCATTCAAGCGCCCTTATCTCCACCTTTATACCTATCTTTGCAAGCCTCCACTGAATGATGGTGGCAGTATTTTTTCTGAGGTTGTTGCCCATATTGGTGAGGATAGTGAATTGAAACGGTTTTCCTTCTTTATCAAGGATGCCGTCGCCGTCACGGTCCTCCCATCCCGCCTCTTTCAGCAATTGCCTTGCCTTTTCAGGGTTATATTCATACTTTTTTACATCAGGGTTATAAGGCCAGGTATTCGGGACATAAGGGCCTGTAGACGGCCTGCCGAGACCGAAAAGAACAACATCCACTATCTCGGCCTTGTCTATGCCATATGCTATCGCCTGTCTTATGCGTTTGTCCTTAAACCAGGGGTGTTTAAGGTTAAAGGCCATATGAGTGTACGAAAAGACGGGATATCGGAATTTCTGAAAATTGTTCCTGAAGAAATCATTCTCCGTCTGTTTAGTATACTGGATCGGTGTCAGTCCCATCATATCTATGCCTCCTGCCTGCAGTTCAAGAAACGTTGTTGCAGGGTCCGGGATCATCCTGTAAACATACCTGTCAATGTAAGGCCTCCCCTCAAAATAATCCTTATAAGATTCCAATACGACTTCCTGTCCGGAAGACCATTTATTAAGCTTGTATGGTCCTAAACCGACAGGTTTTCGCGTAAGTTCGCTTTTGGTTATATCCCTGCCTTCAAGGAGATGCTTTGGAAGAACGACTAAATTCCCCCACGTTGTAAGGGCCGGTGCAAAAGGTTTTCCATATGTGACCCTGAACGTATACTTATCAAGCACTTCGGCCTTTTTTACCTGCAGGAAATCTTCTTTGTATGCCGTCGGCGTCTTTTCATCAATAATGGTCTTATAACCGAACATCACATCCTCTGCCGTAAACTCAACCCCGTCAGACCATTTTACGCCCTTCCTCAGATGAAATGTTATAACAAGCCCGCCTGAAGAAATCTCCCACGATTCGGCAAGGTCGCCGATAACGCTGAGGTCCGTATCGTACTTTACAAGGCCGTTAAAGATCATGCCTGCAACGCTATGTGAAGCGCTGTCGCCTGCAAGCATAGGGATAAGCACGCTCGGCTCGCCGATCGTGCCCTCAATCAGCATATCTCCATAAGCGGGTTCATAGGAATTATCCTTGAGGTCCGGCTGCGCTGTTTGTGAATGCCTGTCTTTACATCCGAGCAATACCATGAGCACTATAATAATACAGATTAACTTTTTCATTTTTCCGATAAAACAAATTATACACAAAAAGCATAAAAAGGGGTTCAAGTCCTGAATTATCGGCTTCTAAAACCGGGGCGGCTGCAAGGTTTTATCACGTTTTTGTGAGAGTTTAAGGTATAATAATATCTTACTATAGCGTGCCCCCTTAGCTCAGTAGGATAGAGCACAGGTTTCCTAAACCTGGTGTCGCAGGTTCAATTCCTGCAGGGGGTACCAACCTTATCCCTAAGCGATTCACAATATTTCTTGAGCACCCTTCAAAATACAATTTCTTATAATCTCTCAGGCGTTCAGATTTGCATATAACTTTTTGGCATAATAAGTAATTGACATTTAACCCTAACTACTAAATTACTACTAATAGATCTAAAATTAGTAACAGGTTGACAATGTATAAATACTAATATAAACTGAAATAGTATTTAATGTTAGATTCATCTCTAACTTAACTACTAAATTGCTACTAATTAAAGTAAAATTAGTATTTGGAGGCGCATAATTGAAAATACCGGAAAAAGCACCTGATTTTAAAGAAATAATCACAAAACTTCGTGCACCGGAATTGGCATTTAACGCAAAAGATTTAATCAGAAAAGCAAATATCGAATATATGTATTGGGACGATCTAAAACATCAGCCTATGCCGGAAGGCATACGACCTGAAGAAGCATGGGCTTTGCTTAAATGGTCGCGATTAATACAAACCAGACTTATCCCCCTTAATGACTCACAGGAACGTCCTTTTAGCTACTGGCTTCCGGATAGTGTTCTCAAAGAAATTCATTTTATAGACAAACAAGCTGCGGGGACAATCCTGGACGATGACCCCTCAGTGCATTCTGAAGAGAAACGGCGATATATGATTAGCTCATTAGTTGATGAAGCAATAGCCTCAAGCCAAATTGAAGGAGCTGTCACTACACGTGTAGTTGCCAAAGAGATGCTTAGAGAAGGGCGAAAGCCCCGGGACCGCTCTGAACAGATGATCTTCAATAATTATCTGTCAATGCAAATGATAAAAAAGCATTTAACTGAGCCGCTCTCAATAGAATTAATGAACAAAATTCACGCCCATATGACGGAAAATACACTCGATAATCCCTCATGGGCCGGACGATTCAAAACGCCTGCCGATGATGAAATCCATATTTTGGATAATGATGGACAAACAGTACTGCATGTACCGCCAAAATCCATTGACGTCCCGACTTTGATGCAGAATCTATGTAATTATGCAAACAATGAGGGAGAAGACGAATTCGTAAATCCGGTTATAAAAGGAATCCTGATTCATTTTTGGATAGCCTATGTTCATCCATATATGGACGGCAATGGAAGAACAGCGAGGGCCCTTTTTTATTGGTACATGCTCAAACATGGCTATTGGCTCTTCGAGTATCTGTCGATATCTACTGCCATTCTGAGCGCACGGGCTCAGTATTACAGGTCATTTCTTTATTGTGAAATCGATGACAATGATGCCACCTATTTCATCATATATAACCTTCAGGCTATGCATAAGGCCATAGAGAAGCTCGATTCGTATATAGAAAGAAAACAAAAAGAGAAAAAGCACTCATACCGATTCGCCGTAAAATATCCGTCCTTGAATTTAAGACAGCGCACGCTTCTTGCCGGCGCTCTTGAAAAACCCCATGACGTCTTCACAATAGAGATACACTCTAACGTGCATGGTGTCACTTACCAAACTGCACGTACCGACTTGCTCACCCTCAAAGATATGGGCTTACTTGCAATGCGAAAAGAGGGCAAAAAATTTGTTTTCATTCCAGTTGCAGATATAGCTGAAAAGCTGTCTATTTCAAATACCGGATAAGCGACAAAATTACGGCCCCGAAAGAGGAGCCGTTTCGGTAAGGATAGGACTTTCCAACTTTTTATCCGAATGTGGGATATAGTTAAACGAAAGATACCAACAGGAGAACTCATGAAAATTGCAATAATGGGGGCGCCGGGATGTGTAGGCGGTAATCTTATTCAAAAACTTCTCGAACGGAAAGAATATCATGTTACGGGTTCTTTCCGGATGGAAAAGGAAATCCCGAAAGATTTGAGCAACGAACGTCTGGCATGGAAGCAGGTCAATCTTCTTGACCCTGCAAGCGCGGAGAATTTTCTCAACGGGTCCGATGTTCTTATATACCTTATTCATTCGCTGGGAGCAAAGAATTTTGAGCAGCTTGATATACAGCTTGCTAATGCGGCAGGCAGAGCAGCCCGGTCTTTGACTCCCCGGTTTTAAAAATTGACAAAATGCTGTAAATTATAAGTATTAATCAGCATATATACATGTCCGATATCTTAGACTGCTTCTGAGATTTTGGAGATAATGAAAGGAACATAAAATTGGAAGTACTGATCATCGTTGCGATAATAGTTATTATCTTTGTTGTGTACCCTAAGATAAAAAAGAAATTCGGCGGCTCTGCAAAGAAAAAATAAAGGGTCGGGTAAACCTGAAACAAACGGTTGACTGTTAGATTGTTCTTCATTTTATACATGGATGCTGTGTTATACTTTATGCGAAAACAGGGGAAAAAGATTACCTTGAAAATGATCCCCTGCTGCGGGTTCCCTTGTATGAAACCTATAAATGCCGGAAGCGCCGGCCAATAATCGAGGATTGTAATTATGTCATATCAAGCATGGTTTCAATGCATCAACGAGCAGTGCCAGACTAAGTATCCGCTTAACTCGATCATCTATCGCTGTAAGACATGCGGCTCGCTTCTGGGGGTGCAGCATGACCTGCAAGCCCTTGCCCGCCTGGACGCCAAGGCATGGATGAAACTGTTCGAGGACCGGTACAAATCTACCGAGTGGCCCTACGGCTCCGGCGTGTGGGGCAAAAAGGAATGGATTCTGCCGCAGATTGATAACGACAATATCGTCTCTCTTTACGAGGGCGGCACCAACCTGTTCTGGGCCGAGAGGTTCGGCAAAATGCTCGGGATAGAGGACCTCTGGATCAAACTCTGCGGCAACTCCCACAGCGGCTCGTTTAAGGACCTCGGCATGACGGTGCTTGTGTCTCAGGTAAAACAGATGATCAGCGAAGGCGCGCCGATCAAAGCAGTTGCCTGTGCGTCCACCGGAGATACCTCCGCCGCACTGGCGGTTTACTGCGCCGCTGCCGGCATACAGTCCATTGTGCTGCTACCCAAGGGTAAAATATCGGTTGCGCAGCTCATTCAGCCGATCGCCAACGGCGCGCTTGTGTTGTCGCTGGACACCGACTTTGACGGTTGTATGAGCATTGTGAAGGAAATAACAAATGACGAGACGATCTATCTTGCCAATTCGATGAACTCGCTGCGCATAGAGGGACAGAAGACGGTCGGCATAGAGATAGTACAGCAATTTGATTGGGAAACTCCCGATGTGATCGTCATTCCCGGCGGTAATCTGGGGAATGTCTCCGCTCTGGGCAACGGCCTTCTAATGATGCGCGATCTCGGCCTTATCTCTAAGCTGCCCCGCATTGTTGTTGCCCAGGCCGAACGCGCCAATCCTCTCTACCGCTCGTATCTGACAAACTTCGAGACCTTCGAGCCTATCCAGGCCCAAAAGACCTTGGCCAGCGCCATCCAGATCGGCAACCCGGTCAGTTTCGAAAAAGCTGTACGCACGCTTAAGCAGTTTAACGGCATTGTCGAACAGGCCACCGAGCAGGAATTGGCTGACGCAGCTTCGCTTGGCGATACCTTTGGCATGTTGAACTGTCCTCACACCGGCGTTGCGCTGGCAGCGCTGATCAAATTATTAAAATCCGGCAAGATTGATAAATCCGAGCGCGTCGTGGTCATCTCAACGGCGCATGCCCTGAAGTTCACAGACTTCAAGGTCCGCTACCACGAAGAGGCGCTGGATTTTCCCTGCCGTTTTGCAAATAAACCAATCGAGCTGCCGCCCCGCGTAGATGCGGTCAAGGAAGCCCTCGAGCACGCTTTGCATAAGAGGAGGAACCCCGATGCCTAAAAAATCTGCAAAAGCCCGGAACTGGAAACCGGCTACGCTCGCTATTCACGGTTTGGGCCGAACTCCCAAAGCCTATTATTCGGTCTCTACGCCGATTGTCCAGACCTCCAACTACTACTTCGACTCAACCACTGAGGTGTTCGACTTCATGAAGGCAAAAAGCAAGGGACGTGTTGTGCGCGAGCACGAATACGGCCGCTATGGCAACCCGACCCAGCAGGAATGTGAACGCAAGCTGGCAGCGATCGAGGGCGCCGAGAGAGCGATATTGTTTTCAACCGGCATGAGCGCTGTAATCTTAACTTTGTTGGCTTATATGCGCCGTGATGGCCACATCATATTCACAAGCGACTGCTACCGCCAGACCCGGGATTTTGCAACAAACACTCTCGCGGAGTTCGGCATACAAGTTTCCCTGGTTGACCCGACTGCAGAGGCCATAGCCAAAGCAATCCAACCCAATACCAACATCATCTTCACGGAATCGCCGACCAATCCATACCTGCGAGTATTGGATATCCCGGCAATAGTGAAAGTCGCCAAGCGGCATAACGTGCTTACTTTCATTGATGCCACGCTGGCCACGCCATACAACATCAAGCCGTTAGAGATGGGCGTTGATATTGTCATCCACTCCGCCACCAAATATCTCGGCGGCCATAACGACCTGCTGGCAGGCGTCGCCCTTGGCAAGCACGACCTTCTGAACAAACTTAACCGCATGCAGCGGATGATCGGCGCCATACCCGGCCCGTTTACCTGTTTCCTGCTTGAACGGGGACTGAAAACCTTTGCTATCCGTATGGAGCACCACAACAACACCGCGCTGGCCGTCGCCCGTATGCTTGAAGCGCACCCAAAGATCGAGAAGGTCTGGTATCCCGGCCTGGAATCGCACCCCGACCACGAGATCGCAATGCAGCAAATGCGCGGCTCGGGAAGCGTGATCACCTTTCTGGTCAAGGGCGGCGACAAGGAAACCCGCAAGTTCATCGATTCGCTGGAGATATTTCTCATCACGCCAAGCCTCGGCGGCAGTGAAAGCCTTGTGACGCAGATGGCAATGATGTCGTTCTTCGATTATCCCGAGGATTACCGTCATTCGATCGGCATGGTGGACAACCTCGTCCGTATTGCATTAGGGCTGGAAGACGTGGAAGACCTTATCGCAGACCTGAAGCAGGCTTTGAGCAAGATCTGACCTGCTTTGGGTTTACTGCCTGAATGCGGTTAACCTCTTGTTTTGTTTAATAGTTTCAATGCCGTTTCGTGAAGTCTTTTATTTCCCGAGACGAGCAATGAGGCGGTTTTTTTCAGGCCGACTTCAACGCTATCGACGGGGTCCCCCGTTATATCGGTAAAAACTCCCCCGGCCTCTTTTACAAGCAGCCGGCCTCCTCCAAAATCAAAGGCCCTTGAAAGGGAAGGGTTTGCAAAAACGCTGATGGCGCCTGATGCAAGGTAGGAAAGATCAAGGGCTGTGGCGCCGAGGCAGCGTGTCTTATTAGCTTCCGATAACAAAGGCATTATCCGGGCAATATCCTTTTCCGGCGTCTGAGCTTCATAGGCTACAAGATAAAATATATCGTCTTGTTGAGTTTTGATCCTTTCATTATTCAGGAATGCCCCCTTACCTTTTTCCGCACAAAATTCATCGCCATTGATCAGGTTCAGAACATAGGCCATCTCGATATCGCCTATTGTATTGCCGTCCGCAACTGCAATGGATGTACAGTAAAAGGGAATCCCTGAAACCGCATTCCTGCTGCCGTCTATCGGGTCTATCAAAACCTTCCTGCCCCCTCCTCTTATTTCTTTTGTTCCCATCTCTTCGGAGATGATAGTCAACGGTTCTCCTGATTCTTCAAGGCCGTTTATGATGATGTCTTCGGCAAGCTTGTCTATATGATAGGTCTTATCGCCCGAGGCGCCGACGCCGATGAAGGTTTTTGCGTTTTTGACGAACGGGATTTGTTGCAACAGACGTTTACCGATAATTCTGAGGGTTTTCATATTCATATTAAAGATATTTTACGCGAAGCTTTGCGAACTGACAATAGAATATGTTCTTAGTTCCTGAATCGTCCTTTGTCGCATTAGTCCCGAAAGCTTTCGGGATTCATCGTGTCTGCTCTTATAGTGAAGAGAAAAGGGTTTTATGTTAAAATGAGACAGTTAATAACCATGAAATGTCCGGATTGCGGTAAAGAATTAAATGAAAAGAATGCCTGCACCCAATGCGGGAAAAAGGCGGAATTGTCCGCTGAAGACATTGAGGTCCGGTACAAGGAATTTCCAAAATCCGAGCTTCTTGAAATCCACGCGAAACCGCTGAAAACGGGCACTGCTATCCCCGAGGTTCCTGAGAAAGAAGACCTTCAGAAACGGGAACAACCGGCTGATGACGTAAAGACGGAATCCTCCCATCAAAAAAAGGCTGAAGCGGCAATACCAAAGACCCGAAAAGAATCTGCGGATATCGACAAACGGTCTCTCCTCTTTTTCCTGGCAGGGTTCCTGACGGCAGGCGGGATTATCGGCTTATATTTTCTTCTAAAATCCTTTTTTTAAAACAAAACAACACTTCACAAATGAGACTTTACCTATAACCTCATTTGGTGATTACTTTATTCCGATTAGTCATATTTAAGTTTGTGCAACAAAATTCCTATATATTTGTTAATAGGGTTAGTTCGCTTGAGGTATGGAATGACGGGTTTTCTTCGCGCGCCTATTTTTTTCATCTCCCATAAAATATCTTTATTTTCATTGTCATATGAAAGGCCTTTTTGGAATGCCTCAACCGCATCCTGTTTGTTTTGTGCTGCCAGGTGCGCCCTTCCCAAATTCAGATAAAACGTAGGATAAAAAATCTCCTGACCGAAAGGAGTCGTATCGTCAAGCATATTGATAGCCCGCGAACAGGTTTCTATTCCAAATTCATAATTCTTATGGATAATGGCTTCGAGACAACCGTAATAGGAAAGGAGAAACGGATCATCCGGATATTTTTTCAGGGCCTGAACAAGCAATTTAAGTGCGTCCTTGTTCTCCTTGTTCTGAAGCATATGCTTGACTTCATCGAGATATTTTGAAGGGGTCCTGAATCTCTTTTCCTGCTCTTTTTTAAGCATCCTCACGATTAACTGATGCTGTTCCTGTATGAGCTCGATAATTTTTTTGCCGGGCTCTGGTGAATTCAATGCGTCCTTGCAGTCCAAGTTTCTTGATGAAATAATCTTACCGTCGAGATAAACCCTTGTATTGACAAGCTGCTTTTGTGGAATAAGGTCTTCGGTGAGTATCAGATACTTCTTCCCGCTGATAACAACGCTTGTGCTTAACTCCCTGTTTACGGTTGACCTGATTTTTATTTCATCTTTCATTTTGGTTCATATTACCACAAAACTGCTAAAGAACCAATCAAAGGGTAAAAAATGTTGCAATCCAGACAGTGTAAAAAAGAAATGGATGCAGAAAATCTCGCCGCGGTTGTTTTCTGCAATTCGCCTGCGGGGCTAATTATGGGGAGCGCTTCCATTTGGCGCACACGTCTATTTTGCCTAAGGGTGGGCGTGCTTAGGCGGCCTTGCACAGATGTACAGCCATGGAATGCGCTCTAAAGACTTCGGCTTGATTCTAACTTCATCTGAACCTTGCGACAAATGCAAGGGACGCAATGCCTGAAGGCGGGTTTTTGACTATCGGGACAGAAACATTAGGTATTGACCATGAATTCATAAAAGAGCATGGTTTTGGAAAGGAAGGAGAGTATGCCCTTATAGCGTTTATGGATACGGGTGCCGGTATGGACAAAGAGACAAGGGAGAAGATATTCGAGCCTTTCTTTACGACAAAGGAAGTCGGCAAGGGGACGGGGCTTGGACTTGCGATGGTATACGGGATCATCAAACAGCATGACGGATATATCAATTTATGAGCGGGTATCCGGCGGATATCATTCACAAACATGAGATTGTTGAAAAAGGATTTGCATATATCGAAAAACCTGCTTCACCTACAAAGCTTTTAAAGAAAATAAGAGAAGTGCTGGGGAAGTGAATCTCAAAGATCATAAACAAGAGCCTCAAATATTATATATTATACATTTCCGGTCTTCTGTCCTTGAAGAGATCATTCAGCGCATTCAGGGATTTATTTCTTGCAGCAAGGGGATCGAGCTCTGCAACCGATAATTCTTCATCGTTCTCCGTTGCCCTGATCAGGATATCCCCTGTCGGTGATGTTATCTGACTCTGTCCGATAAAGCGTAAAGCCTGCCCGTCTTTTCTGCTTTCCACACCGGTACGGTTTGCGGTTATGGCAAAGACCCTGTTTTCAAGACACCTGACGGGCATAGCACGGGGGCACCAGGGTAGTACCAGATTTGAAGGATGTGCAATGATATCCGCTCCCTTCAGGGCAAGCGCCCTCATGGATTCAGGGAAAAACCAGTCGAAACAGATCATGACCCCGATACGCCCGAGCTCCGTATCCCAGACCTTGAAACCCGAATCACCGGGGCTGAAATATAGTTTTTCTTCAAAAAAAAGATGCGTCTTGCGATACGTCCCGATGAACCCGTGAGGCCCTGTCAGGATAGCGCTGTTGAAAAACCGTTCACCGTCTTTCTCGGGAAGACCTGCTACTATATAAAGGTTCTTTTGGCGCGATAAGTCTGCGAGCACCTCGATAGTTTCTCCATCCGGTATCTGCTCTGAAAGTTCCGCCACCTCATCCTGAGAGATGAACTGGTATCCGGTTGCAAAAAACTCGGGCAGGACAAGGAGATCCATGTCTGCATCCCTGACGGCAAGCAGGAGCTTTCCTAAATTTTCTTCTTTTTTCCCGAAGGCGGGATTGAATTGATAAAACCCGGCTTTCATGAAACCTCCGATTTATCCCGTAACATCTTTCAGCCATGTCAGGTAATCATGAGAGCCTTCAACAATGGGCATTGCGATAATTTCAGGGACTGTGTAGCTGTGGAGTTCTTTGACTTTTTTCGAGAGTGATTCAAAAAGATGTTCCCGTGTTTTTGCGATCATGAGGACTTCAGGTCCATCTTCTATCTTGCCTTCCCAGTTGTAGATCGAACGGATGCCTTTGATTATATTTACGCAGCCCGCGAGTTTGGCCTCTACCAATGCTCTGGCGATGTTTGCGGCCTCTTCTTCATTTGAAGTTGTTATGAAAACAACAATGTTGTCCATATCTTCACCCTCCTATCCGTCCCGTCCCATCAAGGGAATGGGAAATGAAAGAGGCTAACCATTTTTTGCCTGCTTCATGTAATATTCGGTTTCAAGGAGTCTTCTCTTTATATCAATGCCTGCTGAAAAGCCGCCGATATTGCCGTCTGATTCTATAATGCGGTGGCAGGGGAGGATAATAAGGATCGGATTTCTGCCGAGAGATTGTCCTACCGCCCTGGAGGCATTCGGCCTGCCGATTTTTTCGGCAAGCCATTTATAGGTTCTCGTCTCTCCAAAAGGGATTTCTTTTAAGGCCATCCAAACGGAATGATCGAATTCAGTTCCTTTGGTAAAAGATATTGCTTGAGTAAAACCCGCTTTGCCGTGTTTGAAATATGCTTTAAGTTCCTTGTGCGCGAGAGCGGAGTGAGAGCTTTTGCGGGGCAGGTCAACGGGTTTTGTGAAATCGATCCCGCAAAGGGTTCCCCCGGCAAATATCAGATACAGGACGCCTACAGGACTGTCAAATATATCGTAAAAGGGATCAATACTGCTCAACCTCTTCTTTTTCATGTTGTTCCTTAGAGTAGACCTCAACCCTGTCGCCGCCTTTGCCAAAGGCGCGGGCCAGGGCTTTTTCAGCGCATAAGATAAATTCTTCGGTTGACTGACCATCAAGGAAGGTAAGTCCTATGCTGGCGGTTATATGCCCTTTGGGCTGGGAATTCTCATAGATAAAAGGATAGTTTTTTATGATGGCATTAAACCTGTTGCTCATTGAGAGAGCGGCTGCGATCATGGTGTTCGGCAGCAAGATGGCAAAGGAATCACCGCCGTAGCGCACAACAATATCAGAGCCGCGTATGTTTTTTCGTATCAGGTCGGCGACCTTTTTCAGCGTTATATTTCCGTAATACTCTCCATGCTTTTTTGCATACTGACTGAAATCATCCAGATCAAGCAGAAGGAGATTGAGAGGCAGCTTGTACCTCGTTGCCCGCTCTACTTCCTGTGCCAGCCTTATCTGGAAATATCTGTGACTGAAGGCCCCTGTAAGCTCGTCTATCAGTCCGGCCCTTTTCGGATACAGTATCTCAAGTTCTTTGATGTGGCTGACTAATTCCTTGGTATCAAAGGCGAATTTCTGGACTATTCTCTCGATTTTTCCCACGAGGGACAATCTTTCTTCAACCGAGATATCCCGTTCGGTCAGGATAAAGACCGGTATATCTTTTGTAGAAGGGTTTTCTTTAATTTCTTGGATTGCGTCATACCCGAGCATGTCAGGCAGAGTGAAATCAAGCAGGATGACGGCAGGTCTCAGAGCGGAGGCGAGTTCTATCCCCCTTTGTCCGGTGGCGGCAGTATAGATGAGAAAACCCTGCGGTTCAAAGATACCCCTCAAAGAATTGGTCACCTCGTCCTCGGATTCTATGATCAGGATAGAAATGGGCAGCACCCTTTTACCCTTGGCAATAGTTATCTCTTCAAGTTTTGATATCAGGGCCTCCCGGTCCAAAGGCTTCAGCAGGTAGTCTGTAGCGCCGAGTGCAAAGGCCAAATCTTTATTATCAACTATGGAATGGATGATTACCGGGATCTTCGCGGTTGCAGGATCGCTTTTAAGCGCCTGCAGCACTTCCCAGCCGTCCTTCTTCGGAAGAAGTACGTCCAGCGTAATAGCAAAAGGCTGCATTGCAACCGCCTTTTCAATGGCCTCTTCGCCGTTAAAGGCATGGGCGACCTTATATCCTGACTGGGTTAGATGAAGGGTAAGCAATTCCGCGGTCGAAAGGTCGTCTTCCACAACAAGGATAAGGGGCGCCTCATCCTTCATCCATGGGAAATTGAGGCTTATTGCTTCCGTATCTTCTATAACTGCAGCCTCGCTGACAGGTGATTCGGCGGGGATTGTAAAGGTAAAGGTGCTTCCCTCGCCAAGGTTGCTTTCAACAATAATACTACCGCCGTGAAGCTCAACCATCTTTTTTGACAATGCAAGGCCGAGACCTACGCCGCCGTATTTCTTGGAAAACGTAGAGGTTGCCTGCTCAAATTCGTCGAATATTTTTTCTTTGTCTTCAGGTCCGATGCCGATGCCGGTGTCCTGAACAGAGAATCTGATAAATTTGAAACCGGCCCCGTTTCCGGACAATGCAGGAGAGGGGTTTTCTTCTCTCGAAACATCTACTCTTATCATGCCGCCTTCAGGCGTGAACTTTATAGCGTTGGAAAGAAGGTTGTACAGTATCTGTTTCAGCTTTATACGGTCTGCAGTCAAGGAGCTGATACCTTCGCCGATAGAGACAAATATCTCGATAAACTTGTTCTCGGCCAGCGATTTCATTATATTGATCACTTCGCCTATTACATCATCAATAGTGAATGTTTCATAGACCATCTCATACTTGCCGGCCTCTATTTTTGCAATATCAAGCACATTATTGATGAGTTCAAGGAGGTGCTTGCCTGACGTATGGATATTTTTAATATATCTTTCCTGGTGTTCGGTGAGGCTACCGAACGTCATGTCCAGAAGCACATCGGAAAATCCGAGGATAGAGTTGAGCGGGGTCCTGAGCTCATGACTCATATTGGCGATGAATCTGCCTTTGAGCTGATTTGCATATTCCAGTTCCCTGTTTATCTTCTCAAGCTCCACGGTCCTCTCGATAACTTTTTTCTCCAAATTCTCTCTCAGGTCTTCGATCTCTTTTGATTTCTCTTCAACGACCTTCTTTAAATTCATCTCGTCTTTCAGGCTCTTGAACAGGAAAATCAATTCGGATGGCAGTTCTTTAGCATTTTTCAGGGAAACGGCATTCAACTGCATATCCATTTCCCTGCCGCCGGACCCGACCAATGTAACTTTATGCCCTCTCAATACCGAGTTGGCGGAAAGTTCATTATGAACAGACTCCCACCTGCCGTCTTTCATCAAGGATTGAATACCCATTCCGTTCAGATACTGCTTTGAATAGCCGAGCAGTTCGACGGCCCTATCATTAAATGCGCTGATTGCTCCGGAAGGGTCCGTTATGAGCACAATATCATTCGAACCTTCCATTATATGAAAGGTTATCAGATTGAACTTTTCAGCCTTTTGCATAAAAGCGAGCCTGTCTATGAACAGAGCGATAATGCCCGTTATAAGCGCTAAAGACGCCTGCTGCCTGTCCGAAAATTGACGCGGCTTATAGTCGTCGATATACAGTATCCCTGCAACCTTGTTTCCAAGCAATACCGGACAGGCAAGGAGGGAGCGTATCTTCTCGCTGATTAAGGCAGGGTTATTTCTTGTATAATCTACCTTGAGTGTATCCTGAATAATTACGGTCTTTTTGTTCCGGACAATATCATCTGCAAGTCCGCCCGGTATAATGGCCCAGGTCTTGTTTTCCGTAAAACGCTTGCTTAAGCCTTTGTGCGCGATCAGTTTCATCTCGCCATGCTCGTGAAGAACAATGCTGCCCGCTGGGGCGTCGATCATCTCAAGAGTTTTATCAAGCATATATCCGAGGAAATCCGCAAGTCCTTCACTTCCTCCGAGTTTCTGCATGATGCTGAAAAGGGTCTTCTGATCTTCGATTGTCTTAAAGGCTTCGATCCTGGCCCTTTTCTGTTTTTCGATGATCTCCCAGATGAGTCTTGCGCCTGTGCCTTCAATTACTTCAATCTTGTAAGCCGATGCCACTCTGATTTCATTGCTGAGTTTGACGTCGCCTGTAACATTGATGACCATTTCGGGTGCGGCATTGCAGAAAGATTGAACTTCGGTAAACACCGGAAGGTTCCACTTCTTTGCGAGAATGGCGCCGGGGGAGTCAAGTTTTTTTTCGAAAATTCCGACCAGTTCGGTGTTGGCGTCTCCCCGGAGCAACGAAATAAGAGCGCTTGCTCCTATGTTGCCGCCGGCAATCGCTATTCTAAGCATCTACTTTATAGCCCTTGTTTACTAAAGAGCTTATCATGTCCATAAAATAGCTGAGCAGTTCAGAGTCCCATTGTCCATCGTACCGTTCCGATTTCATGGTCTCTACAGTTGCTTTTACAGACCTCCGATCACGGTATGGGCGCACTGAAACCATTGCATCAAAAGAGTCAACAATAGAAAGTATCCTTGCCATGAGAGGGATATCGTCCTCGGCAAGTCCGTCAGGAAATCCCATACCGTCCCAGCGTTCGTGATGATGGCGTATGGCAGGTAGAATCTTCTTCATGGAAACAAGGGGCCTGCATAATTCCTCTCCAAGGACAACATGTGTCTTTATCATCTCCACCTCTTCTTTTGTCAGAGGACCCGGCTTGCGAAGCAGTGATTCACTCAGGCATATTTTCCCGATGTCATGCAATATTCCGGCCTTTTTCATCTCCTCTCTGTCCTTCTCGGATAGCCCGAGATAGAGGACAAAATCGGCGGAGAGCTTGCTCACCCTTGAGGAATGTCCTTTTGTATATGGATCTCTTGACTCCATTGCTACTGCAAGGGTCATAATGATATTTTCAGAGTGGTCGAGTTCCTCATTTAATGACTTGACCTTCAGCAGTGATTTAATCTTCATAAGGAGTTCTATCGTGTCAAAGGGTTTACTTATAAAGTCGTCAGCGCCCGACTCCAAGCCCTTCAGTTTGCTCTTTCTATCTGTTAGGGCCGTTAAAAGTATTACCGGGAAGAAACGTTTTCCGGATATGTCCTTGAGTCTGCTGCAGAGTTCAAACCCGTCGATCCCCGGCATCATAACATCGAGGACAGCGAGATCAACAGGATGATTTCGAAATTTATCGATTGCATCAGAGGCCCCAAGTGCGGTATAAACCTTAAAGCCTTCTTTCTGAAAAACCGCCTCCATCAGTTCCAGATTTGATGGGATATCATCAACAACCAGGATGGAAGGCTTCTCTCTTTCAATAAGACACGTAAAAGGGCCCATGTAAAAGATTAAACCATTAGAAGAGATTTTTGTCAAGAAAATTCTTTAATAATGAAGTGTTACAGTGAAAACTTAACCTTTTTCTTAAAATTAGACCAACCTAAGTCCGGCATAATAGCAACAACTTTCATTATTAAGGTTGTTCATAAAAGATCTTTCTACGCCGTCTGCAAACAATATACGGACGAGGCATATCCCTCCGGGCAGGGTTGAATGTTTCTCCTCAACAACCTCGCCTTCACCCCAGGAATTATAGTGTATGTGCCTGACTAAATCTCCGACTTTCAGGTATAGTCTTGGTTTCATATATTGTAAATTATAGTATAAATAAAATGCCCATCTATAGAATATGAATCCATCCCCCATGATTCAGGCAGAGGCCAGAAAGGTGAAGCGTCTTTCAGCGCCTTGATGGCGGCGTCATCAAGGTCTTTATGTCCGGAGGTCCTGACCAGATCAACCGCACCGAGCTTTCCATTTTTCATTATGGTAAAACGGATTAAGAGGTCGCCGGATATACCCCGGGCAGCGGCGGAAGGCGGATAAATCCAGATGTGTTCTATTCGCTCTTTTAATTTCCTGTCATATAGCATGAATTTCAGTTCTTTCCCGTCAAAGGAAAGTTTCTTGTCGGCTTCAGATTTCTTATCATCCCTGTTTTGCAGTCCTCCCTTAGATCCGTAAGTCTGTTCCTGTCTCGTATCAAGGAGGGGTATTTTGTCTTTTTTTGCCTGTTCCTTTTTTTCCATGTCACGTTTTGCAAGGTCGTTGATAACATTCCTGTCAAAAAGTTTTTCTTTTATGGAAGGTTTCGGACTATCGGGTTTTGGTGCGACCTGAGGTATAGGCGCCGGTGTATAAGCCGTCTGCGGAGGCGGTGGAATCGCTGCAGACGGTATTGAAGGCGCAACAGGAGAAGGCGGCAAAACGGGAGGGGGCTGCCGCCTTCCACGCAAAGAAGATACCTTTGGCGGTTGAGTGTAAATCTCCGCAGGAGAAACAAGCCTTGCAAGCAAACTTTCATGTATCTCCCCGCCGTTCCGATCTTGTACGGGAAGTAAAAGCACTGATGCAAGAATCACGGCATGCAGGAGAAAGGAGAAGACAAAAAAATGTTTGAGACTCAACGTGCTAATTTCCCGAAGAACCTGATATAACTCATGAGGTTTGATTTGCTGCCGCCTTTCATGGTCCAGAGTCTCAGCGACGCCTCCCGTATTTCAGGCCTTCCGTGCAATGCAACCAGCCTTTCGGCGGATGCGTCATCTTTCAGGAAATAATCTCTCAGCGCATTCATTAGCATGAATCTTTTCTGAAACTTCGACCTCCACATCTTTTTATAGTTATCAACCTTATTTTCTATTATAGCTCTTGCGGCAAACTCCCCGGCCTTCATGGCGTAATAGATACCTTCATACGTAAGCGGCAGTACCTGTCCAGCCGAATCACCGGCAAAAAGTATTTTACTTTTATTATACAAGTCGCCGGTCCAAACTGGAATCCTGTAGACCCTTTTCTCGCCTTCCGTTTGAATCCCTTTTCTCTCCCTGAACCGCTCGAAAAGGGACTGTATTCTGCCCTGTTCGTACCCTCCGGTGCCGACCGATATACCCTGAGTCCAAGGGAATACCCATGAATATGACAGCGGCGCATGAGAAGCCCCGAACCAGAATTCACAGCAGTCCGCAGACATACCTTGTATTTTTTCGGACATGGTAAAGAAGGCGCGCACCGGCTTAATGCCAAGGGCCGTCCTCATTTTTGAATTTACACCGTCTGCGGCAATGATATATTCGGCAGTGATTTCATATCGGTCCATACCGGATATTGACTCAACTTTATAATGTTTGTTACGGGAAACGCCTGCGAACTCACCTTCGATTATATTTGCTCCGCAAACCTCTGCCTGCCGCCTTAATTCCCGGTCAAACTCGCCGCGCCCTACAATGGCGAGACTGCTACCCTTCAAATCGATATCGACTTTTTCACCGGCAGGTGAAACAAGCCTGATAACCTTAACTTCTTTTTGAATGATATTTTCAGGAATGCCGAATTCGTCAAAGGCATTAATGGATATCCCGCCGCCGCAGGGTTTGACAAATGCAAGGTTTTTTTCGAGGAGAACAACATCTCTGCCGTTTTTTGAAAGGACTTTGGCGGCTGTTGCTCCTGCCGGTCCCGCGCCGATTACAAGGACGTTTGTGCTCAGTCTCATTGATTCACCCAAAAACAACGGATGTGTAAAATAAATTTATTTAACTCGATAAATTTATTTAAAAAGGTAGTTCATGGTAATTGCATAAAAATATTTTGGTAATACATCTATATAAGTACACTATGGTATCGAAAAATAAATTTATTTTACACATCCGCAGTTTCTATAACAGTTTAATTGTATTTTTCGGATTAACTAAAAAGGACATGGATATAACATCCTACCCAACTCCTCCCATCAATCCCGAAAACTTTCGGGACTGATGGGAGAGGGAAAGGGTGAGGGGGTCACCTCATCGTCAGTAGCGCTAAACTTCAGATTATGATTAAATATCTTGTCCGACTAATATTTCGGAATCCTTACGGTAAGCACCGGGCACGGGGCATTCCTAACAACCTGTGCGGCAGTGCTCCCGAAAAGAATTCTGTCTATGCCCGTTCTTCCATGTGTTCCTATGATTATCATGTCTATCTTATTTTTAACGGCACAGCTCATAATCTCCTGATAGGGAACACCTGTCTGGACAATACGCTCAATATTCTTGAGCCCGCCGAGTTCATTAACGCCGAAGTTGTCGAGCTCTTTCTTAGCGCCTTCCTGAATGTCCTTGTAGATTGCATCCATTGATACATGAGGGACATACCAGCCGGAAGCCTTTGCAATATCGTAAATAACATGAAGAACGTAGAGCCTGGCTCCATAACGGTTCGCAAATTCAACTGCATACTTCAACGCCTCTGCCGAGCCCTCTGAAAAGTCTGTCGGGAAAAGAATACTTTTAATTTCCATTATCAAACCTCCCTTAAATATTTTGCTGCGTTTTCAGGCGATGTGGGAAGGATATATAATCCTGAACCCCATTCAAACCCGCTTGTCCTTATAATCCTTGGAAGTATCTCAATATGCCAGTGATAGTCCTCTCCGAGCGTATGCCAGTGGTTTCTCCTAGGCACCATATTCGGGGCTGTGTGAAGGAAGTAGTTGAAAGGCGGGTCATGGAAAACCTGCCTCAGCTTTTTCAATATTGTCATAAGGACCAGTCCCATATCTTCGATCTCTTCATCGGTAATCTCCTGAAAAGCGCAACTGTGGCGCCTCGGGAGTATCCATGACTCGAAAGGAAATTGCGCGGCATACGGACAAAAGGCAAGAAAGTGTTTCGTCTCAAAGATGATCCTTTCACCGGTCCTAAGTTCCTCCCTAATGATGTCGCAGAATATACACCGTTCTTTATAGGAAAAATACTGTTTCGAATTATCCAGTTCATCCTTTACAACCTTAGGTATCACCGGGGTAGCCATTAAAAAAGATACCGGATGAGAAAATATTTGTCCGGCGCATTTACCGGAGTCTTTATATATAAGAATATATCTGAGTCTCGAATCCTTTTCAAGATCGGCAAGCCGTGTTCTGTACAGGGTTATGACCCTTATCATCTGTTCCAGCCCCATATCTTCCGGCCTAAGGTTGTGCTCCGGGGACTCGACGAGGATTTCATTTGCCCCTATGGCGTTCATTTTATCATATATCCCGATCCCTCTTCTCCCAAGGTCTCCTTCTATCTGAAAAATGGGCTTAAAACTCGGCAAGGCCCTGACCCACCAGTCAGCGTCGGACTTCCGTATAGAGGTTATTTCGGGCGGGGTCTCATGTTCCCTGCCCCGGCAAAAAAAGCAGCTTGTTTCCGCCTTGTCATCGTCCGGCGGCTTGGTATATTCCGCCGGCGTTCGGGAATCCGACATAACGGCAACCCATCTTCCAAGAAGTATGTCTTTCCTCAGTTCATGCATCCCTGTTCCTCTTATATATTATCCTCAGCCCCTCAAGCGTAAGGTGCGGGTAAAAATCGTTTTGCCTCTTTAAAAATCCGGTGAGGAGTTTCCCGTATCCGCCTGTAACGGCAACCTTCAGCTCAAGCCCGGTTTCATATTCTATCTCATTGAGAATCCCGTCAACCGCTCCGGCTGTGCCATAGAAGATACCGGATCGGATACAGCCTGAAGTGTCAGCGCCGAGCGCCGCTTCAGGCGGGAACAAAGGAACCGCTTGCAGTTTAGATGTGCCTTTCTCAAGGGATTCGTTCATTAATCGTATGCCCGGCATTATTGTACCCCCGATATAGTTTGCATCCTTGCCCACAACGCTGATGGTAGTGGCTGTGCCAAAATCAACAACCGCCACCGGGCGTTTATACCGTTCATATGCCGCAACTGCATTTGCAATCCTGTCGGCCCCCAACTCTCCCGGCTCCGGTATAGCAAAGACAATTCCGGTTATAACTTTATAACTTACCAATAGAGGCTCTCCGGACACCGGACCCGTCAGGGCGTCTTTGATAACACCCGTATGGCCGGGAACAACAGATGATATTATAATCCCTTCCGCTATTTTGTCTATATTTTTTTCTTTTATAAACCCATTAACAATTGATGAATACTCCCGGAAGGAAAGAAGAGGCCATGTGTCAAAGGTCTTTACAAACAGGTCTGATCCGGTAAATAAACCGATATGTATTGAAGAATTCCCTATATCAACGGCAATAACCATCTATCTTACTATCGTCACATCTCCCGAACTGATTCTTTTAACCTCTCCTGAAGTAAGCTTTATCATAAGCATCCCTTCGCTGTCTAAGTCCAGGGCCAAACCTGTAAGGGTTCCCTGACCGGTAACTACCATAACCTCCCTGCCAAGGGTGGAAGACAACCGTTTCCATTCAGAAAGGAGCGTGTCCCTATCCATTACCTTCAGGGTCTTATACCACCGGTCTATCTCATTCAGGGTTTCCGCCACTATTTCCGTCCTTGAATAAACAATACCCGTCTCATTTTTAAGTGACGTCGCTATAGATTTCACATCCTCAGAAAATTCGTCTATATCCGCATTCACATTTATTCCGATGCCTGCAACTGCAAAGATTATTTTATTCCGTTCCGTTTTAAGCTCTGTAAGAATACCACAAAGCTTTTTCTTTTGAATAATCAGGTCATTCGGCCACTTTATCGTAACATTAAGTCCGGTTACTTTTCTAAGGGCGGTTGCACAGGCAACTGAAGACATGATGGTGATGAGAGTTGCATACCTTGGCCTGATATCCGGCCTCAGGATAATGCTCATATAGATGTTTACACCGGGTGGCGATACCCAAACCCTTCCGAGCCTGCCCTTGCCTTTACTTTGGGTATCGGCAAGAACAACGGCGCCTTCGACAGTCTTCGCGGCAATTTCAGAGGCTACGGCATTGGTGGAACCGACGGTATCGTAAAAGAAAATCTCCCTGCCGACGTCGCCCCTCAGCCTGGATTTTATTTCAGCTATTTTCAAGGCTATACATTAATTGCATAAAGCAAGGGCTATTCCTGTTTCAGTATGACGACTTCTATTTTTCCCTTTAACCCGTCTGCGAACCTTTTGGCGTCGTCTTTTGTGCCGACAATCGAATCATAATGCATGGGTATTGCAATTTTGGGCTTGATATCAAGCGCTGCCTGAATAGCTTCTTCGGCGGTCATCACATAAGTGCCGGATACCGGGAGGAGGGCGATATCAGCCTTGAAGGTCTTCATTTCAGGGATATGATCGGTATCTCCGGCAATATAAATCCTCTTCCCCTTCACCGTAAATATGTAACCAACCCAGCCGTTTGTCTTTGGATGAAACTGTTTGTTGGTGTTATAGGAAGGCACGGCCTCGATTTCAACTCCCTCAACACTGATTTTATCTCCGGGACGTACCGTTCTCACCTTTCCGGAAAGCTTCTTTACGCAGTCCTGTGGCGCCACAATCACGGTATTCGGCCCCTGAAGCATTCTGACATCCTCAGGAGAGCAGTGGTCAAAATGTTCATGGGTGATCAGGATAATATCTGCGGTATCCTTTTTCTTGAGCTTGAACGGATCGGTGTAGATTACCTTTTCCCCGACTATCTTAAAAGTGTCATGCCCAAGCCAGTGTATATCCTTAACCATTGAAGTTACCCCCTTCCCTTCCGCCATGACGGTACCCGGCAGAAGAGCAATGAAAATTCTTGATATTATCGAAAATATTCTTATGAACATAGGACACAACCCCTCACTTTTTAAGGAAATTATAGCACAAATCTCCCCTTATTAATATTCAGGAAAAAAGTTCGAACCCGCGGTTTCAAAAAAAGCTTGACAACCTCTCTAAATTAGGTTATAAATAAATCAAGAAGAGCGGGCTTACCAAAAGTGGTGGACTTGCTTCTCTCAAAATTGGCATGAAGGTTGTAAGGTCGCAGGACGTAAGGTTGCAGACGTAAGAGTCTTAAGCTGTATGTCTCAAGATGTACAATCTGCCAAGATACGAGAGTAAGCAAGCCCCACTTTTTTTGTTTCCATAGTCGACGGGTTTAGGCAGCGTTTAATTCTTGTCTAAGCCATTCTCTGAGTTCATCTTCAACCGCATACACGCCCTTAAACTTGCATATCTTATTTTCAAATCTTTCAGGCAATTCGATTTTTGCAAGCTCTTCGGCGTCTTCAGAATTTCTCTTGTAAAGATAAATACAAAAAGGCCGATCCCAGCAGAATACGGTAAAATAGACCGAAAAATCTTTTTTAGATCTGACTACGTGCCTTCGGTCTCCGCGGGCCCAGATATTACCCCACTCCAGATACATGCGCACAGCCATATCCGGCGTCATATCCCAGTCAATTTCGTTTACAAGTTTTCTGTCTTTTTTTAATTCTTCGAGTGATGTGATCATGTCTCTCCTTTCTAATTTACTTCATGGGTATAGTTTGCATAGTATTTAAATTATATACATGATTTAATATATCTATATTGCAGAAAAATTTCAACAATTTTCTTATAGGTTAGTTAGAGTCTGTGTATAAACTGCGATTCAAGCAGTCCGTCATTCTCCGACTCGATCGGGGAATCCAGTCTTTTCAACGGGTTATAGATCCCCCGGTCAAGCCGGAGGATGACAAACCATGACTTTACTATTTATCTTTGAAAGATTGGCATATGTCTGGACTGAATTCGCGGGGACCGGAAAGGCTGACGGGTTATGAAAACCCTTCAGTCTTTCCAATAAGGACGGAGCAATCTGCAACACTGAGGATATATCTGGATAAACTCTCAACAACACCTCTGAACCCCTTCATGCCTTTGCTGCCGACAACAATAATGTCCGCTTTTATTTCATTTGCGGCATTCAGAATTTCTTCTGAAGGGTCGCCCATCGTTGTCAGTCTTTCTATATTTGAGAATTTATTGCTTAAATATTCGGCGGTCCGTGCAAGAATCTTTTGAGATTCCTGCAATTCCATAGAACGGTATTTTTTCAAATCTTCCCTGACACTTACTTCTATTTTTTCCATAAATCTATCAGGGATGTCATAAAAAGCCGGAGTGATTACATGGATGATCGTTATTTCCGTATTATCATGAAACGGGATCAGGGACAAGGTTTCTCCTGCTTTCTCTGCATAATCAGAGCCGTCTGTTGCAAAGAGTATTTTCATTTTATCCGCCGGCTCTTCCTGAGGAGGTTTAATAATAAGCGCCGGTTTGGAAGAACTGATAGACACGGATTTTGTGACACTGCCGACAATGCGTGATTTAATGCCCTTTAGTCTTTTGGGTCCCATAACTATTATATCGGCGTTCGAATCAACTGCAGCCTCAAGTATGCATTTATCGGGATAACCGTCCATCAATACCGTCTTTATTTTAGCGGGAACGGATTTCAGGATATTCAGGGCAGAGTCGAGTATATTAGACGCGATTGACCGTTTGATCTCTTTGATCCTTGCATAATAGTAATCTTCTTTGTCCTGAAAAGGGTCGTCGCTTATGACGTGAAGAATGGTAATTTCATCGTTCCGGGATAAATTAAGTCTTGTGAGAAATTGTGCCGCCGTTTCAGAATATTCCGAGCCGTCAGTAGGGAGCAATATCTTCATAGTATCATCCTGTCTTAAATGGAATTTTAACTAAAATGTCTATGCATATTATAATACCAATTTTTGTACGGCTTTTTTTATCCTTTCTTCTAATCGACTAATCTCACAATTTCACCTGTCTCAACCCTGTCCGTTCTGGAGCCGTTCACGGGAGATTCCATGTCCGGGTACCCGATGGAAATGCCGAGTACTATCCTCTTTGATTCCGGAATTCCCAGAAATTTTTTTACATGCAGTGCGAAGTCGGTCAGAAACGCCTGCGGAACAGTCCCGAGACCGTAGGCATGTGCGGAAAGCATAAGGCTCTGAGCGAATAACCCCATATCAAACAAAGACCATAGGGGTAATGATGAATCCTGAAAGATAAACATACCGTGCGGCGCTCCATAGAAACGGAAGTTGGCAATCTTGGATTTTTTCCTGACTTCCGGAGCATTCAGGTCTTTTCCGGTCAGCTCGCTCCTATTTTTAATGAGAGTTGCAATCCTCGCCTCTATGACGGGAGTCCACGACTTAGGCTCAGGAATATCCGGACAGGGTTTTTCGCCTTGTTCCAGAAGTTCTACAAGCAGCTTTGACAGCTCTTCTTTTTTATTGCCTGAAACAATAGTAACTTCCCATGGCTGGCTGTTCTTGTACGAAGGGCTCCATTTTGCCGTATCAATGACTTTTAAAAGAGTTTCGACCGGAACAGTGTCGGGTTTGAATTTCCTAATGCTCATCCTTGTTTTAATACATTCAATAGCATCCATTATTGCCTCCTCTGCTAAATTTATTATATTCTGATTCACCAAAATCGCTCATGGCTTTAGAATATATAAAACAACAAAAACCTGAAAACATCAATAGGCTATCCCGGGAATACGCATAGCCGTTGCATTTCTGCCGGCTCTATTAGGCATTGACCTGACCGGTATAAATATAGAAATATATAAACAAGAAGCCTTAAAAGATTCTTGAAGGATCCAAGGAGATTAGCGGTCATGAAGAAAAAAATACTATCGAAAGAACAGGCATTGAGAGCCATACAAAACGTTGAATTCAGCGCGGATGTGACAGCTTCCAACAATAAGGTTGCCGTAGTAATGACACAGGATTGGTGCAGCGAATGGATGGGCATGAAGAGGTGGATGGACTCGATGGAGGACATAAAAGGACTGGATATCTATGAACTGATATACAACACAGTTGATTATTACAACGATTTTCTGCAACTGAAGGAAAAATCCTGGAAGAATGACCTTATACCATATATCAGATACTATGCGGACGGCGTTCTGATCCACCAGTCAAACTACGTTAAAAAAGAAGACTTCCTGAAAATCCTTGAACTATAAAATAAATAGAGCCATTTTAAGGGTCTGCTTGATTGGACAACCTCTTACGCAGGCTATTCAACTTCTGCCGTTTACGTCTTCAGGATGACCAAAAACCCTTATATGGCTCCAGAATATTTCTTGCGACCCCGGTTCCGGGAAACCTTGAGCTCTTTTGTCTAAGTGGGCGCTTCGGCGGATGTTTTAGGCTTCCTCCTCGCTGCCGGAGGCTTGCACACCGCATCTCGCTCCCGCTCCCTTTACATCGTTGATCCTCAGGTTAAATCCCGCTCCGGGTCTCGCAATTTCTTTTCTTGATTTTAGTTTACTCTTTTTAAATTTTATTTCAAGAACGGATTGGATTGATATAGAGATGCCTGGGCTTATCAGAGCATTCTAAGCACTGTTTTCAGTTATTCTTTGCAATTATCAATGCTTTTCACAAGCAATGATAATTTTCGATAATCGTGGAAAAAGTAGTTAGCCTTAAAAATGCAATTAAACTGTCATAGAAACTACAGATGTGTAAAATAAATTTATTTTGGATATCTGCAGTTTTTGGGTTAACCTGAATAACCTACAATTGAAATGCCGGCTATTTTGGCTACTTCGAGGAGTTTGTCTTTGTTGAGAATCAGACTCTTTTTTGCTTCAACACACAATACCCTTGCTTTGACTTCCTGCATAGCGGATAAGGTTTGTAATCCTACGGCGGGGACATCGAATCTCATGTCCTGATTCGGTTTGCTGACTTTTACGACAACGGCGCCTTCGCCTGCAAGCTTGCCGCCCCGTTTAATGGCTTCATCAGTGCCTTCAATGGCTTCGACCGCCATTACAGCCCGGTTCTTCACTACAACCGTCTGCCCGATGTCCAGTCTCCCTATTTCTTTAGCCATCTTCCAGCCGAATTCGATATCTTTCCGTTCGTCATTTGAGGGTTTGTTTTTGGTTAAAACACCTTCGGGCATAAGCAATCCCGTGCTGAATAAGGTTATATCGAGAAGCTCAATGCCTTCATCAGCGAGTTCTTTTGCAATTGCCAGGAGTATGGAATCATCCCTTCTGTCTTTCAGGGTGAAGAGAAGTTTTACCGCCCTTAGGTCGGGCGTAATCTTGCTTTTATAGAGGAGTGTCTTGGATACTTTACCGGCCATGACTACTTCTTTAATCCCGGACTTTTTCAGTGAATTGATGAGGGTTCCCAACTTGCCGACATTCACCCACTTTATCTCATCAACATGGGAAGACAAAGACTTATCTGCCAGCGGTTCGAGAGCTATTGCACAAATGGTATACCCCTGTGACCTTGCCTCACAGGCAACAGCTATCGGCAGTTCACCCATGCCTGCAATTAATCCGAGTTTTTTATCGCTATGTTGAATTTTTACCAAAATATATCCGGTGATAGTTTTATGTTTCGGATTACTCTTCCTGTTTTCTGCAGATTCCCCTTTTATTCTTCTGAATGAACTCGATGAGATACTTGATTTCATCAGAATAAGGGAGTTCTTCCTGGACTTTTTTGATCGCTTCCTTGAGGGTATGTTTTTCTCTGAAGAGGATCTTGTAAGCTTTTTTGAGTTCGCTGATTGTCTGGTCGGAAAAACCGTGCCGTTTAAGTCCGATCGTGTTCAGGCCGAAGAGTTTTGCCCTCGGGCCCGAGGCTATTGTATAAGGGGGAATGTCTTGTGTTACGCCGCTGAATCCCCCGATCATGGTGTAGGCCCCGATTCTTGCGAACTGGTGTACTGCTGCAAGTCCCCCTATGACCGTATGATCCTCTACCGTAACATGACCGGCAAGAGTTGCTACATTTGCCATGATAATATGGTTTCCGACTTTGCAGTCGTGGGCAATATGGACATAAGCCATAAGGAAATTATTGTCCCCGATCGCAGTAGTCCCGTCGCCTGAAACCGACGCCCTGTGAATTGTGATGTATTCACGTATTGTATTGTTATTGCCTATCTTTACATTTGTCTTTTCGCCTTTATATTTGAGGTCCTGTGGCGGCAGGCCGATGCTCGTAAAAGGAAAAACCGTGCAGTTTTCACCTATCTCCGTATTGCCTTCGATTATTACATTAGAAATAAGTTTTGAGCCCTTTTTAATGTGGACACCTTCTCCAATAATGCAGAACGGGCCGATAACAATGTCATCTTCTATCTCTGCATGAGAATCCACAATAGCCGTGGGGTGAATTTCTTTTGCCATATCCCTATATCTCCTTATCTATAACCATTGCGGTAAAGTCAGCTTCAGCCACAATCTTGTCTTCAACTTTCGCATAACCGGAAAATTTCCATACGTTGCTTCTCTGCTGCACTATGTTGACCTCTAATTTCAACTGATCTCCGGGTACGACGGGTTTTCTGAATTTTGCCTTCTCTATACTTAAAAAATATACGAGCTGCCCGGCTGTCGCCCCTGAACGGAACGAAAGAAGACCTGCCACCTGCGCCAGGGCCTCGACTATCAAAACACCCGGCATTATAGGATTTCCCGGGAAGTGTCCCTGAAAAAACTCTTCGTTTATAGTAATGTTTTTTATACCTACGGCCTTTGCTCCGGGGATTATTTCAATGATCCTGTCGACTAAAAGAAACGGATATCGATGAGGCAGAAGCTGCTGTATTTCCTTTATGTCCATCATCATGCGCCCCTCCTTTCAAGCTCTCTGATCTTTTCTTCAAGTTCTCTGATTTTCTTCTGCATTTGCGGCAGTCTCGCAAATACGGCCTGTGCCTTCAGCCACTCCCTGTGAGGCAGTGCGGGTGATCCGGAATACATTCCCTTTGTAATATGTCCCATAACGCCGGATTGAGCGCCTATCATTGTTTCGGAATCTATCTTCGTATGGTCCGCAACACCGACTTGGCCGGCAAGAGTCACATAATCGCCTATTTCAGAACTGCCTGCTATACCGACCTGTGCAATAATAATCGAGTTTTCCCCGATCCTGACATTATGCGCTATCTGGCTGAGGTTGTCTATCTTTGACCCTTTGCCGATAACGGTATTGCCTGTTGTTGCCCTGTCGATTGACACATTTGAACCTATCTCAACATCGTCCTCAATGCTGACGCCCCCTACCTGGGGGATCTTGTGGTAAATGCCTCCGTCAAAGACATAGCCGAAGCCGTCCGAGCCGATTACGGACCCGGAATGTATAATGACCCGGTCGCCAACTTTAATTCCCTCTATCAATGTGACATTCGGATAGATAATGCAGTTTTCACCTATTGAGGTTTTTTCTCCAATATAAACATAAGGATGTATAACGGTCCCTTTGCCAATCGAGACGTTATCAGAGATATATGAGTAAGGGAAAACAGAGACGTTTTCAGAAAGCATTGCCTTGTCGGATACGATCGCATCCTTGCTTATGCCTATAGGTTCCCGAGGTTTTACATAGAAAAATCCGAGCAGTTTTGCAAAGGCAAGATAGGGGTTGGGCACTTTAAGCTGCGTCATGTTTATGTCCGGAACCGGCTCTTTAATAATCAAACATGAAGCCCTGCATTGAGGAAGGGCCTTCAGGTGTTTCTTGGATGACAGAAAGGTTATATCGCCTTTTTCCGCCTCAGGAATGCCGGATACACCGGTGATATCGATGTCCTTATCGCCGATAATCTCTCCATCCACAATATCTGCGATTTCTTTTAGTTTCATATTTTGACGAGGTCCTTTTCAGGCGAAGTAACTACGGACTTTTTTATTTCTCCGGTTGAGTCCCGGGCTTGAGTTTGTCAGCTTCTTTTAATTCGTCATATTCTTTTGTAAAAGGGTCTGTTATATCTAAATTTTTATCGCAATACAGTATGACGCCTTTATCGATAATTACCGTATAGTTCTCTGCCGCGCCAATCTTCCCGGTCAACTCAAGGACCTCCCGAAGCATGTTACTGTAAAGTTCCTCATATTTCCTGCCAAGTTCGGCTTCCGCATCCTGACCAAAGCGGGACAGTTCGGTCTCCAGCTTTTCAAGTTCTTCCAGTTTTTGTTTCAGCGCTTTTTCCGAAATATCCTGTTTTTGTTGTTCAAGTTCGCTTCTGAGTTTTTCTATAGCTTTATTTTTTTCCTCAATCGAGGCCTGCTTTGCTTTTGCCAAAATATTATATTCAACCGTAGACTTCTTTCCGGCAAGAGATTCTTCGGCAACTTTTTGCAAATCTATGACCCCCATCTTTACGGAAATATCAACTTTTTTTGCGGTATCTTTAATTGCCCGATCAGGCATGGTCTTGGCGGCATCTTCAACCTTTGCGGCGCCCCTTGTCTCCGGAGCGGTCTCAACCACGGCAGTATCTTCAATCTTTACAGGATTATCAACCTTTACGGAACGGGTGGAGCATGAGAAGGACGCGATGCTAATAGCCAAGACCGGCGCTAATAACAGTGCATGAATAAATCTGCGAGGCGTTTTGTAAGGCAAATACATATGTTCCCTCTAATGGATATTATTGCTATATGGGCTTGTTTATTGCCGTGCCGGTTATTTTGCCTTTGTCTCGTTATATTTTTTCATCACGGTGTCAGTAATATCGATTCCTTTGCTTGAATAGAGGATTACCGTTGAAGGCAGAATAAGGGTATAGTCCCCTTCCTGTCCCAATTTCTGGATTATGCCCACCAGTTCGGTCAAGATTGAATTTTCCATTTCCCTTTGCTTTTTAGCCAATTCGGCCTCGGAATCGGAGACAAATCTCCTGATATCCCTGTCCATTTTTTCAAGTTCATCTACCTTTGTTTTTTTGGCATCGTCGGAGAGAATGTTGATCTGTTTTTTCAAGTCTTCTTCCAGTTTCTTGGCTGTTGTAATCATTTTCCCCAGGTCTTTTTCCTTTGACGCTTTCAGAGATTCGAGCGTGCTTCTTACTTTTTTGGCTTCATCGGATTGGTCTATCAGCTTCTGCATATCAACATAGCCTATTTTTATGGAATCGGCGGCAGAAGCAATGCCTGAAAAAAAACAAAAGACGACAAGCGCTGAAAAAAGAACAAAATACCTTCCTGCAATACTATTTCTCATGTGCCCTCCTGAAATTTTATAGATTAAAAAAATGTGCCAAAGGCGAATTCAAACCTGCCGGCTTTTTCTCCCGGCTTCTTGTCAAGATTATAACCCCATTCAAGCCTTATAGGCCCCATAGGTGAAATCCATCTTACGCCTAATCCTGCGGTATACCTCAACTTTATATCATTAAATGAATCAAAAGAACTCCCCGCATCAACAAACGCCACGCCCTTTAGCCTTATATCACTGACGACGGGAAAGATATATTCCAGATTGAATATGAGTTCATTCTCTCCTCCAATGTAATCTCCACCTTTTTGTTTCCCTATACACTTTCCATCCTTAAGCGTTGTCCCTTCTTCGCACGTTCCATCTACGGGAGGATCAGCCACACATTGTCCGTTTACCATCGTTCCTTTTGCGCAGGTTATCGGTTGCTTTGGCCCACCTTCCCCATATCCAAGACCTCTTACCGTATAAATACCGCCGACATAAAATCTCTCATACAAAGGCAGTTCTTTGCCTCCCAGTCCGGAGGCACTGCCAAGTCTGCCTCTTAACATAACCGTTGTGCTGCCGATCGGCAGATACCAGGCGGAATTAAGTTCGCCTTTTGCGAAATTATTCGTCCCTCCCAGTCCGGCATAGGTTATATAGACGGAATTTCTCGAACCTTTTGAAGGGTCAAGGTAATTGTCTCTTGAATCTCTTGCCAGTGAAGGGGTAATGCTGCTTGTGGTTTTTGTGCCTTCCTGATCCTTGATAATATCCGAGGCGGTGTCGGAAATATTGGTGATATTAGCATTCTCAAAATTGTAGCCGATATCGCCGGACCAGTATTCAGAGAACCTTTTGCCAAAGCTGAATCCGAAGCCTGTCGCCCTTTTGTCGTAATCAATATACGTTTTTGTCGTCCTGTAAATATTCGTTGAAAACGATATGGGTTTGTCTAAAAACCAAGGGTCTCTGAAGGAAATGTCATAATATTTTGTCATGCCGCCAAGCTCCGCGCGCAGTTTTATATACTGCCCTCTCCCGAACAGGTTGCCCTGTGACAGCTCAACCATGGCAATAAATTTTTCAACCGAGCTGTATCCGCCGCCGACACTGAAAAATCCCGTCGGTTTCTCTTTTACTTTAATATCGATGTCTACTACCTTTTCCTCCGGCTGAGGCTTCGGCGCCAGATCAACAGTCTCAAAAAAGTTGAGGTTATTGATCCTTTCATAGCTTCTTTTTATAAGTGCGCTGTTAAAGGTTTCACCCTCATCAAACCGGACCTCTCTCCTGATAACCTTATCCCTGGTTTTCGTGTTGCCGATAATCTCTATCCTGCCTACTTTGTATTTTTCCCCTTCATCGATTTTCATTACAAGTTTAACCAGTTTAGTATTGTCATCCGGGAAAAGATCGGGAGTAACGGTTATAAGGGCATATCCGTTTTCCGAATAGAGTTCCGATATGGATATCATGTCTTTTTTCAGAGTTTCTTTACTGAAAGGCTTGCCTGCAGCCATAGTGATCCGCTTTCTGACGGCGTCATCAGAGTATGCCTTATTGCCGGATATTTGAATGGAAGATATTTCATACTGGTCGCCTTCCGAAACCGGGATGGAGATAAGCATTTTTCTCCCGCCATCCGTAAGCTCGATTTTCGGTTCGCCGATTGCTACTTTTATGTAACCATTATTCAGGTACAGGTCCCGGATTCTCTCAATATCCATGTCCATGCGTTCTTTTTGAAAATATCCAGACGAGCTGATAAAGGAGAAAAGCCACCATTTCTTTGTCTCCATAACACCCTTTACCTTGCTTTCTTTCAATGCCTTGTTCCCGTCAATAGCGATCTTTTTGATCTTTACCTTAGGGCCTTCTTCTATCTGATAGGTAAGACCCGCCTCATTCGGTCCCAATGTTTTGACAACCGGAACAATATGTGACAGCCAGTATCCTTCTTCTTCATAAAAGGCCCTGAGTTTATTTGCATTGTCCTGAACGAGGACCGAGTCGGCAATAGCGCCTGTTGTAACGGTTATTTTTTCCTTCAGTTTTGCATCATCAAATTCTTTATTGCCCTGGAATTCAATTTTGACGATGGTGGGTTTCTCCTTCACGAAATAGATGAGTTTTATGCCGCCCTCGAAAGATTCAATCTCCGCCTTTACATCATCAAAATATCCCATTTTGAAAATGCTTTTGATATCTTCATTTGTTTTGTCCTGCGAGAGCGGTTCCCCGGCCTTTTGAGTGATTTTAGTTTTAACCGAGGATTCTTCTATTCTCTTGAGCCCTTGTATCTCTATCGAGTTGATAAGCGGCTGGACCTGGGCTAAAAGAGTTCCCGGCAGTATAAGTAAAGCGGTAATTATGAATAATATTCTTATATAACGCATTAGTATTTTAGGCAATTACGGATTCAAAAAGTATAGCACAAAATGAACGAGAAATAACACAACTCCTGAAGGCCGTTCGGAACGCTTGCAGATAAATCTTGATTACGGCAGGAATTTGGTTAAAATAGAGTGCAAATATAACGCATTGTTTGGGTAACTTAAAGATTAACCGGATTGTACAATGGATGAATTAGTAAAACGGCAGGTTGATGACCTTCTCATAAAAAGGGATTTTGAAACTCTCGTTGTTTTGTGTGAAAAAGACAGGCGCGCCTGGCAAGAGGTACGCTATCGTCTTTATTCCCTTGATGAGAGACTCCGCTGGACGGCAATAGAGGCAACGGCAAAGCGAATGGAGCGATGGTGGAAGTCCGGCAGTGAAGAAAAGGTAAGAAATCATATCAGGACTCTGTTTTGGTCAATGACCGATGAATCAGGAGGGATCGGATGGAGCGCTCCCCAGACCGTAGCGGAAATTATTGTAAATATTCCCGAAATAATAGACCCATATGGCGGCATGATGATAGCTCATACAATTGATGAGCCGCCTCTCATAAATGGCTGCTTGTGGGGAATCGGCCGTTTGGGAAGGCTCATTGCCGGCTCTATAGATTTTTTCCAGGAGCGGATTTTGGCAGCTTTTCAGATTGACGATGCCGAAACCCTCGGCCTGGCATCCCGGGCAATGGGAGAGGCAGGTTTTTACCCTGCAATACCTTACCTTAAAAAAATATCTTCCCGTACCGAACCTGTCCGGATTTACGTAATGGGTGATTTTCTTGTGAAGCCATTGTGCGGCTGGGTCGAAGAAGCTTTGTCAAAATTAATTGTAACCTATTGATATTAAAAAAAACTTCTTAAGATAAAAGCAGGAATACTCTGAAAGCCCTCTATTGCAAATGAACATTATCGCCTGCTTAAAAAAGGCGGGTATTTTTGCGCTTATTCAATCAATTCCATTAATTTGCCTATAAATATTCTATACTTGACAAAAGAAAACGAGTTGAGTATCATTAAACACTTTTCTAAAGAAAGCTTAAAAAAAGCAGCAGGCATATTTCTGTTTAATTCTGTTTAAACGGTAGTAGAAATATTTATAAGAAGGAAGGGGGTGACAAGCAGCGATACTTTTTGATTCTGGTTGCCTGTATTCTATCTAATAACACAGCAGAAGGAGGTAAGCAATGGGAATCCCAGGACAAGAACATTTATGGGATAAGGAAGTAGAAGGTCACAGAACGTACAATGATGTCCGGATTTTTACCGATGAGCAGTTAAAAAACTATACAGAAGAAGAGCTGAAGAATTTCAAGCCTAAGCATGACAGTAAAATGTTGGATGAATTAGAGAAGGGTCCCTGGCCAAGCTTTGTGAGCGACATAAAAAGAGAAGCGTTGCACAGGCATAAATTGGGACAGGACAATCTCATGATACCTGCAGAGATTTGCGATGATTTGTTAGGAATCGTAGAGCTTTCATATAAAGAAGGTGAGACCCACTGGAAACACGGCGGTATCGTCGGAGTTCTCGGCTACGGCGGCGGTATTGTCGGCCGGTATAACGACCAGCAGGCGAAATTCCCTAATATCGCGCATTTCCATACCATTCGTGTCAATCAACCTAGCGCGAAATTCTATACAACTGACTGGCTTAGGGGATTCTGCGATATAGCCGAATACCGTGGAAGCGGATTGACCAACATGCATGGTTCTACCGGCGACCTTGTTATTCTGGGTTCATTCTCAGACCAGTTAGAGCCGATATTCTTTGATCTCACCCATGATCTCGGCGTTGACTTAGGCGGTTCAGGCGGAAACCTCCGCACGCCTTCCGATTGTATCGGTAAGGCACGCTGTGAGTTTGCCTGTTATGACACGATGGACATGTGTTATGAAATGACCATGCAGTACCAGGATGAACTGCACAGGCCGGCATTCCCTTATAAATTCAAGTTTAAATTCGATGGTTGTCCGAATGGATGCGTGGCGTCAATTGCCCGGTCGGATATGGCTTATATCGGCACATGGAAAGACGATATCCGCATTAATGCAGATGCCGTAAAGGCTTACGCGGCGGGGGAAATTCCTGCTGATGGCGGCGGATTTGCCGGAAGAGACTGGGGTAAATTCGACATCCAGAAAGAAGTAATCAACCTTTGTCCCACCCAGTGTATGCAATGGGACGGCAAGAAAATCAGCATTAACAATGCTGAATGTAACCGCTGCATGCATTGTATTGACGCCATGCCCGAGGCATTAAGGGTAGGCGCTGATCAAGGTGTGAGTATCCTCTTCGGCGCAAAAGCGCCGATTCTGGAAGGCGCCCAGATGGCAACAATGACAATACCATTCATGTATGCAAACAAACCTTATGACACCCTAAAAGCTGTTGTCGGAAAGGTTTTTGACTGGTGGACTGAGGAAGGCAAAAACCGTGAGCGTATCGGTGAAACGATCCAGCGCGTATCCTTAAAGACTTTTATTGAAGTGCTCGGGATTCCGCCTATGCCTCAGATGGTCAAAGAGCCTCGCTCGAATCCTTATGTCTTCTTTAAGGAATCAGAAGTTCCCGGTGGATGGACAAGGGATATTAACGCTTACAGAACCAGACATCCAAGATAAAAATATAAGGAGGATATGTTATGTCGAAAGGCAAACTTGGTTATTTTAATCCCCAAAAACCTCAGGAAGGCAGGATAACTGATATCGGACCTAACCATTTCGAACAGATGCTGCCCCCTGTTATCAGGAGGAATTATGGGAAGTGGGTTTCGCACCGGATACTGGAGCCCGGTCTTTTGGTGCATGTTTCCGAGACAGGTGAAAAGGCTTTTACCGTGAGAGCCGCTGCACCACGACTGATGTCAGTCGAGCACATCCGTGAAATCTGCGATATTGCAGATAAATACTGTAAAGGTTATCTAAGATTCACAACAAGAAACAACATTGAATTTATATTGGACGATGAAGCAAAGGCAAAAGCTCTCAAGACGGATCTCGACAGCAGGAAACATGTAGGAGGTTCTTTTAAGTTCCCGACAGGCGGCACAGGAATGAGCATGTCTAATATTGTCCATACCCAGGGATGGGTCCACTGCCATACACCTGCAACAGACGCATCGGGTCCTGTAAAAGCTACCGCAGACGTAATGTTTGATGAGTTCAAGAATATGAGATTGCCGGCGAAATTGAGAGTAGCTCTGGCCTGCTGTCTCAATATGTGCGGCGCTGTGCACTGTTCCGATATAGCCCTTCTGGGTTATCACCGCAAACCGCCTGCAATCGACCATGAGGTTCTTGGAAAGGTCTGCGAGATTCCATTGGTTGTTGCAGCATGTCCGCTTTATGCAATTAAGCCGATAACAACGGCGGAGGGGAAAAAGAGCGTAACAGTCAACAATGAGAAGTGCATGTACTGCGGAAATTGCTACACCATGTGCCTGGGATTGCCGTTGGCAGACGCCGAGGGTGACGGTATAGCTATCCTGGTCGGCGGCAAGATTTCAAACCGCATGAGCATGCCGAAATTCTCCAAGGTAATTATCCCATGGCTTCCGAACAACAGGCCGCGCTGGCCCGAGGTGACGAGTGTTGTCAAAAACATAGTTGAAGTATGGGCAAAGGATGCGAACAAGTATGAAAGACTCGGCGACTGGGCAGCCCGCATCAGCTGGGAAAAATTCTTTGAGAAGACAGGTATCCCGTTTACGGAGAAGAGTCTCGATGATTACCGTCTTGCCGTTGACACATACAGAACATCAACTCAGTTTAAATATACCTCGCATTCATGGGCAGTATCCAAAGCTGTTAATGGTATATAAGAAAACGAATAGGAGCGGAAAACTATGGGAAGACCAGAAGACATTAGACAGGCTATTATAGACTATGCCTCAAAAGGCGCAAAGAGCAAATTCTATTTCAAAGATATGATGATCGGTGTGAAGAAGGTTATCCCTGACGCCAGCGCCTCAGAGATTAAAAACGTCGCATCCGCAATGGTAAGAGAAGAGGTGCTGGAGTTGTTATCAACCGGCAGCTCTACCATGTACGGACTGAAAGGAAGAGGCATATCCGTTGAAAAATCGGGTGACGCAGGAGGATAGTAAAAGGCATATCACCTTAAAAACCTGTTGTATCGAATGAGTTGAGAACGGTCAGGGTGGACAGGAAAATTGTCCACCCTGCTTCTTCCATCTTGCGGGTTCTGATTCCTTGTTATTGCGAATCTTTCATTAGGTTAGTATTTCATACAGAAAGGCTGATCAAAGAAAATACCTGCCTTTACGCCATCAGGCATACATGTTAAAATATAATTGCTTATGAATGAACCAAAAAATATAGAACAGTTTATTGCTGAACAGAAGCTTCGGCTTGCGCAAGATCCCAAATGTGCTTCTTCCTATTATAATCTCGGTGTAGCCTTTATGAATCAGGGAAAATTCGATGAGGCCATAGAGGCGTTTGAACAAGCCATCACGGAAAGCGGCCGCATGTTTGAGGCATTTGTCAATCTCGGATATATTTACTTCAAGGAAGGCGATCTCGAGAAGGTGGTTAAAGCGAACTTAAGAGCTGTTGAAATAGAACCAAGATATGCAAGGGGCTATGCAAACCTGGGATTTGCCTACCTTCAGATAGGAAAGACTGATGAGGCTATAGAGGCACTTAGCAAGTCTTTAGAATTGAATCCCGAAATAGTTCAGGCATGGTGCAACCTTGCCAATGCCTATCTGCAGAAGGGAGATACGGAGCAAAGCATTGAGACAAATAAAAAGATGCTCGCCTTAGCCCCTGATTTTGCGCTGGGCTACAATAATCTTGCCAATGCTTATTATATAAAAGGAGAATTTGAAGAAGCCGTCAGGAACTGCGACAAGGCGGCAGCGTTGGGGTTTGAAGTCCATCCGGAGTTTTCAAAACTGCTGGAACCTTACCGCCATAAAGATACCTCAAAATGATAGACGAGCTTTTTTCAAGATATAAAAATGAAATACGTAAGGCCGATATTCTCTTCAAAACGATTGCAGAAAAATATCCGTTGAGCGTTAAATGCAGAATTCGCTGTTGTGACTGCTGTCATGCTATTTTCGGGGTCTTCCCTATCGAGGCCGCCTACATCCATCATCATCTTAACAAGTTGGACAGAAAGATCAGAAGAGATGTTCAAAGGAGGTCGGAAAAATCGGAAGTCGAGATGCTGGAGGCAGCCGATAAATTGAAAGAGACTTTCGATGACAACCCGAAGATGCAGGCATATGGCTTGGGGAAGCAGAGGGTAAAATGTCCGTTATTGAATGACAAAGAAGAGTGCGTTCTCTATGAAAACCGCCCTGTTATCTGCCGCGTTTACGGAGTGCCTTTCAGCCTTAAGCATGATGACAAGGAACAATCTTATGCCTGCGGCTTGTCCGGTTTTAAGGCAAAGGTTTCGTATCCCACTGTCAAGCTTGATAAGATATACAGCGAACTTTATATTTTATCGAAGGAGCTTTTGACTGGAGCAGGTTCTCTCCATCCTCAAAAAGCGGATCGAATGCTGTCCATCATAAAAGTAGTAAGAATGCCCTTTGAAGAAATCGTCAAAGGCGAGTTTGAATAGCGGCATGCAATTTTTCCGCATGTCCGTCTAAATTCACCCCTATTATCGGCAGGTCTTTTGTCCCGGCATAAACATCAAACAGAGGATTAAAGGATGCTTTCAGTTCGTCCAAAGAAAAAGACCGGAGTAAAACAATAAACTCTTCATAAAGGCCCGGATTATTATTAAAAGCATCTTTTTGCCGGAGCGCCTCACAAAATCCATGAACAACCGCATCTACGGAATAATCTTCCGCCCATACAACTTCTCCTACACCGTCTATCTTATCCAGCCGCATATGGAGAGAAAGATGCAGAAAAAAATAGAAGAGGGCGAAGAGAGGGTTTATCTCATCTCTCTGAAAGTCAAGCAGGGGTTTATATCGCCGTGCAGTCGTCAGCCGGACATCTATTTTTTCATTATCCACTTTTACTATAAAATCTCCTGCAGCATGATGCCATGGATAGATATAGTTGAAATTTTCAAAATCATAATAGAGCGTCAAAATCTTTGATGACTGCCTGTATATTTCAAAGCTTTGAGAGTTGGTGAGATTCAGATAACCGGTCCCGAATTCCCAGAGCTGCAATGTATGCTTACTTTCTTCATCCCGGGTAAGATGGAATTCATGATAGCCTTCAAACCAGTCCTCAAGAAGAAAGACCATGGAATTCAACTCACCTGAAATATATGCCTCCGGCAAATAAGGAAGACTGTTTTCCGTATGGAAACGCTGCAGCAATGAAACTTCTTCACGCAACCATTTCTTGCCGGTATCCGTCACGGCGGCATTTAAACCGAATTTCACTTTCCGATTCTCCAGGACCAAGTCAATGCTTGCCGGATGATATAAGAGCCCGTGTTTTTCTGCCCTGATGAGGATTTCAGTGATCTCGTTCAGAGAGATTTCCCTGCCGATTTTTCGGGCGGCAGCTTGCAGAAGCGGTATAAATTCATCCTGTTTTAAAAAATCTTCGATAGATCGGAAATAGATTTTATAAGGCGTGTTTAAAGGATCACATTCTAACGGTAACCCCAGTTTTTCCGTATCTACGGGAACATCGCCAAAGGGCGAAGATACAAGATATGTTATGAGAGGTGTATGCATTATTTCGACTTGCCGATTTTCTCCAATGCCTCTTTAGATAAGAGAGCAACGGTAACTTCTTTTAGTTCGCCGTCTTTGAATATGCGGAGCTTCTCATGATCGGTTTCGAGTTTCTTTAATTCTTCAATCACATCATCGTACCCTATATTGCCCAACGCCCAGGCAGCATAGCCTCTCACTGCAGGGTCGGGATCTCCGAGAAATGACCAAAGGGCACGAAAGGCATATTTGACCAGTTCCGGTTTAACTGCCGCGACTTTTCCGATAGCCCACGTGACTTCCTTTCTGAGAGTCTGTTGTTTCAGAAAGGAGAGTAAGGCTGGGCTGAATTCCCAGAACGTGTCGGGGTTTGTGCTTATTATAGCGCCGGCTGTTTCAAGCGCTCCCCAGGCGGATGATCCGGGTGCGGCTGCACTTTGCAATAAATTGGACAGCAACTTGCTGATGATGTCGGGCCGTCTCTCCCCGACTTTTTTGGAGACTTCACCGAGCATATCAATGATCTGATAGCGCAAAGATTCATCCGGGGTATAGAGCATGCGCTTTAATTCGTTCATTACCCGGGTATCTTCTTCCGCCAGAGCGATAAGCTCTTCACGTTTATTTTCTAACGCATACTGACGCACTATTTCCCTGGAATATTTCGCGGAGCGCATTTTAGTTTTATTAATGGGAAGAGAGTTTTTAAATTTTTTTTTGACTTTCTCTCCTGTAGCTTCCTGGAACTGGCCGAAGAGTTTAACAAAAATGAGGGCGCCCCTTATATAGCGATCGTTGTATACTTTATCAGAGACGATCGTATGGGTTATGATGTCGTAATTCCCGACAACGGCGTCTGTGTAGTCGTCTCCGTATGAAAGCGAAAAGGCGAAATCATTATCTTCATTACAGGCAAATAACAAAGCCTCGATAAAAGCGGCCCCCATATTATGTCCTGTTGCGTCATAAGCATATACGACTCCGCAATGTTCGCAGACGCCTACAGGGAACTCGACTATTTTCCGTGATTGTAATTCCTTTGGTTGCTCTATTTTGTAGTAGCAAAAAGGGCAGCGGGGTTCTTCCGGTGAAGGTTGCATGATTCAACTCGCTATCTCCTGTAGTATTGTTACAGGTTTATTCTATAATTCCTCCCCCTTTATGGGTGAGGCGGGTCTTTTCTTATTTCTCGAAACTTTTGCTTGTTATGATATTATAAGACATTGCCTTATTTTTTTTGAAAGGAGTTTCTTATGCCTATCTATGAATTCCGCTGTCTCGGCTGCGGGCATGTATTTGAGCTTTTAAAGCTTAAAAAAGAAAGCGAAGAAGCAATAATGAGGTGTCCCAAATGCGGTTCCGAAGAGGTCGAAAGGATATTGAGTACGGTCAATACGATCGTGTCTTCAGGCGGGAAAAAGAGCACGCAGACTGTAAAAAGTTGCGGCAGCGGTTCCTGCACTTCCTTTGAGATCCCCGGCCCCAAAAGATGATCCGATGTCCAAGGCTTATTATTGCAGGCCTTGGCGGTGATACCGGGAAAACGGCGATCAGTGTAGGTCTCTGCCGGTTCTGGAATAAAAAGGGTTACGGAATCATACCCTTCAAGAAGGGGCCCGACTATATCGACATGGGCTGGCTGGGCATTGGAGCAAACCATCCATGCTATAATCTGGATCTTTTCATGATGAACAGGGAACAGGTCCTCGCCTCTTTTTGTCTGAATACCTTGAATGCCGATATGGCGGTTATCGAAGGTAACCGCGGGCTTTATGATGGGATGGATGTGCAGGGGAATGTGAGTACGGCGGAGTTGGCCAAACTTCTTCAGACCCCGGTTATCATCATTGTTGATTGCACAAAAGTCACCCGCACGGTTGCCGCTTTGGTGCTCGGCTTACAGACTTTCGACAGGGACGTGCCGATCAAAGGAGTTATTCTCAACAGGCTGGCCGGAAACCGTCATGAGCAAATCATCCGTGAGAGCATAAAGCAATATTGCAAAATCCCCGTTGTCGGGGCCGTCCCCAAGCTTGGCAATGTTACCTTCCCGGGACGACATCTTGGACTGGTGCCGTATCAGGAACATCCTATGTCCGAAGAGGCTGTAGAGAAATCTGCCGAAGTCGTTTCTCAATATCTGGATACGGATCAATTAGCATATATCGCCGGGGATGCTCAGCCGATAGACTTTCACTGCCGCGAATATCCCGAAGTTGCGGAAAAAACAGTTACTATCGGTGTAATTCGCGATTCCGCTTTCCAGTTTTATTATCCTGAAAATATCGAAGCATTAAGAAAAGCAGGAGCGGAAATAGTGGAATTCAGCGCATTAACCGACGATCTGCCGCATTCTTTAGACGCCCTATATATAGGCGGCGGTTTCCCTGAAACCCATGCGGAAAGGTTATCCGCAAATGAAAAGCTGAGAAAGTCCATAAGAAATGCCGTAGAAGACGGTCTTCCAGTGTATGCGGAATGCGGGGGCTTGATGTATCTTGCCGAGGAGCTGATCTGGAAGGAAAAAACCTATCCTATGGCAGGCGTCCTTCCCATTACCATCGGAGTAAGCAAAAAACCCCGGGGGCATGGATATACGGTGTTAGAAGTGGACAGGAAGAATCCTTTTTACACAAGCGGGCAGACCTTACATGGACATGAATTCCATTATTCGCATGTGCTAAAAATAGCGGAGAAAGACGGGCTGTTTTTTGTTTTCAGAATGCTGAAAGGGCACGGAATTGCAGATAAAATGGACGGGCTCTGTTATAAGAATGTCCTTGCTACCTATACACATCTTCATGCATTCGGGACGGAAGAATGGCCTGCCGGTATGTTAAAAACAGCCTCGGACTATAAAAGAAAAAAACTTATTTCCCAATAAATTTTTTTTATTTGACCATACTGATGTCTTTGTATTACCTTTTCATAACTAGTTTCCAGCATCTTTTTTGTTGATTGTAAAATAATATATCGCTGTGATATTATACGCAGGCTTGAATTGATGGGAGATGTCTTCTATCAAAAAAACTAACTTTAAATAGAAAAGGAGGAAGAAAAAATGCCGTTTATTGAATTTGAAGGACAACAATTTGAAGTTGATGAGGATGGTTATCTTGTAGACTGGGAGGTATGGAAGGAAGGAATGGCTCCGATTATGTCAGCCCAGGATGGCGTAGAACTCGGAACAGAGCATTGGGAAATTATCAAGTTCCTCAGGGAATATTTTATTAAATTCCAGATAGCTCCTATGATCAAGATACTCGTCAAGGAAATCGGCAAGAGTTTCGGACCGGAAAAGGGCAACACCAAATATTTATATGAATTATTCCCGGGCGGACCCGCAAAGCAGGCATGTAGATACGCCGGGCTTCCAAAACCGACAGGTTGCGTATAGTCACAACATACTGAAAAGCAAGAAGTCGGAGGTTATAACTTCTTACTTCTTGCTCTTCACTTTTGTATTTTTAGAGTACCTTAAAACAAATTGCATGTAATCTTGCGAATAAAATCAGCCTGATTTCAGGCATAAGGAGAAGTGCATACCGGATATGAATTTTAAGGATCTCCTGGCAAAAAGAAAATCTTCAATCAGAAAAAAATGGTTCGATGCCGTTATTAACGATTATCCGGCCGATTCTTCCGATTTCCTAAGAAAACAAAAAGATCGCTTTCTCAATCCTGTCGGGCAAACCCTTCTGGAGAATATTAACAGTCTTTTAGACGAGATTATCCTGAATGCAGACTCTGAAAAAGTTTACCCCTATCTCAATGATATTATAAAAATAAAGGCTGTCCAGGATTTTTCTCCGTCAAAGGCCGTCTCTTTTATTTATCTTTTGAAGCGCGTAGTCAGAGAGGAACTTGAAAGCGATATTGAAAAAAATAAACTTACCGAAGAACTGAAGTCATTTGAAACACAGCTCGATAGCCTTGCCCTGCTTGCCTTTGATGTTTATATGAAGTGCAGGGAGAGGATTTTTGATCTGAGAGTCAATGAGATAAAAACTTTGACGTTCCGGCTTTTAAAAAGGGCGAATGTCCTTCATGAGGTAGAGGAACAAATATCGGAAATCAAAGCGGAAACAGTATTAACTCAAAACATAAAGGGGTAAGAACATGGGACTTTTATTTTCATTCTTCGCAGTTATCTCTCTCATAGTTATTGTCTACATTGGAGTAAATGCCGCTAACCTCCATTACCTGTTTGGCGTTGTCATTCCTTATGCGGCTTTCCTCACATTTATCGTCGGGGTGGCGTATCGGGTTTTTAAATGGGGACGCGTGCCCGTTCCATTCCGTATACCTACTACCGCGGGACAGGGGAAAAGTCTTCCATGGATTAAATGGAATAAATTCGATAACCCCTTTACTTCTTCAGGCGTAATTATCAGAATGGCGCTGGAAGTGTTTCTTTTCCGTTCACTGTTCAGAAATACCAAAATGGAGCTAAGGGACGGACCCAAGCTTTCCTACGGTTCCACCAAGTGGCTGTGGCTTGGCGGATTGGCATTCCATTATACCTTTCTTATTATTCTCACCAGACACCTGAGACTGTTCTTCGAGCCTGTTCCTGTTGTAATACAAATCATTGAATCACTCGACGGTTTTTTCCAGGTCGGCGCGCCGGTATTATATCTGACTAATTTAATCTTTCTTGGCGCCGTAACCTACCTCTTCCTGCGCAGGGTCATCATTCCTCATGTCCGGTATATATCCCTTGCTCAGGATTATTTCCCCTTGCTCTTGATATTTGGGGTCGGCCTTTCCGGCGTCCTCATGAGATATTTCATGAAAACGGACGTTGTCGGCATAAAGGAATTGACGATGGGGTTAGTTACCTTAAAACCTGTAGTCCCAAAAGGCATCAACATAATTTTTTATATACATTTGTTCCTTGTCAGCGCACTCTTTGCATACTTCCCGATGAGCAAGCTAATGCATATGGCCGGGGTATTTCTCAGCCCGACAAGAAATATGGCAAATACCAACCGTGCAGAAATGTATGTTAATCCCTGGAATTACCCTGTTAAGGTTCATACCTATGAAGAGTATGAAAATGATTTTAGAGAAAAAATGAAAGCGGCTGGAATACCGGTGGAAAAGGAGTAAATATGGCAAATCCAAAACCAGAAGAACTTGCAAACATTGATTACAAGCCTCCCAAAACGGGGTGGATGGATACGCCTACCGTATTTAAGCAAGGCATCTTCCCCTATGGTTGTAAAGCGAAATCCCTTGAAACCCTCGGCTTCCCGAACCCAAGGCAATGGTCCGTAAAAGACGAGGACTGGAAACTGCCCGCAAACTGGCAGGAGATTTTCATTGAAGGGTTGCGGGAGAGGGTAGACAAGTACCGGTCTTTCCGTCTCTTCCTCGATATATGTGTGAGGTGCGGCGCCTGCGCGGACAAATGTCATTATTTTATCGGCGGCGGCGACCCGAAGAATATGCCTGTTGTCAGGGCCGAGCTTCTCAGGTCAGTTTACAGAAAATACTGCACTACTTCAGGCAAAGTCATGGGCAAGATAGCCGGAGCAAGAGACCTTACCATCGATGTGCTGAAAGAGATATGGTACTATGCTTACCAGTGCTCTGAATGCCGCCGTTGCTCGCTTTTCTGTCCATACGGAATTGATACCGCTGAAATTACTATTTTAGCGAGGGAACTCCTCAATCTCCTGGGGTTGAATATAGACTGGATAGCGGGACCTGCTGCAGCCTGCTGGCTGACAGGTAACCATCTCGGCCTGCAGCCCCACACCATTAAGGACGCCTTCGATATGTTCCGTGACGACATCGAGACCTTCACGGGGATACGGGTGAACCCGACCTTCAACCGCAAGGGCGCGGAGATCCTCTTTGTAATCCCGTCAGGGAGCATGTTTGCGGATCCCGGGACCTACACACTCATGGGAGAACTTCTCCTGTTTCATGAGCTCGGATTAGACTATACATGGAGCACCTTTGCATCAGAGGGTGGGGACTTCGGTTTCTTCACAAACAATGAGCTGGCAAAAAGACTGCATAACAAAATATACGAAGAGGCCAAGAGGCTGAAGGTGAAATATATTATAGGCGGAGAATGCGGCCACATGTGGAGGGTATGGCATCAATACCACAATACATGGTACGGACCTGTAGATTTTCTTGAAGAGCCGGTTTCTCCGATAACAGGAACGAAATTTGAAAATGCAAAATCCAATAAAACAGTGCATATTTGTGAATTTACCGCTGATTTAATCAATAACGGCAAACTTAATCTTGATAAAAGCAGGAACGATAATCTGATCGTTACTTACCATGACTCCTGCAACACCGCACGCGGCATGGGAATACTTGAGGAGCCGAGATATATCATAAATAGTGTATGCAATAATTTCCATGAGATGCCCGAAAATACAATCAGGGAACAGACCTTCTGCTGCGGCAGCGGGTCCGGTCTCAATGCTTCTGAAAATATGGAAAACAGGCTGAGAGGCGGACTTCCAAGGGCAAACGCCGTTAAACATGTTGCTGAAAAATACGGAGTCAATATGCTGGCTTGCATCTGTGCGATTGATAGGGCAGCCCTTCCTCCATTGATGGATTACTGGGTTCCCGGAGTACAGGTTACCGGTGTTCATGAGATGGTTGCAAATGCATTAGTTTGTAAAGGGGAGAAGAAACGAACGGTAAATTTGCGCGGTGAGCCGCTCCCTGGAATGGAGGGTCAATAAGATGTATAACGGAGGAAAAATAATCATTGGTCTTATCATTTTTGTGGGATTGGTGACGTTTCCTTTTATATTCCATGGCGAGAAAGCGACTGCCAAGCCCGATCCGAAAGTCGACACTGCTGAAATTCTCAAGCTGCCTGAAAATGAGAGAAAATGTGTAGAGTCCAAAGATTTTATGAAAAGAGAACACATGAAGCTTCTGAACGAGTGGAGGGATCAGGTTGTCCGTGACGGGGACACAATTTATACAAATGCTGAGGGGAAAACGTTTACCATGAGTCTCCAGAATACATGTATGAAGTGTCATTCAAACAAGAAGCAGTTCTGCGATGAATGTCACAATTATACGGCAGTAAAGCCTTACTGCTGGGATTGCCACATAGCGCCGAAGGAGAAACAGTCATGAGCGTTAACAGGAGAGATTTTTTAAAAATAGTAAGTATGTCCACTATATTAAGTATAGGCGGCGTCGCTTCCGTTAGCAGCCTGAAGAATCAAGTTGAGGCATCACAAATTTCGACGAGTCCCGCAGCGTTGACTGCGAAAAGATGGGCTATGGTAGTAGACATGAGCAAGTTTAAGTCAGAGCAAGACTACCAGAAATGCATTGATGCATGTCATCTTGTCCATAATGTGCCTCACATAACCGATAATCCGAAACATGAGGTCAAGTGGATATGGACGGAGACATATGAACACGCTTTCCTTGGAAATGAGGATGTATACCGCGCAGAGAAATTTCAGCATATGCCATTCCTTATGCTCTGTAATCACTGTGAGAATCCGCCCTGCGTAAGAGTGTGTCCGACGCAGGCAACATTCAAGAGAAAAAGTGACGGTATTGTGATGATGGACATGCACCGGTGCATCGGGTGCAGATTCTGCATGGCAGGATGTCCGTATGGCGCCAGAAGCTTCAATTACAAGAATCCAAGGCCTTTTATTGATGAGTCAAAGGAAAATCCGGAATTTCCTACACGCATGAAAGGTGTTGTTGAGAAATGTACTTTATGTTATGAGCGGCTTGCGAAAGGTCTTCAGCCGGCTTGTGTTGAAGTATCCAATGGTGCATTGATTTTTGGCGATATTGAGGATCCGAATTCCGCGGTACGAAAAGTCCTCAGTGAACGGTTCACTATCCGGCGCAGACCTGAACTCGGGACTGGCCCAAGTGTGTATTACATAATTTAGGAGGGAATGATAATGCTTGAGAAAGCGATATATGGAGGTCGAAGATACTGGGTCTGGATATTCTTTTTGCTGGGACTGATAAGCGTTGGTTTTCTGGCATATCTTTATCAATTCAAGAACGGTTTAGGCGTTACAGGCATGAGCAGGGACGTATCATGGGGATTGTATATCGGACAGTTTACTTTTCTTGTCGGTGTCGCAGCCTCGGGTGTTATGGTTGTATTGCCGTATTATCTACATGACTACAAGAAATTCGGGAGGCTTACTATTTTAGGGGAATTTCTTGCCATTGCTGCGGTAATCATGTGTATGCTATTTATCTTTGTCGATCTGGGACAGCCGCTTCGTGTCCTCAATGTTATCCTACATCCGACGCTTAATTCGGTCATGTTCTATGACATGCTCGTTCTGAGCGGATATCTTTTCCTGAACCTTTTGATTGGATGGACCGTTTTGGGTGCAGAGAGGAAAGAGGTTGCACCGCCCAAGTGGGTAAAACCTCTTATCATTCTCTCGATCGCCTGGGCGCCTTCAATTCATACCGTCACTGCGTTTTTGTATGCAGGTATTCCGGGAAGACACTTCTGGCTGACGGCAATTCTGGCTGCCCGATTCCTGGCGTCGGCATTTGCAGGCGGTCCTGCCCTGCTTATTATTCTGGCTTTGATCGTAAGAAAATACACGAAATTTGATCCCGGCAAAGAAGCCATCCAATCGTTAGGCAAAATCGTTACATACTGTATGCTAATTAATGTATTTTTCCTCGGTCTCGAATTATTTACCGCTTTTTACAGTCAGATACCCGGACACATGCATTCCTTTATTTATCTTTACGCCGGTCTGCATGGTCATAACCAGCTTGTTCCTATCATGTGGGTTTCGAGCATTCTGGCAGTTATTTCTATTGGGTTGCTTGTGTTTCCGCAGATCAGAAAGAATGAAAGTTTGCTGGCAGTTGCGTGTGTAGCGACGTTCTTTTCGTTATGGATTGATAAGGGATTTGGACTGGTTATCGGCGGGTTTGTACCGAACCCATTCGAGAAAATAACCGAGTACTGGCCAACATTACCTGAAGCATTAATTACCCTTGCTGTTTGGGCAATCGGCTTTCTGATCTTGACCATACTTTACAAAATAGCAATATCAATAAAAGAAGAGGTCGTGTTCGATAAATACGGTGAAAAACAGATTAAGGCGGAGTAAGCAGAAAAAGGGCTGGTAGACTTTTCATAACAAAAAGGTTTAAATAAAAAATAGAGGACCATATCGGTTCATTAAATCAAGGAGGTGACAGAGTAGTGGGTACCTTTATCGTAACAGTTGACAAGGATAAGTGCGATGGTTGCGAGGAATGCGTTAACAACTGTCCTGTTGGTGTATTCCAGCTGAAAGATGGTAAGTCAGACCCCTATCAGGTAGACCTGTGTGAAGGTTGCGAAACCTGTGTCAGTGTCTGTCCTACTGGTTCAATAACCCTGAAAGAACAGTAATTTTTATAGCGATGTAAAAGTTATTTGTCAGTGCAATAAAAAAGGGATGCCGGATTATTTCGGCATCCCTTTTTTATTGCACTGTGAAAGAATATGATATCTGAACTGCAACAATGTGCGAATGTGTGTTATTGTTCCAATCTGCTCAAAGGTTAAGCTTTTTGTATGTAAATCTCCCAGTAACCCTTGTCTTCGATTTTGACTGCTTCAAGCTGATAGCCGTGCTTTTCACAGTACCTCGGGATGGAATCCTCGACGGCTTCAGGAGAGTCACAGAGTATTTTTAATACGGCGCCATTCGGCAATTTTTCCATCTCTTTTTTTATTGAAACTATGGGATAAGGACATACTCTCCCCTGGACATCAAGGGTTTCAGCCGGAGTTCCGGATTTCAGATCGACCATGCTATGCTCCTTTTTAATGTTGATATTATACCTAAAATTAATCTTTTGCTTGTTTTCTGATATAAGAATTTATACCTTTTTACATATGCTTTCGTCAATATAAAAATGTTTATCCGGTCAGGGAGATTCGGATAATAAGAAACATATCTAAATGAAAATTTAGAAATATTTGAAATACTTGATATAATAAAAAAAGACATTTAAATACTATTAACGGCAAAAGAAAGGAGCAAGCAATGGACGAGAAGAAAAAGGAAACCTCGGCATTTATCACCTCAAAGGACACACTTGATGGGGCCTATCCCGCATTAATCCTGGGCATTAATGCAAGACGTCTGGGAATGCGGTGTAAGGTGTTCTTTACCTTTATGGGTATAAATGTTATCCGGATTGGTTGGGCGGAAAATGTGAAATTTCAGCCCCCCGGTTTTATGGGAGCTATACCGGGGATGTCTGCTATCGCCACATGGATGATGAAAGGCAAGATAGAAAAGGCGAATATTCCTGCGCTGCCCGACCTTCTGGAAATGGCCCAGTTGGAAGGGGTTGAGTTTGTGGCGTGCAAAATGACGATAGACATGATGGGACTTTCAACAAAGAGCTTTATCAAGGGAGTTGAAGTTCAAGCGGCAGAGGAGTTCCTGAGGTATGCCAAGGATTGTAATATCTGCTTGTACACTTAAACGTTGTATTAAAAGCGGGGCAAATTTAATAAAAGCTATGCAACCGTCGGGTTCACACTGGAATTATCTGAAAATGCAATAGAAGCGGTTCTCTAAAAAAGGAAGATATAAATGAAAAAAAAGTCCGTACATTTTATGTGCTTTTTGTTATGTTCAGTGTCCCTTGCTCTGGTGTTTTGTTTTAGCGGCATTGCTCATGCGACAAACGGTTACTTTGCCAACGGGTACAGCGTCGAGAGCAAGGCATTGGCAGGCGCAGGCGTAGCATTGCCGCAAGGTTCTCTGGATGCTTCTACCAATCCTGCCGCAATGGCCTTTGTCGGCACTCGTATTGATTTAGGTCTCAGCCTTTTTAATCCGAACAGGGAATATAAGGTAAAAGGCAATCCGTCCGGTCAGCCCGGCGCCTTTGGCCTTACTCCGGGAACCGAAAAAAGCGATTCACGGTGGTTCGTAGTTCCCTCAATCGGCGCCAACCGTCAGCTCGACGATAATAATTCTATCGGCATTTCGATCTATGGGAATGGCGGCATGAATACGGATTATGATACAAATACCTTCCACGTCTCCTCTCCCACCGGTGTAGACCTCATGCAGTTGTTTGTTGTTCCCACTTATGCCAGAAAGATTACGCCCAAGCATGCTATCGCTATTTCTCCGATTTTTGCCTATCAGAGATTTGAGGCAAAGGGACTGGAGGCATTTTCAGATTTCTCCGCTTCCCCCGATAATCTCACTAATAACGGTCACGACAACTCATACGGCTATGGAGCAAAAGTAGGCTATTTGGGCGAGGTACTGCCATTTCTGAACATTGGCGCATCGTATCAGACCAAAATATGGATGTCAAAGCTTGACGAGTACAAAGGCCTTTTTGCCGAACAGGGAGATTTCGATATTCCTGCGACATGGACGGTCGGTCTGGCTCTTAAAGCCACACCTGAGCTTATATTCCTCGTTGACGTCCAGGAAATCTATTACAGTGATGTAAAATCTATAAACAATCCGCTTATTCCAAACATTCAGCGGCCGCAGGGTCTTGGTACAGACAGCGGAGCAGGCTTTGGCTGGGATGATATCACAATCCTCAAGCTGGGTCTTCAGTGGAAGAGCAGCAAGGATTGGACCTGGCGGGCCGGTTATTCTTATGGCGACCAGCCGGTTCCGAAAAGCGAAGTGCTTTTTAATACTCTCGCACCGGGTGTTATCAAACATCATGCCTCTCTTGGTGTGACAAAAACAATGGGCAATCAGGAGTTGAAATTAGCCCTTGTGCACGCATTTTCAAACAGTGTGACCGGTCCTAATACTCTTGAAGTGCCGGGCCGGCAAAAGATTGAACTAAAGATGAACCAATGGGAATTTTCCGTAGGCTATGCCTGGAAGTTTTGATTTTTTGTAATTGACCAAAAAACTGCGGATAGGGTCATTGCAAGAAAATACTTACTAAGGGAGGATGTCTTGTGGGATGCTTATTCTGTGAGATAGCCGAAAAGAAACGGCCTGCAAAATTAATTTATGAAGATGATCTTGTGATTGCCTTTGAGGATATTAACCCCCAGGCGCCTGTTCATTGTCTGATAGTACCTAAAAAACATATATCAACAAGCCTTGCGATAGAAAAGGAAGATAATGAACTTGTGGGACACTTATTCCAAATCGGCAATAAGATAGCAAAGGCCAAAGGCATAGCCGAGCGCGGGTTCAGGCTTGTCATGAACTGCAACCCTGAATCAGGGCAGACAGTGTTCCATATCCATCTCCACATACTCGGAGGCCGTTTTATGAACTGGCCGCCGGGATAGGGGGCAAGACAACGGATTAAACAGAGTCCGTGTATAAAATGCGATTCAAGCAGTCCGTCATTCTCCGACTCGATCGGGGAATCCAGTCTTTTCAACGGGGTATAGATCCCCCGGTCAAGCCGGAGGATGACAAACCATGACTTTATACACAGACTCTAAATGAAGAGCGGGGGGTGTTCCCCGCTCTTTGCAATCGTAATATATTTATTACTTAGTGTGGATTGTTGGGCGAAGGCCCTTTTTTATCGGATCCTTTAGTCTTAGCATTATTGCTGTAAGGTACGTATTTACAATTTGTCTTCTTCAGTTGGTACATGCCCGGATCATTATCAGTGTCACTTCCATCGGCACACTTCATAAACCCCTTGGCTAACGTACCCGAATTGAAGAGGTAACATCCTTCATCCCAGTCAAAAGAATAGGTGGTGCCCCATTTATACCACCAGCCGGCGTAATAATAGCCGTCATCGTCAAAGTATTCAAAACTGTAACCATCCTCAGTGTAACCATTGTACAAAACCATATAGCCCATATACCAATTTGACCAGTCCCAGCTCCAATAATATTTGTAACACGTCGCGGCCTCCGCATCCCGAATGCTCATTGTGAAGAAAACGGCAAAAACAAGAACCAATACCACAAAAATTTTCATTCCTTTTTTCATGGTTTATCCCTCCTTTATTTCATTTTAATACATTCGATAACAATACTCAATTAATTATTTTCTTATTAAAATAACTAATATTTGTCAAGGAGCTATGAGCTGGAAGAGCGTCCGGAAAAGGATTCCAGACCGCTACTTTTTCAGCCAGTGCATAATTCTCGACAGCATCGAATAAGGGAGATTGTTTTCCACCTCGGCAACGGCGCCGGTTGCGATCTGGATTTTCTTCCTTAGGCGTTCCGTTTCTCCTGCCTGTGAGGTTATTATTGCTTCGCCTGACGGAGGCGCGCCATATCCCAGAGGTATCTTTTTATTGACTGTAACCAGTCCGTTACCTTGTTCCGTGATTATTTCGGGAGACCTGATAGAAATGTTGGAAGGCGCGGTTCCCGTGGTGTATCCGACCGAATAGAAATATGAAGTTCCGCCATAATTGCATGGGTCTTCATCAGGCTTATAAGTCAGGAAATCTGCAAGACCGCCGATCAGGAGAGGACGCGATAATACGCGTTCCCCATCTTTCAGAGACAATACCCATCCCACCTTATGATCATTGGGCTTTCCGGAGAGAAGGTTTATTGAGGTGACCACTTCCTTTTGTTCAAATTTATTAGAATCAGAGTCATATATGCATACGTTTTCTTTTGCTCTTACTCTTCCTTCAGTGCTTGCCCCGGTCATATCAGAGAGGTCATTTTTTTCTGCGGTAACGCCTGTATCTTTCATCCCGAGGAATATCTGCACCGATTTATCCTTTTCGTCTAAGTCGCTGTAGTATTTGCCTGAACCGGCAAACACCCAGATATCTCCTTTTGTATCTTTTGCAACTTCGGGAGAAGCGGTAAAAGGGTAGTCGCCCTTAAATAAAACCCTGTATCTTGATTCGTTACCATTGAGGTTGATATTCTCCCGCACATCCATACCGATCAATTTCCCGTGCCATTTTGACGATGCATGATATGCAGTCCCGAAATAAAGTTTCTCGGATACATAATCCCTGTCGAGGTCAGTTGAGAGGATATCTCCCACGATGGCGTTATTTCCGATTTCCGCTTTTTTGACGAGTTCGCCTGTTTTAAGGTCCAGAAAATAGATGTAACCGGGACCGCTTCTTTTTATGTCCCTGACTCCTTTAGGAAGGGCTTTGGAGCCGGTACCGAAGACTACATACCAGTCCCCGTTTTTATCTCTGTCGCCTGTTCTGACTACGGCAGGAATACCGGTGGTGTACCCGAGATCGGGGTCGGAGAACTCCCATAGAGGGACGGGATGCTCCGGGTCAGTCACATCGATCGCAAAGTAAGCCGAATAACCTGTGGTCGAATTGCAGCTTGCCGGAGGGGCAGGGACTCCGCCGGCGCCCGGGGCGCCGCCGAACCTCATGCCGCCGATGAGGACCGTCCTCCAGCTTCCCTTATTTCTTGGCGCTTCAGGTTGACCTGCGACACTGGCGTCTACAACCTTCACAGGCAAATCAGTGTAATATAGGTGACAATAATCAGGTCTTGCAAGATATTTCAGATACGGGAAGGCATTGTAAGGGATAAACGCCCATAGTTCTTCACCAAGACTATCGCCTGCATCTTTAAACATAGCCTTTATCTTGCCTGTGAGACCGGTATCCTGAATATATCCTGCCCTGAAGGCATGGAGCATTCCGTCATTGGCGCCTGCAAAGGCAACAGCGGACTTTTGTTTGTACTTTGTGTCAGAGATGAAGTCGTAATATGACCTGTCGGCATAGTCTATGTGATAGGTATTCAGAGGAGCGCCGGAAAATACCTTTGGCGATGAGTTCATGATATCTCCGAGTTTCCATACTTTACCGTCAACGCGCCTGTCTCTGAAAACCGGATTGGAACTATTGCAGCAGGAATCGGCGCAGTTCATGCCTGTCTCCAGACATGCGCCCCTTATATATCTAATGATGTTTTCAGCATTATAAATTGCATCGGCATTAAGCGCATCTGCAAACACTCCCTTGTTTTCGACATCAAAGACCGGGTAAGGGTCCGCTGAAATATTCTTTTCTATTTTTGCGCCATGGAAGATTTTTTTCGAGGTGAATATTTTTCTCTTTGAAGGGGGTGTGTTGTGAAGCTTTTCCCCTGCCTCCCAAAGAACTTTTACATCTGCAAGAGGTTTTTTCGCCGGATTTCCGCATGAGGCCAATGACCCTCCCCTGCCGTCATCCCCTGTGGTGAATAGCGCGGCCTCGGTTTGACCGGCTTCCTGATTAAAATAGTATTTTATGACCATATCCTGATCAAGAATAAGTTGATTGTCCCGTGTCGAGTCTTCTCTCATGTTTGCGTCCCGGTCAAGCCACAGGCTCTGCATATGCCCCGTCCACAAGACTTCTCTTAAACCTTCATACCTTTTAGCGAGGAAGTAGGACTGTAATATTAAACCTGCTTTTTTTGTCGGAGAATAAAGGTTGGAAACCGCCGTACCCGAGGCTGTTCCTGCCAGAATGTCTTGAAAAGCTGTTTCCATCGCAGTCGTCATGTCATCCGCATCTGACGCTTCATAATAGGCGTCCGGAATTCCGTCGCGGTCTTTGTCCCATTCACTCTGTGCATCGGGGTTTTTGTTTTCGTTTGAATCGACAAATCCCCCGTATCTTGCGATATCCTTCAGGATTTCCCTGCCTTTCTCCGGTCCGAAAATGTCGACTGCATAAAAATTGATGACCTGAGTTCCGTCGCGGTCTTCTCTTATATCGGAGGTATGGGATTCTTTTATCTTTTGCATCAGTCTGTCAATACTATTAATATCCGTTGCATTTCCGCTGCCTATTGTGATTATAAAGTTCTTCCTGCATCGGACTGAACCTGACGGATCATTGCAACCGCAGTCTGCGCCGCACTTGTTTTTATAGTAGTTAATTGCACTTGTGATCGCCTTATCCAAAGGCGCATTGGAATTGTTTTTGTCGGGCGTTGCTTTGTCCGCTGCGATGGTATTTATCAGAACGGATATTTTATCGGTTCGGCCCGCGCACCACTCCATTTTGATATTATTATTCGGCGCATCAAAACGCATGACAGCCAAACGGGGGGCGTCGTCGTCCCATTCGCCGTCCTGATTTTCGTCTATCAGTTGCTGAATAATCCCAACCGGAGACTGATTTATTATCTCAATAACAATGGGTGCGCCTTTTGTGCTTGTTATCAACGGAAGATTACATGTACCGGTTGAAGATATCTTTAAGCCGCCATCCTCTGTCACATCGAATATACATCCGGGATAAGCGCTGCTCGTCCTCGGCTCCCAGTCAGTGTTGACGCCTTTTAATTTGCCCCTTGAAGACGGGTGCGGCGAGCCCAGGCCGCCTATTAATACTTGCATAAGGATGTCATATTTGCTCATCGTCGCCCAGTTGAGCAGGCCGCCGTCATATGGCCCCGGATCCGAGCCTGAGCAGCTTGACGCCTCATAAAAATATTTGGTCGAAGCGCAATATTTCTTGTCCGTGTTGAAATAACCTTTATAATCATGCGGCCTGCCGATGTCATAGTTTCCCGGATACGCCTGCTGAAGCATATCGGCGGAATTGTCGAGGATGACCATAATGTTCGGCGGTGCCGTCCGTGTCACATAGGGAGGAGCGCTACAGTAATTTTGCATTGTCTGGGTATGAATAAGCGAAGGCACGGAAATCAGGAAGAAAAGAAATAGAATGAAGAATAATCGTTTTGTATTCATTTTAAAATATTCCTTTAACCCAAAAACTGCGGATGTCCAAAATAAATTTATTTAACTCGATGAATTTATTTAACAAAGATAGTTCATGGTAATTGTAATAAATATTTTGGTAACACATCTATATAAGTACACTATGGTATCGACAAATAAATTTATTTTAGACATCCGCAGTTTCTCTGACAGTTTAATTGTATTTTTCGGGTTAATAAACATACCGGTAAAGGGCCGTGGTCTCTGCCCTTGTACTTCCCGGTCCGGCTACGACCGTGTTGATCCTGTAAAAAACAGCCGATCCCTTTTTGTTGAGGAAGTCTATGCTCGATCCGGGCAGGTCAGATGCGTAAAGCCTTACAACGGTAATCGTTGCTTTGTAATCGTTAAGTCCGGGATCGGGCAGTGAGAGGTTGACCGTGCAGCTTAGCTTCCCTTCAATGACGGAACCACTCAGACAGGGAGGGTCATTGTCGATAAGCGGCAATGAAGACGCCGGTTCACCCGTCATCATCAAATTTACGGCGTCTTTCATGACTTCAACGGCTCCGTCGGCAGCCTCGGAAGCGGTTGCATACCTTTTCCCTGCGCCGGCTATTCCGGTGGAAACGATCAGAAAATAGATAGTCGCTATGATTAAGCACATTACAGCCAGGCTGATGAGGATCGCTGCCACAAGGGCTATGCCCCTGTTCATCAGAGGTTCCTCGGCGTTACATAAATGGAAATAACTTTCCACCGGTAGTTACGCTGTTGTTCGGTCAATGTGATATACTTTCCGGCTACGGAGTCGCCGACATGTATCATATCCGGACTCATGGCAGGGTCCGGATTGGAATATGTATAGTAAGGTTCATAGTTCCCGTTCTGAACAAGGATATAAACCCTTATCTGTTTGATTATTTTTCTGAGCATTTTTGTTTCGTAGGTATCGGCTGAAGACGGGTCCCACATATCAATAACCCCGTCCTCATTCTTTGTATCGAGGCCAAAGGCAATCTGAAAATCCCTTACACAATTCATGACCGGTTGTCCTGAAACCGGGGGATCGTAATCTTTGCTTTCAGCCCTTAGCAGATTACGGGTCCCCGGAGCGCATATGGACGGCGGTGTTCCGCCGAGGGAATATTTAATAGTATAATATGGCAAATCAGCATTATTGGAATGCAGGCCGTATACGATAGTGCCCCTTTCTAATGAATAAGGCCTTTCCGGATATTTAAAAACTGTGGTCGATTCTGTTGTAAGGATCTCTCTGGTAGCGGGGTCAATATAAATCACCCGGTCGCCGTATGATATATTCTCCCTTTCATCATTCCATTGCTCGATCTGCGTTGGATTGACGCTTTTTATGTATGACCACCCCTGAGAGCTTTTCGATAATATACCGATGGCTGTACCCCTGAGTAAGAGATTATAGTCTGGGTCTTTTCCCGCAACCTGAACCGGACGCGGGTCCAGGGAGGCTTCCCCGTAATCATCGGCCAATCCGTAACCGGCCATCATGATATCCCGCTCAATAATATTCTTCGCTAACTCCGTTTCCATGCCGGATTCGGCAAGCCTGTATTCATCGGTTGAATAGCGAGTAAGCGTGATATATGCCGAAAAAACCGCTGTCATTACAATGGTAAATATGGCCAGGGCGATGAGCAGCTCAACAAAGGTCGCACCTTTACAAGAACCTTCATAACCCTGCATTTCATAATGTCTTGTGTTTGTAGATAACCGCATTGTTGATATGATCTTCACCGTTATTACGGTAAGCGACGGAAATGGTGATCTGTCTTATATCCTCGCTCAACGGAGAGACATTCCAGGAGATATTGAAATTTCTTTGTGCATTTCTTACTGATTGGACCGGATTGGGATATTTTTTGTAATCACCTTCGTTTGGACCAAGGCATTTATTGCCGTCATTATATTGATATGCGCTGTTATAATCCGGAGCTTCAGTGTATGTCATTATGCCGCAGGACGCGATATCGTCAAAGGGGAGTGAAAGGAGGACCTCTGCTGTTTGGGTCGTAAGCCTGACCGAGGCGTCCCTCAGTTCATTCCCAATATTTACGCTGATCGCGCTCACCATAGCTGACGACAAAGCGAGAAACGAGATCGCGATGATCAACAGGGCGATCATCATCTCAACGAGAGAAAACCCTCTATTGTTCCCGACAGTCTTGATCATCCCACACACCTTCTCTTATCCTATTGAAACTTATGCTGACGCACTTTTTCGGGGCGTCGCTGAGATCCGGATTCTCTATGACAATACTCATCAACTGAAAGCCCATTTGCTTTTCTCTTGGAATGCCGTGATGATCGAATATCATTACCTTGTCCCGGGGATCTTCAAGTCGATTGCCAACTTTGATTCTCAGTTTCAAATGCTCGGGGATATATCTCTTTCGCGGGGCCGATTCTCCGGGAAGAACCGCCTCTTCAGAGGTATCGTCATACATGAAATTGGAATTACCGTCGTTGAACCTGAAAAGATGATATGAGTTGGCAGACTCAAACCTAACGCCGAAACCCCGTAATGCAGTCACAGTATTATCAGGCCCCTGGGTCATAGCAGACTGTCTAAGATACTGTAAGTCGGCACGGAGTTCTCTCGATGTGCTTTTGATGCGTTCCGTGCTGATAAAGCCGGGACCGACGGAGGCAATGGCTATTACGATGGAGATAATCACCAGCACTATCACCAGTTCGACGAGAGTTACCCCCTTGCTGTTAAGAACAGGTTTCCCCGTCATCATCCTAAAACCTCATCTCCCGATACATCGCAAAAACTTTTTAAGCACAATATAATAAGCTAATGCTAATTATATTGCAAGGTTTTTTCCGGCTTTATAAAAATTTTAGGACTAAGGAGCCTCTTGCAAAAGTCCTTAAAACAGCTCTTATGTCATTCTGAGCTTGTCGTTCTCCTCAGCGAATCCGCCGGGGCGGAAAGAATCATGACTAATCAATAAGTTATGTGACCCTTCGACAAGCTCAGGGTGACAATTTAGATACTTTTGCAAGAAGCTCTAAGGAACTAACAAAGCTTCGGATTGACTAATAGGGAAGGATTAAGTATTCAGATGCTAAATTTCAAGGGGTTGGATGTTCCAGATATTCTCGGCATATTCACGGATTGCCCGGTCGCTTGAGAACTTTCCGGAACGCGCTACGTTCAGTATCGCCATTTTTGTCCATTGCTCTTCGTCCCGATAGACTTCGACCACCTTTTCCTGACATTTAATATAGGATTCATAATCGGCAAGGACAAAAAATCTGTCATATTCAAGGAGAGACCGGACAACGGGATAAAACAACCCGGGTTCGCCGGGCGAGAAATAACCTTTGGAAAGCTGATTGAGGATTTTTCCGAGTTCCGCATTTTCTTCAGGGGTCATGTCAGGCTTTCGGTTATGCATTTGGTGCTGATTGAGCAGATCCCCTTTAAATGTTCGCTCGACAATCCACACCTTCAGTATCAAAAAAAAGTTGCGGAGTAGCAGGTGAACATTCAATGAAACTCTGTGCATTGAACGTTAAGAAGATTTGGATCATCGGATTTATCAGAATATCGATTGTCACTCCTGTCCCGATGTTAGTATAGTCGTGTGATATAATCAAAACCAAGACAAAGAACGGTTATTCGTTTCTTTAGCCATTTAGAGTAGTAAAGTTTTTTTTGAAATGATATCCTCGGACTTTTTCTTTTTACTGCAGGCATGATCGAGAGAGGAAAAGCGGATTCTTTTCTCCCTTGAAAAGCGCCCCTGAGATTCCACACCGGCATGGGATGGCAGTATAATAGTATTTAACTCTATGGAAAAGAACACAATACATATTGTTCCCAAATATATTATTTATAGCTTCTTTATTCTCGGGCTGATTTCGGCTATTGCTTTCAGAGCTATAATCGTGATACAACGGCTGGAACCTGCGTGGATAAGGCCTGTTTGGTATACGGGGACAATCGGTTATTTTCTATTTTTTCTCTACAGGTATATTATTACCCAGAAAAGGAAAAGAGCAATTAAGGAATTCCAGCTCATAGAGAAAGTGAAAGCGAATGCCTGTTTGACGGAAAAAGACAGGGAAGTTGTTCTCTATCTCCTCACCTCTGTGAAGTATTCTCTTGAAGATATCAATTATGCCATCATATTCCTGTTGTCCGTTCTTTCTATTGCAGCCGACTTATTTCTCAGCTCATTGTAAAAACTCGACTCGACAAAGATTTGGGGTACGTTGGTTCTCAAAGTGCATTACTTATTTCTCTGCTGCTTACTCAGTGGGGTCATGGGGTCAGGTTTGACTACGGATGAGGAGTTATTGAGATTAGGATGAGAAAGATATCAAACAATGGGCACCTTATAGTTCGTCAAGAGTCAGCTTTTTTATTTTGCCCCTGGCTGTGTCATTTTTAGGCCCCTCTGTATGCTTTCAAGTGCTTTCTTGTTTTTGTAAAGCCATGCTTCTGAGGGAGGTATCAGATCCAGAACAGTCTCTATCCTTTTCAATTCCTCTATATAGATAACAGCCGCCATCTTTTGGCCCTTAGTATCGGTTATGAAATGTTTGACCTTAATATGTTCGTCCTTTTGTTTTGCTGTTACAGGCATATTTTTTCTCCTTTCAATCATCCCTTAAAGTCCGTGAATCGTGAACTGTGAATCGTGAATAGTTTCACCAATATTGTAACAGCCCCGGTGCATAGGATGAAGACTGCACGCATATCCATATTCACAAAGCATTATCTCCCTCATATGCTGGAGCGAGAGTTATTTCTTGTATACGATCAAAATGCTTTCTGTTTCTTGTCAACAAAGGCAATTTCTTTGACCATGTTGTAGCGGCAATAACATAATCTACGAATAAATCCTCTCTGTCTCCATATTTTTTGGTCAGACTGAAAAACTTCCTGTGAATATCATCGTCGATCCGTAAAACCCTCACCTGTGCCAACAGGTTCAGTATTTTCTTCCTCTCAGAATCTTTTAGTCCGCCTTTTGATAGCAATTCCTTTTTACTTAGGATTGAACAGTAACGCTCTATCTCTTTTGTTCTGAACAGTTCTTTAGCGCTTTTGACGCCTTTAAGGGCATCAATAAAAATATCGGTATCTATTAGGATGCTGATTTTTGCCATTCAATAAGCTCGTCGATAAATTTCTTTGCGGATTTGACCCTCTTGCCCTCTTTTGCCCTAAGTACTCTGATATACTCAGCGCTGTCTTTAATCTCTGCAAATGAGAAACCCTCTTTTTTAGCTTTGAGAAAGTGGGCAAAATCCAACACTTGTTTTACGTCTTTTTCAGGCAAATCTTTAGTTAGAGTCATCAACTCTCTTTTATAAGCTGTTGTTACACCCATATAGCCTCCTATTTTTTATCTTTATATTACCTTTTCTTCAAATATATTGCATGTGTGCAAGTGGGTTCAAGTCTTTCTTCCCGCATCCCCCTTTTTCTCTCATCAATCATCCCTTAAAGTCCGTGAATTGTGAACAGTGAATCGTGAATAGTTACAACAAAATATTCATCTCTTTTTGATTTCCTCAATGGTTTTCATGTTTGATGTGCAACCCTTAATTTTCATAGGCTTATTATATCATGCACCAAACTTTTTTCTTCCATAATACCTATGGCATTGGGGACATAGATGAATTACAAGAGGTCACGAATAAATTGATACCAGTCCCGAAAGCTCTCGGGATTGAAAACACTGGATTCCCGCCTAAGGACTGCGGGAATGACGAACAGGAAAAGAGACTATATAGAGTCTGTGTATAAACACTAACTCCTCAACAGATAAAAGAAAATGGTAAAATTGCAGAGAAATCAAAAAGGAGGAGGAAGAATTGAAACTGCTGAATGATTTAAAACTGCAATTTGAGAA
>JBAZZX010000004.1:0-110731 GCA_041658585.1 Thermodesulfovibrionales bacterium
TAGGACGAGCAAAAATAGGCTTCGTGAAATGAGCTGTATTGAACGATCTCGGATCGTCGAAGGGGTAGAAGACCCACACAATTACGGCCATTTGGATAATGAAAGACTTTTTCTACAGACTCGTTAGCTATAGGGAAGAAACTACATTTCTATTGCTTATATAAGCATTGACATGATTTAGCGGCAATACGTATACTACACGTATAAAGAAAGGGAGGCTTTCAATGCAAAAAAAATTGACCATAACTATAGCTGAAGAAGTTTACGAGGGACTTTATAATACAATTGGCCCCCGTAAAATCAGTAAATTTATTGAGGAATTGGTTCGGCCGCACGTAGTTCGCCCAAATCTTGAATTGGCATACTCCCAAATGGCAAAAGACAAAAAGCGAGAAGCAGAAGCCCTGGATTGGGCCGAGACAACTCTCAAGGACATAGCGCATGAAAAGAGGTGAGGTCTGGTGGGTTAACTTTGATCCCTCTGTCGGCGGAGAGATCAGGAAAAAACGTCCTGCCGTAATAGTCAGCAACGATGCATCAAACAAGTTCCTCAATCGAGTTCAGGTTGTACCTCTCACCAGCAAGACGGATCATCCGTATCCCAGCGAAGCACTTGTCATATTTAACAACAACGAAAGCAAGGCCATGGCTGATCAGCTTGCTACGGTAAGCAAGTTGCGATTGATTAAACGTGCGGGCGTGCTTTCAGAGGAAGATATACTCGGTATAAACGAGGCCATCAAGATACAATTAGACATTTATTAAAATGGGCTAACAAATTCATCCGGACCGACCGGGAATAACGCTTTTTTGTTCTTAGTCTTAGGCTCGTTACCCTGCGGCTTCGCTATATTCTTCTTTGAGTTTTTCCACCAGTTCTTTTACGGAAATAATCTCTTTTGCCCTGTAGGCGTTCTCTCCGGCAAATGCAAAGCCGTGTGAAAGATTGCCTTTCTTGGCGTTTATCAGGGCAAGGGTAATACAATAGGGACTTTTTTCCAGCTCACATGTTTTAAGGCAGTGATATAGGCATTTAAAAGGTTTCTTTTTGCCTTGGCTGACTTCGTCAAGAAAGGTATTTCTGATTGCTCTTCCGGGCAAACCTACCGGGCTTTTGATAATTACCATGTCCTCTTTGCTTGAATCAACATAAGTCTGTTTAAATTTATCCGATGCATCGCATTCATGCGTAGTGACAAACCGTGTTGCCATCTGTACCCCTGAAGCTCCCAACTGAAAGAATTTGTAAATATCAGCCCCCGTATAAATTCCTCCGGCTGCAATAACGGGTATCGGTTTTCCGTATTGTTCTTCAAAAGGTTTTACCGCTTCAACTACTTCGGGGATAAGCTTCTCTAAAGCATGATCCGGGTCATTGATCATCTCCTGTTTGAACCCGAGATGTCCTCCCGCCTTTGGTCCTTCTACAACGATGGCGTCCGGAAGGTAGTTATATTTCTCCGTCCATTTTTTTGCAATAATAGTGGCCGCCCGCGCAGAGGAAACAATAGGGACTATTTTAGTCTTTATCCCTTCGGTTATATATTGCGGAAGATTCAGGGGGAGCCCGGCGCCTGAAAAGATAATGTCTATCTTCTCCTCGATGGCGGTTTTAACCAGATCGGCAAAATTCGTCAATGCCACCATGATATTGACGCCAAGTATCCCTTTTGTCAGTTCCCTGGCTTTTCTGATCTCACTTCTTAATCCTTTGATATTTGCTTCAAGATAATTTGTGTAAAAATCAGGCTCATTCATTCCGATACCGGCAGTGGCGATAATCCCTATACCGCCTTCATTAGCTACTGCCGAGGACAGACTGGAAAGAGAAATTCCAATGCCCATTCCTCCCTGAATGATCGGAAGTTTTGCCGTCAAATCACCTATCTTTAAGCTTTTTAATCCCTTGAGGTCCATGAAAAGTCTCCTTTATCTAATCTTGGCAAGATCCGGAGAAAAACAGAGAAGCCGTCTATCCTGCCTGAAAATTACTCTGAGTGTAGTTTAAAACATTTTAACGATTTTTTAAACAGATAGTAACCGGTTAGCGTATTATTTATGCTTTTTCTTTAATTATTTCGTTCAAAGAGCCGAGTATAGCGTCTAATTTATCGATTTCCTTTGTCCCGCCCTGCGCCATATCGGGTTTACCGCCGCCCCTGCCTCCAGCCAATTTGGTGATATTTTTTAAAATATCACCGGCATGGAATCTGTCCGTCAGGTCTTTTGTGACCACGCATACAAGTGCAGCCTGGCCTTCCGTGACTGAATAGAGAATGATGATGCCGGAATTCATACGGTCCCGGATATTGTCGGCAAGGAGGCGGAGTTCGTTCTGGCTCAGACCGTCCTGCCGTATCTTTACAACCTTGACTCCGTCTATCTCACGGGCATTTTTCACTGCATCCGTTATGTTATCTTTTGAAGAGCCGGTTTTCAGTTGCCGAATTTCTTTTTCCATGGTCTTTACATCGGCAAGGAGTTTGTCTATCTTCTCCAAAGGAATTTCCGTTTTTAGAACTCCCTTGATCTCATCGAGCTCCGACTTTTTCCGTCTGAAATACTCACGGGCCGGTTTGCCTGTTAATGCCTCTATCCTCCTGATGCCGGATGCTACACTGCCTTCAGATACGATCACGCATAATCCTATTTCACCCGTAGACCTGCAGTGGGTCCCGCCGCAGAGTTCTTTGCTGAAATCACCGGTTGTTATAACCCTGACAGTCTCACCGTATTTTTCATCAAACAACGCCATTGCGCCCGTTTTCATTGCCTCATCAACCTTCATAATATCCGTCCTTACAACGAGGTCTTCGAGGATTTTATCGTTTATTACGTCTTCTACCTTTATTATCTCATCATCCTGCATTGCAGTGAAATGGGTGAAATCGAACCTGAGTTTCTCAGTGTCAACAATAGAGCCCGACTGTTTGACATGATCGCCAAGTACCATACGCAATGCCTTATGGAGCAGGTGAGTGGCTGTATGATTGCGCATAACAGACTTTCTATAAGCTTCATCGACTTTACAGATCACGCGGTCATCCCCGGTAATCTTCCCTTTTTCAACTTTTACATAATGATAAAAAAGATGAGAAGGCTTTTTTGTATCAAGCACCCTGATATATGAACCTTTTGTTTCGAGCGTACCAATATCACCGACCTGACCTCCGGACTCCCCGTAAAAGGGTGTTTGGTCAAGTAGTATCACGCCTTCATCACCTTCATCTAATGCTTCTACTAATTTATCATCCTTCAAGATGGCTAATATTCCCGCTTCGGATGTTAATGTGTCATACCCGACAAAAACAGTCTGTCCGGTAAAACCATAAAATTTAGCGGTAATCGCCGGCAGAACGACCTTTAACGTTCCTGCAATCACCTTTGACTTGTCACGATGGGCTTCCATTTCTCTGTGGAAGGCTTCCTCATCAATACCAAGACCCGCATCCATAGCAATATCTTTTGCAAAATCAAGAGGCAGCCCGTGGGTCTGCTGAAGCCTTGCAATTTCTTCTCCCGGGATTATCCGAAGTCCGTCTTTTATTGTTCTTGTTACAACATCATCGAATAAATTCATTGAAGTTTCTATTGTTCTATGAAAATTTTCTTCTTCTATCTGTAAAAGCTTTTCATTCCTGTTCTTCTCTTGAACGATTTCAGGATAAACATCCCCGATCGCTGCTATGACTGAACCGGTTAAACGATAAAGACATGGCTCATGAATATTCAGCAGTTTCGCGTGTCTTGAAGCCCTGCGGATGATCCTCCTCAGCACATAACCCCTTCCTTCATTAGAGGGCACGCAGCCTTCCGACAGAATGAATATACTTGCGCGCATATGATCTGCAATGACCCTCATTGACGCAGTATTTTCGGGAGATGCGCCATAAGATATCCCGGATAAAGATGAGATAGCGCTGATTATCGGTCCAAAGATGTCCGTATCAAAATTGTTTTGTTTGCCCTGAAGCACCGCGCTGATTCTCTCAAGACCCATTCCGGTGTCTATGCTCGGTTTTGGCAGAGGGGTAAGCTGACCGGATTCGTCCCTGTTAAACTGCATAAAGACAAGGTTCCAGAGTTCAAGAAAACGGTCGCAGTTGCATCCGACAGAGCAATCGGGTTTGCCGCACCCCACATGGTTTCCCTGGTCTATGATAATCTCGGAACACGGTCCGCAGGGGCCCGTATCGCCCATCTGCCAGAAGTTATCCTTTGCCCCGAGCCTGACTATTCTGTTGTCGGGAATTCCCGTCAGGTTGGCCCAGAGTCCTGCGGCCTCATCATCCTGCTCATAGACCGAGACATAGAGTTTTTCCTTCGGCAATTTAAATTGTCCGGTAAGAAGGTCCCAGCCGAAGAGTATCGCGTCTTTCTTGAAATAATCACCGAAGGAAAAATTGCCGAGCATTTCAAAAAAGGTATGATGCCTGGCGGTATGTCCTACATTTTCAAGATCGCTGTGTTTGCCTCCTGCACGCATGCATTTCTGACAGGTCACTGCGCGATTGAAAGGGGATTTTTCGGAACCCAAAAAAACTTTTTTAAATTGGACCATGCCGGCATTGACAAAGATCAACGTAGGGTCATTCCACGGGATAAGAGGTGAACTTGGAACGATTTTATGGCCTTTTGACTGAAAGTAGTCAAGAAAGGCAGTGCGTATCTCCGAACTTTTCATAAGCCTCCATTTGGTAAAATTTAACCACAAAGAACATATTTCAACGGTTCAAACAGCTTAAACGGTTTAACATGTTCTAAGTGGTTACTAAGGAGTAAAGCCACACACCCTCACCCTTGCCCTCTCCCCTCAAGGGAGAGGGGACTTAAGAATCGCCCCTCCCTTGAGGGGAGGGGATAAAGGGGAGGGTGTTTAAATGTGTCCTTACTTATGAACTCCTTAGTAATTGTGTCTTTACAAATTTATCAATCGTAAATGTCTTATTTTACATAAATCAATTTGCTGTTATAGAACACAAGGATTTTTTTACCGAAAATCCCAAATTTCGCAAAAATCCATTCTTCCCTTGGTTTTCCATCGTAAGGTTCAAGGATTTTCTGAAAATCCGGATTTCCCCATGCATAGCGCACCTGCTCACTCGTCATTCCAGGGGATATCTCGCCTTTTCTGATATGCTCCTGAATGTTTGCAGGAAAACTCTGGAGCTCGGTTTCGGAATAGCGCACCTGGTGAATGCAGCCTGTCTGCAAAAGAAAAACAAGCATGAAAGAAAGAACTACGGAAAAAATAACGGCTTTTTTCATTTTAATCCTCCTCATTTGATAATGTATTTTTTAAAACCGTTGATATGGTTTCGGGAGAGTAGCCCCTTCTGAGCAGTTGAGCATATAATCTCCTCTTCACTGTTGCGGGCGGAAAGGTCTTCAAACCCCTGAATTTTTTCTCTATATACCTTTGCGCGTTTTGAAGGTCCTCTTCTCCGTCCTGATCGCACACCGTATGGATTACATCCCGCGGAATGCCTCTGTTAAGCAGATATCTTCGAGCGCCGTTACGGCTGAAAAACTTGTTTGCCGTCGCTTCTCTTTTTAATGATTCAGCCAAAGAGACGTCATTAACAAACCCTAAATTTATGAGATGGTCTATTGTCGATGAAATAAGAGTATCTGAAAAACCTTTTCTTGTCATGCGATCTTTAAGTTCTTTTTCGCTCCTTCCCCTGTAGCTCAGGAGTTTCAGCGCATACTGTTTTGCCTTATTTTGCAAATCTTTCAATCTTCATCTGGTCGTTGTCATCAGGTTTGCGATCAAAGCCTTCGAGCGAAAGGTCACTGGTAGATTGTATCCCTTTAACCTTGAGGACAAAATCATCCGGGTTCGTGGCCCTTCTCAGCGCTTCTTCATACGTGATAAGACCTGATTTAAACAGACTGAAAATAGACTGGTCGAAAGATTGCATACTGTAGTGTATAGCGCCCTGTTCGATAATATCGGAAAGAGTCTTGGTCTTGTCGGGATCAAGAATGCAGTCTTTTACTGTTGCAGTTGCGATGAGGACTTCGACGGCCGGGACCCTGCCTTTTCCGTCCGCCCTGGGCACAAGCCTCATGGAGATAATAGACTTCAGCACCGAAGCAAGCTGCATCCGCACCTGTTTGTGCTGATAAGGCGGGAATACGGCAATGATTCTGTTTACCGTTTCCATAGCGTCGATAGTGTGAAGAGTGCTTAGAACGAGATGGCCCGTCTCGGCGGCCACTAAGGAAGTCTGAATGGTCTCAAAATCGCGCATCTCGCCGACGAGTATTACATCAGGGTCCTGCCTTAACGCCTGTCTCAACGCCTTGCTGAACGATTCGGTATCGTTCCCTATTTCTCTCTGATTGATGATACTTTTTTTGTCCCTGTGGAGATATTCAATAGGGTCCTCGATTGTCATGATATGTTCGGTCCTTGTCGAATTTATCAAATCTATCATGGAGGCAAGGGTGGTTGACTTACCGCTTCCGGTTGTGCCGGTAACGAGAATTAAGCCCCTTTGCTCCATAGCGATTTTCTTGATCACTTCAGGCAGTTGCAGTTCTTCAATGGTGGGTATCCGCATAGGGATGACCCTGAATACAAGCCCTACCGTTCCTCTTTGCATGAAAATATTGCATCTGAACCTTCCCAGTCCCGGAACGCTGTAGGCAAGGTCCATATCGTTCTTTCTCTTGAAAAAATCGGCTTGGGCCGGCGCCATAACAGACAGAGCTATTTTTGTAGCATCTTCATTAGATATCTTTTTCTCCGAGGTGAGGGGTGTGAGTTCGCCATATATTCTTAAGATAGGAGGGGACCCCACTTTTATGTGAAGGTCCGAAGCCTCCATAGCATTGGCCTTTCTTAAAAGCTCATTGATATCCATCGCTACCTCCTAAGATGAAAGGCTTCAATAATTTTGTTTTCTATATCCTTTGCAATCTCGACGTTGCCTTTCAGGTATTCCTTTACATTTTCACGGCCCTGACCGATTCTATTACCGCCGTAGCTGTACCATGCTCCTGACTTTTCTACTATGCCTTTTTCAACCCCGAGGTCCACAAGCTCCCCGACCCTTGAAATACCTTCATTGAAATATATATCAAACTCCGCCTGTTTGAAAGGAGGAGCCACCTTGTTCTTTACTACCTTGACCCTCACCCTGCCGCCTACGGTCTCCTGATTGTCCTTTAAAGCTTCTATCCTTCTGATATCAAGCCTCATCGAAGCATAGAATTTCAGCGCATTGCCGCCGGTGGTGGTCTCGGGGTTGCCGAACATAACGCCGATCTTCATTCGTATCTGATTGATAAATATAACGGTGGTCATTGATTTGGATATTGCCGCGGTAAGCTTCCTCAATGCCTGGCTCATAAGTCTTGCCTGAAGACCGGGTAAGGAATCTCCCATGTCACCCTCTATTTCCGCTTTTGGAACAAGAGCGGCTACGGAATCTATGGCAATAATATCAAGGGCGCCGCTTCTTACAAGCATCTCCGTAACCTCCAGCGCCTGTTCTCCGGTGTCAGGCTGTGAGACAAGGAGGTCCTCTATTACAACGCCGAGTTTTTGAGCGTAGCTAATATCAAGGGCATGCTCTGCATCAATAAATGCCGCAGCGCCTCCTGACTTCTGGGCCTGTGCAATGGCATTCAGCGCCAGGGTGGTCTTACCGGACGACTCGGGGCCGAATATCTCTACTACCCTTCCTCTTGGAAGGCCTCCGATACCTGTTGCAATATCGAGTGTCAGTGAACCTGTCGGTATTACCTGCACTCCTTCCGCTATTTCGTCTGCACCGAGGCGCATTATCGAGCCTTTGCCGAAATTCTTCTCTATCTGTGAAATAGCCATTTCCAGAGCTTTGCTCTTGTCTTTATTCGCCTCATCTTTATTCGCCATATTTCCTCCATGCTCCGTTTATTATTTTTTTCTAATCCTTAACCCGAAAAATGCAATTAAACCGTCAAAAACTGCTGATGTCCGAAATAAATTTAATTTTCGATACCATAATGCACTTATATAGATGTATTACCAAAATATTATTATGCAATTACAATAAACTATCTTTTTAAATAAAATCATCGAGTTAAATAAATTTATTTTGGACATTAGCAGTTTCTATGTTAAGCGTTTCCAAAACGTACCTCGTGCAAACAAGTATACTCGGGTCCTTTCGGCTTCAGATCGCTCCTCATTATTTTTATGCTCTCCACATTGATGACGCCAAATTCTTTTTCCTGAAAAGCGGCAAGTTCATTGACGACCTTTATGACGCCTTTGAGAGAACGCACCCTGCCGATTGTCAGATGAGGGTTAAAATCTTTATCCTCCTTCCGGAATCCGAAATGTGTCATGGAATTTTCAACGTCTTCTTTCAGATTTTTTAATATCCCGGTGTCTTCAATACCTATCCAATATACCCTCGGATATTTCCGGTTAGGGAAGACACCCGTGCCTCTTATTTTAATACAAAACGGCTTGTAAGATGATACCACGGTTGAGAGGGCTTTTTGTATTTGAGGTATTGCCATCTCCGGAGTATCACCGAGAAATTTAAGCGTAAGATGCAGGTTTGCAGCCGTTACCCATTTAACATCCGCATCATACTTTTTTAGCGTCTCGACAAGTTCGCCGATCTCCTTTTTGATCGGTTCGGGTATGTCTATAGCTATAAAACATCTAAGGCTCATGATTATCTAAAGCAACTTCCATATCTGTAAAATAGCATTCGTATATATCCCTGCCAGCACATCATCCGTCATTATCCCGAATCCGCCTTTTAAAGCCCTCTCTGCCTGCCGAATCGGAAACGGTTTTAGTATATCGAAAAACCTGAATAAAAAAAAGGCGGCAATGAGATAGCCGTATGTTTGAGGGAGATAAACGACGGAGACAAGAAATCCGATGAATTCATCAATAACGATATGTCCGCTGTCAGTCTGTCCGATGACCCTCTCGGCGACGGTAGATGATATTGTGCCGATAACAAATCCGATCACTATCAATATGGCTTGTACCGCCGATGACGGGTTCAGAAAAGCCACAAAAACAGCGCTTACAAGACTTCCCCATGTGCCCGGCGCAACAGGAAGATACCCCACGAAACCCAGGGTGGCAATGTTTTTAAGGATTTTATTCATTCATTAATTATCTTATATGAATAATGAAACTTTGCCGTACCTTCGAGCGTTGCCTTTACCGAACAATATTTTGTCATAGACAATTCAACCGCCCTTTTTACCGCTTCTTCAGATATGTTCCTTCCTCTTACCACAAACTCAAGGGTAATTTCAGTGAACTTCTTCGGATAATCCCCGGCTTTTTCTCCTTTTATATTTATCTCAAGCCCGGTTACATCCTGTCTCTTCTTTTTGAGGATTGATATGACGTCCATTCCGGAGCATCCTCCTGCGCCGGCAAGTAAAAGTTCCATAGGCCTTGGACCGGTATTTTGGCCGCCATCCGAAGGATCAGCGTCCATGACTAAGGCATGTCCTGATTCCACATCGCCGACAAACTGCATCCCTTTAACATAGGTCACTTTTGCGGTCAACATAATAAGGGTCTCCTTTTTAAACAATCCCCTTAATCCCGCTTTGGTAAGGGTGTCTTGGAAAAAGTTACCTTTGCTAAAGGTTGGGACATTTAAATTTCCCTTAAAAAATGGGGCAGGGGGTTATATTTTCAATTTCAATAAAGATTTTCCAATATTCTTCAAGTTACTTTATTCAAGATATTAATATTTGTCAATAACACTTGCAACAGCTTTGTTAATCGCAAGACCTCAAAACTTCACATTCATGTTTCACATTCTGCAAGGTTACACGTTAAATGTCATAGCCAACTGTTCTCAAAGACATGTCTCTGTCCAGTTTTTCCCGACCAGCTCTGCAATGGAACCGCTACGTCGTATCCTACAGTTCTTACGATCAGAGAGAGATTATGCGGGTCATCACCATGCCTTTCAGACTTCCCCAAATGCCGGAATTAAGTTTTAAGGGGTTTAAAGGCGTTGCATTTACGGCAGCGCCTGCGGCAATTATGCTAACGGCTCTACTACTTATCATATTTAAAGCATTTAGACGAAAACGATACGGCTTTGTCACGGCGCAATACGTTAAGCTGAGGAAGGACCTGAAGAAAAAGGGACTTAAGATTAGCCCTTACATGACCTCGCAGGAAATGCAAAGAGCGGCAGTACGGTCAGGATTTGATGGTAACATTTCCAAGTTTGTCAGGATATATGAAGAATACAGATTCGGGAATAAGTTAATGCCCGAAGAAGAAAAAGCGGGATATCGTCAGTTGTTAAAAGAGATCAAAAAACAATAGACCCATCAGTTGCATAAAATGAAAGACTGACATGATAAAAAACATTTAGAACGCGACAAAAGATAATCCGTATTCACCTGACGGCACTTTTAACCTAATGCGTCTTTTAGATTGTATATCGGTGTTAATAGTGCATTAAGGAGTCGCCTAAAAGCTTTTTTATTCCCGAAAGCTTTCGGGATCTTTCAAATTTAGAACCTGTTTAGCAAGATTTAGGTAAACATCCAATCCGACATTAAAGTTGACAACATCGCAAAAAGTCCTTTTCATGGCTGTCATTCCCGAAGCCTGCCCTCGAAATTCGTAATCGGGGGTCCTTAATCGGGAATCCATTCTTTTCAGGAAGTTGCGCGCACCTGGATTCCCGCCTTCGCGGGAATGACGACTATCGGCGGGTTCAGGTTTGCAACCTGAACCTTTTATTTCTGCTCTTATGCCTTCCCGTAGGCGCAAAACTCAGGGAGCCGGTCACAGACCCGCTCCCGCCGGTTATTTACATCCGACATTAAAGTCAGATCGGATAGTATTTCCGGTCATCGGATTTCCAGCCATATTCTCCAATCAACGGTACGAAGACACAGGAGGTGTGATATTCTTCCTCTAATTTATCTTTCTTTTTTCTGAGCTTAATTAACTGTTGTGAAGAACGATCACCTACCGGGCCGACAATGATGCCTCCAACAGCTAACTGTTCAAGCAGCGGGTCAGGCAGTTGAGGAGTGCCGGCTGTGATTATAATCCTGTCAAAAGGCGCTTCCTCCGGCCATCCTAATGTGCCGTCGGCTACTTTTATATGAATAGTTTCATATCTAAGCGAACGGAATTTCTCCTTCGCTTGTTCAGCCAGTTCGGCAATGCGCTCGACCGTGTAGACGTCTTTTGTCAGTTCCGCGAGGACTGCTGACTGATAGCCTGAACCGGTGCCTATTTCCAGCACCTTTTCATCTCCTTTAAGTTCGAGAAGCTCCGTCATAACGGCAACCATATAGGGTTGTGATATGGTCTGACCCTCGCCGATCGAAAGAGCCATATCGTCGTAGGCCCTTTGCCGTATCGGTTCGGGCATAAAGAGGTGTCTCGGAACTCTTTTCATTGCCTCAAGCACGCGCTTATCCGTAATCCCACGCGGGATGAGCTGTGTTTTGACCATATATTCTCTCAGTTCTTTAAAGTCCATCTTTAAATATAAATAGAGTCTGTGTATAAAGTCGATATTTCAACACCCTCCCCAACCTCTCCCCTCAAGGGAGGGGCTAATTTACTACCCTCTCCCTTGAGGGGAGAGGGCAAGGGTGAGGGTGTTATACAGTTTATACACAGACACTAAACATTTTAACCCAATATTCTTTTTGATATTTCCCGTGCAGCTATTACTCCCGATACCGATGCCTGAATCAATCCTCTGCTTACACCTGCGCCGTCGCCGACGGCAAAAAGATTCGTTATCTCCGTCTCAAGCGACCCCGTTAGCTTTATTTGCATCGAATAAAACTTGACCTCGACTCCATACAAAAGGGTATGCTCCGAATTTACTCCCGGCGCGATTACATCAAGAGCATCGAGCATCTCAAGGATATCGGTTATATACCGGTACGGTAAAACAAAGCTGAGGTCCCCGGCTGTTGCATCCTGTAAGGTAGGTTTAACCTTGCCTCCGGATATCCTCTCGCTCGTCGATCTCCTACCCTTTCTGAGATCGCCGAGACGCTGCAGTAGAACTCCTTTGCCGAGGAGATTCGCAAGTCCTGCTATATATCTTCCATAAAGTATAGGATCATTAAAAGGCTTTGTAAAGGATGTGCTGACCAACAAGGCAAAGTTTGTATTGTCCGTTTTTTTATGCGCATAGCTATGGCCGTTTACAGTCCAGATGCCCTTGAGATACTCTTTCACAACCTCGCCGTATGGATTGACGCAAAAGGTCCTCACCCTGTCATTGAATGTTTTCGATTGGTAAATGAGCTTGGGTTCATAGGTTATTTTTGTCAGGCCCTCAAAGACCGGGGCCGGTATTTCAACCCTTATGCCGATATCAACTGGGTTTTGAAGGATCGTAAGACGAAGCCTCTTGGTTTCTTTTTCGAGCCACCTCGACCCTTCACGACCCGGCGCAAGTATGACATAATCGGAATACAGTTTTGTCCCGTCTTTGAGCTTTACCCCCGCAGCCCGTTTTTTACTGCGCAGTATCCGTTCGGCTTCAGCAGAGAAAAGAATTTCAATATGGTTATTGAGGGATTCTTTGATGTTCCTGAGAACGGTACCGCATTGGTCGGTGCCGATATGTCTTATCCTGGACGGCACTAACATAAGGTTGTTTTCGGAGGCGAGTCTTGATATTTTATGAATCTCACTGCCGTTATCACCGTATGTTTTTTTCGGAGCGCCGAAGCTTATGTATATTTCATCAACATAAGCTATAAGGGACTGCAGGGTATCAACATCGATGTATCTGTTAAGGAACCCTCCGATCTCCGCCGACAGGGTAAGTTTGCCGTCACTGAAAGCCCCTGCGCCGCCCCAGCCGCTCAGAAGGGCGCATTCCGGACAGGTCATGCATGAAATATTCTTCATCTTCATGGGACATATCCTGTGCTGAAGGTCTTTCCCTTTTTCAATGATGAGAATTTTCGCACCCCCGGACTGCTTGAGCAGTTCAATGGCGGCGAATATACCGGCAGGTCCCGAGCCGATGATTATGACGTCGTAGTGTTTCAAGTTTTACCTATTAATGAATTCATAAGAAAAGCCACACACCCTCACCCTTGCCCTCTCCCCTCAAGGGAGAGGGGACTTAAGAATCGCCCCTCCATAGAGGGGAGTTACCTCTACTTCTTCCCCTCCCTTGAGGGGAGGGGATAAAGGGGAGGGTGTCTAAATGTGTCCCTACTTATGACCTCCTTAGTATGTCATTCTGAGCTTGTCGAAGAATCATGACTAATCAATAAGTTATGTGACCCTTCGACAAGCTCAGGGTGACAATTTAGATACTTTTGCAAGAAACTCATATCTGCCTTTCATTTATTACAATTGTCATTTAACCAATATTCAATTTCAACCTATCCCTTAAAAACTGCAATGCATCATAATTTGTAAGGTCGAGATGGATAGGGGTAATCGAGATATGGTTTTCCTGAATTGCCTGGATGTCAGTGTCTTCACCATGCTCCCAGTACGGAGTTCCTCCGCCGATCCAGTAGTGTTTTTCACCATGCGGATCAAAGGTTTCGTGAACGGAACCTTCATAAATACGTTTACCCTGACGTGTAAATTTAATCCCTTTTATGTTATTCAAAGATACATCAGGCACATTGACATTCAGAAGGGTGTCATAGGGCAATGAATTGTCGAGAATATACCTGCCTATCTTTTTTGCAAATCCTGCAGCAGTGTCAAAATGAAGAGGAAGGGCAGGTTTTTTGGCAATGACCAGTGATACAGCAAATGATGGTATGCCCATGATCGTGCTTTCTATGGCAGCAGAAACAGTGCCGGAGTATGTAATATCATCCCCGAGATTAGCTCCTTTGTTAATGCCGGAGACGACAAAAGCAGGCTTTTCAGGGAGAATTTTATTGACGGCGACAGCCACACAATCAGTCGGGGTGCCGTTGACGCTGTAGACACGCTCCCGGAGTTTTTCGACTCTCAGAGGTCTATGCATTGTCAGCGCATGGCTTACGGCGCTTCTTTCCCTGTCGGGCGCTATGACATATGCATCTCCGAGTTCCTTCATGGCATTAAAGAGCGAAATCAGTCCGGGTGAATGGACTCCGTCGTCGTTCGTAACAAGAATAATCGCCATTGATCTTATTGTATCAGAATTACGGCAAATCAGGGATATCGGCATGCGCAGTTTATTTTTCGGAGCTTAGTAATTTTCCATTTATACCCTTCATTATTCCGCTCAATTTTTGTCATCCTCCGGCTTGACCGGGGGATCCAGGATTCTTTGTTTTTTAAAGACAATGGATTCCCGATTACTACCTCGGGCCAACAGTAGGCGCCTTAAGCGAATGACAAACAAAAACAACCATTTAAGATTGTCATTCTCGCGCCCGCCCCAGCGGGTTCGCCGAGGAGAAAAGGCGGGTCACCTCAGTGACTCGCCGAGGCGGGAATCCAGTTTTTTCAATCCCGAAAGCTTTCGGGACTGGATCCCCCGGTCCCTCCAAAAAGACGGCGGGCAAGCAAGCCGGAGGATGACAAAATACGACTTTATGAACAAACTCAAAATAGATTATAAAAACCTTGCTCTTCATGTCTGTTTTATGCAAAATATATGCTGTTATCCAATCGATTAAAGTCATTTGAATGTCTTTAATCCGTCCGCCGGACGGATTATGGTCCTTCTTCAATGAGGACATGGGGGTGTCCCGAAGGAAGAAGTTCAGGTCAAAACTGGAAGCAAGACATACACACTAAAACTATGGTGTGTTTTCTAAACAAATGAATACAGGTCCTTTCTCAAACTGTGCGGGTAAAGTTCCTCTCCCTTGAGGGGAGAGGGTTGGGAGAGGGTGATTAAATCAATGGCAAAAGGGTTAACGCACCTTGCAAAAGGCCTCAGAAAAAGATCAACTGATGTGGAGCAGTTATTATGGAGCCGTTTAGCGGAGTCCTTGAAGCAATATGGGAGAGGTTTCATTGAACACCCTCCCCTCAATCCCCTCCCCTCAAGGGAGGGGACGTAATTACCCACACAAAATGAGAAAGAACCTGAATACATTAACCTACAAAAAGGCCGGAGTTGATATTGATGAGGGGGACCGTTTTGTCCGTCTTATATCTCCTTTTGTCAGAAAAACCTTCCGCAAAGAAGTCATAACCGACCTCGGTTCTTTTAATGCCCTGTTTAAGCTTGATCTGAAAAAGTACAAAAACCCCGTGCTTGTAAGCGGGACCGACGGCGTCGGGACAAAACTCAAGATCGCCTTTATGATGGACAAGCATGATAGCATCGGTATAGACCTTGTCGCCATGTGCGTTAATGATATCCTGACGAGCGGCGCCGAGCCTCTTTTCTTTCTTGATTATTTTGCAACAGGGAAACTAAAGGCGGACAAGGCGGCAGACGTTATAAAAGGAATAGTCAAAGGCTGCAAAGAGTCGGGCTGTTCCCTGATCGGCGGAGAAACCGCGGAAATGCCGGGATTCTATCCGGAAGGCGAGTATGACCTTTCGGGTTTTGCAGTCGGCGTTGTTGATAAAAACAGGATCATAGACGGCTCGGGGATAAAACCGGGAGATACGATCATCGGCATTGCATCAAACGGCATTCACAGCAACGGATATTCTCTGGTGCGTAAACTTTTTTTTGATATAAAAAAAATGAGAGCCGACTCCAATATCCCTGAGTTGAAGTCCGGCCTTGGAAAGGAACTTCTTAAGCCCACAAGGATCTACGTAAAGGCATTTATGGCTTTAAGGGATAAGGTGAAGATAAAGGGCATGGCCCATATAACAGGCGGGGGGATCTCCGGCAACCTTCCAAGGATATTTCCTGAAGGTATTTGCGCTGATATAAAAACGGATTCATGGCCTGTACCGAAAATTTTCACTCTTATACGGAAACTGGGGAATGTCCCTGAAGAAGATATGAGAAAAACCTTCAATATGGGGATAGGATACATTATCGTTGTTTCCAGAGTTGAGGCAGAGCAGGCAGTTGCTTTGCTAAAGAAATCAGGATACCGGGCCTTCATTATCGGCAGGACAGAAAAAGGAGGAAAGGGTGTACGATATTCATAAAATAAAAGGTTTTTTCAGAAAGATATTTACTCCCGTTACAATAATGCTTGTGCCGCACAGCAAAACAGAGCCTCTGAACATAAAGGTGCCTTTTATCGGGATATTTACCGCACTGGTGCTATGCTGTTTCGGTATTGTTTATGTTTTTTCCATTGCAGTAAGCACAGTTGAATACTACAGGATGAAGAATAACTTGAACTATTATTCGCAGCAGTTTTCCGAGCTGAATACAACCATCTCTTCTCTGAAAAAGACTGATAACGATTTTAAACGTTTGTTTTCCCTTGGTTCAAAAGATAAGGTGCTGGAGCATGCCGATACGCTGGATAGCGGCTCTCTTGATATGGAAGACTTAAAGCAACAGATTAAGAAGACTACAGAAACTATTGGAGAAATAAAGGATTATTTACATATACAAAGTAATATCTATATTTCAACGCCAAAGGGTTTTCCGGTTAACGGCAGCATCTCATCTGCCTTTGGTATGAGGGAAAATCCGAGGACCGGTGCGGATGACTTTCATTCAGGAATCGATCTGTCCATATCACCCGGTACACCTGTAAGGGCTACTGCAGACGGGATAGTAAGCTATTCGGGATGGCATGGCGGCAACGGAAATCTTGTGGTCCTTGAGCACGGTCATGGGTTTTCCACATTTTATGCCCATAATAAAAGCACTGACGTAAAGATAGGTCAAAAGGTCAAGAGAGGCGATATCATCAGCTATTCCGGCTCGACGGGTAACTCTACGGGACCTCACGTCCATTATGAGATATGGCAAGACGGAAAGCCTCTTAACCCGGTAGCTTATTTAAAAGGGAGGGCATAGTGTTTACAAAAAATACCGAGAAACTTGAGGCATTGATTGGCGCGAATTCAAATTTCAGGGGCGATATCGATACAAAAGGCACCCTTAGGATTGACGGCACTTTGGATGGTAACGCGAACGCCGACTGGATCATCCTTGGCGAGAAGTCCAGCATAAAGGGTGACCTGACCTCAAGGGGTATTGTTGTAGGAGGCAGGATTGAAGGCAATCTGAGGGCCAAGGAGATCGTTGAAATCAAATCAAAGGGCCAGGTATACGGGGACATTCACACAAGCAAGTTGACCATCGTCGAAGGCGGCTTGTTTGACGGCAGATCGAACATGACAAAAGAAGAGTCAAAGATAGTGGAGTTTCAGGCAAAGGGGTAACACACTAAACCTGATCGGATATACTTTTAAAATAAAGTTAATGAAAAAGAAGAAAACATTGCATTTCTCGGTTGAGGACATAATCAGGACTGAGTTCAAGAAATCTCTTAGCAGGGGAACTATCGGTAAGGATGCTAATGGGTTACTGTGGGCTTACGGTGTTCTCCTGAGAGATTCTCTCTACTGGGTTGAAGTTATCACGATAGACTTAGAGACTCATAAAGTGGAACGGATAAAGGACAAAGAAAGCTCATATGAGCAAAGGGAAGATGCAACCGCATATATAAAGGAATTGACAAAAGAAATCCTTCCGATGGATTCACACACTGCAAAAATCAATGTGCTATAGCATCCAAAAGACTTAGCTTTCTTTAGTAGGTTTCTTTAATAACATTTTAATCTCCTTCGATTACCTTGGGGCATAGGTTTATACAGAAATGCTTAGTATTTTGCTTCTTCCTCCTACCAACATGCGCATAGAGCCTACGGAAGAAAAAGCGTGTTATATATGTAAATCAACAGGCAAACAGGCATTAATGATGTTCTGCAATTTTACTGGAGTTTCAAAATGATTGCGTCCTGAGATCGTCAATCATGCTTGATTTTTAAACCGATGTTTATAAATAATAACAGCCAATGAATGACAAGGATAAAAGAGAACGCAGAAAATGTGACAGACATCATTTCAGAGGGGACATCGTCATAGACGACACTGTCAAGTGCACGACTTCTGATATATCTCAAGATGGTCTTTATGTTTGCATGATGCAACCTCTTGAGAAAAACAAAATGATTCGCGTGACTATTCCTTTTAAGGGGAACAAGATAATTGTCAAAGCTCAAGTCCGATCTTCTGATCCAAGCATCGGAATGGGAATTGTATTTATTGATTTGAACGCTGAGCAGAGAGGTAAAATTAAGGAATTAATTGAAAGCATAACAAAAAAACCTGCCCAATCTGAGAGCGAAGGAAAGAATATTCTTTTAGTTGAAGATAACAATACGACACGCCAAGCGATCAAGAGTGCGCTATGTAAAGAAGGGTTCAGTGTTATAGAAGCAATGGATGGAATAGAAGCTATGAAATTTATTGCAGAACAGAACATAGACCTAATAATTCTTGATTTATATATGAAAGGAATGGATGGGTTAAAAGTGCTATCAGTTTTAAAGACAAACCCAAAATGGAAAGAGCTTCCAGTAATCGTATGTTCTGGACATGACGCGCAAGATGTGAAGGAGAAGGTTATGAATGCCGGAGCAGATGAATTTCTCTCTAAAAGGGGGACATCTCCGGCAAAATTAGCTCAGTCTGCTAAGGCACTTTTGCAGCAACGGCATAAGACTTAGTAAAATTAGAGACTATTTTCTATTCTAGTACTTTAGGGACATTCTTGACTAATTAAACTTATCAATTTTTCTTTTCAGCATATTGAATATTGCTGATGTTGTTACCCCTAAATTCCGGGCAACCTCTGCTATTTTTGCCTTTTTCTCATCGGCAGTGTAATAATTTCTAATTCGCCGTATGTTGAGGATAACGAAGAAATATTTTTAAAAACAATAATACCGAACAGCAAAGCGACAAAAAAGTATTTTGGAGGCAAAAAATGAAAAAGGCTATATCCCTGGATAAAGACGAGAAGGATTTAGCAAATTCACTTGAAACTGAGGAGTGGATTTCTGACCTCACTAAAATTGAGAGAAAGCAATATGAAGAATATGCCCGCTATAGCCTCAACAAACAAAGGCGGATCAACATACGAATGAGTGAGCGAGATTTAAAAAAAATTAGGGCGAAAGCAATTGAAGAGGGCATTCCGTATCAATCTCTTATCTCAATGCTTATTCATAAATACAATGAAGGCAAATTATCATTTAATCGATAAATAGTCCTAAACGTTGCATAAACAGCAGGGCAGACACGATAAAAAGTCTTGTAATGCGACAAAGGATTATATTGCAATCACATAAATGCAGAGCTAACCTGTGGTGACTTTCAGAAAAAGGCCGGTTCTTATTATGAAAGTACATTAAGGTGTCGCTAAAGGTTTACGCATAAAGAATCCTACATTCCCCATAATCCCGGGGCAGGGCGTTTAAAGCCTTTTTCGGACGCCAGGATATCCAGATGGATGGTTACAATGTCTTCTATGGCGAGGTCAGGCTCATAATCGAGTTTCCTCGCATCAACTGTTTTAATATACTGATGACAGTTATCGCAGAGGTCAACCCTGTGAGATTCATTGCCTTCGGCGTAAAAATAGTGTAGTTTATTGTGGTCCATGTTTTCGCAGAAAGGGCATTTCAGGCGCTCGGAAGGCCATTCGAAAGTGCACAATGAACACCGAAAGGATCTTTGACCTTCATCTTTCAGAAAGGATATCTGAGGCAGTGAGCCGCAGACAGGACAATAACCCCTTTGCCAGTTCTTGAGGTCAATCTTATTTCCAATATTTTCTACATTCGCGGCAAGGGAAGGTTGAACGCTCTCGAATATGAGAAATTTCAGGATAACGGCATCTATATTAAATTCTCCGGCAACTGTTTCGATAAAAGAGTCGTCATAAAACCTCTCCAGAAGGTCTTTCAGACTCAGCGCATTGATGGCCTTAGCCTCTTCAATTGCCTGAATATTCTCTTTCATCTTTTCATTTTCATTCCTTGCTATATTGCATATTGATTCAAAGAGACGTGTCGAAGAAGGTATATCCAGCATGAAATCCTGTTTCTCAAGGAGCGGGAAACCTTCCTTCATCTGTAACTGCTTCAAATCCGGATTTATAGACGGAGTCTTAATAGTGAGGGAGCTTCCGACAACTTCCTGCTCCGTTACAATTTTCTCATAGAAATTGAGGAGTTTTTCATAGACGGGATTTATTTTCCTGTGTAATTCAATCAGTTCCTTTGTCTTATCCAATGATTTGTTCATAGAGGATCCTTTTTGCATTTTTTTAATTGTATCATAACGGACCAAAAAGAAACGGCCCGTTCCGGGGAGTTGCCCGAAACAGGCCGTTATGATGTTTCAAGATATGTTAATTGCTACCCCGTAATACCTACAGGCTTTTTGCCTTCAGCAATGCTCGTATCCATAGGATTATGTGCTGCGGCATGTTTGTGGTACTTGCCCGGCTCGTCGATCACAAGGTATATAGCCCTGTGATAATCAAAATTGAGAAGCTCGGCTTTTGGGTATTTTGGTTTTACTTCCTGTAACCTCTTTTTTGCTATTGCAAGGATTTTATCCCTGTCGCCGAAACTCATTGCGCCGGTAGGGCAGGTTTTTACACATGCCGGAAGAAGCCCTTCTTTAATCCTGTCGATGCACATGGTGCATTTTGCCATTCCCTGGGTTTTTTCATCCCAGCGGGGGATGTCCCAGGGACATGCTTCCCTTATCTGTTTGAAATCCGAGGCTTTCACTTTTACTTTCGGATTATAGAGAACAGCGCCAGTCGACTCATCCTGTGTAATTGCCTTTACGTTTATTGATTCAGCAACCAGTTTGCACGGGGGTTGTACACAATGCCTGCACTGGTCAGCGAAGAAATACCATTTAGGTTTCCCGTCGACTTCAAACTCGTTGAACCTGACTAATTTATAAGTGGCTGTTGAAAGGTCTTCCGGGTTTTGATGGCTGCCGCGCTGAACGGTCTTTGTTGCCGGATTCATATTCCACTGTTTGCATGCTATTTGACATCCACGGCATGCGGTACATTTGCTCGTATCTATAAAAAAGGATTTATCTGCCATGTTTATCACCTCCCTTAGGCTTGGCCGGTTCTTTGGTTAATTTCACCACATTTGCCATAAATGCCTTGGATTCGGGGATCATTGTGTTAGGATCACCAATTGTTGGGGTAAGCAAGTTGGCGCTGTCTCCGCCGTCTTTCGGATAAATCCATCCGAAATGCCATGGCAAGCCGATCAGGTGAACTGTCTGTGCTGCGATAATAAAGGGCTTTAATCTCAGGGTGACAATAGCAGTAGCCTCAAGTTTACCTCTTTGTGTTTCTACGAGGACCTTATCACCGTTTTCGATGCCTCTCAATTTTCCCAACTCCTGGCTCAACTCGCAGAACATCTGGGGTTCAGCCTCTGTAAGCCACGGAAGCCAGCGGGTCAGAACTCCTGTCTGCCAGTGCTCTGTTACCCGATAGGTTGTGCAGACAAAAGGATATCTCGGGTCGCAGGTTGCAAATGAGTCGGCGGCGCCCTCAAAAATTTTGACGGCAGGATTGATTCTCTGATTGGACATCAGGTTCTTTTCAATAGGACATTCCAACGGCTCATAATGCTCGGGGAAAGGACCGTCTTTTAGTCCGGGTCCAAAGATAGAGGCAACCCCGTCGGGTTTCATGATGAACGGATAAACGCCTTCAGTACCCATCGGGGGCGCCGGTCCATCCGGAATGTCGCCGGCCCATTTCTTGTTCTCGGCGTCCCATTTCAGTAGTTGTCTCTTTGTATCGCGGGGTTTACCTTCAAGATCAACCGAGGCGCGGTTGTAGATGATCCTGCGGTTGACCGGCCATGCCCACGACCATTCAGGGTAAAGACCCAGGCCTGTCGCATCAGTCTTTTTTCTTCTGGCAGCCATATTGCCTGCCTCTGTATAGCTTGCAGAATATATCCAGTTGCCGCAGGAAGTACGTCCGTCATCGAGGAGGAATACGAAGCTCGGCACTAACGCGCCTTTCTTGTATGCCTTCTTGTCAACAGGATGCTCGGGAATATCCTCCAGGAAGTAACCGTTGATCTCCTTTGCTATTTTATGGATATCAAATTTGCCGTCGGTTTCATAATCCCATTTCATATTAAATATCGGGTCAGTGAAAGGACCGTTCTCTTTCTTGTAGAGCGCCCGGACTTTTTTGAAGAGATCATACATAATCTCTCCGTCAGGTCTTGCAGCTCCGGGAGGATTGGTTGCTTTCCATCTCCACTGCATCCAGCGGCCGCTGTTGCTTATGCTTCCTTCTTTTTCGAGGAAGGCCGCGCATGGCAGCATAAAGACCTCTGTTTTTATCTTCTTCGGGTCCATTCCCGGCCCTTTCCAGAACGAGCCGGTTTCATTATCGAAGACGTTCACATTGACCATCCAGTCGAGCTTTGTCAAAGCCTGACGCACTTTGCCGGCATTTGCGCTTGAACAGGCAGGGTTCATGCCCCAGGCAAAGAAACCGGTGAAAGCCCCTTTATACATCTGATCAAAGAGGTTCAGCCAGGAAGCGTCCTGAGTCGTATCCAGCTTCGGAAGCCAGGCATAACCAAAATCATTATCTTTGGTTGCCTTATCGCCATAGAATGATTTCAATATGCTGGTCAGATATTTCGGCCTGTTCTTCCACCAGTTGACGCTTCTCGAATCTTTTGTGGCGGGAGAGGTCTTGTTATAGTCTTCACGGGCCGGCCACTGTGCGCGCGGCGCAGGCAGATAACCCGGGAGTATATGGAAAAGCAGTCCCTGGTCTGTGGAACCCTGCACGTTGGATTCGCCTCTAAGCGCATTGATTCCGCCGCCGGCAATGCCCATGTTTCCGAGGAGTTCCTGGATAATCGACATTGCGCGTATGTTCTGAACACCTACGGTATGCTGGGTCCAGCCCATGGCATATAACACCGTGCCTGCCTTGTCGGCGGCTCCCGTTGCGCAATATGCCTTATAGACCATTTCAAGATCTCCCTGTGGCGTTCCGGTAATCGCGGTAACTTTCTCAAGGGTGTAACGCGAGTAATGCTTTTTGAGAAGCTGGTATACGCATCTCGGGTCCTGCAGGGTCATGTCTCTTTTCGGAATACCCTTGTCGTCTTTTTCAAGCGCCCATGTTGATGCATCGTACGACCTTTTGTTAGGGTCATAACCGGAGAAAAGGCCGTCATCAAAATTGTATTTCGGGGTTGCTATGAAAGAAGCGTTTGTATAATTTTTAAGATAAAACTCGTCATAGAGATTGTTATCCAGTATGTACTTGATCATACCGCCAAGGAAGGCGATATCAGTGCCGGAACGGAGTCTGGCAAAAATATCGGCCTTGGCCGATGTCCTTGTAAAACGCGGATCTACATGGATAAACGTCGCCCCCTTATCACGGGCCGCCTGTATCCATTTAAAAGAGACAGGATGGTTTTCAGCGACATTGCTGCCCATATTAAGGATAACGTCGGCATTCCTGAAATCGATATAATGGTTTGTCATTGCGCCTCGACCGAACGACTCTGCCAGAGCCGCTACAGTTGCGCTATGTCATATACGGGCCTGATGTTCTATATAGACGAGACCGAGAGACCTGAGCATCTTCTGATAAAGCCAGCATTCCTCGTTATCGAGGGCTGCGCTGCCGACTGATGCTATGCCGTTGGTCCTGTTGACGACCTTTCCGTCGGCGTTCTTTTCCATAAAACTCTTGTCGCGGCTCTTTTTGATATTGGCGGCGATCTTATTAAATGCCCAGTCCCAGCTTACCTCTTTCCACTTATCGCTCTTTGGAGCGCGATAGAGCACTTTTTTGAGGCGGTTATCATTTATGGCAATCTGGTATGTTGAGCCTCCCTTGGGACAGAGAGCCCCTTCACTGATCGGATGGTCAGGGTCTCCCTCTGCATTGATCACCTTGCCTTTCAGGTCGGTAGAAACCAGAATACCGCAGCCTACCGAACAGAAGCAGCAGATAGTCGGGGTCTCCTTGGCGCCTTTGATGCGAAGTTCGGTCCTGAGTTCGGCGGCATATGTACGGGCCGCAGTCAGATCAAAACCCAGCTGACTAAATGCGAGCCCGGCTGCCGTAATTCCGGAGAACTTCAAAAACTCTCTCCTTGTAAGAACCTTCATAAACACCCTCCCTTCTTAAAGGTTATTAGATTATAGAAAAAATTAACTATACTAAACATATCTATATATGAAAAATATTCACATATAAGATGAAAAGTATTACTAAACTACAGCTTAATAAATATCATATATAATGTCGTATGTCAAGTAAATATATTTGGTTTGTCAAAATATTTGGTTCTTTCTCAAACTGAGTGGGTAAAGTCCCTCTCCCTTGAGGGGAGAGGGTTGGGAGAGGGTGATTAAATCAATGGCAAAAGGGTTAACGCACCTTGCAAAAGGCTTCAGAAAAAGATCAAATGTTATTCATTTTTGGGATAATGAGGTGTTGACGAATACAAGCGGAGTTCTTGAAGCAATAAGTGAGAGGCTTCATCGGACACCCTCCCCTCAATCCCCTCCCCTCAAGGGAGGGGAGATAAAGCCTTCGGGACTGCGGGGTAGTCCAGTATGAGGGAAATTAAATGACGCATACCTGGGTTTTACTTTCACTTATATCCGCATTCACTCTTGCTACAAGCGATGCCTTTACCAAAAAAGCGCTTGCTAAAGGCAATGAGTATCTTGTCGGACTCTTCAGGCTTCTGTTTTCACTTCCTTTTCTGCTCGGCCTTCTTTTTTTTGTTCCCGCGCCCCGTCTTGACAGGGAGTTTTATATTGCTTTTGCTTTTGCATTGCCTCTTGAGATAGCGGCATGGGTTTTTTATATCAAAGCATTGAAGATTTCCCCCCTCAGCCTTACGCTTCCCTTCCTTTCACTTACACCGGTATTTCTTATTGTCGTCTCTTATGCAATCCTGGGGGAAAGGGTTTCACTTCAGGGGAGTATCGGCATACTCTGTCTTGCTGCGGGCAGCTATGCCATGCACTTTCATAAAATGGAAAAGGGCATACTTGAACCGTTCAGAGCGATAATAAAAGAAAAGGGCTCGGTCCTTATGATATTTGTCGCATTTATATACAGCATCACATCATCTTTAGGCAAAATGGCTATTATACATTCGTCGCCTTTATTTTTTGGCATTGTATATTTTATAGTGGTAACTATCGTATTTGCTCCCATAGCTCTATGGATGGGAAGGCATGAACTAAAAGGGTTCATCACGAGCAAACAATACAGGGGACTGATGTTTCCGGGACTATGCCATGCCGTAATGGTCGCTTCCCATATGGTTGCCGTGAGCCTCATACAGGTTGCTTATATGATTTCCCTGAAAAGGACAAGCGTATTATTGGCTGTTGTTTACGGATATTTTTTGTTCAACGAAAAACATATGAAAGAGAGACTCACAGGAGCTTTATTGATGTTCACCGGTTTTATACTGATTGTAACGGCTCCATAAGTTTTATAATACAGGTTCATGGAAATTACCGAGAAATCAAGCGCAATGAAAGGTATAATCAAGGCCCTCGGCCTTGTTTTCGGGGATATCGGCACAAGCCCTATTTATACCCTTACGGTTGTTTTCCTGTTCCTGAGACATACGGCTGATAATATACTCGGCGTCCTCTCATTGGTCATCTGGTCTTTAATAATCCTTGTTACAGTCCAGTTTGCCTGGCTTGCCATGAATTTAAGTATAAGAGGCGAGGGCGGCAAGATCGTGCTTAAGGAAATCCTTCAGCCTTTGCTGAAATCAAAGTGGAGCATTAGATTCGTCTCTTTACTGGCTATTATAGGTGTTTCTTTACTAATCGGCGACGGCGTCATAACGCCTGCTATCAGTATCATGAGCGCCGTGGAAGGTTCTCTTCTGATCCCGGGACTTGTAGGACTATCAAAGACTACTCTTGTATTAATCTCGATGATAATTGCCATAGGGCTTTTCTCTTTTCAGAGTAAAGGCACCGAAAAAGTGGCAGGCGCATTCGGCCCGATCATGTGTCTATGGTTTGTATCGTTAGCGGTATCGGGAATATTATCCATGGTTGACGCCCCGCAAGTGCTTGTAGTGTTTAACCCTTACTATGCCGTTAAATTTCTTCTTGAGAACGGTTTTGCCGGATTCATTGTCCTTGGAGAGGTAATACTCTGTGCAACAGGCGGAGAAGCGTTGTATGCCGATATGGGGCACCTCGGATCAAAACCTATAAGACAGGCATGGGCAGGTGTATTCATTGCGCTGATTCTAAACTACTTGGGCCAGGGAGCTTATATACTGAATCACCCCGGGACAAAGAATATACTTTTTGAAATGATTTTTCATCATGGAGAAGCTTTTTACATCCCTTTCCTTATTTTGAGTATTCTGGCGACTATCATCGCATCACAGGCCATGATAAGCGGTACATTTTCAATGGTATACCAGGGTATAACCACGCGTCTTATGCCGTTGTTCAAGGTCGATTACACTTCGGTTGAAAGGAGATCACAGATTTACATATCATCCGTGAACTGGTTTCTTCTCATCGCCGTGTTATTTATTATGTTGCAGTTCAAAGAATCGAGCCGTCTTGCAGCGGCATACGGACTTGCCGTTACCGGGACCATGTTCCTCACAGGTATCCTGATGACCTGGATTTTTTATTTGAAGAACAAGAAAGCGCTCGCATTTATTGCTCTTTTTGTGACATTTGTCGATTTAGCCTATCTTACCGCCAATCTTTATAAAATACCCCTCGGAGGTTACTGGTCTCTTGTCATTTCCACGATCCCGCTGGCAATGATAATCCTTTACACGGAAGGACAAAAGAAACTCTACAGAGCAATGGAGTTTATGCGCCTTGAAGACTTTCTCCTCAAGTTTACAAGAGTGTATGCAACAACGGAACGGATTAAGGGCACGGCATTGTTTCTTATCAAGGATGTAAAAGATATACCGTTTTACGTTACACAGACCATGTTCTTTCACGGCATTATCTATGAGGACAATATCTTTATTTCTATTATGAAACGGGATGACCCTTTCGGTATTATAGGGTTTTTTAAAGAAGAACTGACGGAAGGTCTCCGGGTGTTTGAAGTGCAAACCGGATATATGGAAGTCATAGATATCGAAGAGATACTAAGAGAAGCCGGTATTGAGGAGCGGGTCGTATTCTATGGTCTTGAAGATATTACGGCCAAAAATCCTTTATGGAAAATGTTTTCTTTAATTAAAAAGACGACGCCTACCTTTATCCAGTTCTACAAATTACCTCCTAAAAAACTCCACGGCGTATTCACAAAGGTCCGGTTGTAAGCTATTAATTGGTATGAATGCCATTGACAAATTAAAAGAAGCAAAGGGGATTCTTTCTAATGCCGGTATTGAAAATCCTGAAAGAGCCGCAGAGGTGCTGCTGTCACATTGCTTGGGAATTGAGCGGGTCATTCTTTACAGAGACAATCCGGGCATTTCAGATGAGATGAACACACAAATAGATGCTTTATTAAAAAGAAGGACGGGGAGAGAGCCCCTGCAATACATCCTCGGTTATATGGAATTTTATGGATTGAAAATAAAGGTCGGAACAGGTGTACTGATACCAAGACCCGAGACGGAATTACTGGCAGAAGAAGCGATAACTTCAATTTCAAATTTCAAATTGCAAATTGCAAGCGAAGATAAAGATTCATCCTTCATCCTTCATCCTCCATCCTTCTTTATTTTAGACCTTTGCACCGGCAGCGGATGTATTGCCCTTGCGCTTGCAAAGGCGTTTCCCGATGCGCAAGTGTACGGGACGGATATATCGGCTGATGCTCTCGGATATGCAGGAGAGAACGCGGAGTTGAACAATATAAGAAATATAACCTTTCTGAAAGGCGATTTATTTAAACCGGTAAAAGACATGCAGTTTGATATGATTATCTCAAACCCTCCCTATATTCGGAAAGATGATATGAAATTATTGCAGCCGGAAATCATAGACTGGGAGCCGGTTGCGGCTTTGCACGGCGGTGAAGACGGGCTTGATTACTATCGGAATATTATCTCCGGAGCCGGGGATTATTTAAAGGAGAACGGAATCCTTATGATTGAAATCGGCATGGGTCAGTCAGGCCCGGTAAGGGAAATGGCTGAAGACAAAGGATTTGATAACATCCAAATTTTAAAAGACTATGCGGGAATTGATAGGATAGTAAAACTAAAGATGCATAAACGGCAGGGCTAATGCGATGAAAAGTCTTATAATGCGACAGAGGATTATATTCTAAATCACATAAATGCAGAACTAACCTGTAGCGACTTTCAGAAAAAGGTCGGTTCTTATTATAAAAGTGCATTAAGGTGTCGCTACAAGACCTTTTCATCGCATTAGCCCTGCCGTTTGCAATAAGTTTTTGCAATTGGTGAGTAAAAAGCTTAAAAGGAGTAGTTATGGGAATTATTGAAGACAACGAACACCTTGAAGAACTCGACAAGAAATATATATGGCATCCCTTTACACAGATGAAGGAATGGGTCGAAGAAAAACCGATCATTATCACCGAGGGGCGGGACTGTTTTATTAAAGACGTTTACGGCAAGTGGTACCTTGACGGCGTCTCTTCATTATGGGTCAATATCTTCGGACATAAAAAGAAGGAGATAGATGACGCAATAAAGGCCCAGCTTGACAAGATCGCCCACAGCACGCTATTGGGATTGAGCAATGTCCCGGCAATCAGGTTAGCTGAAAAGCTGATACGGTTGGTGAACTCATCCTTTTTACATCATCCGTCATCCCTTTCAAAGGTCTTCTATTCCGACAACGGTTCCACCGCAGTAGAGGTTGCCCTTAAGATGGCCTTCCAGTACTGGAAGCACAAAGGGAATGATGGAAAAAACACCTTTGCCGCTTTGCATAATGCCTATCATGGGGATACTATAGGCGCCGTCAGTGTAGGCGGAGTGGACATATTCCATAATGCCTTCAACCCTTTGTTGTTCAAAACCTATAAAGCCCCTTCGCCATATTGCTATAGATGCGAATTTGGGAAAGAATATCCGGAATGCAAAATTTTCTGCCTCGAAAAACTTGAAGAGATATTCAAGGAACATTCGCAGGAAATAGCCGCATTTATTATCGAACCACTTATCCAGGCTGCAGGCGGCATGATTACTTCTCCTCCGGGATACCTGAAAGGCGTCAGGGCATTATGCTCGAAATATAATATCCTGATGATTGCCGACGAGATCGCAACAGGTTTCGGACGCACCGGGAAAATGTTTGCCTGTGAGCATGAGGGAGCGGTCCCTGATATAATGTGTCTCTCAAAGGGTATAACAGGCGGGTATATGCCGCTTGCCGTGACACTCGCAACCGAAGAGGTTTATAATGCCTTTCTGGGAGAGTTCAAAGACTTAAAGACCTTCTTTCACGGCCATTCATATACGGGGAACCCGCTTGCTTGTGCCGCCGCCCTTGCATGTCTCGATTTGTTTGAAAAAGAGAAGACCCTTGAAAATCTTCAAAGAAAGATAAATATGCTCGAAGATTGGCTCAAAGACCTGAACGGACTCGATCATGTCGGGAATGTGCGCAACGCGGGATTTATGGCAGGCGTTGAATTAACTCAGGATAAAAAGACAAAAACGTTTTATGACCGGGCCGAGAAGATGGGCTGGCGTGTTGCCCTTCGCGCAAGGGACAACGGGGTTTTCATCAGACCCCTCGGCAATGTCATAGTCATCATGCCGCCATTGTCTATCAGCGAACAGAACCTGATAACATTGCTTGAAGTAATAAAATCCGCGATAATTAGAGTATGTGGATAAACTTAGGTTTGAACACCCTCCCCAACCCCTCCCCTCAAGGGAGGGGTTTATTTACTACCCTCTCCCTTGAGGGGAGAGGGTAAGGGTGAGGGTGTTTATTAATTTATACACAGACTCTAATTAGTGCAATTGGAAATATGTAGGAATGAGCAAAAAAACCTTAGGACTTATATTTCTTATCATAATCCTGCCGGTTGTCGTCTACCTGCTTGTCCCTTCCGATGCAAGCAGAATAAAGAAGCTCTTTAAGGAAGGCGCAAAGGCGGTTGAACGGGAAGATATCGACGCAGTGATGTCGAAGGTCTCTTTCAACTATCGCGATGAATACGGGTTCACATACCTGTATGTCAAGGAATCAATGAAGTCGGTCTTTCAAAGGATGAGTGACATAAAGATCGAATATGAGAACCTAATCGTAAATGTGAAGGGTAAATCCGCTACTGCTGAGATAGATGTGAGGGTCATAGCTTCTATAGGAGATAACACGGGCTACATAATGGGCGATCTATCAAAGCCTGTCCATCTGACCTTCACCCTTGAGAAGGAACGAACAAAATGGCTTATTGTAAAGACGGAAGGATTACCGTTTGATCTGTAGTTGATAAAAATAAATTTGCCGGACCTCCTGAGCCAAATTATTGCGTAGTTATTACAAACAAAAAATCTGTTGACAAATTATTTAGTCGGGAGTAATTTAAAAACTAATAGCAGCCGAAATCCATTTAAAGAATGGATACGGGGGACCCAATGTATGGGGCGTATTTCCCGGAATTACCGGGAATAGGGTACTTCCAAACCCGAGCCCGACAGCTAACCTCGCAGGCACTTGGAAGGGCAATGGATAGAGAATTAAACCGCTGCCTTGCCGGCGGTTTTTTATTGCTCCTTTGCCCTCGGAGGAGGAGTTATGTTGAACAGGGAATCTCCTGTTAAAGGGATTATCAAATCCCTCGGTCTCGTGTTTGGTGATATCGGGACAAGCCCTATATACACCTTAACAGTCGTCTTTCTGCTTACTAAACCCACGGAAGCCAATGTTATGGGGGTACTTTCCCTTATCGCCTGGACCTTGACGATCCTTGTAACAATTGAATATGCATGGCTTGCAATGAGCCTCGGAAAGAAGGGTGAAGGAGGGACAATTGTCCTCAAAGAGATACTTGTTCCGCTCCTCAGGAAGGGCAGACAGGTATCTTTCGTCAGCCTTCTCTCTTTCATCGGAATCTCATTGCTTATTGGGGACGGGGTTATTACCCCTGCCATCAGCATATTGAGTGCGGTCGAAGGTTCTCTGCTGATCCCGGGGTTTGAGAAAACAAGTCAGGCAACTTTAATCATCATTGCCGGTATCATTGCAATCGTTCTGTTTTCTTTTCAAAAAAAAGGGACTGAAAAAATTTCCTGGGTATTCGGACCCATAATGCTCATATGGTTTTTATCCCTCAGTGTTGCCGGAACGATATCAATACTCGCCACTCCTAATGTCGTAAAAGCCGTCAATCCTTACTATGCTATAAAATTCCTCATTGAAAATGGCATTACGGGATTCTTCGTACTGTCCGAGGTTATTCTGTGTGCAACAGGCGGAGAAGCGCTTTATGCCGATATGGGACATTTAGGGAGGAAACCCATCCTCAATGCATGGTATTTCGTCTTCTTCGCCCTTATTATTAATTATATCGGGCAGGGAGCATTTCTCATACAGCATCCTGAAGCAAAGAACGTGCTTTATGGAATGATATTCCATCAAGCACCCCTGCTTTATGTCCCTTTCCTCATTCTCAGTATTATGGCTACCGTCATTGCTTCCCAGGCAATGATAAGCGGAATGTTCTCCATCGTCTATCAGGGAATCATGACCCACATTATTCCTATGTTCAAGATCGATTTCACTTCTACCGAACTCAGGTCTCAGATTTATATAGGATTGGTAAACTGGTTTTTGCTGATTTCCGTTCTAATCGTCATGTTTGAATTCAGGGAATCCCATCGACTTGCAGCTGCCTATGGTCTTGCCGTCACAGGGACCATGACGCTTACCGGGATAATGATGACCTGGATATTTTATTTAAGAGGCAATAAACACCTTGCCTTCATTTCTTTACTGGTAGCTCTGGTAGATATTACCTATCTCCTCTCAAACAGCTATAAGATACCTCATGGGGGATATTGGTCGATTATTATCGGAATAATACCTTTCTCGGTAATTCTGCTCTACACAAAAGGACAGAAAAGACTTTATAAGAAACTCAGTGCAGTACCATTGGAGGAATTTCTCAAACGATATACCGTTGCCTATCGAACAAAAAACAAGATCAAAGGGACCGCTCTTTTCTTTTTAAAGGACCCGAAAGAGATCCCGCCTTTCATGATACGGAGCATGTTTATAAACAATATCCTCTATGAGGACAATATTCTTGTTACGATCATAAAGCGTGACGATCCATTCGGAGTAACCGGGTTTTTCAAAGAAAAACTTGCAAACGGTCTAAGCGTATTCGAGATCCAGACCGGTTACATGGAACTACCAGATGTTGAAGAGATATTGAGGGAGGCAGGGATAGAGGAACATACGATTTTTTATGGCCTTGAGGATATCGTAACGGAGAATCCTTTCTGGAAAATATTTTCGATTATCAAACGGCTGAATCCCGCATTCGTACAGTTTTATAAACTTCCTTCTCATAAATTGCATGGAGTAATGACAAGGGTGGAAATGTGAAAAGGAAATAGAATGTTAACCCGAAAACTGACGGTTTACTAAGGAGTTCATTAGAAAAGCCATACACCCTCACCCTTGCCCTCTCCCCTCAAGGGAGAGGGTACTTAAGAATTGCCCCTCCCTTGAGGGGAGGGGATAAAGGGGAGGGTGTTTTAATGTGGCTTTACTTATGAAAGTATTAGTAATTGCATTCTTGAGTTAATATTTTTTGTTTCTTCCATATTTGTGCCATATTCGTTTACTATATTGCATAGAATTCGTCAAAACGGAAATCAGGTATGCCGAACATTAAAAAAAAGGAGTTTATAGTGAAAGACCTTTTCAGGATTGTAGGGATCATCATCTCGATTGTAGCTACGCTGGCGTCTTGCGGAGGATCAGACAGTACGAGCAGCTCCGGCGCTACTGTCACGACCTTTGCGGGTACGGCAGGGTCGCAAGGGTCCGCGGATGGGACCGGAACAGCGGCGCTCTTCCATAGCCCCTCCGCCATCACTACGGATGGGACCAACCTTTATGTTACGGATTCCGGTAACAATACCATTCGGAAGATCGTAATTGCCACAGGAGCTGTTGCGATCTTTTCAGGTAGTACAAATGGGGATTCCGGTTCCACTGATGGGATCGGAACAACAGCGCTCTTTAATCGCCCCTCCGGCATCACTACGGACGGGACCAACCTTTATGTTGCGGATTCCGGCAACAATACCATTCGGAAGATCGTAATTGCCACAGGAGCGGTTACGACTCTGGCAGGAACGGCAGGGTCTTCCGGGTCTGCGGATGGGACCGGAACGGCAGCGCTCTTCAACAATCCTGCCGACATCGCCTCTGATGGAATCAACCTTTATATTGCAGATTCCGGTAACAATACCATTCGTAAGATCGTAATTGCCACAGGAGCGGTTACGACCTTTGCGGGAACGGCAGGGTCTTCCGGGTCTGCGGATGGGACCGGAACGGCAGCGCTCTTCAACAACCCTTTAGGCATCGCCACGGATAGAACCAACCTTTATATTGCAGATTCCGGTAACAATACCATTCGTAAGATCGTCATTGCCAAAGGAACGGTTACGACCCTTGCAGGCAAGGCAGGGTCTTCCGGGTCCGCAAATGGAAACGGCACGGCAGCGCTCTTCAACAATCCTGTCGGGGTCGCCACGGTTGGCGCCGTCCTTTATGTTGGGGACACCGGTAATAACACTATCCGTAAGATAAGTTAAGACTAATGAGCCTCTTGCAAAAGTCCTTAAAACAGCTCTTATGTCATTCTGAGCTTGTTGTTCTCTTCAGCGAATCCGCCGGGGCGGAAAGAATCATGACTAATCAATAAGTTATGTGACCCTTCGACAAGCTCAGGGTGACAATTTAGATACTTTTGCAAGAAGCTCCTATACTATTATCTTTGCAAACCATTACATATGTACATATCGCCGTCTTACCAATTTCTCGATTTCTACTGCAAAGAAAACCACTGATGATAATATGAGTGTAAAAGCCGCTTCACTCCAGGACAACGGTTCCGTTTTAAATATCCGGTTTAAAAACGGCACGTAAATGGTTGCCATCTGAAGGATAAAGGTCAGGACGACCGCCCCAAGAAGATATTTATTTGAGAATACTCCCATCTTAAAAAAAGACTGCTTCTCCGACCTTATCGCAAGAGCATTACCAAGCTGGGATAAGCATAAAACCGTAAATACCATTGTCTGCCAGTGAGCGTGCCCGGTCGTAAGCGACCATGCCTGAACGAAAATAACAACGCCGGCCATTAAGAGGCCGACCCATATTGCGTGAAGGCCGAGTCCATGCGCAAATATGCTCTCTTTCGGAGGTCTCGGAGGTCTGCGCATGACATCCCCTTCGGCAGGTTCAACAGAGAGGGCAAGGGCAGGGAGGCCGTCCGTCACAAGGTTTATCCAGAGTATATGGATCGGAAGCAAGGGTATCGGCAGACCGACAAGCGGCGCAAGGAAAAGAGTCCATATCTCTCCTGAATTTGTCGCCAGAAGATACTTTATGGATTTCCTTATGTTGTCATATATCTTTCTTCCTTCACTTACCGCTTTTACGATAGTTGCAAAATTATCATCGAGGAGTATCATGTGCGCCGCTTCTTTTGATACATCCGTCCCGGTTATTCCCATTGCAATTCCGATGTCGGCCATCTTTAATGCGGGCGCATCGTTTACGCCGTCGCCTGTCATGGCAACAAACCGGCCCCTGTCCTGAAGGGCTTTTACGATCTTCAGTTTCTGTTCAGGCGCCACCCTTGCGTAAACCCTGATATGATCGACCCTCTCTTCAAATTCTTCCAGTGTTAATTGCTGAAGCTCTCTTCCTGTGATGATTGCCTTTGAGTCATCCCCGATGATGCCGAGTTTTTCGGCTATTGCCTTAGCTGTAATGGGATGGTCGCCGGTTATCATCACCGGAATTATTCCCGCCGATTTGCACATTGATACCGCTTCTTTTGCCTCTTCCCTCGGGGGGTCCATCATGCCGACAAGACCTAAAATAGTGAGTCCCGTCTCCACACTTTCAGGAAATATGTCTTCAGGCAGATTGTCCCACATTCTTATGCCGACGCAAAGAACTCTCAGGCCGTCTGCAGCCATCCTTTTAGTGACCTTTTGAATTTCCTCTGAATCGATATCTTTCAGCCCTTCAGATGTAAGCATGTTTATGGATTTTTCGAGCAGAACTTCGACGGCGCCCTTTGTAAAAGAAATAAACTCAAATGAGTCCCTGACCCCCTGACCCTTTGACCCCTTATGAATTGTTGTCATACACTTTCTGTCAGAATCAAAGGCGAGCTCGGCAACACGGGGATAATTTTTCTCTAATTCTTTTTTATCAAAGCCGGCATTCTTTGCAATGGTATATAAAGCAATTTCCGTAGGATCGCCAATAACATTGCCTTTTGTATCTATCAGAGCATCATTGCTCAGGGAAAGGGCCGTCATCAGAACGGGGCAGGGCGCGGAGAGAGAAAAGTCGTTCCGATATTTTTTCGTTTGATCCATGATCCATGTTCCATTCGTTTTCTCAATCTTTCCATCAATATAAATCTCTTCAACCGTCATCTTATTCATGGTGAGGGTCCCTGTTTTGTCTGAACAGATATAGGTTACCGACCCGAGTGTTTCCACGGCAGGGAGTTTTCTTATGAGAGCGTTTTGCTTTGCAAGTTTCTTTGCCCCCAGGGCAAGGGAAATGGTCACTACGGCAGGAAGCGCCTCGGGTATTGCGGCCACTGCAAGGGAGATTGCCGTCAGGAACATTAACAGAGGCGGTTCTCCTTTCATAATACCGATACCGAAAACGACGGCGCATATGAAGAGAACTGCGATGGCAAGTTTTTTGCCGAATGCCGCAAGTCTTTTTTGAAGGGGCGTTTTAACCTCTGCTCCTTCCTGAAGCATGGCGGCAATCTTGCCAAGCTCTGTATTCATGCCCGTTGCCACAACAACACCGCTTCCGCGTCCATAGGTCACAAAGGTGCCTTTGTATGCTATATTCTTTCTGTCACCGACCGGTAAATGCTCATCGGGTAATGCCTTTATATGCTTTTCAACAGGCACGGATTCACCGGTAAGCGAGGCTTCTTCCACCTTTAACTGAGCAGCCTCAACAAGTCTCATATCGGCAGGAACAATCTTCCCTGCCTCAAGCATGACAAAATCGCCGGGAACAAGTTGAGAGGCGGATATGGTTTCAGGCATGCCGTTTCTTATGACAGTTGCAGACGGGGCAGCCATTTTTTTAAGGGCAGCCATTGCCTTTTCCGCCCTGTATTCCTGTATGAAGCCGATAACTGCATTAAGAACTAAAATTACAATTATGGCTATGGTATCTGAAGGCTCGCCGATAATACCGGATATGATTGCGGCAGCGATAAGGACAAGGATCATGAAGTCCCTGAACTGGTCGAGAAACATCATGAATGGGGACTTCTTCTTTTTTTCCGTTAGTTCATTGGGACCGTATTGTTCAAGACGTTTTTGCGCTTCTTCTAAAGAAAGGCCGTGAACAGAGGTATGCAGTTTTTCAAAAACGGAGGTTATATCTTTTTGATGCCAGATCATATTCCCGGCAGTCTTAATTTACTTCAAAACCTTTTTCAGCTCTTCCCCTGCGCCTTTAACGCTTTTGCCGATTTGCCCGACTCCTTCGGCGCCGAGACCTACTATGGATTCGCTTATGCTCTCGACAGGCAGTCCGAGTTTTTCGGCGATCCCGATTGTTAGTTTATCGACAACGCCTTCGCTGAGACTGAATTTCGGATTATCGAGATCGCCCTCTAATGTGAAGTCAAAAGCAATCCGGCCTTTGTTATCCTTTAGAAAAGCCATAATGGCATGAACGGGCAGTTTGAGGAACTTACCTTTTGCGCCGCTCTCAGACTCGAACTGCAGGTCTCTCAGTGTCGCTCTTCCCGGCGCATTTATCTTCCCTGATATGATTTTCATGTCGATATCGAGATCGAGAAATCCTCTCTTTATGTTCACAGTGCTCTTTTTCTTGAAATACGGTTTGAAGTGAGTCACATCAAGGTTGTTAGCCTTGACCCTGGAATCCATATCAAAGGTTTTCAGCGCTATTTTCCCTTCACTCTTAATAATGCCGGCGCTCAACTCGCCCGAGACTTTTGCAGTGAAGCTATAATCCGTAAGGTTGTCCTGCAGGGGGAAAATAATGTTCTCGGACTCAATATCGATATTCCTCAACTCCGTTGTAACAGGCCCCCCGGATACTTCCTCGTCGATATAATCGAGAGAACCGTTAATTATTTCTACCTTCTGTATGCGAAATTCTGAAGAAGGTTTATTTTTGTCTTTATCCTTTTGTGAAGGGAAAGGATTTTTGAAGGTCCCTTCTTTGTCTTTTTCCAGCATAAGATAAGGGTTTATGAGGGTAGCGCTTGAAACGTTATAGTCTTTTTTAAGAAGCCCCAAAAAATCGGAACTGAGGACCAAACTGTCGGTATGAAATACCGTTTTACCTTCAGGATTCCTGTAACTGACATTCAGTGCTTCGACTTTATTCCACTTCAGCCTGATTTCCTGCACGGAGAAATTTTTTCCGAGGAACTGATCGAGTTCGTGTTTTGTAATCCTGTTTGCGTTTTTGATCAGAAAAATAAAGGAAACCGCTGCAATAATTATAATTGCCGCTGATAATGCAAGGAATATCTTTGTGCCTTTTTTCATTTCCCTTTAACGATACCACAACTAATGCTTTTTTTAAAACAGGTACGTATAATATAAGACTCACATGCCGAAGTGGCGGAACTGGCAGACGCGCTAGGTTCAGGGTCTAGTGGTCGAAAGGCCGTGCGGGTTCAAATCCCGCCTTCGGCACCAAATAAATCCTTTAAAATCAAGTGCTTTCAAATCTATTGCGTTGCAAAATTGGTGCTCAAGTGGTGCACAAAGAGTTTCTTAAGCACTACGCGCGAGAGATGCAAGCCGTCATACGCGCCGGATATTCCCCTAAAACAGCTTATTCCATTGGTCAAGAGAACCTGAAAAAACCTGAAATCGAAAAATTGATTCAAGCAGACAGAAATCACAAAAAGCAATGCAGAAATTGGTCATGAAAACCTAAGAAAACCTCATATTCAAATTGTTCTTCACCGGATCCTGCAGGAGCTTGCTCTGGTAGCTATTTTTTATATTTCTTGATTACTAACCTGACTCCTTCCTCAATGAGAGTACTGACCAAACGACAGTGTCAAGAATCTTTCGCACATTTATTTTGGTGACCACAAATCCGGTCTTTCCTTTCCCTAAGCTGCTGCCAGTTACCTGGCTTGCTCCTCGATATGATGGAGAAAACATTTCTTATGCTTACTTCCTGATACAAACACTTCGTAAGGTTTCGATAGAAGGCATTCTTTCACATAGAAAGACGCATTTTCAAAGATTTCTGATGCCTGCTGATTGCCGTCAATAACTGATAGCACTTGGAGATGGTGACCGACAGGAAATACTTCCCATAGAAAACAAATGTATAAGTTGATATAATTGTCTATATTAGAATTGTTAATTGATAGATATTTGAATCTGATTTCAATATTAGGAAATAACCGATATGGAAAACGAACATAATACGAAGAAACAGCCTCTAAATGAACTAATCGAGTTACGACAACAAAGTATTAAATTGGAAGAAACTCTTAATTTTATAAATACACAATTCGAAGAGTTCAAGAAAACTGCTGCAGATATGGAAAAAGAATCGGAAAGTCTCAGCATGGAACTGTCAATAAGCTTATTCGAGGTTTCCGAGGCACTAAAAAAAATATCTACCGGAGATCCTGACGTAATAATATCCGAAGAATCCGGAATTGAGATAATTTCAAAATTAAAACATATGGTTAATATAACGGCCAAAAACATTGGGGAAATGGTTGATCAGTCTCATGAATTTGCAATGGTTCTTGCGGAACATTTTGATGTGTTGCACAGGGTATCAACCGGTGAATTGAATGCCCGAGTGTCCGGAGAATCAAAAGTAGAACTCTTGGAAGCTTTGAAAAAAGTCACGAACGAGATGATAGAGAGTATTGATAGAGAAATTACCAAGCGCAAACAAATGGAAGAAAAGCTGATTGAATCCGAAGAACGATACCGACGGCTCTTTGAAACATCGAAAGATGGGCTCTTGCTGATCGATAAACAGACTGGAAATGTGATCAATGTTAATCCGGCCATCGAGGAATTATTGGGTTATTCCAGCAAGGAGATTATCGGGAAAAAGCTCAAAGATATTGGTCTGCTGAAATATATTGAGGATGTTCAGGAGGTTATTCAGAAGTTGAATCAAGTTGGATTTATCCATTACTATGATGTGTTGGTAGAAAACAAAATAGGGCAGAAAATCGAAACGGAGATATATCTCACTGATCGGGCTAAAGTGATTCAATGTAACATACGCGACATCACCGAACACAAGCGGGCTGAGGAAGCACTTAAAGAGTCAGAGAAAAAATACAGAAACCTCGTAGATAACGCCTTGGTAGGAATATATAAAACCAATCTTAAAGGTGATTTTCTCTTTGCGAATGATGCGTTGGCAAAGATATTTGAATTCCATTCGCCGGAAGAAATGATGACTAAATCTGTTCCGTCTGTATACAAAAATCCTGAAGAGAGAAATGTTTTGATCAATAATCTTAAGAAGAAGGGAAAAGTAGATAGCTTTGAAATTGAGATATTAACAAGTGCAGGAACAACAAAAGACATTCTCTTAAATGCAACCCTTGATGATGAAGTCATATCTGGAATGTTAATAGATATAACCGAACGAAAGAAGGCTGAGAAAATGCTGCGCATCTCGGCAGATGAGATAGAAGACCTATATAATAATGCGCCTTGCGGCTACCATTCGCTGGACAAGGATGGCGTATTCATTCGAATAAATGACACTGAACTTTCATGGTTGGGATACTCAAGGGAAGAAGTTATCGGGAAGAAGAATTTCGCTGACGTTATCACACCAGAAAGTTTACAGGTTTTTAAAGATAATTTCCCTAAATTTAAAGAGAGGGGTTGGGTGAATGACGTAGATATCGACCTGATCAGTAAGAATGGCTCTATAATGAATATACTCATAAGCGCGACTGCAATAAAGGACACCTCTGGCAATTACCAAATGAGCCGAACTATCTTGTATAACATTACTGAACGCAAAAAATCTGAGGAATCATTGCGTAAGAGTGAAGCCCGTCTTGCCAACGCACAACGAATTGCTCACTTAGGAAGTTGGGATTGGAATATACTAAAAAATAGATTGTACTGGTCTGATGAGATTTATCGTATCTTTGGTTTAACTCCCCGGGCATTCGGCGCAACGTATGATGCGTTTCTGGAGTCAGTCCACCCCGACGATCGAGAATTGGTGCAAAAGTCGGTGAAGCAAGCATTAGATGAGAGAAAACCATACAGCATTGACCACAGGATAGTTCTCCCCGACGGATCAATCCGCTTTGTTCACGAGCAGGCAGAAGTTACTTATGATGATAATGGCAATCCCGTCCGGATGACAGGAACTGTGCAGGACATCACCGAACGCAAGCTCATGGCAGAAAAACTCCAGTATCTTGCGTATTATGATGCTTTGACAGACCTTCCCAACAGGAACCTCTTTCTTGACAGGGTCCACCAAGCCATAGCACGGGCAGAACCTACGTCAAGGATTGTTGCAGTTTTAATCACCAATATCGACAGGTTTAAGTCCATAAACGATACCTATGGATCCGAGATCGGGGACAGAGTTTTAAAGGAGATCGCAGGAAGACTTTCAACCTCTGTCCGAAAAGGAGATACCATAGCCCGTCTTTCAAACGATGAATTCGGGATAGCGCTTATTGATGTTGCCCATCCTGATGATATCGTTATGGTTTTAGACAAGATCATAAAAGATATATCTTACCCTTTAAATATCGCTGGAGATGAATTGGCGCTGACCTTTAGCACCGGTGTCTCACTATATCCTAATGACGGAAATAGCGCTTCCGAACTGCTGAAGGCTGCAGGATTGGCGCTGGGGATAGCAAAGAAAGAGGGAAGGAGAACCTGCCAGTTTTACACCGAAGATTTAAATGTTAAGGCATCAGAATTTATGTTGTTGGAAAAACAACTTGTCACTGCTATAAAAAATGAAGAGTTTATCCTCCACTACCAACCTTACTGGGATATTACAACAAAAAAGATGGTTGGTATGGAAGCCCTTGTCAGGTGGCAAAGTAAGGACAAGGGATTGGTGCCTCCAGGGAAGTTTATCCCTATCCTTGAGGATACTGGGATGATCATAGAGGTTGGAGAATGGATATTAAGGGAAGCCATGAGACAGGTGAAGGAATGGCAGAATAATGGATATCCCGTAGTACCGGTCTCTGTGAATATGTCATTAGTTCAGTTCAGGCAAAAAGATCTGGCCGGGATGGTGAAAAAGATAATGAAAGACAGAGGTTATTATCCGTCACTACTTACTTTGGAGATAACGGAAAGCGCCTTTATGCAGAATATAGAGTTTACCAAATCAGTGCTTACTGAAATGAAAGAGATAGGGTGTTCAGTTTCTATTGATGATTTTGGGACAGGGTATTCATCATTGAGCTATCTTAAGAGGTTTCCGGTTGACAACCTGAAGATTGATATATCTTTTATTCGGGAAATGGTGAAAGATCCAGATTCCGCCTCAATTGTTATGGCTATTATCAACATGGCACATACCCTGAATTTAAAGACCATTGCGGAAGGGATAGAGACGGAGGAGCAATGGAATTTCCTGCGTCTTTTAAGGTGCGATATGGGGCAAGGGTTCTACCTTGGCAAACCTTTGCCTGCAGAGGAAATAGCAACATTGATCATCTCTCAGGGATAAGCTTATCATTATATAGAAAAGCTTTTGAACAGAATAAGGTGCACGGCACATATATCGCCCTCTCAATGATAATTACAATTGTTAATAAACAAAACCCATTTTCTAAAGATCATTTGTTTCCACTTCAAATGCTCAGTTTTAGCAAAAAATTAGATGTGCGTGTTAGATGAAGGATTCAATAAGATTTCAGGATTCTTGAAATTCTCTGTTCGTATGTGAAGCAAAGACCCCTGTGAAAATAACGGATATGCTTGTTTGAACAAAAATTGAGAGGAAAGGCAATTTATTTAAGGGAGCCTTTTTCTTCCAAGTAGCGAAGGATCAGAGTTTCAATCAATCCATTCCGGCTATCGTGTTCCTTATCTTTCTTTACTGTTTCATCAAGGAGTTTAAGTAGGTCGGGATTTATCCGCATTGTAATGAGCTTAGATTTGTTTTTAAACATCTTCCTTAATTGATCCACTTTCATAATATGGCCCTCAAAAATTGTATATGCATTAAGTATAGCAAAAATGTCTTGACAAGTAAATTAAAAACGTATATTCTTAAAGTATATACAAAAAAGATTATTAATTGTATATTCTTTACACATGAAAAAGGGAAAGGAGAAAGAAAATGGAAAAGGTAAGAGCCGCATTGTATGCCCGCTGTTCAACCCTCGACAAAGGTCAAGACCCTGAATTGCAACTTGTACCACTTCGGGATTACTGCCAGAGGAGAGACTTCATCATTACCGGGGAATATGTTGATAACGGTATCTCCGGGACGAAAGAGCGCCGACCACAGCTTGACAGACTTCTTGATGCTGCCAGAAAAAGACAGGTTGATATGGTAATTGTCTGGAAGCTTGACCGGTTTGGAAGAAGCCTGAAACAGCTTGTTATGGCCTTAGAGGAGCTTTCAAGCCTCGGGGTAGGGTTTATATCGTATCAGGACAACTTAGACCTTACAACGCCTCAAGGGAGACTCATGTTTCACATTATCGGATCTATGGCTGAGTTTGAACGTGAGTTAATAGCTGAAAGGGTGAGGGCCGGGATTGAGAACGCCCGGAGGAAAGGTAAGAAGATCGGAAGAAAGGCTGTCCCTCCCGTAGACATGGCAAAGATCATTGATATTAACAAGAAGACCCCTGCACTCTCGATTCGTGCCCTTGCCCGGACTCTTGGATTCAAGAAATCCCTTGTCCATAAAACCCTCGTGAATTTTCGTTCTGGATTGCTTGATGAATGCGGATTCGCAGCGTAACATTTGGCTGTCCGTTAAACATCTCTTTTATGGACAGCAAACAAAATGTGGAGATTCTCTGTTGCTAAAAACGGAACAACAAAAAGAAAGGGGGTGAAATAATGGCAACTGTAAAAAAGGAAGGAAAAGGGGAGGTGAAAGAAACAATGGAAAAAAGGACACCAGAACAGCTTCACATTATCGACCGTTTCGACGCCGAAGTCATGATCGCTGAGGCACTACTTGACGGCTGTTACGGCATTGTTACGAGCGAAATGTGCGGAGAGTCGCACCCAGCCGTTGAAACCTTGATTTATGAAATCGAGGGTCACATGAAAGAGATTAAAAAAATATTTAAAGAAGTAACCGGGCAAAAAGTCAATGAGGAGGAGGAAACAGAAAATGGGTAAAGCAGTTAAAGACAACGATGAAATTATGGAACACGTCAGAACCACAAAGAGCCTAATCAGAGCCGTCAAGGATAAAGCAGAAGACTTGGAAACGGGGTTTGACCGTGAAACGTTATCCGACCTTCATAATCTCTCGAATCTTGCTTTGAAAGAGATTAACGCCATGGAGATAATCATAGACAAATAAAGGAGAACGTCATGAAAAATACGGAAAAGAGCGTAGATTTCGAGATTCAGGAAGCACTCAATAAGGCAATGGCCTTAACGCGGTCAATTGGAAAATTAGCGGAACTGGATGACATAGAAGAGTCTGACATGGGTCTTATGGCAGAGGTTGCAACGGCCTTAATTCAGGAAGCCTATACAGCGTTCGATATCCATGTGAGGAAAGCAGCGTAATAACATCAAACCGTCAATCACCAAGCGACTGACGGAAATGAAGGAGAAAGAATCATGGCAAAGAAAGGCGTTCCAGTAGTTGGTCATGTCGGCGAAGGGGGGAGAGTTTTTATCCCGGATAAGGAAAAATTGAATCTGTCTGAGTCTTCGGCTTCCGACCTAAGTAGTGACATTTCTATAAAGATTTTGGATCTCGGAATCTTTCTCGATGCTGGTATGAGGGCAATCGAAGAAGCAAATGAAGCTGTAGGGGCCCAAGGATGGAAAGAAGTAAATGCTACATTGGTCCTCCTGCAGCACGCCAAGGAGAACTACGATTGCCTCTATAAAGAATTCAATACTCTACACAACTATCTGGATGTACAATCGCTGAAAAGCAAGAATAGATGACGATAGTAAGGCATTCAGAATAGAGCGCATGTTGTCCTCTTCCAATGCCATGGAATTTTGAAAGATGAAGGTACATGATTTCAAAGAAAGGTTGGCCTTCAGTGAAAGTGCAAGCCATGAAGGATTTTGGTCTTCTGTTTATGAAAAGGCGTTCCCTAATCTTGTCTTTCAAAAGCTGTGCTCTGGCAAATGTCAGGGGCAATACTTGGGGATCGACCGGGTTATTCAATTGAGCTCGGGCCGGACTTTGTATATTGATGAAAAGAAACGGTCCGGGGATTACTCGGATATCTTCCTTGAAGTGATTTCGAACGACCGAACCGGCGCTCCAGGCTGGATCGAGAAGGATCTGCAGATTGATTACCTTGCCTATGCGTTCCTACCTTCTCAGAGGGTTTATCTCTTCAACTGGCCGATGCTGAAACGCGCCTGGCAGCATTTCAAAGAGACTTGGAAGCAGAAATACACGCCCCACATTCAGGCTCAGAATGTGGGATACCAAAGCGTCGGGGTAGCGGTCCCTATACGGGAAGTACTTAACGCAATTACGAGGGCCGGGATCATTGAACCGTGAACCAGTGAATCTCATGAAACCTCATTTCAAAAAGAAATGAAACGCCTGTCAATTCAGGCACCGGCAACCTGGGCCTTTTTTGTTTCTTTAACATTTTTGCTGCTATTGGTATACTGGTTTCAATAATGCTTTCAGGGGGAGGGCAAAGTGGGTGATTCAAAAGGTATAGGATTAATGTTTTTTTTTCTTGCGCTGTTCATGCTCTTGAATGTTCAGGTTTTTGCTTAGGACGATCTATGCCAAATTGCAAAAGAAACCCCATATATGACAAATGTACAGTTGGAGAAATTCTATAAAGATGAGCTGTATGGTCATTTGTTCAGTGGCAAGGGGATAATAAGAGATGTCCGGCGTTATGGGCAAGACTATACTGTTGTTGTAGATTGTCTGAATGATGTTGCAGCAAATGTGGTCATTTCATCGTCGTCTGCAGCAGAAGAATTAAAGGCTGGTTCCCGGGTTGAATTCTCAGGTAAATGTACGCAGAAGTTTAGGAGAGCGTATAGAGACACGCAAAGAACTTATCAACTTTTTGAACTTATTAGCGGCGATATAAAATAGAAGAAATATTTATGGGGAGATGCAATTACAATAAGATATACGATGAATAATATTTTTAAAATAAGCATTGCTATGGGGATATTAATCCTAAGCCTTTCCATTTCATATTACTATTTTGTGGAAAAGCCATTTCAGGATCGTCTGCAAACAGAAAACAAAGAAAGAGAGATTAAAGAACAAAAAGAAAAAGCTCTAAAAGATCAGGAAGAAAAGGCTTCGTTGATTGAACAGGAAAATAGGAATAAGGATTATGAAAGAGATGAAGCACAGCGCAGGGCTGAACGAGACAGATTTTGGCGAGAGAGGAATATTGAAACGAAAAAGGATGATATAGAAAAACAGGCGGAAAGACAAAGAGAAAACGTCGGAAGACAAAAAGTAAACGCAAAAAGAAATTTAATTACTTGCCTGCAAGGAGTTGACGATGCTTATCACGAACGATGGCAACGTCATTGCAGAAAATATAATTTAAATGACGATTGTTTATTATCAAAGGAAACAAGTGAATTATATTCAATGGACAAACAGCGTAGTTTCGATGAATGTCACAGATTATACGATGTTTTGAAAGAGTAACGATGAGGTAGCAGGTTAACTCCAGGGAAACGGTTACCTCTGTCGGCTTCACCCGACAATAAGGTGAGCCACGAAGGAAAGTAGTAAGGAAAAGTGGAAGTAAAAGAAAAAACTAAAGAAAACGTAAGAGCCTATTTAAACGATTATTTTAAAGAAGGCACGGAGTATTTTAACAAGCCTGTTGAACTCTATCTCGCCGTAAACGTTTTCAATCCTTTAAAAAAGAGAGACTTTAACAATCGTCTTTTAAAGGTTGAAACTGCAATAAAAAATGGAGACTCCTTAGCCAGTGCAATAGAATTATTTTTCCCGGTGACTCCGATTCAAATAAGGAAGAAGGAGCGCGAAAAGATTGCTTTGACTGGTAATTTAAGCGATTGGGGTCCGGAGAGCATTGCTAAGCTTTGCCCTATGCCGTCAGTCGAGGAACTGCGGGAAAGAGCTATGTTAGCTCTTCCGATTCCAAATAGAAAATTGAATGGCCTGGATGAATACTTCGAATTTACTAACAACTGTAAAATTGATTCTTCTGAACTTGTCAAGAAATGCAAAGTTGACCCTGATTTTGTACTCTCCCTACTGGGGATATGCAACATTCGGCGTTTGCGTGCTGAACTTTTTGATAAAGATGAAGAAACGGCCAAGAAGGCCAAGAGAACTCTTGAAGCCATAGGCAAGTGTCTCGCCTTAAAGGGATGGAAAGACAAACCCCGTAAGATAGAAAAAACAGTTTTGATACAGGAGAGAGATAGAATATTGAATGCAATAGTCAACTCGAAAATCTCTTTATTGCAGAATGTAAATGAGAAGAAACAAATTATCGAGAAATTATTTGGGAAAAAAATCTCTGGGAAATTGAGCTTCATACCATCTGACAGTAAAGTCCTCGCAAACGTCATTGTAGAAATTAAATACGGTTATTCAGGTTCCGGTGAGATTGTAAATAATTACGAAAAGGACGTAACAAAAATTGATTGTGGGAATGGAAATATAGCCTACCGTTTAAAGCCTACCCGATAATTTTCAAAAACATCATACCCTTCATTTTTATTCCTAACGTACTGAAATAAAGTAATATTTCGAGGGTACTGAACATGTTCATGTTTAATACCTCGATACAGTAAGAGAAAAAGAAAACGTGGAGGCGCACGATGGAACCAAACGTAAAAGAGATTACCATTCGAGATTCAATTACCGCTGGAATCTGCAAGGCTTTTAACCTCGAAGTAACTCCCCAATATAACCCGAAGGAAGTCGTTTATAACATTCGCGGCAATGTGGATGAAGTCCTTCAAAAAATAGCAGAGAATGTTCCAATCGGATCAAGAGATGTCTTGGAGTCAATAAAGAACTGCCGCAGCGCTATTTTTCTTTTTCGACAAGGAATAGCAAGATGAAGACTGATCTGTTCGAATTCTGCACCTGTAAAATTTGCGGCACCTCTTCAATATTTGAACGAATCGAAACCCTTTCAACTGAGTATGGAACTGATTTTGTATGTGTCTGCAAAGAATGCGGGACTTTGTTTATAAGGCCTTACATTTGGCAGTTGCAGCATGGATAAGCAAGATATTATTGACAGATTCGATATCAAGGGCTTTTATTCAGCTGAACTTCCATCAATTAAATGGAACGGTTCAGTAATGGGGCAGGCTATATGTCCATTTCATGAGGATACTAAGCCTTCTTTAACTATTAATCTAAAAACCGCTCAATTCAAATGCTTTGGTTGTGATAAGAAGGGCAGTCTATTTGATTTCTATATGGCCCGGTATAACGTTGACTACAGGACTGCTTTCAATACTCTTGCAAAAGAGGCTGGATTAAACATAGAAAAACCCCAACAAAAGAAGATCCTTAAGACATATGACTATGTTGACGAATCAGGGAAGATTATCTTCCAGACCGTCAGATATGATCCTAAAGACTTTAAACAAAGAAGGCCCGATGGTAAAGGGAATTGGCATTATAACCTTCAGGGAGTCCGATTAGTTCCCTATAACCTTCTCGAAGTACTAAAGACAAAAAGCATAATCATCGTTGAAGGGGAGAAAGACGTTGAAACATTGCGAGGTATCGGCCTTGTAGCTTCCTGTAATGCCATGGGAGCCGGTAAATGGAGACCGGAATACAATCAATACTTCCAAAGCAAAAAGATTGCTATTATCCCCGACAATGATAAACCAGGCCGTGATCATGCTGTATCTATTGCAAAGAACTTCAAAGGTATAGCCGAATCAATCAAGATTGTAGAACTTCCCGGCCTTCAGGATAAAGGGGATGTCACAGACTGGATAAATCAAGGTCATAAAAAAGAAGAACTCATAGAGCTTATCAAGCAATCTCCTGAATGGACAGAGGAACAGCCTAAATCCCTTTTATCCTCTCTTCTAAAATGGAATGACATTCCCGCTCTCGATGTTAAAATCGAATACATCCTTGACAAACTTATTCCTAAAGGCGGTATAAGCCTTTTATTCGGTCGTGGTGGTATCGGCAAGACCTCCCTCAGTATGCAGATAGGCAGGTCAATAGCAAGCGGAATATCATTTGACATTCTTCAAGTGATTCAATCACCTGTTTACTACATTGACTTTGAAAACCCTTTAGCGGTCCTCAAGGAAAGACGCGAGAAGATAGGGCCATCAGAAAACCTTTATGTATGGCATATCTCGAATGAAATTCAACCGCCTAAACTGGATAGCATAGAATGGATTCGTTATAAGGAATTACCTCCCGGCTTATTAATCATTGATACTTTAAGGGCCTCTCATTTATCCGATGAGAATGATTCAAAACCCATGAGCCTTATAATGGGAAGACTCAAAGAACTCCGGGAAATGGGATTCACCATCTTATTGTTACACCATACTCCAAAGGGGAACGAAAACACCTTCAAGGGAAGTACGGCGCTGCTCGATCTTTGTGATCACGTTTTGGGCTTAGAAGAAGTTAAAGACCTTGACGGAGAAAGCATTGAGTTTGACTGTCAGAACCTCTACAAGCTCGGAACGCGCATAAAGACAAGGTATGAGCCTCACAGTATCTATCTAACCTTCAATCCTGAAATAAAGGGCTTTAACATTGCCGTAGATCCGAATATCGAAAAAATGGAAGGTATCCATGAGATTCTTAGACAGTCACACGAACCATTAAAACAGAAGGAACTGAGAGAACGGATCAAAAATGATATGGACCTACCGGATAAAGAAGTTTGGCGATTATTAAAGAAGGGAACTGGTTTATATTGGAATATCGAAAAGGGCAGTAAAAATGCAACGCTTTATATACCCCTAAAATCCAGTTTTTCAGTTTTTCAACCCCTTAATACCCGTAAAACTGAAAAACAGAAATCCGAAGAGTCCGAAACGGTAAAAAACAGAACCCTGTCTGATAGCAGTCAAACCCTTGCAAATACTGAGTTTGGCAGTTTTTCAAAGGGTACTGGACAAACTGAAAAACAGAAGAACTGTGAGCCATGCAACAGAATTGAGTTATGCATCATGTCTGAAGGACAAAAACAGCTTTGTGACGGGCCATTTTAATGAATGTGAACGAATCAGTAAATTACAGAAAAAATAGTGAAAAGGAGTGCAAGACATGGCAAATCTAAAACCTCGACAGGAAAACCTTAAGAACAAGGGAATGGGGAGGCCTAAAGGAGCAAAGAATAAATTCACCAACCTGAAAGATACGTTCCTCAATGCGTTTGAATCAATTGGCGGAGAGGAAGAACTGGCAAAGTGGGCGAAGCAGAAGCGTAATCGTCAGTCATTTTACGGCATGATTGCAAAGATGTTGCCAAATAAGATTGAGGGCGAGATAAAACATAAAGAATCTGTAATCGTCAATGTCGTGGATTACTCTAAGGCGCTGAAAAGTGACTGAATTAAACCTCCCATATAATTATGAACCGAGAGATTACCAACTCTCCGTATTATCGGCTATAGATTCCGGGATAAAACGCGGTGTTTGTATTTGGCATAGACGCGCAGGCAAGGACAAAACCCTTCTAAATCTAATTATAAAAAAGATGTATCAGCGAGTCGGTATTTATTATTACTTCTTTCCAACTTATGCCCAAGGTAAAAAAATCATATGGGATGGGATAGACGGGATGGGATTTAAATTTCTGGATCATTTCCCGCCGGAACTGATTAGAAATCAGAATGCCACTGAGATGAAAATTACTCTCGTTAACGGCTCGCTATTCCAAATTGTCGGGACGGATAATTACGATTCAATAGTTGGCACAAACCCTGTTGGGTGTGTCTTTAGTGAGTTTGCCTTGCAGGATCCGACAGCGTGGGAATATGTGAGACCGATCCTCCGAGAGAACGGCGGATGGGCGATATTCCCATATACACCGAGAGGATTCAATCACGGATGGGATTTATACCAGATGGCCCAGAACGATCCTGATTGGTTTTGCGAGTTATTAACTGTCACTGATACCGGAGTATTGACTGAGGCCGATGTGGACGCAGAGAGGCGCGCTGGCATGCCGGAGCCACTCATCCAGCAGGAGTTCTACTGCTCGTTTGAACATGTTGAAGGTATGACGTTCAGAGAGCTTAACAAGGATGTTCACATGATAAAAGTTGAAAGCCCACCCAAATATCTCCATGAAGTATTTGACTTTGACAAAATGACACCGAGAGAGAATGTCAAGGTCTATCGCTCCTACGATTGGGGTTATGCTCATCCGGCAGCAGTCCTTTGGGGATTCAGCGACTTTGAGGGAAGGCTTTATATCTATCGGGAGTTATATTTTGCCGATGGTAATAATATCGGAAGTCGTCTGATAACAAGAGAGCAGGCCCGGCGCATACATGACATTGAAGAGACGCACAGAGAAACCGACAGGATTATTATTGCGGTAGCTGATGCTTCTATTTGGGATAAAGAGAAATCACAGAATGAAAAGAATGAAGTTTTACCGTCCAACGCTGAGATTATGGCTTCAGAGAAGATTTACTTTGACCGGCAATTATCCATAGATGTCAAGAAATCCCGGCTTCAGGGGGTTCAACAGATTCATGACAGACTCAGAATGGACGATAACGGGAAGCCGTATATGTTTGTTTTCAGTAATTGCAAACATTTTTGGCGTACAGTCCCATTTCTCCCATGTGACCCATTAGAAGCAGAGCTATACGATTCAGAGGCAGAAGATCATATCGCAGATGCTCTACGTTATCTATGCTCCGCCCGTCCCATGAAATCAAGAATATCCGAGAAGCAAGCGCCAAAGGGTAGCTTTACGGATATGATGACGCTGGTACAACAGCCAAAGAGAAGGTTGAGATATTGAGATATGCCGATTTATAACGGATCGTACATCCCCTTTGATGCGGACAGGATAGCTGAGATTATTCTTAACGGTGAAGAGGTTCAACCCGATCCTTTCGCGCCGCTCATAAGTCAAAGAACGCGAATTGAAGAGGCAATAAGGCAGAGAAAGTCGTCCATATCCAGATTCAGTGAAAGCAAGGCTCTATTACATTTACGGCAGTTATGGCGAAATGCCTAACTGGAAGAACCTCGAAAGAAAAGCTGCCAGAGTCCTCGGCGGTAAACGAAACAGTCGGGGAATGGATTTTAGCCTATCCATGTCCGACGTAGAACATCCTCTGCTATCCATCGAGTGCAAATACCGGAAAAAGATAAGCGGATTCTTGAAGGACGGTCTGAAGCAGGCTGAAAGGTACGCCCCTGGAAAGATTCCGGTCCTCGTCCTCAAAGAGAAGGGAATGAGAGGGGAACTTACTGTTCTCCGGCTTTCAGATTTTCAACGGTTGTTCGGAGAGATAAAGGGACTGTGAAAGACAGCTTGATAATTCCTGAACATGAGATTTATAATTCTGCATCTCTCCATTCAAGGGAATTATCAATGGCCGGTAAAATAAGAACGCGCGAAAAATGTCCCACCTGTAAGAAACCTTTTGTAATCAAAGAGGAGACGGATATTTTCTGTCTCACGTGTAATACAAGGCCGAAAACCTTCTTTATTTTCCTTTATTTCGATAAAGGCAAGCATCGAATCCCCCGAGACACAGATGGTCATATTTTGGATTCATACCGCCGCGCTCACAGGCTTTTAGAGACAATCAGAAGAGAGATAGATCAAGGTATCTTCTCTTTATCGAATTACCTTCCCAAAGAGATTGAGAGATTCAGGGGAAAGGTACTCTTTCCGAAGTGGTATGAGGTGAAGGTATCAGAAGGCCGGGCACCTTCACATATCAGAGAGATCGAGAGATACGTCAGGCTGTATTACAAGCCTTTCTTTGATACGACTGATATGAGAAAGATCAGGGCTGGGGATATCGAGGATTTTTATATGAAGCTTCCGGGACATCTCAAGGCCAAGACGAAGAAGAACATCCTTATTGAACTCCGGGCCTTTCTTCACTGGCTTTATAGGCGGGAGATTATTGCGAGGGTTCCGGCGTTCCCTAAAGTCGATGTGCCGGAACCTTCCGTTAATCCTATAGATAGGACAATGCAACTGAAGATATTGAGCCATGTGCAATCGTGGAGGCTGAGAGATATTATAGAATTCCTTATTCACCATCCTATCAGACCTGGGGAGGCAAGGGCGCTGCAGATTGAGGACGTGCTTCTGAAAGAGCATCATATTTGGATTAGGAAGACTTTCAGCATGAAAACCCTTAAAAACCGGAAGAATAAAAATTCCTACGTGCTGCCATTATCGTCATATTTCCTGAATATGCTGGAAAGGCTCTGCAAAAATAAACTGCCGAAGGCTTTCATCTTTATTAATCAATATGGGAATCCTTTTTCAAATGGATCTCTCGAAGTTGCATGGAACCGAGCGAAGATAAAAGCTGGGCTTGGGCATCTTAGGACGACACTTTACGAAGGAACCCGTCATTCATGGGGAACGCAGGCTGTCAATGACGGGATTGACCTCAATCTTATTCAGGGAGCCATGGGGCACAGTTCTTCGGAGATGACGAAAAGATACGCGAGACTGAAAGCAGAGGGTCTTAGAAGCATCATGGAAAAAATGGAAGGTTCAACGTCCGATGGTGCACAAATGGTGCAAAATTGAAACGATACATTTCTAAAAGCCTTACTGGTAAAGGCTTGAGGGGTATGCTGTGCGGGTTCAAATCCCGCCTTCGGCACCAAACAAATCCTTTAATAGCAAGCACTTACCCAAGTATTATGTAAAATAAAACCGCAAACTAATGCTATATTTAGCCCGGATTATTCACAAATTTTTCTGATTGAACTGAGGATAGAGTATTTGCGCTTTCTCCTCGGCGAATCCGCCTGAGGCGGACATTCTCGGTCGTTCAGTAACTGTTGTTTAGTTGCAACATCTTTTCTACAGTGCTATCATATTTGCATGAGCAAGTCTGAAAAGCTGTTGCAGAGGTTTTTGTCAAAGCCGAAGGATTTCACATTCGAGGAACTGAGCAAACTACTGAAGAGTTTCGGATACGAAGAGGCAAAGACAGGTAAGACTTCAGGGTCGAGGGTTGCGTTCATCAATCATCGGACAAAGAACATCATCCGGTTGCACATACCGCACCCGAACCCGGAGCTTAAACCTTACCAGTTGAATGACGTGCAAGAGGCATTAAGAAAAGCGGAGGTGATCAAATGAAAGACGTACTAACCTATAAGAACTTTGTCGGTTCCGTGCATTTCAGCGCCGAAGACAAGGTATTTCACGGCAAGATTGAAGGAATTGGTGATCTGATAATGTTCGAGGGACAAAGCGTCAATGAACTTATAAATGCGTTTCACGAAGCGGTAAATGATTACCTTGAACTTTGTAAAGAAGCCGGCAAGGAGCCTGAACGTCCCTTTAAAGGCAGTTTCAATGTAAGGATACCGTCAGACCTTCATAGAAAGGCCGCGAAAAAGGCTACTATAATGGGTATATCCCTGAATCAACTCGTACAGAAGGCATTGGAAGAAAAGGTAGCCGTCTAAGTAGACCAGGAATACGGCTATGAGACTGTTAATATTTAGAGAAACATATACTGAATATTGTTATGAGAGGAGGAATGTTTGACAGTGATAAAGAAGCTTACCCATATCGATAAGCAGGGCAGGGCTCGGATGGTGGATGTCACGGAAAAACCGGCGACAAAAAGAGTTGCCATTGCAAGGGGTTCCATCCGCATGAAGCCGGAAACTCTTCAGCTTATTACGGAGAACAAAGTTCCTAAAGGTGACGTGCTTTCTACGGCACGGATAGCCGGAATAATGGCGGCAAAAAAGACCTGTGAATTGATACCGATGTGCCATCCGTTGAACCTCACTTCAATATCCGTAGAATTCACCCTTGACAGTCCAAAGAGCAAAATAGATATAGAGGCACAGGTAAAGATTGTCGGACGGACAGGGGTTGAGATGGAGGCATTGACTGCCGTATCCGCTGCGGCTTTGACTATTTATGATATGTGCAAGGCAGTGGACAGGGAAATGGTCATCTCTGATATCATGCTTATGGAGAAGCGCGGCGGGAAAAGCGGAGTGTTCAAAAGGAAGTAAATACTATGCCCTTAGTTTTTCGATCCCCTTTTTTGCTTTTATATTTCCGGGGTCCAGTTGCAGGCTCTTCTCAAATGCCTCACGGGCTTTTTTTATCATTCCTTCTCTGCCGTAAATCAATCCGAGGTTTGCATAATGGTCGGCGTTTTCAGGTTCCAGTTTTATTGCCTGAAGCAACGCATTCTCGGCATCTGCAGCTCTGTTCGGAAGCTTTGTAAGGGCGAGAGCGAGATAGCTCCAATATTTTGCATTACCCGGTTCTGAATCAACCGTTGAGCTTAAGAGGTCAACGGCATTATGAAAATTTCCATTTTTGAATTCCTCAATCCCCTGTTTGAATATCATGCCGGTATCCGGTTTGGGCGGAAGGGGCTCCTTTTTCTCTGCAAACGGCACAACGGCAGGCTCCGCTTTTTTCACGGATTCACTCAATATTGCATATGCCTGATTTATAGCGTCAAACACCGCCGTCAGTTTGTCTTTAAGTGAAGGGTCGGCAACGCTGAAATATCTGTCGGGATGAAACTCTCTTGTCAGACGGTAATAATGTTTTTTTAATGTGTCCTCATCGGCGTCTTCATCAACATCAAGAAGTTCCCGGGGGCTTTGAAAATCAATCTTCAGGTACATCTCATCGACTTTTCTGATAAGCGTATCTTCATCCTCCGAGACCGGCTGAAGTATTTCTTCAAGATCAATGTTTTCATGAGTCTCCACTATTTTTTCAGTTTCCGGCGCTTTTTTTTTCTCTTCGAGCACTCCTATAGAACAGAGGACATAGAGAATTTTCATGGCTTCAAACGATCCCATCCAGGCGTTATCTATTATCTCTTTTATGGTTTTTCTGCCGTCAACCAAAGACAGCATTTTCCTATCCTGCTGGTTGAGTTCGACGTCCTGATAAATCGACGCCGGGTCGGAACTGAGCTTTAAGACTATATCCGTAGCAGGCATCTCATTCCTGATCCTTGTCCAGTTGTCTACCCTTTTTATGCCTTCATAGATAAGGTTTCCTATGCTCATCTTCAGGGTTATGACCTCGTTTGAAGGGATGGCTCCTTCTATGAATTCATATCCGGCGGTTTCAAGCAGGAAAAGGCTGTAAATGATCTCCTTGACCTGGTATTTTACCCCCCAGAACAAATCCTTTGGCGTGAGGAATCCGAGTTCGACAAGTATGGCACCCTGCCTTTTCCCGGTCTTTTTCAGGATTTCCACGGATTTGTCATACTGTTCCATGGTAATCTTGCCGGCTTTCAAAAGCATTTCGCCCAACCGGTCATCTTCGTATGTTGATGAGGCAAACACCGCATCGCCTTTGACAAGAAATACCTTTTTTGTGAACACGGGTGTTTTTATAACAAGGGTGCCGGATTTTCTGTGCCTGTTGAAATGGATGAGTGTCCTTAGAAGACCGGTTTCTTCGATACTTCCTGTCAAAGGTATTTCATTCATCGGTATCTCTTGACCTCAAATCTGTAAATCTCCGTTTCTTCACCGGGAAGAATGCCTGCCTTCATTTTTGTTATGCGTATCTGCTCTTCGACGGTGTCAACCCCTTCAAGGTCCGGCAGGAGAAGTCCCCTGCTGAATCCGCTTACGACAATTATACCGTATTTCCTGGGATCAAGCTCACCGGCATGCTTAATTTTCTCGGGGCTGCTTAGTACATCGACCGAATAGGCAAGTTCATCAAGTTCATCTTCGCGGACGGGAGGAAAGCGCGGGTCTTTTGTAGCTGCGGATATAGCGTTGCTTATGGTTTCCATTACTACGGAGTCACGGCATGGTGAATAAGTCCCGATACAGCCTCTAAGTTCCCCGTGTTTTTTGAGAGATACAAAAACGCCGGCCTTTCCGTGAACTTCAGGCGGCAGGTTGTCCGGCGGGTTGATTATCCTGTTTTCCCTGATGAATGTTTCTATGCTTTTTTTTGCAAGTTCGACAATCGGATGCATCTATTTTTTTCTCAGCAGTGTATAGTCTGCTATGGTGAAAAGGGCTTCCTTTGCAGGAGAATCCGGAAAAACGGCCAGTTCATTCTTTGCTTCAGAGATAAGCCGCTTCGCTTTCTTTAAAGAGAGGTCAATCGTGTTATATCGTTTAAACAATTTCAGTATCTTCTTCAGGCCGCTTATTTTAAAACTTCCCTTGATGATAGCCTTGATCTCTTTAAGTTCATTTTCCGAAGCGGCTTTCAAAAGGTAAATAAGAGGGACCGTTATTTTGCCTTCTTTGAGATCTTTACCGAGACGCTTGCCGAGTTCAGCCTCGTCTGCCATATAATCGAGTATATCATCCGCCATTTGAAATGCAATGCCTGTTTTCCTGCCGAAATTTGCGAGCGCTCTCTCCCGGTCCTCTGTTACTGAACCAAGGATTGCTCCGATTCTGCAGGCGGCGGAGATTAAATCGGCAGTCTTCCCCGTGATTATATTAAGGTATTCCTCTTCGGTAATATCCGGGTCCGCTGTTTTTAAAAGCTGGAGTATCTCAGCCTCTGTCATCCTTGTTGTGGCCTCGGAGAGGGATTCCATGATCTTCTGGCTTTTCTGCAGAACAGCGAGCCTCAGCGCATTGGAATAGAGGTAATCGCCGACGAGTATTACGACCTGATTGCCCCATATAGCATGGGCTGGCGTCTTGCCCCTTCTGATGTCGGCGCCGTCAATCACATCGTCATGCAGCAGAGACGCCGTATGGATCGATTCGACAATAGCCGCAAGCAGATAACGCGCATCATTACGACATCCTGATAATTCGGCGCTCAGCAACAGAATTAACGGTCTGAGCCTTTTTCCTCCGCCGTCTAAAATATGCTTGCCGATTATTGGTATGTTGAAGACAGGGCTCTTAAAAAGGTCTCTTATTCTGTCTTCAACAATTTTCAGGTCATTTTCATAAGAGGTAAAGATTTTATCGAGATGCATCATTAATGGTAGGCCGGCTTTCGATTCAAAGTCAAGGGTAACATATTTCTTTTACCCAAAACTACGGATGCCCAAAATGAAGACTCCCCGCCGCAGAGACGGCGGGGGGTCTTCATTTGAGTAAAACTACTTTGAAAAGCTGCGATCATAACGGTATAATATCGAAACAATTATTGTTTTCAATCAAAAAGGAAATTGACGGTTTCGTAAATGCAAAAAAAAGAAAATAATCAGATAATGCGGGATTTCCGGTTGCGCCTGAACCGTCAACTCCTCGCTATGGCGCTAACCCTGTTTCTTCTCTTGTTTCTTGTTTTGGTCTATAAGCGCACCGATATTTTCGGAGAATTCTCAAAGAACAATATTATTGCATTGCAGATCATTCTCATCGGCGTATTTATCGGATTTAGCGCCATTAACTGGAGATGCCCCTCATGCAATAAATATCTTGGCGGCGATATAAACAAACGTATTTGCAAAAAATGCGGAATTAGATTGCAATAACGGAGGTCATTTTATGGGAAGCAGACAGCGAATAAAACTCAGGAAACCTCAACTGAAAAAATCTGCCGGGGACAAAACAGTTGCCGAGATCGTCAGAGAATTAAAGGAAGGCGCCGCCGCTGACTCCAGTTACAGAGAACAATCTCTGAAAATACACGGTCTGATCTGCGCCAAATGCGGGAGAGACTTTGATATCAAAGATCGGAATCTTCTTACCGTACACCATAAAGACGGGAATCACCGGAACAATCCGTATGACGGATCTAACTGGGAGAATCTCTGTATTTATTGTCATGACGACGAGCATAGCAGAGGGCTTCTTGGAGATTACCTGAAAGGGAAGGCCGGGGGTTAATAATGGACGGATAGCACGACAAAAGCGGTTGTGCCGTTCGGTCTGTTCACAACAACTTCGTCACCCTCTGTTTTGCGTAGCAATGCCTTTGCCATGGGTGAATCAACGCTGATAAAATTCTTTTCAGGATCGGTTTCATCAGGACCGACAATGCGATATCGGTAAACGTTCCCATCGGCGTCTTCAAGTTCAACCCATGCGCCAAAAAATACCTTTGAAGTATCATCAGGTATCCTGTCCACGACTACTAAATCCTGCAATCTCTTTGCAAGAAAGCGTATACGGGAGTCAATCTGTCGCAACTGCTTCTTGCCATAAATATACTCTGCGTTCTCGGAACGGTCTCCCATGGCGGCAGCTTCGGCAACCGCCTGGGTAACCTGCGGGCGTTTGATCTTCCATAGATATGAAAGCTCTTCGCTTAAATGCTTGTGCCCTTCAGGTGTGATATATGGCGAGATATTTGTTTTATTAAGAGACGGCTTTGGCATATTTCTCCGCTTCATCTATCAATTGCAGCATATCATTACAAACGACTGCGTGGAACGCCCTGCTTTTCAGCTCCTTTACCGCCATCCCCCTCATATACCATGAAAAAAATTTCCGGAAGAGTATGACGCCGTTCTTCTCACCGTGGAATTCGATAATTAAAGCAAGATGCTCTTTCATTATTCGGGTTATTTCAAAAACATCGGGCCTGCATGGCGCTGTTCCACTCTGCAGATACCCGACAGTCTCACGGAATATCCAGGGATTGCCGAGCGCTCCCCTTGCTATGGCTACGCCATCGCACCCTGTTTCATTAAACAGTTTTCCGATGAGGCTTGGCGTCAGCGCATCTCCGCTTGCGATTACGGGTATCCGAAGGGCTTCTTTTACTTTCCGTATTACATTGTAATCAACCGTTCCCCTGTATCCCTGCATCCTCGTCCTGCCGTGAATAAACAGTCCGCTCACGCCGGCATCCTGCGCACGGAGGGCGATATCTACCGCATTAACGGATGTCTCATCCCAGCCTGAACGTATTTTGACTGTGACAGGCAAGACGGTATTTTCGACAATTACCTTCATGATGTTTTGCAGCTTCACGGGTTCCCTGAGCAGACCGGCCCCTTCCATTTTTGATACAACCTTGTTTACCGGACATGCTGCGTTGAAATCTATTATGTCGAAAGCATTTCCCGATATAATAATATTCAGCGCCATTTTGATTATCTCGGGATCGCTTCCGACGATCTGAATGCCCAAAGGTCTCTCGTCCATGGTTGAAGAAAGCATTTTCAATGTATTTTTATTTTTGCGTACCAGGGAGTTGGCGCTTATCATCTCGGTGAATGCGAGCCCGCATCCGAAAGACCTGTTGATCAGGCGGAAGGGCAGGTCGCTTATCCCGGACATAGGGGCAAGGACAAGCGGAGAAACAACCGTTAGATTTCCGATTGAAAGCACTATGGATTATTATACCTTAGAGGAATACAATAAGAATCCGTGATAAAGATTCCGCGCCCTTGACGAAATATATATATTATGTTAAAGTAAATCTGAATTTTAGAAGTTTTTGCGATTGCATAGGCTACAAAGACTTTTGACTTTGTGGCCTTTTTTCTTGAGGCCTTCTGAGATTTAGTTTAAAGATAAGGAGGTAAAAGAAATGGCACAAGGAACAGTGAAGTGGTTTAATGAGAGCAAAGGTTTTGGCTTTATTACGAGTGATGACGGCAGTGAAGCTTTTGTTCACCACACATCAATCCAGGGAAGCGGATTCAAGACCCTTGCCGAAGGTGACAAAGTCAGCTTTGACACTGAAAAGGGCCCGAAAGGTCCCAAGGCGATCAATGTTGTTAAACTATAATTAGTTGTGAAAGGCTCCTTCCTAAGGGAGGGAGCCTTTTCATTTGGGAGGGACATGAATAACAGTATAAACAGCAGAAAGAATGCGGCAAGGACGGAAAGGCTCCAGAGGAGACTTGACGCAGGCTTTGTGGCTGCGCAATTCCCCGAGGTTGCAAGCATTGTAATAAGCATGATCTACAATCAGAAGGGAATAAAAGAATCATTGCCGCGCACCGTTAATTTCTTCCCCGGCAGTTATGCTTTTTTCAGAGTAAACTGCCTGAGCAAGGAATGTGTTGATGGCGGATTCGACCTTACGCAAGTTATCACCGGGATGGTCGGAAAACGCAAAGTGGCCGCAAAGGGAGAACTCAGTTGCGAAGGCAACGGCTCTTCCGCCGAACACTCGGCTATTGTCTACGAAGTTTCCATACAATATACGTAATACTATTGCCCTGTTATTTTACGATCAATTGATATCCTTCCGTCCTTTTCCGTTATCGGCTCCCAAAGAGACATGAAAATGGCGTCATTTTATCAGGGAAAAATATTATGAGAACACGGAGAAACCCATAGTATTTATAGTATTTCAATTTATTAACTTATCCTCCGAGTCCTTAGTGTTTTAGAATTGCTAAGTCTATGTACAATTATTCAAGAAAGAAGGAAACATGAGTTTTAATTCGTTCAATCTTCATCCTCAAATTGCCGCCGGCGTCAAGGCGCTCGGCTATTATACGCCAACCCCCATCCAGATCCGGGCCATCCCGCCGGTCATGCAAGGACACGACGTTATGGGCCTTGCACAGACAGGAACAGGCAAAACAGCGGCCTTTGTACTGCCTATTCTGGAGCGCCTGTTAAATGGATCGCGAGGACTTATCCGCGCCCTCATCATTGCGCCGACACGCGAACTGGCAGAGCAGATAAACACATCTATTGCCGATCTGGGCCGCCGGACGCGACTGCGCAGTCTAACGATCTACGGCGGCGTAGCGATAAACGCGCAGATATATAAACTCCGCGCCGGTGTAGAGATAGTCGTTGCCTGTCCGGGCCGTCTGCTTGACCATATCGGTCAGGGCACTATAAACCTGTCGAATCTGGAGGTGCTTGTGCTTGACGAGGCTGACCGGATGTTTGATATGGGCTTCCTGCCTGATATCCGGAAGATCATCAAACACCTGCCGGCAAAACGCCAGACCCTGCTTTTTTCGGCAACCATGCCCGATGACATCCGGCGACTGGCCAACGATACCCTTAGCGCGCCTATTACAGTGCAGGTGGACCATGCCGCGCCTGCAAGCACTGTTGCGCACGCGCTTTATCCTGTTGAGCAGCACCTCAAAACCGCGCTTTTAATCGAGCTGTTGCGTCATACCGATACGGAATCGGTGCTGATCTTTACGCGCACCAAGCACCGCGCCAAGCGTGTGGGGCAGCAATTAGAAAAGGCCGGCTACCGGGCGGCGTCGCTGCAGGGCAACCTGTCGCAGAACAGACGCCAGGAGGCCCTTGACGGCTTCCGTAACGGTTCATATCAGGTGCTTGTTGCAACCGATATTGCGGCACGAGGCATAGATGTATCGAGCATATCCCATGTCATTAACTATGACATGCCGGATACCGTAGATGCATATACTCACAGGATAGGACGAACGGGCCGGGCCGCAAAGACCGGCGACGCCTTTACCTTTATTACCCGTGAAGACGAAGATATGGTGCAAAGCATTGAACGCATTCTCGGAGAAAAGGTGGAGCGCCGCATATTGCAGGACTTTGAGTATAAGAAGCCGAAACCGGCGCGCGATAACGAGTTTGCACGTCCGCCGCGTGAGCCGCAGCGCCGCAGGGAAGGGAAAAAGCCGGAGCCATCCATGGCTTGTACCGCCGCCGCTGTCCCTCAAAAAAGGCGTCAGGTACAGCCGGCAATTGCAGCCGTTCATCGAAGCTCCGTTCCCAAACGCTTGTCCAACTCAACAACGCGCAAGTTCAGGACTCATAAACCCGGTAAAGGTCGCTGAGAACATCGCTATTTTCAACTATGACTTATTTTTCTTTTGAGCCAATTTTCAACGAAAGACGCAATTTGTAATTCCACTGAATGCGGTATATCAATAAACCTGACCCCGTATTCTTTGAGGCCGTTTTCTTTTTCATGGATTCTCATAATCTCTCCATCGGCTACAATTCGAATCGAGTTTGGAAGAAAAAAAGAGCATGTTAGCTTATCGCCCTTGCTAAAAATAACGTCTGTTTCGAGAAGTAAACCTGATGAACTTATGTTTTTTGAAGCGCAGAAAACGTGCGCTGCCTTGATGTCGTCCATATTGACTACCTTGACGATAACTCTGTAGCGCGTCCTTTCCGAAACATTAAGAAGCCTTGAGACTTTCCATAAAAACGCTGCCGGAGATATTGGCTGCGTTATATAATCGCTCGCTCCGCATCTCAGGCATCTTTCAATGTCCGAAAGATTTTCCGAACAGACAATTAGTATTGAGACCACCTTGAGAACTTCGTCCCCTCGTATAAGCGAACATAGCCGCTCACAGCTTAAATCAGTGTAATCAAGCGTGATTATGATAAGGTTTGCTCTTTCCTTCCTGTGAATGTCGAGCGCTTCCTGTGCCGATTTAATATAAAATACTTTATTGTCGTGTCCGGCAATCAGGTTTACATGCTGCTCGATGAACTCCTTCAGAGAATCAGCGATAATTATTTTTTTCATCTTGACGTCCCTCATTGAGTTTGTGTTTTTGGTTTTTTATTTTAAACCCTCTTAATTCAGGAACAACGGCGCCTTTATGCTGGATGAGGACTTTGTGGGTTTCACCGATCGTGCCGGGCAGGATCAGTCTTTTGATCTTTGCTAACTCAAAAAGGTAGTCCTTTGAATTCCGATAAAGTTCCGCAATTATTTCATCGATCCCGAGGGAAACAAGATATGCGCCCTGCGAACAAAATCCAAGAGTTTTGAAACCGTACTCCTCTCCCCATTTTTTTACCGAAGAGAAATTTACGTGTGCGGTAATATCCTGTTCGCCTACATACTGATAAGGGTTTTCACTGAGCTGATGTTTGTGATAGCAGAGCAGGGCGCCCCTGTTTCTCTCTTCGCTGTAATATTCCCGGGCGGGGTATCCGTAATCTATCGTCAGAATAAATCCTTCAGACAGGACTTCGCTTGCTTCACGCAGCCAGTCTTTAATCCCGAGATTGATCTCGGTCCTGAAGCCGGGCGGGAGTTGAAGGAAAAACTCTTCAAGATAGTCGGCTAAAGCCTGAGTGCCGGGCGGGACTCTTAGTTCCGTAAAACGATCATTTTCAGCAGCCACATAAATTTCTTTCAGTTCGTCTTCCATTTCTATAAGATGGACGGGAAAAGCGTCAAAAAGTTCATTTGACAGAATACAGCCCTTCAATTCTTTAAGTTCTTTCAGAGACGAAGACCATGCAACCTTGTCGGTATATCTCTCAAGGAGCTTCTTTTGTTTGCCCTTCATAAAGGGATGAGGTTCAACGATTACATAGTTCAGGGCGGCGTAAATATCTTTATCATTAAGAAATTGAAGGATATCGTGGCACATATATCCCTCGCCTGCGCCAGGTTCAACGGCATAAAAAATGGATGGTCTGCCCATGCTTTCCCACATCTCCTCAAGCTGTTTCCCCAGCATTGCGCCGAAAACAGGGTGGAGGTGCTGGCTTGTGTAATAATCTCCGGCCTTCCCTATTTCTATTCTGTCGGAAGAGTAATAACCAAGCCCCGGTTCATACAATGCCATCTTCATAAAGGTTTCAAAGGTAATCGGGCCTTCGTCTTTAATCTTACCGGCAATCTTACGTTCAAGGGGGTTCATAACTTCATTTGATTCCCATCTTGTCAAGGTCTTCATTCAAGCCTATGAGTACCAGTATGTCTTCTTTTTCTATGGTGTCTGTCGGCAAGGGGTTTACATTCCATGAATCTTTCATTATGCCTTTTTCTGTCGTAATCTTTCTTTTTATGGCAATAAGGTTTACGCCGTATCTTGTCCTTAATTGGGTGTCTTTCAGGGTTTTTCCGATAAGGTTATCCGGCGTTGGAAGTTCGACAATGCTGTACTCCTCTGAGAGTTCGAGCTGTTCAAGCACACTTGGCCGTATGAGGCTGTGTGCGACGCGGATTGCCATGTCGCGTTCGGGGAAAATAATCCTGTTGACTCCAAGGTTTTGGAGTACCTTGCCGTGAAGCGTTGTTACGGCCTTCGCAATAATGTTTCTTATGCCGAGTTCCTTTAAAAGCATAACAACGAGTATGCTCGCTTCAATATTCTCTCCTATACTGACGATGGCGGTATCGACATTCTGGACGCCGACGGAACGCAATGCCTTCTCATCTATAGCATCAAGCTGGACCGCATATGTTACAAAGTCGGCGGCTTTTTTGACCCTTTCTTCTTCACTGTCAATAGCAATCACTTCGGCGTCATACTTCGCTAATGTCTTGGCTACCGAAAAACCAAACCGTCCCAGTCCTATTACCGCATAATGCTTCTTCATCCTATTATCACGCTCCCTTCAGGGTATCTGAAACGTTCCTCCGCTTTTCTGGTAAGTGCAACGGCGAGGGTAAGCGGGCCGAGTCTCCCTAAAAACATTGTAAAACTTATTGCAAATTTACCTAAAGGCGTAAAAAGCGCTGAAAGGCTTTTTACGCCTCCGTCTCCTACGGAAAGTCCGACGGTTCCGAAGGCGGAAGTTATCTCAAACATGGTGGAAAGATAAGGCATATGCTGCGTGGTAATGATGAAATGCGTGCTTATCGTACAGAGAATTGCCGCCAGAGTGATGATCAGAAATGACTTTGCAACGGTATCTGCCGGGACCCTTCTTTTAAAAAGCACGGTACTGCTCATCCCTCTGATAGTTGCATAAAGGCTCGCTATAACAACGGCAAAGGTGGACGTTTTAACGCCTCCTCCCGTTCCGCCCGGCGATGCGCCGATGAACATCAGTATTATTGTCAGAAACAATGTTTCCGGCCTTAACAGGGAATAATCGACTGTATTAAACCCCGCGGTCCTCGGAGTGACCGAGGCAAAATACGAGGAAAGAATTTGCTCTCTGAAGGACATGGCGACAAAGGTCTTCGGGTTTGACAGCTCAAGGAAATATATAGATAGGGTGCCTCCGATTATAAGAACGGCCGTCGTGACAAGGACTATTTTGCTGTGCTGGGAAAGTCTCCTGATCTCTTTCCTGCGATAAGTATATATCTCGCCTACTACGATAAACCCTATCCCGCCGACAATGATCAGAGTCGTTATAACAAGGTTAACAATAATATCGCCCCTGAAACGTATAAGGTTATCCGAAAAGAGACTGAAGCCGGCATTATTAAAGGCGGAAACCGAATGGAAAATCCCGAACATAAAGGCGTCCTTAAATGGATAATCATACATAAAGCGCAGTGTTAATATAAAGGCGCCGGCAAGCTCGAACATCAATGTAAATATAAGAACTTTTTTTGTGAATCTGACAATCCCTTCAAGACTCTCTACATTAAGGCCTTCTTTTATGGTGAGCCTTTCGCTGATCCCAATTCTTTTACCTAAAATAAGAGATATTATTGTGGCGGACGTCATATATCCGAGCCCGCCTATCTGTATCAGGAGCATTATAATGATCCGGCCAAAAGGGGTAAAGTCATTCGGGGTGTCTTTTACGATAAGCCCTGTTACGCATACGGCCGAGGTAGATGTAAAAAAAGCGTCAATAAAAGAACATCCTCCTATATTCGAAACCGGCAGCATGAGGATAAATGCGCCTGCAAGGATGACGGACAGGAAGCCGATTACGAGTATCTGCGGCGGAGATAATTTAACTTTCATATTTAGAAGCCGTCTTTCAGTGTTTAGGTATATTTGACTATCGGCAAAAAAACCGCTCAAATACTCTAACATGTTTTTGATATTTCGTATAGCATGTGCGATGGGCCAAAAATTAGACAAAACAGTGCATATGCTTTATAAAAAGACTGTAACGACACGGTAAAAATATATTATTGACAAAATAAGTAGCATATGCTAAATTTTACAAGGTGGGTCAAACACCGCATATCCTCTGGGTCGAACGGGTGCAACCCCGAGGTCAATCATACAAAAGGGCAGTGGAAACACTGCCCTTTTGTATTTGCAGAGTGTAATTTCAGAACGGTATTATATTATTCGGTTTTAGTCAATGAAAAAACTACAAAATATAAACATACTCTATTTAATCTATTGATTTAATTTTATATATTATGAGATAATAAACATAGAGTTTCAGGAGTTTTTGTTAAGGATATTATTGATAGGGCCTCAAAGACTTTTAGCTTTGCGGCCTTTTTTATTGCGGTCATCCCGGGATTTTATTTTAAGATTTAAACTATTTAATGAACAAGAAAAGCCCGTCTGTATATCAGGGGGACTTTTATATGGGAGATGAAAAAAATTACAAACACGGAAAAAAATATCGCCAAGATGGAAAAGAGGAAACTCAAACTTGAATCAGGGTTGATTTCCGAGCACTTCCCTGACATTGAGAGCATTTTTATTAAGATAAATAATTCTTACGGAAGAAAAAACCCCATTACCATAGCGCGCGAATTTAAATTTATACCGGAAAGTCAGGCATATTTTAATATAGAATGCTTAAATAAAAACTGTCTTGACGGCGGCTTTGACCTGGCCGGAGTTATTGATACGATGATTAAAAGTCATACAGTTTCCGGAGAAGGAGAGCTTTCCTGCAACGGCAGTGAATTGTCTCCCGAACATTCACATATCTCCTACAAAATCACCATAAACTATATCGGTTAGTTTAAAACCTGATAAACTTCTTGTCCCTTATCCCGAATCGGTATTTACTATCGGGCCTCGGTCTATGCAACCTCGAAGATAAACTCTATTTCCACAGGTGAATTTAAAGGAAGGACGTTTACTCCTACCGCGACCCTGGCGTGTCTGCCTGACTCTCCGAATATCTCAAAAAGCAGATCTGACGCCGCATTCAGCACCATGGACTGGTCGGTAAAATTTGGTGATGAAGCAATGTAACCTGTAATTTTAACGCATCTTTTGACATTGTTAAGAGTTCCGATATTCGCTTTCAAAACCGACAAGGCATTAATTACGGCAGTCCGCACACCTTCTCCGGCCTCTTCTATGCGGATATCTTCACCAACCTTGCCTTGCCTTACGAGCTTACCCTTTATTAAAGGAAGCATTCCGCTCAGAAAAATCAGATTACCCGTCCTCACAGCAGGGATATACGACCCAAGCGGCTTTGGAGCTTCGGGAAGCTCGATTCCTAATTCCTTTAGTTTATCTTCAGGCGTCATTTATAGCCCCAACTCCTCCGGTATCCCGATTCTTCCGAGCACCGCTGAAGCGGCTGCTACTGCAGGGTTCGACAAGTAGACCTCGCTTTCCGGATGTCCCATTCTGCCGACGAAGTTTCTGTTGGTTGTCGCTATAGCCCTCTCGCCTTTTGCAAGAATACCCATGTATCCTCCAAGGCAGGGACCGCAGGTCGGTGTGGAAACTACGGCCTCGGCTTCAACAAAGATGTCCAGCAGCCCCTTTTTCATCGCCTGTCTGTATATCTTTTGTGTTGCAGGGATTACTATCAACCTCACGTTCGGATTGACCTTTCTTCCCTTGATAATCATAGCAGCCTCGACAAGGTCTTCATATCTCCCGTTGGTGCATGAACCTATAACAACCTGATCAATCGCAATCCCGGACAACTCTGAAGCGGGTTTTGTGTTTGACGGAAGATGAGGGCATGAAACCGTGAGAGGTATCTGCGAGCAATCGTATTCGCGCACCCCGGCATAGTGGGCGTTCTTGCCGGATTTATAAAATGTAAAAGGCCTCTTTGCCCTGTTTTTCACATAAGCCTTTGTAATTTTGTCCGGCACGATTATGCCGTTCTTGCCTCCGGCTTCTATGGCCATATTACACATGGTAAGCCTTCCATACATCGGAAGGTTTTGTATTGTCTCTCCTTCAAATTCCATTGCCCTGTAAAGCGCGCCGTCTACTCCGATATCGCCGATCGTATGGAGTATCAAGTCTTTTCCGCCGACCCATTTATTGAGTTTTCCGTAGTAGACAAACTTCATGGATTCAGGGACCTTAAACCAGCATTCGCCGGTTGTCATAGCGGCAGCAACATCCGTCGATCCGACACCGGTTGAAAAAGCGCCGAGTGCGCCGTAGGTGCAGGTATGACTGTCGGCGCCTATGATGCAGTCTCCCGGCAGGACAAGTCCTTCTTCCGGCAAGAGCGCATGTTCAACGCCCATCCTGCCTACTTCAAAATAAAGACTGAGATCGTATTCTTTGGAAAAATCTTTCATCATCTTGCACTGCTCGGCAGCCTTTATATCCTTCTGCGGCGCAAAATGGTCGGGGACCATGGCGATCCTATCTCTGTTAAAGACGTCCTTTGCTCCGATTTTTTTAAACTCCGATATAGCAATGGGCGCGGTTATATCGTTGGCAAGTATGAGGTCAACCTTTGCGTTGATAAGTTCTCCGGGTGAAACCTCTTTTTTGCCTGAATGCGCCGCCAAAATCTTTTCAGTAATCGTCATAGATTTCCTCCATGTTTTGAGTTGGATTATTATACCTTATTTTTGGTTGTTAAGACATTTATATGGACAGATCAGATGCATGGTCCTCACAACATTTTTTAGATTTATGGTAAAATTATGAAAAGATTTCACGGCATTCTAACATGATTAAAAAAATCAATAGAATATTAATTGCAAACCGGGGCGTCACCGCTGTCAGGATTATGCATACCTGCAGGGACAGGAAGATCCCTACGACCACCGTCTACAGCACACCCGACCGTCTTGCACATCATGTTTTTATGGCGGATTCAGCCATACATATCGGAGAAGCCCCGCCGGCAGAGTCTTATCTGAATATGGAGAAGATGATAGCCGCTGCCATTCAGAGCAATTCAGATGCAATACATCCCGGATGGGGTTTTCTTGCAGAGAACGATAAGTTCGCCCAGATGGTTATAGACGCAGGGCTTACCTGGATAGGTCCGAGACCCGAGGTCATCAAGGCCCTTGGCGACAAGATCCAGGCCAAGAAGCTTGCCCAGAAAGCAAATGTGCCTACTATCCCCGGCGTTATGGATGTCACCGGCATTGAGCAGATCAAAAAATGGATGAAAGAAGACAAGGTGACCTTCCCGATCATGATTAAGGCCGTTGCAGGCGGCGGCGGAAAAGGGATGGTCAAGGTTGAAAACAAGAGCGAATTACAGCAGGCATTTAGTCAGGCGCGTTCGGAGGCCTTGAAATCCTTTGGCGACGAAAGGGTGCTTGTTGAAAAATATATCGAGCGCGGCAGGCATATCGAGGTCCAGATTGTCGGAGATGAGCATGGCAATGTGGTCCATCTTTATGAAAGGGAATGCACGATCCAGAGACGCAACCAAAAAATAGTCGAGGAAGCGCCGTCTCCATCCATCAACGACGACCTCCGCAAGGAGATATGCTTTACGGCAACACGTTTAATGAGAGAGATCGGTTACAACTCTGCCGGGACCGTAGAGTTTATTTTTGATTCAACAACAAAGAAATTTTATTTCCTCGAGGTCAACACAAGGCTGCAGGTTGAGCACGGGATAACGGAGCTTATTACCGGATTGGATATTGTCGGGATCATGATCGACGCCGCAATGGGCAAGAAATTACCTTTCAAGCAGGCCGATATCCACCCTAACAGATGGGCGCTGGAAGTCAGACTGAATGCCGAAGACCCGAAGACATTCAGCCCTTCTTTCGGGACTATTACCAGGCTTCAGTTCCCTCAGGGTCCGGGTGTAAGGATTGCATCAGGAGTTTATGAGGGTGCGGATATACCTCCGTATTACGATTCACTTTTCATGCTACTGATAACGGCAGGCGCCGACCGGGGAGACGCCATAAGGGTCATGGACAGGGCGCTTAGCAGGAACCTCCGCGTAGAAGGAGTGAAGACGCTCGCGCCTTTGCTGTTAAGCATTATCAGGCATCCTGCATTCATAGCAGGCGAGTTTTCTACACGGTTCATTGAAGAGCATATGGATGAACTCATCTCGATGTTCAAAGAAAAAAACAGCGAAGACGAGGTCATCAAGATAGCAAGATATGTGGCCGAAATATCCGCTTTAGGCCCGCAGTCGTGGATGTGATTATATGAAAGATTATATCTTCGTTAAGCCCGGAATGTCGTCGAAAGAGATTGTGCAGGCTATACGCAGTCTTAACGGTGTGTGTTTCACTTCCGTGGGTATGCGTGACGCCGGGCAGTCCGATTACAAAAACCGCCACCGCATCTATGACCTTTCTACTCTTGCCCCGTTTTACAACAGGATGGGGCTGTTCAGTTCCGAATGCCACGGCGGCGCCCGTTGGCATGTGGGTGTGATGAACAGGAGGGAAAGTCCCTTTGAAGAGATCGACATCCTGAGACAGCAGATGCCTAATGTGCTTCTTCAAACGCTTATACGCGAGACAAACCTTTTCGGTTACAGACCGTATCCGAAGAATGTCATAGAATATGTGGTTTCCAAGGTTGATATAGATGTATGGAGATGTTTCTCGTTCCTGAACGATGTAAGGAACATGCGCACGGTTGCCGAAGTCGTCATGAAGAGGGGGCGACTCTTCCAGCCCTCCATATCCTTTACCACGGCTGATTGGGCAACTAACGAATATTATCTTGAGGTGGTAAAGGATATCGTTGACCTGTGCAGCGGCACTGCCGAGATCATCTTCTGCGTTAAAGATATGGCGGGCGTAGGAAGCATCAAACGGGTCGGCAGCCTGATTGATGCAATAAAACAGAAATATCCCGAACTGGTAATTCAGTACCACAGACATATTACGGACGGGCTTGCAATGCCGGCGCTGCTTTCCGCTGCCCAGGCCGGAGCAAAGATATTTGATGTCGAAGAAGATTCGCTTGTGCGCTTTTACGGACATTCACCCATTCTTGCCGTCCAGGCCTATTTTGAGGAAATGGGGATTCCGGTTAATCTCAACAGAAAAGAGGCGGAGGAGGCAGTGCAGAAGGTGCGCGAATGGATAAATAATTATGACTGGGCCGAATCGCCGTTTAAGGGGTTCGACCATACGGTGACCCTTCATAAGATGCCCGGAGGCGCTTTCCCGAGTTCATTCGAGCAGGCTGAAAACGGGGGCTTCCTCCATTTCATGCCTGCGGTTCTCAAGGTGATGTCTCTTTATAACAAGATCATCCATTACTTTGACGTTACCCCCGGCTCACAGATTACCTGGGTCACCTGCAGCGGTATAGTAAATAAATATGCAAAGGCCAAGGGAGATGCCGGAGTCAGACATCTGATAAATCTACTGACAAAATTTATCGATGAAAAGAACCTGGACTTTAATGCAATAAATGAAGAGGATCGGGAAGAACTGCTCGGCCTTTTCAGAAATACTCCGGGAGATTTCAGAAACCTGATCCTCGGTCACTACGGCAAGCTCCCTATGGGATGGCCTCCCGATTGGCTTTATCATAGCACCTTTGGCGGTGAATGGGAGACGAAGATAAAGGAGAGGATTGAACTCTCTCCCCTTGATTCAATGCCCGACGACGACCTTGAAAAAATCAGGCAGGAATTATCGGAGCATATCGGGAGACAACCTTCGGAAGAGGAATTTATTCTCTATCTGATGCATCCGAAAGACGCCCTCGCCATGATCGAATTCAGGGAAAAATACGGAGAAGCCCCGCTTGTTCTGCCTACGGACGTATGGCGGCAGGGACTGAAAAAGCCGGGGGACAAAGTGGATTTTGAACTCCGTGGCAAACCGTACAGTATCGAGCTTGTTTCAGTGGGCGCGGAACATGAAGGAATAATCCATGTCGTAATGCGCGTTAACAATAAGACAAGGGTGTATAGTGTCGCAACCCCAAGGGCCAAGAAGACCGAGATAAGAATGGCTAAAGGTCTGAACGAGGCCGGCGCGCCTATCAACGGGAATATCTGGAGGATCGGAAATCCTGAAAGGGGCGCTCTCAAAGTCGGAGACCTCGTGCACAAAGGCGAAGAGATCGCTAATCTTGAGGCTATGAAGATGGAGAATGTGATTATTGCGCCTTTTGACGGACAGATAGCAGAGATATGCGTTAAACTTAACAGCTTCGTTGTAGAAGGCCAACTGCTCTTTGTCCTGGAAAAGCAGTAGACCCGATCCGCTTTATGGAAAAGAAAGCTAAATTTACTCTCATTTATTTCCTCAAACGGTAAAACTTATGATACAACCAATTCTTATTGTTGAAGACGACAGGAAGATAGCGAGGATCGTAAAGGTGTATCTCGAAGGCGCGGGATACAGGGTATCCGCTGCGGAAACTGGGAAAGAGGCGCTTGAACTTGCATTGAAAGAGATGCCGGCCCTTGTAGTCCTTGACCTTATGCTGCCGGACATGAGCGGTGAAAATGTCTGTCAGGAATTGAAGGAACTCGGAGATTTTCCGGTCATTATGCTGACTGCAAAATCATCCGAAGAAGAGCGGGTTGCAGGGTTCGGATTGGGCGCCGACGATTATATTGTAAAACCCTTCAGCCCCAAGGAGCTTGTTGCAAGAGTAAAGGCGGTCCTGAAACGGGCCCAACGCAAAGATATTCCGGGCGCAAAAGCCATGAGTTTCAACAAAGGGCTCCTCACGATAGACACTGCAAGTTATGAAGTAAAAAAGGCGGGAGATTCCGTAACCATGACGCCGACGGAACTGAAGATACTGGCAGTGCTTGCAGGTTCTCCCTCAAGGGTTTTTACAAGGGGGGAGCTTGTAGAGCATGCGCTTGGGTATCAGTTCGAAGGTTACGAGAGAAGTATCGACGCCCATATTAAGAATATACGCCAAAAAATAGAGGATGATCCCAAAAATCCCCTGTTCATTAATACGATTTATGGAGTAGGTTATAAGTTTATCGGTATTAAGGATGTTTAAAAGCCTCTGGGTCAAATACCTTGTCCTTCTGTTTTCCGTTTCCATGATCTCTCTCTCCGCCTCTCTATTTCTCCGGGAAATGATTATCAGTGATTTCGGGGAATATCTTGAAGGCGAGGCAGAGGACAGAATCTACCGTCTTATGGCTGCCGTCGAAGGATCATACGAGAAGCATTCCGGATGGGATAAAGAGGCGCTTCAGGAGAATACCATATGGGCTTTGCTGTCAGGATATGAGATCAAAATGAAGGATGTTTACAGTAATGAACTAATAAATACCAATAAAGCGGTTGATACATTGCCGCCTCTCATGAAGAGGAGAATCATCGCCGTATCAGGGTTTCAGACGGAAGAAAAGCCGCACAGCCAAATAGAATTCTCGAATTATCCGTTATTTCTCGAAGGCAGGGACATCGGGGCTTTGGAGATAAGGCCGCTGATCTTTCAGGAAGGACAGGAGAAGGAGACCGTCTTTAAGATGAGATCGAACAGATTTTTCCTCCTGTCAATTCTTTTGCTTGGAGGAATCTCTCTCCTGTTGAGTCTTATTTTTTCGAGGAAATTGACTGACCCTATAAAAAACCTTACAGCGGCAGCAAAGGAAATAAGCGAAGGGAATGTGAAAAGCAGGGTCACGGTTAAGGGAAAAGACGAGATGGGCGACCTTGCGAAGACATTCAACGCTATGGCTGAGAACCTCGAAGTCCATGAGTCGCTGAGAAGAAAACTGACGTCAAATATCGCCCATGAGCTAAGGACCCCCATTACCGCAATGCGTGGAGAGATCGAGGGAATGCTTGACGGGATGATAAAGACCGACAGAGAGAGACTGCAATCTTTACTTGAAGAAACGGAAAGGCTGAAGCACATCATTGAAGGACTTGAGGAGCTTTCACGGGCTGAAGCAAGCATCCTTGAATTGAGAAAGCAATCAATAGAACTGAAACTTTTTCTGACAGGCATAAAAGGGAGATTTGAGAAGTTGTTCTTTGATAAAGGCGTAACCCTAAAACTTGGATGCGATGAAATGAGCCTTTATGCGGACCCGGACAAACTCAGTCAGATTGTGATCAACCTTATCAGTAATGCCTTGCGGGCAACGGGTAGGGGAGGAGACGTCGGCATAAAGGCGGGAGCCACGGGAAGGGACATATACATAGAGGTGACCGATACAGGCGTCGGCATTAAAAAGGAGGATCTCCCCTTTATCTTTGAGCGGTTCTATAAGACCTCTGACGGAGGTCTCGGCCTTGGCCTTACCATTGCAAAGGAGCTTGTTGAGGCGCACGGCGGGAGAGTCGAGGTCAAGAGTGAATACGGCAAAGGCTCAATATTTACGGTGTATATACCGGATTTCACAATTTCTTCATAATTCCTTCGATACCTCTTCACAATCCGCCGGTATATTATAAGTAAATGCATGAAAGGAGGTTAACAGTATGAGAAAGGGGGTGATAGTTGTTTTGATTGCAGCGGCAGCCCTTGTGTTTGTTTCGGCTGTTTATGCTTATCCTCCGGGCAATGGGAACTACATATGTCGGTCAGGGAATGCTGATACCGGGGCGGTAAAGAAATTTCAGAAAGAAACCCTGTCATTCAGAGATGAACTTATCACCAGGAAACTTGATTTACACAAAGAATTCAGCAAGAGGATCCCTGACAGGGACCGGATCGCCACCCTGCAGAAAGAGATGATCGATATTAGAACAAAGATTATGAAGAAGGCTGATGAATCAGGCGTACCCAAGTACTTTGGACACGCCAAAGGTTGTCGCTGGATGCAGGGTAAAGGTATAATGCAGAAATCGCGTAACCGGATGGTAATATAAAAATATGGGGGGCTAAGGCCCCCCGAAAAAAAGGCATGATAATAAAGGTAATTTTTTTAGTATCTTTAGCGGCTGTTTTGACGATAGCCGATCTTTCGTTTGCCGAGCAGACAAAGCAGGGTCTTGTTCAATGTCCCGCCTACGGCCACTACTGGCGCAGTTACAAATGGGGCTGGTACGGAGCTAAAAGGATCGTAAAAACATCCGTTGAAGCAAATGAAATAATCCTGCAATTCTATGTGCCGCATCACGGCATCCGGATTCATCGCATAATCGAAACCCCCCTGTTTTATCAGGCAGAGATTATCAATAGCAAAGGTGTTCTTGTAGATAAGGTGATTATTGATAAAAGGACGGGAAGAATAAGGTCGATCTACTAATTTATTTACTTACCCCGCTGTCTTAATACCAAAACCATAACTCACCGATTCATTAAATATTTCAGCCCGGCGTATAATTTCACAAATTCCGTTGAGATTGCTATAATTATCTTCAGACGGCAGAGATGCCTGAGAAGATAAGAGAGATACCGGAGGCTTAAAGAGTTATGGAGATAGACCCTAAATTTAAACATATGAAATCAAAAATCCTTGTAGTTGATGACGAACCGTTCATGAGGGAATCTGTTTCCGCCTTCCTGAAAGAGTATGGATATACCGTTATCATCAGTCATAATGCCATAGACGCCATGCAAAAACTGAAGGAAGAGGACAATATTGATATTGTTTTGACGGACATTAAGATGCCGGAAATGTCCGGCGTTGAACTCCTTAAAAAGATACATGCCGTTAACCCCGAAAGGCCCGTCATCCTTATGACAGCCTATGCCGAACTTGATACGGCAGTCAATGCGGTAAGAAAGGGGGCCTTTGATTTTCTTATCAAGCCATACAGGCCTGAATACCTTTTGCATACTGTGGAAAAGGCGGAGAACCATAACAGGCTTTTGCATATTGAGAAAAGCTATAAGTTTATGCTCGAAGATACCGTGAAAAAGAAGACACGGGAACTGGTCGAGGCGTTACAAATGGTCAAACAAATGAGCAAAGAACTGGTGCATCGTTTGACGGTTGTCGCGGAATACAGGGATGAAGATACGGGTACACATATCAGAAGGGTCGGTCTCTATGCAAAGCATATTGCTATTGCCATGAATATGCCGGTGGATTTTGTAGAGGCCGTCACGTTTGCATGTCCGATGCATGATATCGGAAAAGTCGGCATCCCCGACAATATCCTTTTAAAGCCGGGTCCGCTCAGTAAAGAAGAATTTGCGATTATGAAGTTCCATCCTTCCATCGGTAATAATATCCTTTCCGGGTCTTCCCATGCAGGGATACAGATGGCCGCTTCCATCGCATTGAACCACCACGAGAGATGGGACGGCACAGGGTATCCAAACGGTTTAAAGGGGGAAGAGATTCCAATAGAAGGAAGGATCGCCATGCTCTGCGATCAATATGACGCCCTCAGGAGCAAACGGCCCTACAGGGATTCTCTGAGCCATGAAGCAACGTTCGATATCATTACAAAAGGCGACGGCAGAACAAAACCCGAGCACTTTGACCCGGATATTTTAAAGGCCTTTCGTGAAACAGCCGGGACACTTGATGATATTTACCATAAGTATAAAGACTGAGACAAAAATGCGGAATATGGAATAATTCCGCATTCCGCATTTGATTTACTTCAGCCCCAGCACGTCCTGCATATCGTATAACCCTGCCGGTTTGTTATAAACCCATAGGGCGGCCCTTAGCGCTCCCCGTGCAAAGGTGTCCCTGCTCGATGCCTTGTGCGTGATCTCGATCCTTTCACCGAGACCGCCGAAAATAACCGTATGCTCTCCGACGATATCGCCGGCGCGGATGACCTGAATCCCTATTTCTTTGGCGGTCCTCTCTCCTGTGATCCCTTTTCTTCCATAGACTGCAACCTTGTCGAGGTCCCTGTTCAGCGCCGCTGCAATTGCCTGCGCCATCTTCAGGGCCGTACCGCTCGGCGCGTCCTTTTTCATCCGGTGGTGCGCCTCGATGATCTCGATATCATAGGAGTCTCCAAGGACCTTTGCAATGTCCTGCAATACTTTCAGCAGGAGGTTGACGCCCGTGCTCATATTTGACGCCATGACGCAGGGTATTTTCTTTATCAGTCCGGAGACCTCTTTCAGGGCGTCTTTTGTGAAGCCGGTGGTCCCGATGACTATGGCCTTTTTCTTTTTGGCTGCAAGCCTCAGATGTTCCAGCGAGGCTTCAACGGTAGTAAAAGAAATGACGACATCAGAACCGTCAATAACCGATACAAGACTGTCGGCAAGCTTAATGCCTGTTTCTCCGATGCCGACTATCAAGCCTATATCTTTTCCGGCGTCTTTATGACCGCTTCGTTCGAAAGCGCCTGCCAGTTTAAGTCCTTCATACTCCTTTGAGAGCGCAGTTATCCTGCTGCCCATTCTTCCCGCCGCACCTGCAACCGCGATTTTAACCATAATACTCTCCCTTCGTTTGCATTTAGTTTAGAGAATAGAACTTATAAAATAAAGTGTCAAGCCTGTTTTTCATCTTCGTCCGTTTCTTCTTTGCCCTCTATCTTATAATCCCCAATTGCCCATTTGCCGAGGTCTACGAGCTTGCATCTTTCCGAGCAGAAGGGTCTCCAGGGATTTTCTTCCCATGTGGTTTTATTCTTGCAGATCGGACAAATAATTCTCATGAGGGGATTATGGCGTATTTTATGCCGATACCTTTAGACAATTTTCCAAAGGCTTTTGATGTGTTTTTCAAAGTATATCTGCCCGATATAAGCCTTGAAACATTAAGCTTTTCGCTGCACAGCATAGCATATGCCTTTTTGACGTCATCCGGCGTAAAGTGAAAAACCCCCTTTAAGGTTATTTCGTCATAGTGCAGCCTGCAGGTATCGTAGGTTACGGTCGTGCCGGATTTGCAGCCGCCGAAAAGGACAACGGCGCCGCCCCTCCGGACGTAATTAACGGACGCCTCCCAGACTTCAGGTATGCCGGTGCATTCGAAGACGTAGTCGAAACCGGTGAGACGGGGAATCTGTTTTTCGATGACCTTATAAATAAAATCAGCGCCGAGATTTTTTACCGTCTTCAGTTTATTCTCATGTTTATCAACAACCGTTACCTTTGCACCTTTTTCTTTTAGAAGCAAAAGATGGAGAAGGCCGATAGGTCCTGCGCCGATAATCAATGCATGGTCGCCTTTTCCGATATTCAACGACGCCATACCGTGGACGACGCATGACAGGGGTTCGAGAAAAGCGGCCTCTTCAAAAGATATATTTTTCGGCTTGTGAAATACATTCTGTTTAACAATATGGGAAGGAAGCAGAATATATTCGGCAAAGGCGCCCAGGACCTTTTTATCCATTATATGTTCGCAGAGATTATAGAGTTTTTTCCTGCAATAACTACATTCAAGACAGGGGGCGCTGTGGACGGCCATGATTTCATCTCCTTCCCCGAACTTTCTAACGCCTTTTCCTATACCTGCAACTACGCCTGAAAATTCATGTCCGAAAACACCCGGCATAGGGATTAAAGGATGACCGCGCCTGAATGCCTTTAAATCAGTGCCGCAGGTGAGGGCGGCTTTGACCTTAACCAGCAATTCTCCGCCGGAAGGATAGGGTCTTTCCGTCTCAAGGAGTTCAATGACGCCGGGTTGAACAAGAATATTTGCGAGCATGGCTAAAGATTGAACTTACCGCCAAGTATTTGTCCGGCTAATGCAGCCAGGATGAATATCGGAATATACCTAAATTCTATATGGTAAAACGTCCTTGCTACGAAAATAAGCGGAATGGGAATATGGACATAGAGAAACCATAGCAAAGAATACTTCTTTGTCTTTGAACGAAAATAACCGAACGGAAGGTTGATTAGCAATGTGAAAATAAACAGCGCAAGAATAGCGTATAATTTATAAGAAATCACCATCGTTGAAAATAACCGAAAGACGTCTTATAAGTCAAATCAACGTTCAGGTTATGTTAATATTAATATTAAAAAGGTTCAGATATAAATTATGGTAAAAGACGAAAACGAAATAAATTTTAGCCCGGAAAAGCTAAAAGAAATGATAGCCGCATGCGTCGGACCTGAAAAGGTCCCAAAACAGGTTTCCATCCATACCGACACATCGGATTTTTACAGGATAGATTACGATGACGTCGTGGTTCTCGGCGGAAGGCCGTACCTAGTCAGGAACAACGAGCGCGAGGGAAGGTTCGGCATTGAAGACCAGCAGAAGTATTGGGTAAAAAGGGCGCGCGATCTTATTGACGGGAGTACAAAGATAATGAAATTGACCTTCCACGAACGATTTCAGGCGAAAGTAGGGGGTTTTTCATTTGAATGTTACCGCAGTCCCCAAAAAGAAGCGCGGATTCTGGAAATGGTAGACGGTAATTTAAACTTTATGCAAGGATATGCGGTCAAAGACTCGGCAGGCAATATCATCCGGATTATTGAGTATATAACCGGAAAGACCTTTGCCGATTTTATATTGGAACTCGGCAGCAGCCACGAAGACTATTTTTATAATTATTTCCCCACTGTGCTGGATGAATACATAGAATTAGTTAAAGCGATACAATTCCTGCACGACCGGGGAGAAAAGCACGGAGATATCAGGCGGGACCATATCCTTAAAGAAAAACAGACCGGGAGATGCAGATGGATAGACTTCGATTTTAATTACCTGCATAAAGAGAACATGTTCGGATACGACCTTTACGGACTCGGCAATATTCTGGTATATCTTGCCGGTAGGGGTGATGTAACGGTGCAAAACCTGAAACTGAACAACTCGCCTGCGTATGATCTTCTCTTTCATGAGGACATGAACATCATCTTCAACAACCGGTTGGTCAACCTGAGAAAGGTCTATCCCTATATCCCGGATTCACTGAATCTCGTTCTCATGCATTTTTCATTAGGCGCTAATGTTTTTTATGAAGACACCGTGCAATTTCTCTCGGAACTGCAGGAAGCAAAAGAGGATTGCAAACCTTAAAAAGTAAGGGAGGCGATATGATATCAAGGGACGGAGACACTTATTGTACGACAAAGGACAAGAGCTTGCTTATTGCGGTGGACGGGTCCGAGAACGCTAAACGGGCCGTCCTTTATGTTGCGGAATTCTTAAGAGGGCTTCCCGGTTATTGCATAACACTCCTCAGTATCATATCCGAGCCGCCGCCGGATTATTTTACCGGCAAGGAAGAGCGGCAGGCCTGGGAGGAGGAACAGGGGGTAAAGGCCGAAAAAATGGTTGCGGAATACCGGGGTATTCTTATCCGGTCGGGGTTTACCGAAGACGCCATCAATGCGGTCGCCGCTTTGCAGGACCGTCCGTCGGTAGCGGAATGCATACTGAGTCATATTAAGGAACTGAAATGCTCTACGGTTGTGGTAGGGCGCAGAGGAATCAGCAGGAAGGAAGAATTTCTTTTCGGAAGCACCTCGAGCAAAATATTAAGGGAGGCAAAAGACTGTTCGATATGGGTGATACAATAGAAACTCCGGACATAGAACAAAAGATCAGGGAAATACTCGAAAGTCTGTCGTGTATCATATCGGCCCACGATAGTTGTGCGGAACTGGCCGAAGTTAAGGGAAATACGGCGGTGATCAATTGCGTCGGCCCGTGTCTGCATTGCGATAACAGATGCATCGAAGATGCGATCAGGGAAAAACTGCCTGATGTCGAGGTTATAATCAGGTAGCTTTCCTGCAAATACTTTAGTGTAACGATTCAGTTACGGGCAGCAGTGTTCAAAGAATCCCCTCCTTGGCAAGGAGGGGAAGGGGAGGTTTTATTAGATCTCATCAAAACCCCTCCAACCTCCCCTTGCAAAGGGGAGGATTTAAACACCAATAACTGAAGGGGTACTACTTTATCCTCGGTTGTTGTAGTTGATTTTATGAATAATCCGGGTTAGGTTTATTTTAAAGTCGCTATCGTTACTCCGATGCCGCCTTCTTCTATTGTCCCGCTTCTGAATTTCTTTACCAACGGATGGTCGGTCATATGTTCATGGATTGCCCTGCGCAATAAACCCTTGCCTACGCCGTGAATGATGACCAACTCCCGCATGTCGGCTAATGCTGCATGGTTGAGAAATTGCTCAAGTTCGGAGAGCGCTTCGTCCACCCGTTTTCCGACAAGATGTATTTTGGTAGAAACAGAGGCTGCGTCCTTTGTTGAATGGACGGTATCTGTTTGAGGAGGAAGGGGTTTACCCTTCTTAAAACCTATATCCGTCAAGGGAACTTCCACTTCCATATAGTTTGATGCGATTTTTATTCTGTTATTTTTTGGATTTACATCAACTACAATTGCATCATAGCCAAGGGACCTGACAAAGACCGAGTCTCCTTTTTTAATGTTATCTATTAGCGGAGCGCCGCGGTCTTCGACATCGTATTCCCTGATCTTTTCCGTGATATGTTCCAGCCGGGTTTCTACCTGTTTGATAGTCTTTCTTATCAGCTCTTTATCTTTGTTCTTGATTTCTTCAAGCAGGGCGTGCATTTGTCTCTTTGCGTCGGAAATAATTTCAGAAGCCTCTTTAAACGCTTTTGTAAGCGTTTCTTTCTTTTTGCCTTCAGCCTCTGAAATGGTCAGGTCCAACAGCACGGTTTTTTCTTCCAGTTCCGTTTGCCGTTTCTGAATGTCCTTCAGCATATCTTCATAATGCAATCTCTTTTCATTAAGGTCGGCGATCATATTGTCTAACTCTATCTTCATGCTGCCGAGCATGCCTTTTGCGTCCTTCAGGACATTTTCAGGAAGTCCGTACTTTCTTGCCGTCTCGATCGCATGCGACTGTCCCGGTTCTCCCGTTCTCAGTTTGTAAAGCGGCGTGAGAGTCTTTTGGTCGAACTCCATCGAAGCGTTCATCATTCCTTGGGTCCTGTGGACGAAGCCTTTGATATCCGCAAGATGAGTAGTGGCAAAAACAACCGCGCCGCTGCGCCGCAGATCCTGCAGGATTGCACATGCAAGGGCGGCGCCTTCTTCAGGGTCAGTGCCGGTGCCCAATTCGTCGATCAGAACAACGGTCTCTGAATCCGTCTTTTTCAGTATATCGGCGATATTTGTGATATGTGCGGAGAACGTGGAAAGGTTGTCCTCTATTGATTGTTCATCCCCGATGTCGGCAAGGAGATTCAGTGTCAGTGGGAAGCTCGACGAGGAGTCCGCAGGCACGGGCATACCCGACAAGGCCATCAGAAAGAGAATGCCTATCGTTTTGATCGAGATCGTTTTCCCTCCGGCGTTTGCGCCTGTTATTACCATTACGGTATTATCACCGCCCAATTCAACATCTAACGGTACGACCTGATTCTCCTTACCGCTCTTCTTCAGGGAGATCTGCAGAAGCGGATGCCTTGCCTGCCGCAGGGTAATCGTATTTTCAGTATTTATCAGAGGAGTATGCATATGCAAAAGGTCGGCAAATTGAGCAATGCAGTTCAAGACGTCAAGATAAACAATGGTAATAAACTCGGCCTCCATTTCAGCCGCTACGCTTCTTATCTGAGAACAGATATTTCTGAGTATCCGGATCTCCTCGGCTTTTTGGTCCGCAACAATATTTTCCAGTTCATTAGCAAGGTTGATAATGGCAAGCGGCTCGATAAAGGCGGTCTCGCCTGATTTTGAAACATCGTGCACGACGCCCGGCACCATCCCTTTTGAATCCATCCTGACCGGGATGACCCACCTGCCTGATCTTACGGTCACAAAATCATCCTGAATCAGGGATGCAATCCTCTCGTCCCTTACCATCTCCTCAAGATTCTTGCGTATTTTTGCTTCGAGATTTCTTATCTTTTTCCTCAGGTCCGCAAGTAGGAACGAAGCGCTGTCAAGGATATTCCCTTCGCTGCCGATAGATTTTCTGAGAAGCTTCAGAATGTCGGGAAATCCGGTAAGGTTATCAGTGAGTTCTATAAGATAGGGCAGGTCGAACCTTTCCTCTAAATCCTGAGATATGTCAAAGGCTATGCTTAATACCGGAATGAATTCTGCAAGTTCTATCGCCTCAAGCACGGCGCCTTCAGGTTTTATCTTTGGGAAAAGGGGCGATATGTCCGAAAAGGGGTGCAGCTTAAGAGGTTTCCCCTGCTGCGACATCATGCGGATCTCGCTGATCTGTCTCTGCTTAGTTTCAACCTCTGCTTTGTCATACAGAGGCTCAATTTCCAAAACCGATTTACCTGACGCACTGCTGTTTGCAAACCCGGCAATCAGCCTGAGGAGCTTTGGGAATTCAAGGAGTTCAAGAGTGTTATCAGGGACCATTTTATGGATTATAATACTTTTTCTTTTTTTTCATATACTCCTGTTCAACATGACCGCCGAAATCATGTGGGTATTTATATCCGACGCCGTGACCTAATTTCTTTGCGCCCGGATAATTACCGCTCTTTAAGGGGTCAGGGACTTCCATCGTCTTTTCCGTGGCGACGTCATTCCATGCCGCTTCAATTGCTTTGTAAGAGGCGTTGCTTTTGGGAGCTTTGGCAATATAGATTGCAGCCTGGGCAATGGGAATCCTCGCCTCGGGCATTCCGACGAATTCAACCGCTCTCAAAGCCGATATGGCAAGGACCAATGCCATAGGATCGGCATTCCCGACGTCTTCGGAGGCGCAAATAACGATCCTCCTTGCAATGAAACGCGGGTCTTCTCCCGCATATAACATCTTTGCAAGATAGTATACTGCGGCATCAGGGTCGGAACCTCTCATGCTTTTGATAAACGCGGATATAGTATCATAATGCTGATCGCCTTTTTTGTCGTAGACTATAACCTTTTTCTGAATGGATTCTTCGGCAATCCCAATATTGATCTGTATTTGGCCGTTATCATCCGGAGGTGTTGTGAGCGCCGCGATCTCAAGTGCCGACAGGGCTTTCCTTGCATCTCCGTCAGACATCCTCGCGATATGTTTCAAAGCAGTTTCATCAACCGAAACATTGAGATTACCGAGGCCGCGCTCTTTATCACGGACTGCGTTCCGCAAAATATTTAAGATATCATCTTCAGAGAGCGGTTTCAGTTCAAAAATCTGGCTCCTTGAAAGCAGAGCGGAATTTACATAAAAGAACGGGTTTTCCACTGTAGCTGCAATTAGAATAATGTTCCCTTCTTCAACGTCGGGGAGTAGCGCGTCCTGCTGAAGTTTATTAAAACGGTGGATTTCATCCAAAAACAGAATGGTCTTTATGCCCTTGGACTTCCTGTTTTTTGCGCTTTGAATGACCTTTCTTATCTCTTCAAGCCCTATAGTTGCGGCGTTCAGCCATTCAAAACGGGCATCGGTCTTCTTTGCGATAATTCGTGCAAGAGCCGTCTTGCCTGTACCCGGCGGCCCATACAGGATTATCGATGTGATCCTGTCAGACTCGATGGCCCGTCTTAATAATTTACCCGGAGAGAGGATATGTCCCTGCCCGACATATTCGTCCAATGTCCGGGGGCACATGCGATAGGCAAGCGGCTGAGGTATACTCGCATCCTCTTTTTCCTGAAATAGTTCCATGTCTTATGTTCACCGATGCAGGCCTAAATTTTCAAGGGAGCTTCTTGCAAAAGTATCTAAATTGTCACCCTGAGCTTGTCGAAGGGTCACATAACTTATTGATTAGTCATGATTCTTCGACAAGCTCAGAATGACATAAGCGTTGCTTTAAGGACTTTTGCAAGAGGCTCAAGGTATAGATATTATTGGTAATAATATGGAGTCGCCTAAAAGCTTTTTTATCATATCTTTATTTCACATTGAGGACTTGTTTATACAACGTTTAGGCCCATAAAATTGTTATAATTTGGGAAATACTATTTGGGAAGCAATAAAATTGAAAATAACGAATACAGGTTCCTTTTATATACTTGCCGCAATTTTTCTCTGGAGTTCCCTCGGGGTTTTTGTAAGGCTTTCAGGGGTTGAAATCCATATCCTTATTTTCTGTTCCCTTATTGTAGCTATTTTTGTTCAGGGTCTTCTGCTTTCACGGAAGAAGTACCGGAAAGAGATCCCCGGTTTCGGAAAGCTTGGGTATCCCCTTATGCTCGGCTTCGTGTCCCTCATCAATACGTTCACGTTTTATTATGCGTATAAAAATACCACCATAGCGAATGCCGTTTTGACCCATTATACTGCGCCGGTGATCGTTGCGTTTCTTGCGCCATTTTTTCTCAGGGAAAAAATTACCATTAAAATCGCCGCCGTGATCGCCATAGCATCTATCGGTCTATGGATTATGCTTGACGGATTCTCATTGCATACAGGTCATACTGCAGGCATTATATCGGGACTCGTGTCGGGGGTTGCCTATGCAGTTATTGTTATATTTGTCCGGAAATATGCAAAGGATTTCCATCCCCTTGTCCTGACATTTATAATTAATATATGTATTGCGGCGCTCCTCGTCCCGTTTGTCCGGGAAATCCCTCTGCATGCGTGGCGGAGCTATCTGTTCATGGGTATCGTCCATTCGACTATTGCTCCAATACTTTATTACAAAGGACTTCAATCGGTAACAGCCAATAAGGCCGCCGTTCTCGGTTATCTTGAGCCTGTCTGTGCCATTCTTTTCAGTATGATTTTCCTGAACGAAATACCGGGCTTTAATTCATTGATCGGCGGTGCGCTGATAATTTTTTCAGGGTATTTGACGTTATTTAACGGAAAGACTCAAAATTGATATCTACTGACCCGGCTTGATGAGTTTTATTTTGGAGCCTTTGAATGCTTCTTTGTATCCTTCTTTTTCGATGATTGATGCAAGATGGATTTCTAATTCACTCACAATGTCTTTTTCCATTTGATCCCTGTGCTTTTCGATAATATCTGTCAATTCTATTTGAAGTATTCAGCGGGTATTTAGCCACAAGACAAGGCCTGACACACTTATCTTGCTCTATATGTTGCCATGAAAATCTTCACATATTATTGGGCGGTTTCTCCCAAATCTTCTGCAATAGCCTGGAACTGGACTAAGGCAGCCTGGAGGTCTTCGACAATTTCACGGGCGATGAGGGCGAGGTGACCTCGCCCCTACAATTAAACGGTCCAGTCTATAACCTTTAAATGTTTTATTTTCCGGAACTCTCTTGCGTTATTGGTTACAAGGGTAAGACCAAGACTCAGTGCGTGTGCGCCTATTAGCATATCCATTGAACCTATTGGATTCCCTGCTTTTTCGAGCGCCGCCCTTATATCGCCATAAACTTTGGCAGCCTTTTCGTCAAAATCAGCAATCTCAAGGGGTAGAATAAAGGCATCCAGAGCCTCCTGGTTTTTCTGAATATACTGACTTTTTGCAACACCAAACCTAAGCTCTGCGAGTGTTATGGATGAGATACCAATTTCTCCAACAGAATATGCCTTGAAATATTTCAACACCTTCGTAGGTTTCTGCTTGATAATGTAAATGCAGATATTGGTATCCAGCATAAACTTCATCAGAATATATCCCTTGTCTGACCTTTGGGTTGCTTTCTCTCAGTCATAAAATCATCAGAAAACTTGTCGAGACTTTCAAACAGCGACTCCCAAGAGTCTTTTGCAGGAATCAACATGACAACATTGCCTGATTTTTTAACATATACGTGGTCGTCTTTAAACCTGAACTCTTTTGGTAATCTGACAGCCTGGCTTTGCCCGTTCTGAAATATCTTTGCAGTCTTCATACATCACCTCCTGCCAATAGTATATATTGATAATATATATTAATCAAGAAGTCTTAAAGAAAACTACGCCGCGAGCACCTCATTCAATTCATCCAGCAAAGGCCACAAACCTTCACCGAAAAGCTGGTAGGCTTTACCGATTCCGCCTTTTTCTTTGTGAGAATATCGCACCGAAAGTCTGAGGACCGCGCCGTTTCTTTCTATGTGATGTCCTCAACTGATACTTAATCTGACATGTTTGTAAACTCAAATCTTATCTATTACATTTTATCCCCGGGCCTGATTTATTTTTTCTATTTGCCGAGACAAGCGGGTGTCTGTTGCGCTTCTGACAAAAAAGGAGTTTGAAAGGATTTCACAGATTGCGATTGTGGAGGGGACGAAGTAATGTTCCCTAATATGTCAAAATACCTATATAATTTAAAGAAGGAGGTATAACAAATGAAAGCGTTTAAATATGTGATCTACAGAGAAGGAAAATATTATGTTTCTCAGTGCCTGAATATAGATATCGCCAGCTGCGGTGATACTATTGAAGAGGCCCTAAGCAACCTTAAAGATGCAGTTGAGCTATATTTTCGCAATGAGCCAAAAAAGAAACTTTCCGCTGCGCTGGAAATCTCGTACCTACTTGATTTTATTTGGTACCGAAGGCCGGACTTGAACCGGCACGCCATTGCTGACGAGGGATTTTAAGTCCCTTGCGTCTACCAATTCCGCCACTTCGGCACAGTTGATTTTAGACGATTTGCAATGGTTTGGTCAAACTTCTCAGAAATTCCCGAATAAATCTTTCAGTTTTTTCAATGCATCCTCTTTATCTCCGGATGATGAAGAAGACGCCGTTTCTTTAAAGACAAAATAATCGCAGAAATTTGCTTTGTCCCTTGTCCGCTGGAATTCCGCCTTAGTTTCAAGGCATTTGTTGTGACTTGATTCCGAATAGAATTTGCAATTAAGGCATATGTGGAGTTCTCTGCCGCATTTCGTACATGTGGATTTACGCGAAAAATATTTGTCAATCTGAGTTTCTTTTCCGCAAAGGGCGCAGATATTCATCTCAAAAACCTCCTGATGCCATAAAATGCTACACCCCACTGCCCCTCTTTTAAAAGGGTGCAGGGGGGGTGTTATAAAAACTATTTTAAACGGGCATATGTCCCGCAAAAACCCTATTGAATGTTCTTTATAAATTCACTTATCGGTATTGCCGACAGCGTAAGGAGCTGTACCGAACCTCTTGCTCCGAGTTCAACGGACATTTTCATGATAGCAGCATTGTCAGGGGCCTCAACGATATTTACAAAATCATACGGTCCGAGAACGGCAAACTGTTCTTTCACTTTTATGCCCATTTTGGCAAGTTCCTTGTTGACCTCGAGTATTCTTTTGGGATTCTCCTTGATAGTTTTTCTTCCTTCATCCGTTAAAGTGCTTAAAATAACATAATAAGCCATGACTACCTCCTTTTTGGTTTTTATATGAGATGCACGGTTTTGTTCCTGCCGCTTTTTTTCGCCTGATACATTGCACTGTCCGTTCGTTTTACGAAGCTTTTCATATCGTCGTGAGGATGAAATTCAGTGACACCGAGGCTGACGGTTTTGGTGACAATTTCGGGGTGACCGTCGAGGGTAAAGGGATAAAACTCGGCCTGCGCAACTGTTCTGCGTATCCTTTCCGCCACAATAATAGCGTCCGGATATTTTGTTTCCGGTAAAAGGACCGAGAATTCTTCGCCTCCGTACCTGAAGGCCTTATCAATGTCCCTTACGCTTCTCAGGATAATCTCTCCTATTGTTTTGAGAACGAAATCTCCTTCCCAATGCCCGTATTTATCATTAAATTCTTTAAAAAAGTCTATATCAAGAAACAGCATAGATAAAGGCCTGCTATGTCTCTTTGCCCTTTCGATCTCTTTAGTGATTTCATCGTAGAAATATCTCTGATTAAAAAGGCCGGTGAGGTCATCGGTTATTATGAGACGCTGCAGTTCCGCTTCGGTTTTTTTCCTTTCAGTAATGTCTCTGAGGGTAACAAGCGCGGCGGGTTTGTCTTCAAACCGAATGTGGGTCAACAAGACTTCCATGTATATGCCTTCTTCATTTTTGGAAACCATTCTCAGTTCAAGCGGTGATTCGATGGATTTGCAAGCGATTATTTTTTTGAGGTTCTCTGAAAACAATTCTCTGCTTTCGGGATAGAAAAACCTGAGAATATCCTTGCCTACCATCTCTTTCTCGTAATAATTCAGGATTTTAAGCAGGTTCGGATTGACGAATTGAATAAGTCCGTCCCGGACAATCATAATCCCTTCGAGCGCCTGCTCTACGAGGGTCCTGTATTTCAATTCCGATTCCACCAGGGCTTTTGATTTTTCCTTAAGCATATTTTTTAAAATAGCGATATAATCGGACCTTAAATTCTTGATAATATCACTCTTTGTAATTATGCCTATTGCATCACCGTTGTAATCGACAATTGTAAGGCTTCTTGTGCCGTTTTCATCCATGAACTTGACGGCGTCATAGAGATTGATATCTTTATTGGCGGTAACGACGGGCGAGCCCATTATATTTTCAATATTATTTGAGATAGCATCCTCTGCTATCGCTCTGGTGATGTCACGCTCCGCAATTATCCCTGCCGGTTTATTCCCTTTGAGTACCAAAACGCAGCTTATCCGGTTGTCCGCCATGAGCGATACGGCTTTTGTAAGGGTGTCGTTTTCACCGACGGCGAATATTTTACGGTTCATTATCTGCTCCGCTGTTTTGAAGCTCACAAAGGAGTCAATGCTCAGGTTTTTGATAATATCAGTCTGTGTGACGATCCCGATTACCTTATGTTCATCATCAACCACTACGAGTCTTCTAAGGCTGTTGATGACCATAAGGTTGGCCGCCTCGGGGACCTCGGTCTCTTCAGAAACGGCAATTACCGGGCTTCTCATCACAGATTGCAACTGGACGGTATCAAATTCAACGTTGTTTCCCTTCAAGAAAATAATGTCCCTCTCGGTTAAAATGCCTATAGGCTTGCCGTCTTTTATGATAACAATGCAACTCACATTATGGGAGTTCATTTTTTTAACGGCGGATTTTAGGGATTCATCAGGCCCCAACGTAATCACGTCTCTGGACATGATCACTTTTATAGTATGTAATTCCATTAATCCTCCTGAAAAATGTTTCTTCCGGCATTCCCGTGGGTGTTATAACCACAGAGGCACGGAGATACGGAACTGCTGTGGAGAATCGCTTTTTTAGTTATGAACAAATTATATCTTAAATTGACATTTCTTGATAGTCTTTGCTTAAATTAAGCATGTGGGATTATACGGACAAGGTAAGAGAATTCTTTCTGAACCCGAAAAATATCGGTGAAGTTGAAAATCCTGACGGCGTAGGCGACGTCGGTAGCATTGTCTGCGGTGACGCGCTTCGGTTAACGCTCAGGATTGATAAAGAAACGAACAGGATTACGGACGCAAAATTCCAGACCTTCGGCTGCGCAAGCGCCATAGCAAGCTCATCGGCGCTTACAGAGCTTATCAAAGGTAAAACGGTTGATGAGGCCCTGAAGGTAACAAATCAGGACATCGCCGATTTTTTAGGCGGACTTCCAAAAGAAAAGATGCACTGTTCGGTAATGGGAAGAGAGGCTTTGGAAGCGGCGGTTGCAAACTATAAAGGCATACCGGTAACTATCGAGGAAGAAGGAAAGTTAGTTTGCAAATGTTTCAATGTAACGGAAGAGAAGATAAGAAAAGTTGCGATAGAAAATCATCTCACAACCGTGGATGAGATTACTGATTTTACAAAGGCAGGCGGCGGCTGCGGCGAGTGCAAGCCTGAGATAGAAGAGATATTGAGGGACATATGGTCGCTGAAAACTCCGGAAAAGCCGTCAGCGCCCAAAAAGCTTACAAACCTGCAGAAGATTGCTCTGATACAGGAGATTATCGAAAGGGAAATCAGGCCCGGACTTCAGGCAGACGGAGGAGATATTGAATTGATCGATATTGACGGTAATAAAGTGGCAGTGGCGCTTCGCGGCATGTGTACGGGCTGTGTGATGTCCGGAGTGACACTGGAAGGTATCCAGTCCAAGCTCAGGGAATTAGTCAGCGACGGCATTGTTGTGGAGGCCCAATGAACACTATCTATCTCGACAATAACGCAACCACTCAGGTAGCTCCACAAGTACTTGAAGAAATGTTCCCCTACCTTAGAGATTTTTACGGAAACCCTTCGAGTATGCATACCTTTGGCGGTCAACTCCACAAGAAGATAGAAGAGGCAAGGGAAAGGGTCGCTCAACTTCTTGGCGCTGAACCGGAAGAGATCATTTTTACAAGCTGCGGTACGGAAAGCGACAACACAGCAATAATGAGCGCTGCCGAATCATTTCCCCAAAAGAGACATATCATTACGACACGGGTTGAACACCCTGCGGTGTTAAGTTTCTGCAAACATCTGGCTCGAAAAGGATACAGGATAACATTCCTTCCGGTGAACAACCAGGGACAATTAAATATTGATGATTTGATAAAAGTTATTGCAGATGATACGGCGGTTGTCTCGGTAATGTTTGCCAATAACGAAATCGGAAATATCTTTCCTATTCATCAGGTCGGCGAGATACTCAGAGACAGAAAGGTATTGTTTCATACAGATGCGGTGCAGGCAGTCGGCAAGATACCGATAGACACAAAAAAGCTGCCGGTTGATATGCTCTCGCTCTCCGGTCACAAACTCCATGCGCCCAAAGGGATAGGCGCACTGTATGTAAGGAAAAAGACAAGGTTTAATCCGTACCTTATCGGAGGTCACCAGGAAAGGGGAAGAAGGGCAGGCACGGAGAATGTAGCTTCAATCATAGCGCTGGGGAAGGCCTGTGAGCTTGCAATGAAAGACATTGAGAAAGAATCCGCCTGGCTGTCACGCTTGCGGGACAAACTTGAACAGGCCCTCCTGAAATCCAGTTCCGACACGCGGATAAACGGTGATGTTACAAGCAGGCTTCCGAATACATCAAACATAAGTTTTGAATATGTAGAGGGAGAGGCCATTCTCCTGAGGTTGAACGAATACGGCATATGCGCTTCATCAGGTTCCGCCTGCACTTCCGGATCTCTTGAACCCTCTCACGTATTGAGGGCAATAGGGGTCCCTTTTACGGCAATACACGGTTCAATCAGATTTTCGTTAAGCAGATATAATACCGAAGAAGAGATCGATAAAGTCATAGAAATTGTGCCCGGGATTATAAAAGATTTGAGAATGCTTTCACCCTTCGGCAGAGACAAGCTGAGCGGTACGCTTAAGTGTCCCTGATACGCCGCTTTTTGAACCTTTCATATTTGCCGGTATCTATCTTAATAGGCTTAAAAAGAAAAGCCTTGAATTCATTTGAGATCATTCTTCTCCCGTGCTTTTTGCCGCACGGGTTGATATTCACAACCTCTGATTTATCGAGGTTCTGAAAGAGATCGATAATCTTATCGAGGGATTCCTGATGCAGCTTTTCTATGCTTTCCCTCATCGGCATGGATGTTATGAGATTTTTGTCGATAAAATCGGCAATTTTTTCGCGGTTGAGCACTGAAAGATATACCATACCCTTCAGTATCCTTTTATTTGTCTTGAAGGAAAAAAGAAAGCGGTTCAGGGAATGCTCAAGGAATAAATCGTTCCGCAGTTGCGTTTCTTTATCAATTGCAATAGCCTGCGACCAGTATTTCTTGTCGATAATGCAGTCAGCTTTCAGTTCCAGTAATGTATGTCCGATATTCTTTTTTTCAGCGGTATAAATGGTGTGGGCAACCGTATCTGCCGCGAGATGGCTCATATATCCATAGACAAATGCCTTCTGCTGTTTTGTCTCGGCAGCTTTAAGAAGTTCGAAGACGAAATCCCAGTTATGTGAATTTTTATGTTCAGGCACGTACTTTTTTCCGACAACAAGGTCTGCCATTAGTGTGCCGTAAAGAAAATCTTTTCTGTGTTTTCGTATAATTTTCAGTATTCCTGCAGGAATAAGGGCGCCGAGGGATAAAAGCTCATTACCGAGATAAACATGCGTTAACGGACCCCAGGCAAAGGCCATTGTTGGCAATAGCATAAATACTATTAATAACAATAACTTAAGTATAATCATTTAAAGTTGTTTATTAAATTAAAAAGAAGCCTTACGCCGATGCCGGTAGCACCTTTGGGAATATAAGGTTTATCTTTTTTAATATATGCAGTGCCTGCGATATCGAGGTGTACCCATGGGGTATCACCGGCAAATTCGTGGAGAAAGCATGCCGATGATGACAATGAGCCTTGCTTGCCTCCCGAGTTCTTGAGATCGGCAATATCGCTCTTTATATATTCTTTATATTCCTCATAAAGGGGCATTTCCCATACCCGTTCATGGACGCTATCACCTGATTGTTTCATTCTTTCAAGCATTTCTTTGTTGTTACCCATCATTGCTATTACAACATTACCAAAGGCAATTGAACACGCTCCTGTCAGGGTGGCGATATCTATAATAGCCTTTGGTTTATAACGCTTTGCGTATCCGATTGCATCGGCGAGTGTCATCCGTCCTTCAGCGTCGGTGCTGATTATCTCGATGGTCTTCCCGTCTATTGCCCTTACAACATCTCCCGGCCTTGAGGCTGAACCGCCAGGCAGATTTTCCGTTGCAGGCAATATACCGATCAGATGAACGGGCAGGTCCAGTTCGGAAACGGCCTTCATAATGCCAAGTACGGCGGCCCCTCCGGCCATATCATATTTCATTTTTTCCATGCCGTCGGACGGCTTTATCGATAAACCGCCGCTGTCAAAGGTGATGGCTTTTCCGATGAGCACGATAGCATCTTTTTTCGATCCCTTATATTCAAGAAGGATAAATTTTAAAGGCTGATTTGATCCTCCGGCAACAGACAGATAAGAGAACATGCCAAGTTTTTCAATATCTTTTCTCTCCAGGACTGTTACGGTAAAATTCTTTTTCTTCAGTGTCAGCGCCGCTTTTGCAAGATCAGCCGGAGTCATATCATTGGCAGGCGTATTGACCAGGTCCCTTGCAAAACAGACTGATGAGGCGACTGTTTTAGCCATGGAAAGCTCATCTGCTAATTTTCTTGAAGTTTTTGAGAGTATATAAAGGGCATCGATTTCCCTGATATCCTTTTCTTTTTGATATTTCCGGAAGGTATAAAGTCCAAGCAAAGCCCCTTCAACAAAGTTGACCGGCGAGATGTTAAGGGTTGGAAAAAAGCCGGCGGACAAAGCAACTTTTTTCATGCCCCTGTCACGCAGACCGGCTAATGCTTTACCGCCGGCCTGTCTAATCTTTTCCGGCGAGATACCCGCTTTCTTGCCCAGACCGGCAAGGCAGATTCTTTCAGGTTTCATATCTTCCGGCGCGGAAACCAGAAGGACTTCATTTTGTTTGCCGGAGAATTCTCCCGAGAATGCTTTTTTGATCGCTTTTGAAAGGGATGGATGCAAATGCTCATAAAGCCCTGAATCTCCCTCTGCAAAAGGAAGAATCAGGGCGTCACAAATGCAATCTTCCTCTCTTATGTCCTTTATGTAAATTTTCATTATCTTTAATGACCACATTAATTGTAGCTGATTGTTTTTAATAGTAGCAAGTTTGACAACATCGCAAAAAGTCCTTTTCATGGCTGTCATTCCCGAAGTCCTTAATCGGGAATCCATTCTTTTCAAGAAGTTGCGCGCACTTGGATTCCCGCCTTCGCGGGAATGACGACTTTTTACGAGTTCATCAAGTTTAAGAATTGCGGACCGGTGATTGACAGTTCGCTTCTTTTTAAGCAATTATTGATTATGTCTGCTGATGCAATCGCATGTTTTACAAAAGAAGCCATACAACAGGGTTACGGAATCCCGTTTACGAACGGCAACAGGGTGACCCTTCTATGGAAGGGCAGAGACTTATTCCATACCATTTTTGACTATGTTCGGAGCGCTAAGGAACTGATATGTCTTGAGTTTTATATCTTCAGAAATGATGAAACAGGCGCCGAGCTTGCTTCAATCCTTAAACAAAAGGCCTCTGAAGGCGTCAAGGTGTATATCCTCTATGACCATTTCGGTTCTTTCGACACTCCGGGTAAATTCTGGCGGGAACTCCAAAACGCAGGGGTAAGGATAAGAGCAACTCATCCTTTTAAATGGACAAGGCCTTTTCATTATGTCCACCGCGACCATAAAAAGCTGATCATAATTGACGGGGTGAAGGCGTTTACCGGAGGATTGAACATTGCCAATGAGTACAGTGGATACCGCAGGTTCAAGAAAATAAAAGGCTGGAGAGACACCGGTATATTCCTTGAGGGACCGATTGCCAAAATCCTCCTCGATATATTCAAAAGAAGCTGGGAGATATGGAAAGGTGAACCGATTGACTTCAATAAATCTATTCAGCCTTTTGAAGACGGCATACCGGCTATCCCGATTTTCACAGACTCTGCCAAAGGCAGAAGGAAGATGAGAAAACTGCTCTATTACAGCATCAACAGGGCGCGGGAAAGCATTTATCTGACGACGGCTTACTTTACTCCAAGCATAAGGATGCTCTATCTGCTCGAAGATGCAGTATCGAGAGGCGTGAAAGTAAGGATGCTTTTACCCGGCAGATCGGACGTTATTTCAGCTCATTATGCGGGCAGAGCTTTTTTCGCAAAACTCTTAAAGAGCGGCGTTGAAATATATAACTACCGTGGTGAAATACTCCATGCAAAGACTGCTATCCTTGACTGCAACTGGAGCATCATCGGCTCCGCGAATCTGGATTTCCAGTCTCTCAGAAGGAACGACGAAGGGAACGTCGGTATTATTGATGAAGATTTTGGCAGGCAAATGGCGGAAGTCTTTTATGAGGATTTAAAGCAGTCGGAGCAAATAATTCTCGAAAAGTGGAAACAGAGGTCTCTATGGGAGAAGCTAAAGGAAAGTTTTTTTGTGATATTCAGAATGAGGCTGTGACCCGCTTATTTAAAGGTAATTCACCGCCGAAGGCTCATGAGGGTTTAGGTGAAAGGATCTTCGGCTTGTCCCTTTTTGCATTGACAATGCAGAAGAATCCGAAAGGTTCATTATAGGGATTTTTCAACTGATGAACTATACCGGGTCCGATATATAATGTATCGAGAAAATTTAAGATATGCTTTTTCTTCCCTGTGACGTAAATCCCTTTACCCCTTATGCCAATAACCACATGCTCATGTTTATGCATTTCAAGGCTGCTGTGACCTCCGGATGCAATTTCAAAATATCGCACATGGAATTTTACTGATTCACCGTGGTTACCGATCAGGGTCTGTCTCACAATATCGGCCCAGTCTGTGCCGTGTGATTTGTAATGTTCGGTTTTAATTCCTTTCCATGTAAAGTTGCTTTTATGTTTGTAAAGCCTGCTTGTATTGTTTTTTTCAGTTATTTTATGAGAATCGAAATCACAGTAAAGCGGTTGTTTTTTTATCATGAAAACCTTCCTGCTAAATTTTATCGCAAACAAAAGCCCGAGTCATTATTGAAAAGTTATCACAGCTTTTAAAGAATCCCTTGCCTCTGCCGTCAGCCTGAAAGCCTCTGCCGTCTCTTCAATCCGAAACCTGTGGGTGATAAGCTCTTCAGCCCGTATAGTTCCCTCGGCAATAATATCAAGCGCATCCGCCGTATCAGTCGGGCCGCAGGAATAACTGGTGATTATATTTATGTCTTTGAAATAGAGATCATTGGGGTTAATGGTAAGTTGTTCTCCCGGTTTGGCCGGAGTAAACAGCACAACTTTTCCGCCGGCGCCTGCCGCAGATAAGCCCTGCCTCATTGTCTCGGCACTATTAGGTCCGACAATTACCAAGTCTGCCATAGTTTCATTGGTCAAATCTTTCAGCGCATCGATGAGGTCGTTTTTTGATACATCGATGACCTCATCAGCGCCGAATTTTTTTGCCTTATTAAGCCTGAAAGGTATCATATCGGCTCCTATGATTCTTTCTGCGCCGTATTTTCTTGAGAGCAGGATATGCAATTGACCCATCACGCCAAGACCGATAACCAGTACGGTATCGCCATTCCTTATCTTCGCTCTCTTCAACGCTTTGACAACGCAGGCAGAGGGTTCTATAAATGTCCCGTCCTCAAAACTCAGGTTATCGGGCAGGTTCAGTGTATCGTTTTCAAGATTGATTTCAGGAATTAAGATGTATTCGGAAATCCCTCCCGGTTCTATCTTTGTGTTTTTCCAGGTCTCACACTGGACATAATCTCCGCGCCTGCAATGTCTGCAGGTAAAGCACGGCGCATGGTGATGGGTGAAAACCCTGTCGCCAACTTTAAAAGATGTGACTTCATTGCCGACCTCGACAATTTCTCCGGAAGGTTCATGCCCCAAAACCAATGGCGCCTTCTGTTCGATATACCATGGCATAACATCACCGGAACATATGCCGCATGCCTTTGTTTTGAGGAGCGCGTCCCTCGGGCCGATGCGTGGAATTGGAACGTCCTCTATACGGATATCGTGGAAACTATATAATTTGGCGACTTTCATAGAATATTAATAGTTATAAAAAACTACAGTATTTATTAGTAAGTTTTGAATGTCAATTCAATTATCCTAAACATTGCAAAAAAGTCTTACTAAGGAGTTCATAAGTAAAGCCACACACCCTCACCCTTGCCCTCTCCCCTCAAGGGAGAGGGGACTTAAGAATTGCCCCTCCCTTGAGGGGAGGGGATAAAGGGGAGGGTGTTTAAATGTGTCCTTACTTATGAACTCCTTAGTAAATGTGAAAGGCAGATATGGTAAAAAAGCTTTTAGGTTCTCCTCGGCGAATCCGCCTGAGTGCGGACGACTCCATAATGCACTATCGTCACTGTTCGATATACACTTATCTGAAAGGCACATTAGTTTAAAAGTGCCGTCAGGTGATATGGATTATTTTGGGTCGCTTTTAAAAGGTTTTTTATCATGTCTGCTTTTCATTATATGCAACTGATGATATGTGACTATTATTATTCTCTAAACTTTATTTTAATTGTGTTTCTTTTCTATTATATCTTTTTTAAGATTTCTTATGACCGTCTCCGATACAAGACCGTTTAGTGTTCCGGTCAATGTTCCGGCAAGTGTGATGACCGGCGCAATAAGCAGGACTGCCTCGATCCTTTGTATAAAAAGAAAATAAGCAAGAATCAATTGCGTCATGTTATGCAAGAACGCGCCGATGATGCTAAGACCTACCGCACTGAATAATCTTGGGGTAAGTAAAACTACGACTCCCATTGACATCGTACTCAAAACGCCGCCGCCGAGGCTTAGGATAAATGCCGGCCCGGGAAAAGTCCCTGTAAGCAGCGATGAAATAATCACCCTTACGAGAGTCACCAGCATAGCCGTCCTGAAGCCATACAGCAACAACGCTATAACGGTGATAACATTTGCAAGACCGAGCCTCATCCATGGTATAGGTGAGGGAAGCAGACTTTCTATGCCGTGGATTCCGATTGCAAACGCGGAGAGCAGGGCGATCCGGTATTTATCCCGTAATTGCATCAGGACCGTCCTTTTGCCTGTCTTTATTCCCTACCGTTACAACAACCCTGTTGGGCAGGCATACGATCGACCCGCTATGAATCCATCCCTGCTTTATGCACAGTTTGTTGCTGCATGGAGAATCCGTGATCCGCACCGCGTGGTCTTTTATTTCGATGGTTGTATTTCCTACCGGGCCCTCCACTGAAAGTATCCTGTTTTTATCGAGAGGCAGGATGTAGACGGGTTTACCGTTTACTTCAACCAGTACCGATTTGCTTTGGGGCATAATATCTTTTATGGAAAAGATTCCGGCTAAAGAAACGGATAATAAAAGCAAAAAAAGTATCCTGTCGGCGCCCGTAGTATTAAGAAGGATTTTTCTGAAACTCAATTTTTCCTCTCAGGTCGGGAGTTATATGAGTTGTCCCGCGACTGTCGATCATTATCCCGCTGAAGCCCATTTTCTTAAAAACCATCATACCTTTTTCAGGGCCGAGGATGAATATCCCTGTTGCAAAAGCATCCGTGAATACACCTTCTTTCGCCATAACTGTTACACTACGGCAGCCTCCGGCAGGATACCCCGTCTTTGGATCGAGCAGATGATGGAATTTTTTCCCGTTGCTTATGAAATATCTTTCGTAATCTCCGGATGTGGATATGGCCATATCCGTAAGTTCTACGGTTGCCATGATGTCATCCTTGTCACCCTTTGCATTGGGATTTCTTATGCCTATCTTCCAGGGCTTCCCATCGGGTTTTAATCCGAATGCCTTAATATCTCCTGCAATGGCTACAATCCCGGCATGTATGCCCTGCTTTTTCAGTGTTTCGATTGCCCTGTCTGCTGCGTATCCTTTTGTTATTCCACCCGGATCGATAAGCATTCCCTTGCGTTTCAGATAAACGGTAGATTTGGCATTGTCTATCAGCAAATCCCTGTAGTTTATAAGGGAAAGCTTCTCCCTGATCTTTCCGTCATCAGGTCTGATCTGTTTAAGAAAATTATACATTGATGTGAGCGGACCTATTGTTATATCGAAAGACCCTTCCGTTTTTTCCGAAACATAGAGAGCTTTATCAACAAGCCGTAAAACATCCGAAGAGACTTTGACTCCGGACAACCCGGCATTTCTGTTTATCAAAGAAATTTCACTTTCGGCGGAATAAAAGTTCAGAAGTTGTTCAAGTTTTTCTATTGCAGAAAAGGCGGCGTCAACGGATTTTTCCGCCTTTGATTCGGAAGCGGATACAACCGTTATGGTAACAAGGGTATCCATAAGGATTTTGCTTTTTTGATAAATCCTGTCTTTTTGATGCGTGCAAGCAGATAGCAAAAAAAACAAAAATGCAAAACAAAAAAAGAAAAGCAAGAAAGCTAAAGACGGTTTTACCGCCCGCTTTTTAAAATGACGGTTGTTATATATCCGCTTCATTTTATACAAATGTGAAAGGCAGATATGATAAAAAAGCTTTTAGGCGACTCCTTAATGTACTATTATCACTGTTCGATATACACATATCTGAAAGGCAAATCAGGTTAAAAGTGTCGTCAGGTGAATATTGATTAATTTTTGTCGCGTTTAAAAGCTTTTTTATCATGTCTGCCTTTCATGCTATACAACTTGCGAGTTTACTCTTATCTTACCGTTTTTTGACAATTTATCCTTCAAAAAACTTCCGGTATAAGAGTCGGGATTCATGCTGACTTCTTCAGGGGTCCCATGTGCAATAACCTCTCCTCCTTTATCTCCTCCCTCAGGACCGAGGTCTATTATATAGTCGGCAGATTTAATAACATCAAGATTGTGCTCAATAACGATTACGGTATTGCCCGAATCGACAAGACTGTTAATGACCTGAAGGAGTTTCTGAATATCGACAAAATGGAGCCCGGTTGTAGGTTCGTCAAGTATGTATAAGGTATTTCCTGTGGAATTTTTTCCGAGCTCCCGTGAAAGTCTCACCCTCTGGGACTCGCCGCCTGAAAGGGTCGAAGCAGGCTGACCAAGCTGAAGATAACCCAGACCTACGTCTTCAAGCACTTCCAATTTCCGGCGCAAAAGAGAAATGTTCGAAAAAAACTGAAGCGCCTCTGATACGGTCATTTCGAGCGCCTCGGCAATATTTTTCCCTTTATATCGTATCTCAAGGGTTTCTCTGTTGTAACGTTTGCCTTTACAGGAATCACATGGGATATAGGCGTCGGGCAGAAAATGCATTTCAACCTTAATGAGACCGGCGCCATTACAGGATTCACACCTGCCTCCAACGAGATTGAAACTGAACCTGGATGAGGCATATCCCCGCACCCGAGCATCCGGTATCCGGGAAAACAACTCTCTGATAAAGGTGAACGCTCCTATATATGTCGCCGGGTTGGACCTCGGGGTTTTTCCTAATTGTGACTGGTCTACACATATCACACTGTCTATTTTATCCATTCCCGATATTTCCTTATATTTGCCGGGTGAAGGCATACCGCATGTCGGTTCTTTGCAGAAATGTTTTAGCAGTGCTTTATAAAGTACCTCAAAAACAAGGGTGCTTTTCCCCGAGCCTGATACCCCTGTGATACAGGTAAAGGCTTTCAAAGGAATGGAAACGCTGATATTCCTGAGATTGAATTCCCGGGCGCCTGCAATGTTTATAAAATCCTTTGGGACCCTTCGCAGGAGAGGCACATCTATGGACATTAAGCCGGTGAGGTATTTCCCGGTCAAAGAGTTTTCGTTTTTTTCGATTTCCTTGGGACTCCCTGAAGCCGTGATCCAGCCGCCTCTGCTGCCGGCGCCCGGACCCATATCTACAATGTAATCGGCCCAGCGGATCGTTTCCTCGTCGTGTTCAACTACGACAACGGTGTTTCCTGCATCTCTCATGGCTGAGAGGCTTTCCAGAAGCCTGCTGCAATCGCGCGGATGCATGCCGATGCTCGGCTCGTCAAGTATATACAGTACGCCTGTGAGAGAAGAACCGAGCTGTGTCGCAAGTCTTATCCTCTGGGCCTCGCCTCCCGAGATTGTCAGTGAAGACCTGTTAAGAGTCAGATAACCAAGGCCGACCTTATCAAGAAAATGGAGCCTGTCTCTCACCTCTTTTAGAATACGAAACGCTATAGTCTGTTCCCTATCGGTAAGTTTCAGATTGTCGAGAAAAGACAGGGCGTCTTTGACGGACCTGCAGGCGAATTCGCTGATGTTGACGTCCCGGATAGTAATGCTTAAGGCTTCTTTGCGTAATCTCGCGCCATTGCAAAGCCTGCATATTTTATATCCTTCTTCCAATTCGTGAATATCTTCATCGATATTTTCCACGCCTAACCCTTTGCATCTTGAGCAGGCGCCCTGTCTGCTGTTAAAAGAGAAAAACATGGGGTTGATTTCGGGATAGCTGATGCCGCACTTCGGGCATACTGCGGTTTTTGAAAACAGGATATCTTTGTCTCCGGATAGCAGGTTTATTACAACGACATCCGAATATTTGAGGGCCGTTTCTATACCGTCTTTCAATTGCCGGTCTACCCCGGGTTTTATGATCAGCCTGTCGATAATGACTTCTATGGTGTGGCGTTTATGTTTATTTAGAGAGATGTCCCGTGTCAGGTCCGTTAATGCGCCGTCTATCCTTGCCCTGATGAACCCCTCACGCCGCATTTCCTGAAGCTCTTTCCGGTATTCACCTTTCCTGTCCCTGACAATCGGCGCAAGTATCTGAATCCTGCTCCCCTGGGGCAGGGACATAACCGACATGATAATACCTGATGCATCCTGTTTTTTGATCATCGAACCGCAGTTATAACAGGCCTGTTTCCCGATCCTTGTGTAAAGGACGCGCATATAATCATAAATCTCGGTAATTGTTCCTACCGTAGACCGCGGGCTGCGTGTGACGGTTTTTTGATCTATGGAAATGGAAGGCGACAACCCCTCGATATAATCGACATCGGGTTTACTAAGCTGGTCGATAAACTGTCTTGCATAGGCGGAAAGGCTTTCGACATAGCGCCTTTGTCCCTCCGCATATAAGGTGTCTATGGCGAGAGAAGATTTCCCGGAACCCGAAGGTCCTGTTATGACCGTTATCGCTTCTCTTGGGATCGAAAGGTCTATGTTCCTGAGGTTATGCTCCCTTGCTCCTTTAATGACTATGAATTCCTGCATATGCCTAATTTTTTAGTATAACACAGCAAAACCCGTCGGAATGACCGGAACCCGATCCCGGATCTCACCGGCGAGTTTATAAACAGACACTGAAATTAGTTGAAATTTTTTATGCAATAACAGAAAATAGCTGTATGTGTAAATATGCTTCATCTTTTATTAGATATACGTTGGCCGTTTTTTCCCTGATGCTTATCTTGTCCTTCCATGCGAGTTTTGCCGAAACACCGAGTAGGGTAAATAAATATGTCGGGTCCATTACATGTAAAAATTGCCACGAAAAAGAATTTAACAGCTTTATGAACTATGCAAAGAAGAGCAAGTCTTTTGAGAGCATTGAACGTGTAAAAAAGGGCTTAACAGTGGAAGAGATTAAAGGGTGCTATTTCTGTCATACCACGGGATATGGAAAACCCGGCGGGTTTGTCAGTATTGAAAAAACACCGGAACTGAAAAACGCCGGTTGCGAGGTATGCCATGGTCCCGGAGAATTGCATGTTAAGACAAAAGATCCGCGTCATATAAATAGAAAAATGACAATGAAAGATTGTGAGAGCTGCCACATTTCGGAAAGGGTCAGGGCGTTTAGATACAAGCCCCTGATCCATGGAGGAGCGCATTGAAAATTATTAATTATCGAAACGTCAATTCTCATAAAAACCAAAATGTTTGACATTATCAAAAAAAGACTCGGCTACAAGATAATGGTAGCCATGCTGGTTATTATACTTATAGTCCTCCTTGCCGAAATATATATGAGGATACATTTCGGCACGAAAGACAGGCTGGAGATAGCCGCATCTATCAGCCGGGAACTTGCAGATTCGGTTTATGCCGGAATTAAATATCCCATGGAACTGGGTGACAGTGAGGCTATCAGAAGGGAACTTTCGGACATAAGAACAAAGATGAGGGACGTCGAGGTCTTTATATGCGATTTTGATCAGGAGGTTGTTTATTCAACCCATACGGACAAACTTTGTACAAGGCTTACCGATTCTATCAAAAATTCAAACATTTCACAGACACTGGCGGAAACATTAAAGACCGGAATAGAACCGAAATTTGATCCGAGAAAACCTCTTGAGGATGTTATCAACGGCAGAAGGAATTTGATGGTGATCAGGCCTATCCTCAATGAAAAGGACTGTTATCACTGCCATGGCTCTACGAGAAAAATACTCGGCGGTATTGTTATAAGGCTTGATGCTGAAAGGACTTATGCGCAGGTTGTTGCCCAGAGGAACAGGACAATAATGATAGTCATAATCCTTATACCTGTTGCAGTTGTCCTTATCTTTTTGATGGTGAACAAATTAGTGAGGCGTCCGGTTGAGAGCCTTGCGGAAAAGGCAAAAAGGTTTGCAGAGGGAGACATGTCCGTTGCCATCGACGTTAAAACGGAAGATGAGATAGGGACCCTCGGTAAGACCTTTAATTATATGGTGGAGAGTGTGTCCTCGTTCAGCAAAAAACTGGAGGAGGAAAACAAAAGGAAGACTTCTTTATTGAATGAACGCACACGGCTATTGGGATTACTGGAAAGGGCCAATAAAGATCTCAGGGAACTGGATAAATTGAAGTCAACGTTTCTCGCAAACATGTCTCATGAGCTTCGTACTCCCATGAATGCCATTATCGGTTATACCGACCTAATGATAGACGAAGTTGATGGTCCGATCAACGAGGAACAGGGAAAAAGCCTGAACAAGGTTGCAGCGAATGCGCGTCATCTCCTGCAATTGATCAATGACGTCCTTGATATTTCAAAGATCGAAGCCGGAAAGATGAATATAAATCCTAAGGAACTTGACCTGAAATGGTTGGTTGAAGCTGCAAAGCCCGCGTTTGAACCTCAAATGAAGGTTAAAGGCATCACCCTCACGATCAATATCCCTGAAGGGTTACCCCATGCATATGGCGACGAAGACAGAATAAAAGAGGTCCTTATAAATCTCCTGTCAAATGCAATCAAGTTTACAGATAAGGGGGGAATTACAATTTCCGCGCATCTTTCCGAAAGGGGCGTTAAACCGGGGGAGACTCCTATTTTCATGGAGATTTGCGTTGAAGATACGGGAATAGGACTAAAAGAAGAAGACGTCGGAAAGATATTTGATAAATTCGTTCAGGCAGACCTTACTACCATTCGTCAATATGAAGGTACGGGTCTCGGCCTTAGCATTGCCAGGGGACTGGTATCGCTGCATAAGGGTATGATCTGGGTGACGAGTAAATTAGGGGAAGGAAGTAAATTCTGTTTTACTCTTCCCTTAAGGAAAGAGATGCTTGAAACGCCTTCCGAACCTGTAACCGAGACGAGAATAGCCGAGGCGCTTGCCGATTATTTCGCAAGGCCTGTAGATGATTTGTTAAAGCAGCCGTCATACGGAGGCAAACCGTTACGGTGCTGGGAGTATGTCCATTGCGGACAACCGAGTTGCCCTGCATACGGGAGTAAGGAAGGAAGATGCTGGATGATTATGGGAACTCATTGTGCCGGGATGAAAATAGCGGCGTATCCGGAGAAGGTTGATTTTTGTAAAGGTTGTGAACTCATAAAAAGTATTCTCGATCAATCTTCGGAAGACTATCTCATTGAACCGGTAATGACAAAAGAGACGAACAAAAAAATTATAATGTCTATTGACGACAATCCGGAAGCAATTGATATAATCTGCAAATATTTGGGTGATGATTATGCGGTTGTCGGTCTCCTCGGCGGTGAAGAAGCGGTCGAAAAAGCAAAACAGATTAAACCTATGGCCATCACTCTGGATGTTATGATGCCGAGGAAGGATGGATGGCAGGTGTTAAGAGAACTAAAGCATGATCCCGAGACCCAGGATATCCCGGTAATTATCCTGTCTATTGTTGACGATCAGAGGATGGGATTCAGTCTCGGTGCGGCAGAGTATATCGTAAAACCGGTTGAAAAGGATGTTCTCCTGAGGAAATTGAAGACTCTTGAGAAGATGACAAAGATAAAGAGAATACTCATTGTAGATGATGACCCGAACACGGTAAGATTAATCGGCAATGTCCTTGAAGAGGCCGAATATCAGGTAACAATAGCTTATAACAGTGAAGACGCGGTAAGATCCATTGAGAATTTCAGGCCGGACCTTATCATTCTCAGTCTCACAATGCCGAAGACCGGGTTCGATGTAATTGAATATATCAAGGCGGCAGAGGGAGACAAGGACATTCCGCTCATTGTTCTGACCCAAAAGGACCTGACGGAAGAAGAGGCCGATGACCTGAATGGCAGAATACATGGTATTTTGAACAAGGTTGTCCTGACAAAAGAAGAACTCTTGCAGGAATTGAAGGATACAATTACAAGGATCAGCAGAGAACAATGAAATCGGGACGATGCTTCACCGGCCGGCTCGATATTCGCCTGAAGGATAAAAGAAGGTAAAGACCGTTATGCCAAGGAAGATATTAATCGTCGAGGACAATGAGGACAACCGGGAACTTGCGGTTAAAGTGCTCAGGAATAAGGGCTTTGAAACCGTTACGGCGGTTGACGGAGAGGAAGCCATAGAAAAGGCGGTCTCGGAAAAGCCCGACCTTATATTGCTGGATATCTCACTCCCTAAACTGGACGGATATGAAGTGGCGAAAAGACTCAAAAACATGGAGGAATTCAAGGACATACCCATTGTGGCTTTTACCGCTCATGCAATGAAAGGAGATCGGGAGAAGGTTATTGTTGCGGGTTTTGAGGGATATATCTCAAAGCCGATTAATATCCGAGAGTTCCCCGACCAGGTAAAGTTATACATAAGAGGCAAAAGGGAGAGCGTTTTAGGTGGAGAGGAAAAGTAGGATATTAATCGTTGATGATGCTGAAGATACGGTAGAACTCCTGAAAAAGAGGTTCCATTCCGAAGGGTATGATACCTCGGAGGCATACAACGGAGAAGAAGCTTTACAGAAAGTGCCGGAGTACAATCCCGACCTTATTGTCCTGGATGTCATGATGCCCAAAATTGACGGTTATGAGGTCTGTCAAAGGCTGAAGGCTGATGAAAAGACTAAATATATACCCGTTCTCATGCTCACTGCAAAAGGGGAGGTTGAGCATAAGGTAAAAGGTCTGAATATCGGCGCTGATGATTATATGGCCAAGCCGTTCGACTACAAGGAACTCTCTGCAAGAATCAGATCATTGCTCTCTTTAAAGGCGACTCATGAGAAAAAGGTGGTGGAGGAAAAGACCGGTGCTCTTGAGCAGATGATGGAACAGGTTGCGCATGAGATAAGAAATCCGCTTACCTCCGTCGGCGGTTTTGCACGGAAGGTTTATAACAAGCTCCCTGAAGGCGATCCAAATAAAAAATATATGGAATACATCATAGAAGATGTGGCCGTGCTGGAGAGCATGATAAAACAGCTTATAGAACTTAAAAGCCTGTCTATATCAAATAAAGAACCTTCAAATATCAGTGACGTCATTAAAGACGCACTGACTGTATTTGAACAGGATTTTGTGAATAAAGGTATAACTGTTGAAACCGAGCTTACAGATAATCTTCCGTTGATAACTGCCGACAAAAAAATACTAAAAAGGGCTTTCTGCAATCTCATAAAGAATGCGGTCGAGGCGATGGAGAAAGAGCCCAAAAGACTAAAGATAGCCGTCGCTTTGAGCAACGGCAGTCTTGATATTGAGATATCCGATACAGGGAAAGGAATAGAAAAAGAAAAGATTAAAAGTATTTTTGATCCATTGGTAACTTCAAAGGTTTACGGTCCCGGCCTTGGACTTACCTTTGCCACGAAAATAATACAGGACCATAAAGGGACTATTTGTGTCGAAAGTGAACAGGGGAAGGGAACGACGTTTTTTATAAGCTTTCCTGTTGAAAAGGAAACAGATAACTCCTAAAAACAGACATACTAAGGAGATCATAAGAAAAGCCACATTTAAACATCCTCCCCTTTATCCCCTCCCCTCAAGGGAGGGGCGATTCTTAAGTCCCCTCTCCCTTGAGGGGAGAGGGCAAGGGTGAGGGTGTGTGTCTTTTCTAATGAATTCCTTAGTATGACCCCTTGAATCCTGAATCCCTTGTACCCTTTTTATTTTGTCTTAAGTGTTCTTAACCGTGCAATCTCTTCCTGGTAACCGTAAATATGCGCGCCGGCGCTATAGGCGTACATCGGGCCGTTCTTCAGGTTTGCCTCGGATGCGACATACTGTTTCAGCAATTCTATCCCGCCGAGGTTTGTAGGGAATCCGGCCCAGAGGTCCCATGACCTGAAATAGACGGTTACGGTCAGGGCTAAATCCTTGCCTGATGGTATAACCTTAAAGTCAATCAACCTCATGCATGGAGGATCAAGTTTGCCGTCTTTTCCATAGCAGACGTCAATATCGTCAGGCGCTCCAATCTCGATAACCGCCTGGTTGGTAAGCGGCGTTTCTTTCAGCATTTCAACAACACGCTCAAGCTGGGTTCCGCCTTTGGGCATACAGTGTTGTATCCTGCTTGCATACGTATAAGTTTCATTCTCTGCAAGCTCGGGGTCCATAAGGTAATTGGCAAAGTAATCCTCGATATATTCCATGGTAGTAGGCGACGGTATCCCAAGCCCCGGCGGAATACACGGGACTATATCATAATAGGGATGCTCGATGTACACCGCAATCCCCGGATACTGCAGGCGGTATTGTTCGTTTTCAAAAGAGCCTTTCTGAATATTCTGGGAATAAGTTTTATCAAAGAGGTTGTAAATCAACTGAAACCATGCATCGGAAATCGTCTTGGCAATGAGAAAAAAAGGCTGCATCAGTTCTCCTTAATAAGTGAGATTTCTCTATAAATCCGTACTATGAATATATACAAAAAACGATTTTAGGGCAACAGAAAAAATATAGCGGCAAGTAAACCATTCAACGAAAATTTATTTTGAAATGTTTTCCTTGATTTTTCAAACGATCTGTAATAACCTTTCTGTATAGCAATGAATATTTCCGGCAAAACGACTATTACAGGTATTTTCGGATATCCTATTGAGCATACATTGTCCCCTGCGATGCAGAATGCCGCCTTTGAGGCAACAGGGCTGGATTATTGCTACGTTCCGTTTCTCGTGCATCCTGACGGACTTGAAAATGCAGTGAAAGCTATACGGTCAATGAATATAAAGGGAATCAACATAACGGTGCCTCATAAAGAGAAAGTCATGCAGTTTCTTGATGAAATCCGGGAAGAAGCCCTGTTTATAGGCGCAGTGAATACCATCGTAAATACGGACGACAGGCTCATCGGGTTTAATACGGACGGCAGGGGTTTTATGAAATCCCTCAATGAGTCCGGCATATCGGTCAAAGACAAGGATATCCTTATCATCGGCGCCGGAGGGGCTGCAAGGGCAGCGGGGTATTACCTGTGCATGGAAGCGCGTTCTTTAACATTGTATGGACGAACACAATCAAAGGTTGAGAGGCTTGCCGGTGATTTGCGGAAGGTCGGAGATGTCGTATCAACAATCGATAATCTTTCAGATATCAAACGTTTCCGCATGATCATTAATGCCACTCCCTTGGGGCTAAAACACGATGATCCATTACCATTCGATGCAAATATACTCGGAAAAGAGCAGATTGTTTGTGACCTTATATATAAGAATACCCGTCTGCTTAAAGAAGCGTCAGAAAAAGGATGTAGTATTGTGAACGGTCTGGGAATGCTCTTGTGGCAAGGCGCCCTTGCTTTTGAATTGTGGACGGGTAAAATGCCTCCGATTAATGTAATGCGAAGTGTTTTAGAGAAGTCTACCCATTATTAGAATGTTTTTGAAAGATTATTTGACAAATTGCTTATATTTTGATATTTATAATATATAAATAAGTTAAGTAATAAATGTGCTTTGATACATTTCTTCATAATGAATATGAAGACACAAACTCCTGGAGGAGGTGATGGTGAAGAGGCATAGTAAAGTTAACAACAGGCTTTACAATGACATTGTAGTGCCATTTTATTTCGGGAGGTGAATAATGAAGAAACCTGTTTTAAGTAAAAACCTTGAAACTGAATTAGAGTTGAAAGGCGTCAGCAGAAGGGATTTCCTTAAGTATTGTGCGGCAACCGCTGCAATATTGGGACTTTCAGAATTTGATTTTACCGCCAGGGTGGCGGAAGCGCTGGAATCCGCTTCCAAAAAACCTGCCGTTATCTGGCTTGAAGGACAGGATTGCGCGGGATGCACTATATCCTTCCTTGGTATAACCTATCCGCCGGTTGCTTCGGTAATACTGGACAAAATTTCACTAAGGTATCATGAAACGGCTATGGTAGGGTCCGGCTATACCGCTGAACATACGCTGAACGAGACTATCAAAGAAGGGGGTTATGTTTTGATTGTAGAGGGTTCGGTGCCTTCAGCCGATAAGCGCTACTGCATGATAGGCGGACGTCCGTTCGTAGAAACACTTGAAGAGGCTGCAAAGAATGCAGGCGCTATCATCGCCGTAGGGGCTTGCGCGACATATGGCGGCATTCCGGCTGCTACCCCGAGCAAAGGTATCGGGCTCAACAAGGCCCTTCCGGGAAAAACCGTCATAAACATTCCAACCTGCCCTGCCCATCCCGATCATATTATAGGAACGATACTATATTTCCTGACAACAGGCAAAGTGCCCGAGCTTGACGGCATCGGACGTCCGAAGATGTATTTCAGGGACACGATCCATGACAACTGCAGGCGTCGCGCGCACTTTGACGCGGGCAGATTCCTGTCCGACTGGAACGATCCCAAGCAGAAAGACTGGTGCATGTTCCAGAAAGGATGCAAGGGACCGATAACCACATCTGATTGCCCTGTACGAAGATGGAACAACGGCATTAATTTCTGTATAGATTGCGGCTCTCCATGTATGGGATGCGCAGAGCCCGGGTTCTATGGAGAAATGACCCCGCTTTATACGGCTGAAAGTGAAACGTCCAAGAAGATCTACGCCATGAGAGCGGCCGGTCTTTTTCAGAAGAAAAACACATAAGGGGAGGTGAGAATATATGGCAGAAAGAATTAAAATAGATCCTATAACAAGGATTGAAGGCCACCTCGCTATCGAGGTCGAAGTTGAAAACGGCAAAGTCAAGGACGCCTGGAGCAGCGGGACCATGGCCCGTGGTTTTGAGGCGATGCTGACAGGCAAAGACCCCCGTGACGCTTCCTATATCACCAGCAGGTTCTGCG
>JBAZZX010000005.1:0-99044 GCA_041658585.1 Thermodesulfovibrionales bacterium
GCCTTATCTAAAGGCAAAGAACAAGGGCCGAAAAAATCTTCGGGCTGAATAGCACGGAATTTTATCCCAAAAATAAAAGCAAAGAGAAAGTGAATGCAAAACAGACTTTTTCTACAGACTCGTTATGCCCGGAAAGTAATATTGACAAAAGGCACACAATGTCGTAATTATATATTATGAAGGTTTTCCGATGGGACAATGAAAAAAATGAATTACTGAAGAACAGCAGAGGTGTTTGTTTTGAACAAGTCGTTATTTTGATGGAAAGAGAAGATATTTTGGAAACAATTGAACACCCAAATCAAAATAAATATCCGGGGCAAAAAATAGCAACAGTCATGATTGATGATTATGCTTACCTCGTACCTTATGTTCAGAAAAGCGACGAGATATTTTTAAGAACCATAATTCCCAGCAGAAAAGCTACAAACAAGTATATGAGGTCAAAAAAATGAAAAAGATAATATTAGATGCAGAAGAAAAAGATATTCTTGATTCATATGAGCGTGGAGAATGGAAACCTGTTAAGAATCCAAAGGCGGAAATTAATAAATTACAGGAGTACGCAAGGAATACACTGCAAAAAGACAAGAGAATAAATATTCGGATGTCATCAAAAGATTTGGATCAGGTGCAAGTCATTGCTGCACAGGAGGGAATTCCTTACCAAACATTAATATCCAGTATCATTCATAAATACGCATCAGGATATTTAATAGAGAAAAAAAGGGCTTAACAAATCAAGCGAGTTTTTACAGCAGTCCTTCTCTTCTTTGCATCTCCTCTATTTTCTCTCTCTTTTCTTTGCAGTCGATGCAGTAGATAGCGTAAGGCAGGATATTGAGCCTTTTTTCGCTGATTTCATCTCCGCAATCCTCGCAGATACCGTAGGTGCCCTCATTGAGTTTTCTTATCGCCTCATCTAATTTCTGCAGGTCGTCGCGGTGTGAACTCAGGTGCTTCAGGTTTATATCTTCGGCCAGATCCACGATCGACCAGTCACCGTCATCGAGGGCCGTATCAACAAGTTGTTTCGATTCTCCTTTGATATACCTGGAGGTATCGTTTATAATCTCTTTCAGTATCTCTTTTCTTTTCTCGACAAGGAGTCTTCTGAGACGGAGATTTCTCTCTTCCTCGGTTTCTTTTTTAGCGGGCGGTGGAGGGGCAATTTTCGGCCTGGGAGCAGGCTTAGTCTTCCCAACGCTTTTTGGTTTGGAAGGAACCGGAGTCTTTTTTGCAACGGGTTTCGGTTTCTTTTTCCCGGATATTTTAATGCCCGGCTTTTTTGCCTTTTTTTCCGCCATTAAAGTGTTTCTTTCGGACCGCTCTCTTCAGATTTTTCTTCTTTGAAAACTTCAATAATGCTTCGCACCTTTATCCCTGCCGCCTGCAATGCCTTTTGAATATCGGTCAATTTCGCGTCGGTTACTTTCAGGATAAAATTGCCGTTTGTCATCTTTAGACTTCCATTATCTCTTTTTCTTTGTGTCCCAATACTTCATCAACTTTTGTGATAAAAGAGTCAGTAATCTTCTGCGTCTCTTCCTGTGATTTTTTCACTATGTCTTCGCTGATGTGTTTGTCTTTTTCGAGTTTTTTGATCTCTTCGATGATGTCCCTTCGAATGTTTCTGATGGCGACTTTTGCCTCTTCGGCTTTTTTCCTGACCGTTTTAACAAGCAGTTTCCTTCGTTCTTCCGTAAGCGGAGGTATGTTTATCCTCACCATCTTGCCGTCGTTCATCGGTGTAAGGCCGAGGTCCGATTTCAGGATCGCTTTTTCAATGTCGGGTATGACTTTGGGGTCCCATGGCTGGATTGCGATCTGCCTGCTTTCGGGAATACTCAGGCTCGCAAGCTGCTCTAAAGGAGTAGCGGCATTATAGTAGTTCACCGAAATATCGTCTAAGAGCGCCAGAGAAGCCCTGCCTGTCCTGATGGATGCAAAATCCTTTTTCAGGGCCTCAATGGTCTTTGACATCCTGTCATTAGTTTTTCTTTTTAACTCTTGCTCCATCGTTCCCCCTTACAAGAGTCCCGATTTTTTTGCCTTCGATAATCTTTCTGATATTGCCTTTTCCTCTCAGGTTGAATACCATAATCGGGAGGTTGTTGTCCATGCATAATGATATCGCGGTCGAGTCCATTATGCTTAAGCCTTTCCTTAGAACGTCAATATATGTAATGGAATCATATCTCTTTGCAGCGGGGTCTTTCATAGGGTCGGAAGAATACACGCCGTCAACCTTTGTCGCTTTCAAGATGATATCCGCTCCGATCTCCATGGCTCTCAGAGAAGCGGCCGTATCGGTCGTGAAATAGGGGTTGCCGGTGCCGGCGGCAAAGATGACCGTTCTGCCTTTTTCAAGATGCCTCATCGCCTTTCTTCTTATATACGGCTCTGCAAGTTCCTTCATCTCTATAGCCGACTGCACCCTTGTAGCGACGCCGTGTTTTTCAAGGGAATTCTGAAGGGCAAGGGCGTTGATTACCGTGGCAAGCATTCCCATATAATCGGCGGACGCCCTTTCTATGCCCTGGACGCTCGCCTCCACGCCTCTGAAGATATTGCCGCCGCCTATAACTATCGCCATCTGAACTCCCATTGATACGGCGTCCTTTATTTCTTTCGCTATGAAATCCACTGTGGCAGGGTCAACTCCGTAACCTCTGTCTCCCATCATAGCTTCGCCGCTGATCTTGAGGAGTATTTTTTTGTACTTCAAGGTTTCTGCCCTAACGCTTCGCCAAGCTGAAATCTTGCATACCTTTTGATCATTATATTCTCGCCTAATTTTGCGATCTTTTCCGTGATAAGGTCTTTTATTTTCATCTTCTGGTCGGTATCTTTTATGAATATCTGGTCGAGGAGACAGAAGTCGGTATAAAACTTTTCAAGTTTGCCTTCGATGATTTTTTCCACAACCTGCGACGGTTTATTCGCAACCTGAACCTTATATATTTCCTTTTCGCGTTCCAGAACGTCCTGAGGCACGTCTTCCCTTGATAGATAGACCGGGGTTGCGGCCGCTATATGCATGGCAATATCTTTAACAAGCTGCTTGAAATCGTCCGTCCTTGCAACAAAATCCGTCTCGCAGTTTACTTCTATCATCGTCCCGATCTTCCCCATATGGATATATGATTCGATGAGACCTTCCGACGCCGTCCGTCCCGCCTTTTTAGAGGCGGTTGCAAGACCTTTCTGCCTCAGCAGATCTACTGCCTTTTCAAAATCACCATTGCTTTCGGTCAGGGCCTTTTTGCATTCCATCATCCCGACGCCGGTTTTTTCTCTGAGGTCCTTTACCATCTCTGCTGAAATAGTTGTCATTCTGCCGCACCTGCTTCTTCCTGCCGGATTTTTTCTTCAACCTTGGTTTTTTCCGCCTCTTCCGCGTTTTTCTTTGACAGTGTTTCTTTGCCTTCCATAATGGCGTCGGCTATCTTCGAGGTTATAAGTTTTATTGCCCTTATTGCGTCGTCATTTCCGGGGATAACATAGTCTATTTCATCGGGGTCGCAGTTGGTGTCTACTATTGCTATGATAGGTACGGAGAGCTTCCTCGCTTCCGCAACGGCGATCCTCTCTTTTTTTGGATCTACGATAAAAAGCGCTCCCGGTATGCCGGACATATCTTTAATGCCGGAAAGGTTTTTTTCGAGTTTTGTCCTTTCCTGTTCGAGGGCGGCAACCTCTTTTTTAGGGAGCAGTTCATATGTGCCGTCCTGTTTCATTGTCTCTATTTTCTTCAGCTTTTCGATGCTCTTTTTTATCGTGTAAAAGTTTGTCAGCATGCCGCCGAGCCAGCGCTGGTTTACATAGAAAGCGCCGGACTTTTCAGCCTCTTCCTTTATGGCGTCCTGTGATTGTTTTTTTGTGCCTACAAAGAGCACGGGCGCCCCGGACATGGTGACTCTCTTTACGAAATTATAGGCTTCCTCAAGACCTTTGACCGTCTTTTGAAGGTCGATAATATAGATGCCGTTTCTTTCTCCGAAGATGTATTTCTTCATCTTTGGATGCCATCTTTTTACCTGATGACCAAAGTGCACGCCTGCTTCAAGCAGTTCCTTCATTGCCGCTACCATCTTGTTTTTATCCTCCTGTTTTTGCAAAAAGCCTTTTTTTCTATTCAATCCCGGCTTTTTTATATAGGATATGAACTAAGGATTTCCTTAAAATAAGGAAAAATTCCTTTAGGAAGAGAAGATTAACACAAAAAAGGCTTTTTTTGCAAGGGGATAGAGTGTAAAATAGTAAGCATTCAGTTATGGGTTGAGAAATCCTCCCCTTTGCAAGGGGAGGTTGGAGGGGTTATTGAAAAATATTAAAACCACCCCTTCCCCTCCTTGCAAAGGAGGGGATTAAGCCTGTAACTTAAGGATTACGAAAATTACCGGAAGGGGGCAATATGATAGAACGTTATACACTTCCCGTGATGGGAAAGCTTTGGGAGATTGAGAACAAATATCAGAAGTGGCTTGATGTAGAGATTGCAGCCTGCGAGGCATGGGCTGAAATCGGCGAGATACCGGCGGACGCCGTGCGGGGCATAAAAAAGAAGGCGACTTTTGACGTCAGGCAGATTAACGAGATAGAAAAGGTTGTCAGGCATGATGTCATAGCTTTTCTTACTTCCGTAGCACACGGCCTCGGGCCCGATTCAAGGTTTATCCACAAAGGACTTACTTCATCGGATATTCTGGACACCGCCCTTGCGCTTCTCATGCGCGAGGCCTCCGACATCATCATGAAAGATATAAAAGATCTTATGGAGGTCCTTAAAAAGCAGGCATTTTCCTTTAAAGATATGCCTATGATAGGCAGAAGCCACGGTATTCACGCGGAGCCGATGACATTCGGTCTCAAGTTTGCCCTGTGGTATGAAGATATGAGAAGAAATCTCCTCAGGATGAAAAGGGCAAGAGATATAATAAGCATTGGAAAGCTTTCCGGAGCTGTTGGGACATTTTCAAATATTCCTCCGGTGATTGAAGAGAAGGTATGCAGAAAACTTGGCCTTAAACCCGAGCCTGTCGCCACCCAGATCGTCCAGCGGGACAGGCATGCAGACTATCTGACAACCCTTGCGCTTATTGCCGCTTCTGTTGAAAAAATCGCAGTCGAGATTCGGCACCTCCAGAGGTCGGAGGTCCTTGAGGCTGAAGAACCGTTCCTGAAAGGACAAAAGGGCTCCTCTGCAATGCCTCATAAGCGGAATCCCATAGGCTGCGAAAACCTTTCAGGATTAGCAAGGATCGTCAGGGTGAATTCGCTTGCCGCGCTCGAAAATATCGCCCTCTGGCATGAACGGGACATATCTCATTCCTCGGTCGAACGGGTGATCATACCCGACAGCACAATACTTGTCGATTATATGCTCAACAGACTGAAAGGCATCCTTGAAGGGCTTCATGTCTATCCCAGGAGGATGAAAGAGAACATGGCGAGAAGCTACGGCCTGTTTAATTCACAGCGTGTCATGCTTGCCTTGGTGGACAAAGGTCTCACCCGTGAGGCTGCGTATGAGCTCGTCCAGAGAAACGCGATGAAAAGCTGGAAGACGGGGGACCAGTTTAGGAAATTGTTATTGAAAGATAAGGAAGTCAGGAAATGTCTGACGACGAAAGAGGTCGATAACATTTTTGATCTTGATTATTATCTGAAGAATGTGGATTACATATTCAAAAGGGTATTCGGCTCGTCTTAAATCATCAGTTGTATAAAATGAAAGGCAGACATGATAAAAAATCTTTTAAACGCGACAAAAGATAATCCATATTCACCTGATGGCACTTTTAAGCTTATATGTGTATTTTAGATAAATGCATATCGAACAGTGACAATAGTGCATTATGGAGTCGCCTAAAAGCTTTTTCATCATATCTGCCTTTCATTCATATTGATGATCTGTTCCCCAATGTTTAGGGTAATAAACCGATACGATCCGCCGATTTCTGATAAAATAAAAAAATAGATGAGTCTATTGCATTTTTATCGAAGGCCGGCATTATCACCGGCGAAGAAAAATGAATTATTGTCTCTTGCAAAACAGAGCGTTTCTTCCTCTATCGAAGACATTGAGACGGAATACTGTTTCAACATAGAGACTAAGTCGCCTCTTACCGGTGAGGAAGCGAATATCCTCCGCTGGCTGCTATCGGAAACATTCGAGCCGGAGAATTTTGCGGAGGAGAGTTTTTTAGTTCGTCCTTCATCCCTCGTCCTTAATCCTTTAATTATCGAGGTCGGCCCCCGAATGAATTTCACTACCGCCTGGTCGACGAATGCAGTCTCCGTCTGCCATGCCTGTGGTTTGACAAAAATTACAAGGATCGAAAGATCAAGAAGATACAAGTTAATAATTACACCTTCTTCATCCTTCATCCTTCATCCTTCATCCTTCCCGGACCTCATCCACGATCGGATGACGGAATGCCTGTATCCGGACAGATTGACTACCTTTGAAACCGGGATAAAGCCCGAGCCCGTATATATCGTGCCTGTTATTGAAGAAGGCAAAGAGGCGCTTAGAAAAATTAATGCCGGGATGGGGCTTGGTCTGGATGAATGGGATATAGAATATTATTACGGCCTTTTCGTGAAAGACATCGGACGAAATCCGACCAATGTGGAATGTTTTGACCTTAGCCAGTCAAACAGCGAACATTCCCGGCACTGGTTCTTCAGGGGCAGATTGGTGATCGACGGGCAGGAGATACCTCACACTCTTATGGAAATAATCAAACATCCTCTCGTTAATAATCCCGGGAATAGTGTTATTGCATTCAAAGATAATTCAAGCGCTATACGCGGCTATACTATATCGACCATAATCCCGGAGCATACCGGCAGGCCGTCGCGTTTTCAGGAGAAGAAGCTTGATTATCACATAATCTTTACGGCAGAGACCCATAATTTCCCGACAGGCGTAGCGCCTTTTCCCGGGGCGGAGACAGGCGCCGGCGGACGGATAAGAGACGTCCATGCAACAGGCAAAGGCAGTTTAGTCATAGCCGGAACTGCCGCATACTGTGTCGGTAATCTGAGGATACCGGGCTACAAGCTTCCATGGGAAGACCCGTCCTTTGAATATCCGCCAAACCTTGCCACTCCATTGCAGATAGAGATAGAGGCAAGCAACGGCGCGTCCGACTACGGGAACAAATTCGGCGAACCGCTTATACAGGGGTTTACCCGATCTTTCGGTTTAAGGTTGCCGGACGGTGAAAGAAGGGAATGGATAAAACCGATTATGTTTACCGGAGGCGCCGGCCAAATGGACGACTGCCATCTTGAAAAAGATGAGCCGCAAAAGGCTATGTATGTTGTGAAGATAGGCGGCCCTGCTTACAGAATCGGCATAGGAGGAGGCGCCGCATCAAGCATGATACAGGGTGAGAATATAGCCGAGCTTGATTTTAGTGCCGTGCAGCGCGGCGATGCTGAAATGGAGCAGAAGGTGAACCGGGTCATACGCGCCTGCGTGGAAATGGTCCGGGGAAATCCGATTGTGAGTATACACGACCAGGGCGCCGGCGGGAACTGTAATGTTGTGAAAGAAATCATTTACCCTGCCGGAGCGAAAATAGAGATAAGGAATATCCAGGTTGGCGACAATACCCTGTCGGCTCTCGAAATCTGGGGCGCTGAATATCAGGAACAGAACGCCCTGCTTATAAGGCCGGAAAAATGGGAAGAATTTAATACATTGTGTGACAGGGAAAAAGTGCCATGCGCCGTTATCGGAGATGTAACCGGCGACGGTTATATCGTTCTTCATGATGAAAACGACGGAAGCATACCGGTGGACCTTGACCTCTCAAAGGTCCTCGGAGAGATGCCCCGCAAAACCTTTACCATGCAGCGCATCCAACCGAAACTCGAACCTCTTGTATTACCGGATACTTTGACAGTGCAGGACGCCCTCGACAAAGTGCTCCGCCTTGTCTCTGTAGGTTCAAAAAGATTCCTTACGAATAAGGTAGACCGGTCCGTTACCGGACTTATTGCCCGGCAGCAGTGTGTCGGCCCTCTTCACTTAACTCTGTCTGATGTAGCGGTAATTGCTCAAAGCCACTTCGGATTAACCGGGGCAGCTATTTCCATTGGAGAGCAGCCGATCAAAGGGTTGCTAAGCCCCCAGGCAATGGCCCGCATGAGTGTCGGAGAGGCATTGACCAATATCGTATGGGCAAAGGCGAGCAGGCTTGAAGATATCAAGTGCTCGGGGAACTGGATGTGGGCGGCAAAGCTTCCGGGGGAAGGCGCCAGGCTTTATGACGCTGCAATTGCGTTAAGGGATATTTTGCAGGCTCTCGGCATAGCAATAGACGGAGGGAAAGACAGCCTTTCAATGGCTGCAAAAGTTGTCGGGCGGTCGGATACGGAAATCGTAAAATCTCCGGGAGCCCTTGTTATTTCCGCCTATGTCACATGCCCGGACGTCACAAAAATCATCTCGCCGGATATAAAGAGGCCGGGTGAAAGCGGTTTGATTTATATCGATCTTGGAGAAGGGAAGAACAGGCTTGGAGGTTCGGCCCTGGCACAGTGTTACAGACAGATAGGAGATGCCTCACCTGATGTAGAGAATCCGCAATTAATCAAGGATACCTTTAATGCAATCCAGTATTTTATTGATAAAGGACTGATACTCTCAGGCCATGACAGGAGCGACGGAGGATTAATTGTTACGCTCCTTGAAATGGCTTTCGGCGGGAACTGCGGGATTGACGTTGATATTAAGCAAGGCGCAAAGAGTATGAAGCATAGCGCAGATATACCAATTCTCTTTTCGGAAGAACTCGGGATGGTTATCGAATATCTCCCGGAGAGTGAAAGCGCAATTACATCTCATCTGAAAGATAAAGGAATACCCCATCAGATAATAGGCAAAACTACTAAAGAACAAGGGATAAATATCGGCATTGCCGGTCAATCCGTTCTCAAAGAAGATATGCGGGTTCTCAGGTCTGTCTGGGAAGAAACAAGTTATCAGCTCGACAGGCTCCAGGCAAATCCTGAATGTGTTGAAGAAGAAAGAAGAAACAACTTTGACAGGAAAGGGCCCCGGTACGTCCTTTCCTTCACTCCAAAGAAAACGCCTGATAACATTCTTCAGATAAAAGATAAACCTAAAGTTGCCGTTTTGCGGGAAGAGGGAAGCAACGGCGACCGTGAGATGACATCCGCATTTTACCATGCCGGGTTTGAGGTATGGGATGTCACAATGACGGACCTTATAAAAGAACGAATCGGACTTGACGACTTCCGCGGCGTCGCCTTTGTCGGCGGCTTCAGTTATGCCGATGTCCTTGATTCTGCCAAAGGATGGGCCGGGGTAATCAGGTTTCATAAAAAACTCTATGAGCAGTTCGAGAGGTTTTATGAAAGACCGGATATCTTCAGCCTCGGCGTCTGCAATGGCTGCCAACTGATGGCGCTCCTCGGCTGGGCGCCCTGGAGAGGAATTCCCGACAAGATACAGCCCAGATTCATACGGAATAAATCCGGCAGGTTTGAATCAAGGTTCTCAACCGTCCGGATTGTATCAAGCCCCTCGATAATGCTTAAAGGGATGGAAGGCTCGACTCTCGGCGTATGGGTTGCGCATGGCGAGGGAAGGCTTTATTTTCCTGATAAAGACATGATGCGGGAAGTTCTTGACAAGAATCTTGCACCGGTAAGATTCGTCGACGACGAGGGAGGATTCACCGAAAGGTATCCCTTCAATCCCAATGGTTCACCATCAGGCATAACAGCTTTATGCTCACCCGACGGCAGGCATTTGGCCTTAATGCCCCACCCTGAAAGGGTTTTCCTCAAATGGCAATGGGCGTATATGCCGGAAGAATGGAAGGAAACACTTCAAGCGTCTCCATGGCTTCGGATGTTCCGGAACGCAAGAGAATGGTGTTCTTATAAAAGAGATTAAAGAATTTCTACCATATTTATTTTCTTCGATTACAAAATTATTAAGATATGGTATTGTATAGTATCCTACCTTTGAAGTCAGAGAAGTCTCGAAGCTTTAAGGAGTTAGGGAATTTTATTCTATAAAAGCGGGGTTAAATTATTATGGGTAAGAAACTGTATGTAGGAAGTATCTCTTTCAATGCAACAGAGGAATCTCTTCGGGAGCTTTTCTCAAGTATTGGAGAGGTTGAATCGGTAAAAATAATTACCGATGCAGACACGGGGCGTTCCAAGGGTTTTGGCTTTATTGAAATGGCATCCGCAGAGGATGCTAAAAAAGCTATAGACCAATTAAACGGCACAAAATTTATGGAGCGCGCTTTGATGGTTAATGAGGCAAGACCCCAGCAGCCAAGGGAAGGGCGAGGTTTCGGCGGAGGCGGAGGCAGGGGCGGTTTCGGCGGAGGCGGAGGCAGGGGATCAGGTTATGGAAGAGACAGGAGATAAGCTATCATAGAGATAAGAGTAGTCGGCAATGATATAGAAAAAGCCATTAAAATTCTGAAGCGCAAAGTTCAGACTGAAGGTCTACTCAAAGAAGTCAAGGCGAGAAATTTCTATGAAAAGCCTTCGGTTAAAGAAAAACGAAAACGAGCAGAGGCGCGCAAGACAAGGGCAAAGGCCCAGAAGCAGAGAAGATTTTAATAAACAATGTTTTTCTGTTGACCTTTTGCACTATTGCGGATATTGCCGCCTTCATGCCTATATTTTGGGCTGTGCGGCGCTTCTACTCGCACGGAATATAAAACTAAAAGGAGAAACAAACAATAGCTAATCAAAGACGAGTATTGCCCAAAAGGGTCGTTGATCTTACCCGCGTAAACAATCAGATCAGGCTGATTAAATCCAAACAGATACGAGTCGTTGCCGATGAAGGGCAAATCGGCGTCATGGATATTGAAGCGGCATTGAAATTAGCCGGTGAGCGAGAGCTGGATCTTGTAGAAGTCGGACCCGAGTCTGATCCGCCGGTCTGTAAGATCATGGATTACCGGAAGTTCAAGTTCGATAATAGCAAGAAACTTCAGAAGTCCAGAAAAAAACAGGCGACGCAAACCATGAAGGAAATCAGGATGCGCCCGTTGATAGATACCCATGATTATGATTTCAAGAAGCGTAATGTGAGGAAGTTTATTGAGCATGGGGACAAAGTTAAAGTTACAATCCAGTTTAAAGGGCGGGAATTGAGTCGCCAGGAACTGGGCATGAAGGTCCTGAACAGGTTGGTGTCGGAACTGGCGGATATCGCAAAAGTGGAAACGCAGCCTAAAATGGAAGGCCGCCAGCTGGTTATGATTCTTATGGCCTTGTAAGTTCGTTGATATTTTCTAACCTGACGCTTCTTTGAATGCTTTGAGGAGTCGCTTTCTTGCGCCCCGCTACCCGCTGATAGATTTCGTCGTTAAGACGGAAAGTCGGGATCATATCGGAAATTTTCCCCTTATCGTGTCTGCTATAGCTCCTTTGTTGACCGCGTATACTGTAACGTTCTATAATTTTAAATATAACTTACTGTTTTAAAAAAGTTTTTGGAATATTTAAGGGAGGACTCATGCATATTGGGATTATTGGGACCGGTTATGTAGGACTTGTGACGGGCGCCTGTTTTGCCGAATTCGGCCTCTTTGTCAACTGTGTTGACAAAGATGAGAAGAAAATAAAGGCGCTGAAGAAGGGAGAAATCCCTTTTTACGAACCGGGACTTGACGAGCTTGTTAAGAGGAATGTCAAACAGGGAAGACTTATTTTCACCACAAAAATTGCAAAGGCAGTCGAGTCCTCTCTCGTCATTTTCATCGCCGTAGGCACGCCGAGGAGAGGCGACGGCTCCGCTGATATGAAATATGTGGAAGAGGTCGCAAGAGAAATCGCGAACCAGATGGATGACTATAAGGTGATCGTCACCAAAAGCACCGTTCCGGTGGGCACCGGTGAGAAAATAAGGGAGATTATATCACGGAACCTGAAATCACGGACGGACTTTGACATCGTGTCAAACCCCGAGTTCCTGCGCGAAGGGTCTGCGATCGAGGATTTCATGAGGCCGAACAGGGTCGTTCTCGGCACTGCAAGCCCTCAGGCCGTTGCAATTATGAAAGACCTGTATAAACCGCTCTATCTTCTTGAGACTCCTTTTGTAATAACAAACATCGAAACCGCGGAGCTTATAAAATATGCCTCAAATTCTTTTCTTGCAACAAAGATATCTTTTATTAATGAGATTGCCACACTCTGCGAAAAAGTGGGAGCGGATGTCCATATGGTTGCGAAGGGAATGGGACTTGACCAGAGGATAGGCTCAAAATTCCTTCATCCCGGTCCCGGATACGGCGGCTCCTGCCTTCCCAAGGATACCACCGCCCTTCTCAAGATTGCGGAAGATAATAACGTACATCTTGGCATTGTCGATGCGGCTGTCAGGGCCAATGAAAGGCAACGGGGATATATGGTAGAAAGAATCAAAGAATCCATGGGTGATCTTAAAGGTAAAACCATTGCGGTCCTCGGACTCTCTTTTAAACCCAATACGGATGACATCAGGGATGCCCCCTCTGTCCCGATAATTAAAACCCTTCTGAAAGAGGGAGCAAAGATCCGGGCATACGACCCTGTTTCAATGGAGGAAGCGGGAAAGATATTGCCGGAGATAAAATATTGTAAAGACCCCTATAACACTTTAAAGGGCGCCGATGCGCTTATCATCATGACCGAATGGAACCAGTTCAGAAACCTTGAACTCGACAAGATCAAAGCGCTTTTAAATAGCCCCTTTTTCTTTGATCTGAGAAATATCTATGACCCGCAGAAGATGAGAGAAAAAGGGTTTCAGTATTATTCGGTAGGCAGGGCGTAGAACAATCAAATCATGAAGATCATCTGCCAGAACAGGAAGGCATATCACGATTATCACATTGAGGAGACTGTAGAGGCCGGTATCTCTTTACTGGGCACTGAAGTAAAATCCCTCAGAGAAGGAAGGGCGAATCTCAAGGACAGTTATGTGCTTATGAAAGGCGGAGAGGCTTTCCTCCTGAACTGCCATATCAGCCCTTACAGTCACGGCAACATCATGAACCACGACCCTCTGAGGACACGTAAGCTGCTTCTGCACAGAAAGCAGATAAGCAGTCTGACGGGTACGGCAACTTCTAAAGGATACACCCTGATAGCGCTGAAGCTCTATTTTAAGGATTCCTTTGTCAAGGTCGAGATAGGTCTTGCAAAAGGCAAAAGACTCTACGAGAAAAGGGAAGCCATAAAGGAGAGGGAGGCCAAAAGAGAGATAGAAAAAACAATGAAGAATAGGTGATAATATATGTAAGGACACGGAGTATCTATCCCGGATACTTGCAAAGCCGTGTTAAAGAAAAGGGGGCGAAAGGGCTCGACGGGGGTTACGAGAATCAGGTTGCATGTCGTGGTCCGTCACCACGTAAAAAGGCGGAAAAAAACACAAACGCCAATAACGAACTGGCAATCGCTGCTTAATTAATTAAGCAGCCGCTGCCCTGAAATTGTCTGTGTTTCAGGTCACAGCGTCATTAAGCAGGCTGGCTCCGGGGGATCTCCCCTGACTTCGGAGTAAGACAAAGGGGGATAGGATTTCGGGACGCCTGCCTGACGGCAGCCCGGGGTCCGAGATGAAATAGTCGGGATACACATGTAGAAGCCTGGGAGCAGTACTTTCGGACGCGGGTTCAATTCCCGCCGCCTCCACCAAATAACTCTTTGAAATAATTATATTTAAGGGGTTAATTTTTCCTTCTTCTAAAACTATTTTTTCATAACGGTCTCCCGGGATTTATTTAGTTTCTTTTTTATCCTCTTTTTTGAGATCTCCGAATGCATATTTACCGATAATGTCCTCAATATCAAAAGGCGGATTGGTTTCCGTGATCGTTCCGCCTGGTTTCAGGATATCACCGCCTCCTCCCGGATCTATTTTAATGAGCTTGTCGCCGATGAGGCCGGAAGTTTTGATCGATGCGATGGCGTCTTCATAAACCCTGATGTCTTTTTGAATCCTTAATTTGAGCACGGCCATCTGCTTATCCTGGTCTATAATCAGTTGTTCCACCCTTCCTACCTCGATGCCCTCGATCTCAACAGGGCTGTCAACGCGAAGTCCCGATACTGAAGTGAAACGTGCATAGAGAATATAGTAATCGCCGCCAAACATTCGGATCTTGCCGAATTTGATGGTCATATATCCAACGCAAAGAAGGCCTATTACTATAAAAATTCCGACGATTGTTTCCAGCGAATACTTTTTCATTTTGAATCACACTCCTTACCACAAATATATTTTGCGATTCTTTTCTTGTTCATATCAGCCCTTTTTATGATCTGTTCGATCTCATCAGAGGAACTGCCTTCAGTTAGACCTGCATTTACAAATATCTCGAAGCATTCCCCTGCTTTTATTTTGTCCCTTATAAGTTCCCGGATTTCGGGGAGAAATTTTTTCTCGAGTCTCTGAGCAAAATCATTCACTAATTCCCCGGTTTTTTCAAGCCCTAAATGGGGCAATATTGTAAGGATCTCTTCTCTGCTATGGCGTGCCGAGAATCCTCCCAAAGGACCGAAATAGTTATTTAGATTCTCCCCTATGGATTTGAGGATTTCTATGGCAGCCTGAGGCCTGAAAAGATCGGAAAGGAAGTTAATATTAAAGCTGAATAGCACGGCAGTTATTGTGGTGTCCGCACGTCCACTACCCAGCGTCATGGCATACCTGGACTTGAACATCTCTTTTGAGAGCAGTCCGGTGAGCTCGTCCCTAAGGCCCTCGATGCTCACGAGAAATTCATCGATCATTGGATGCTTGAGTCTGGAAAACTCTTCATAGGACCCGCTAAAGGCGATCTTCCCTTCCCACAGGAGCAGTATGCGGTCGGAGATAAAGAAGACATCAGGGATATCATGACTGATGAGAACAGCGGTAAAACCGAACTTTTTTCTGTAATGGGCGATCATGCTCAGGATTATGTTTCTCCTTATAGGGTCCTGGCTGGTTGTCGGCTCGTCGAAGAGCACGATGGCCGGATCTGTTACAAGGGCCCTTGCCAGAGCCACACGTTTCTGCATACCGCCTGAGAGCTCTGCCGGGTACTTTCGGGAAGCATCCGTGAGTTCCATCTGTTCGATACGTGACATCACCTTCTTTTCAATCTCTTTCTTTTTGAGATTTGTCGTCTGTCTTAGCGGTAGGGCTATGTTTTCAAAGACGGTCATGGAATCAAAGAGGGCGTTGTTCTGGAACATATAGCTGATCCGGCTCCTGTATCCTTCCCATTCATTTTTCTTCATCTCATGAACAGGCATTCCCCTGAAGAGTATGCTCCCTTCGTCAGGAGAGAGGAGGCCGATGATATGCTTAATCAGAACGCTCTTGCCGCTGCCGCTTTTACCGATAATTGTCGTAATCTGGTTTTCATAAATGGAAAGGTCAGCCTTGTCAAGAATGGTCTTTCCCGCAAAGCGCTTGGTAATCCCTCTGAATTCTATCAATGGCGTTTCCATAGATGCCTCTACATTAGAAAAGATGTAACAACATAGTCTGAGATAAGTATTGTTACACAGGAGAATACGACTGCCGAGGTGGTCGAGAGACTGACGCTCCTTGCGCCGTAGCTGTCGGTACGCAGGTGCGTGAAGTATCCCTGGTAGCAACAGATTGTGGACACGAACACGGCAAAGACGAGTGACTTTATGAACCCACCCCTGATGTCCACTATATCCACATATGCATGGATGCGATAAAAGTAGGCGCCTTTATCCACACCAAGGAGCACAACGCCGGTGAGATATCCTCCGAGGATACCGATAAGATCAAATAAGGCGGTCAACAAAGGGAAACTGATAATTGAGGCTGCAATACACGGGCTGACGAGATACCGCTGGGGGTCTATACGCATGGTATAGAGGGCGTCTATCTGCTCGGAGATGCGGAGGTTCCCGATCTCTGCGGTCATTGCAGAGCCTGCACGTGCGGTTATCATGATTGCAGTAAGGACAGGCCCCAGTTCCCTGATGAGTGTGAGCGCAACGACTGAACCGAGGACCCCCTGAGAACCGAATTTGTTAAGGGTATAGAAAAGCTGAAGACCGAGCACCATGCCGGTAAAGAGGCCGACCAGCGTAACGATATTCGATGACTTTGCGCCAATGTAAAAGACCTGCTGAATAATCTCCCGGAGCTGTTTGCGACGAAAGATCTTCAGAAAGGCAAGCGTAAAAAAGATGGCTACGGCGCCAAGGTTGTTTATGACATTCATAGTCTTTTTGCCAAGGTAATAAAAGAAGGGCAGAGAGGGACTGTCTTTTATCGCCGATTCCATATTTATACAATATTACCACTTCGTTATTGCTTTTACAACACACTCGTAATCATTATTAGATTTGAATGTAAAATACTCATTTCCTAACTTGTGTGTATTTCAACTTGACCCTCAACTATTTCTTTCTCCAATTGTTAATTTATTTGCTATAATTTGTCATGCCTGATAACAGCGCCGATTATGGCCCGGAGAATCCACGACGATTTCAGGAATATGCTTATCTGGGGCGACAACAGGCTTGTTATGGCAAGCCTGCTCAAAGACTTCAAGGGCAAGATAGGCGTGAGAGGGGAAGCATGACAGAAAATGAACTTAGAGATTTTTTGCGGCAGCATTATCCCTTCGAGAACAAAGCATGTGAGTGGAAGGAGTGTAAGAATCTTACACACTCAGTCTCGGGAAGTAAGGGAGATGACATTATTTCGTATGTTTCTGCTATTGCGAAAATGGAAGGCGGACACCTGATAATTGGTGTGCAGGACAGACCTTAAAAAATGAAGATAGATATTCCGTATTATAAGCAGGAGAAAAACACTACTTGCGGAGTAGCCTGTGTGAGAATGGTGTTCCAATTCCACGGGAAAGAAGTCAGGGAATTTGAACTTGAGGAGGTATGCGAAACAGGATGGCTTGGTAATACATCCAGCGAACTTGTTGCGTGCATTGAAGGATTCGGTTTTATGTCAGAGGAGGTCGAAAGGATCAATGTTCAGTTTCTTAAAAAAGAGATTGAAAAGAACCGCCCTTTGATTGCCTTAATAGACCCTGCTGTTTTGTATGGAGGGTTGGAAGGATTCGGTCATTTTGTTGTTATAACAGGGATTGCAAAGGATAAGATATATTATAACGATCCGGATCTTGATAAGGATTTATCAAGAGACGTCAAAGAATTTTTTAAAGCCTGGGGGAAATTTTCTTTTAAGGGGGTAAAGATATGGAAATCTACGAAAAAGTGAGAAAGTACCTTTACGAAAATATCGGGCATATGACTACAGCCGGTACACCGAGATATGACATTGCCGAAAATTTCTGGAAAGTGCCCGTGCTTTGCAAGACAGAAAGGGGGATAATTATTGTCGGAGAGTTTCATTTGGATAAGAATGGCAATTTTGTAAATATACCGACAAAAAAGGAAATGCTGAAAACTGTTGAGCTTGCAATGAGCAAACTACCGTTTCTCTATTATGGAACCAGGAAAGAATTAGACAAACAAAAAATAAAGCCTGTGGTTATTTAGTCAATAATCTATGCCCAGCCCTATCATAAATTTATCAGCCCTTGAGCCGTTATATCTCCCTCATGAAATGCCTACGCATCACAGAGTCAGGGCGGAGAAAGAGGGAGATCCGGCAAAGAAAGTTAAAGGCCGCAGAACCAGTGATATTATTATCGCTCAGAACCTAAGAAGATACGTTACGGAGTGGAGAGAAACCGATTATCCCGGGGCGTCTGACACGACGAGGGAACTCCTGCATCACTGGTTTGGAAGAGATCATACTATTCTTTCTTTAGTTTCTTTAGGTACGTAGTTGCTAACAATGAATAACCTTGACAGACATATTGGTAGAACAGGGACGAGGGTCAGACTTGTTTATTGCAAATCGTTAGCTGCTGTAAGTTTGGGTCATGAAATTTAGTTGCTTCTTTGTTCCGGAAGGACAACGCACAAAGACTTCCCATCGATTTCTATTCTGCGGTGTCAAAGAAACACAATAGTTCGGATGAAAATAATCATACCTTGTCATGTAACGGCCTTGCGTGTTTGCAGGTGAACCAAACATTAGTCACTGTATTATATGCAACCTGTGAATATACCCTCACTTCTTTCTCAAGGCGCTCGCCGAGTGCATCGGCAGTAACATCAAGGTCGTATTGAGACTACAACCCAATCCAGAACTCCGAGGATGTTCCGAAGAACCGTGCAAGTCTGAGGGCTGTAAGAGTTGTTTTGAGTTTCAGGGCTTGTAGTACATAAGTTGACGTGAAAAGGGCCTGACTTTCTCGATGAGATCCCTCATCTCTGCATTCGGCATCTGACTGAACTTCATAGTAAACGCCACATTTTCTTCAAGCTGACGGACACTGTCGCATCCAATGACCACGGTTGAGACCGGCTGTGAAAGGGCAAAGTGAAGAAAGGGCTCCATAGACTTAAACCACGGAATCCTGGCTGCAAATCCCCTGAAATAGACCTTCATGCCGATTACTCCCATACTCTTTTGTTTGGCAAATGGTACAACTTCATCAAGAAAGCTCTTATAGTGTGGCTCGGCAGGATTAACCGGCAGCAGGACTGTATCAAAATCGAACAGGCTGATGCACTTTTTCAGTATCTCCGGGTTGTGGTGCCCTGTTACTCCGATGAATCGTGTCAATCCCTTTTGCTTCGCCTCTGCAAATGCCTCAATCGCGCCTCCCGGTCCAAAAATCTCTTTTACATCATCATCCGTCCTTATATCATGCATCTGCCATAGATCAAGGTGATCGGTCTTCATGTTCTTCAGGGTTTCCTGAAGATGTTCGAGCGCTCCCTTCCTGTCTCGCGCATGGGATTTGCTTGTGAGAAAAATCTTTTTTCTCCTCTCACGCAGAGCCTTGCCATAATATGACTCGCTTCCGGAGTATGCGCGTGCAGACTCGAAATAATTTATGCCGAGATCAAGCGCCCTGTTGATCAGCGCACAGGCTTCATCATCATGTCCAAATGTTCTAAGGACGCCTTCGCCGCCAAGGCCGAGTAATGTCACGTCAACCTTGGTCTTTCCAAGTTTTCTCTTTTGTATTTCCATAGGGAAATTGTATCACAATTGATTCATATTGTCTGAGTGTTCCGGAGCACCATTTAGTGGCATATTTTATAAAACACAGAGTAGGACAACTGTGCTATTCGGGCTGTTTAAAGGGGTTTTCTCTTTGTATGCGCGCGAGCTGCAGAGGTTTTCCTTCGAATACAAATATGGCCAGACCTCTTTCCTCCGTTGCTTTGCCTTTGACGGTCCATGTGCCTTTCCAGGAAATCGTCAGGAATACGGCAGGATCTTTTATTTCCAACCATGTCGGCGTAAATGCGAGGTCTGCCCGGTCAAATTTCTTTATGGCGCCTATTAGCTCCCTGTAACCCTCCTTTGTTGAATTCTCTTCAAGGGTTGAGCGGTCATTCTGTTCATAGGCGCTTTTAAGAGTCTCCGCAAGCCGGAAAGCCTCCTGCGCCAGTCTCGACTCCTCGGAAGTCTTCTTGACATCTTTGCCGCCGCAGGAGAAAGAAAACAATATCAGCACAATGAATAATATTTGAGAACTAATCTTCATAAGTTTGTTCATAATTTTAAAATCCATTCTCCATTGAAATTTCTACACGTATTATACATAACAACATTATCATTGGTCTACCAGTCCGTTAAGCTTCTTGCCTTATCGGCTTATTATCCATATTATAAAAACATGCGCAACCTGCAACCAGTCGAACTTTTAATAAAAGGCTTTTCCGAGCTGGGGATTACATTTACGGAAGAACGGGGCAATGCCTTCATGAGCTATCTATCCGAACTGAAGAAATGGAACAAGGCATATAATCTTACCGGCCTTAAAACCGATGAAGATATTATCATCAAGCATTTCCTTGACTCGCTGCTTTATCTGAAAGCCCTGCCGGATGGTCTGCTAAAGGTCGCAGATATCGGAAGCGGCGCAGGGTTTCCGGGAATACCGGTCAAGATTATGCGTCCGGAAATCGAAATGTATCTCATCGAGCCTACGGGGAAAAAAACCGCCTTCCTCAGACATATCACAAGACATCTGCATCTGAATGATATTCATGTCATAGAAAAGAGAATAGAAGACACAAAGGTATCCAATGAGATACCCTCTCCTGTTGATGCGGCAGTCACAAGGGCATTATTTGATGTCCGGGAGTTTATAAAAAAGGCGTCGCATATTGTCCGGCAGGACGGGATACTTGTTCTCAGCAAAGGGCCTAAAGCGGAAGAGGAAGTCAGGGAACTAAGAGAAATAAAATACGAGGTCCTGCGGTTCAAATTGCCTTTATCCGATGTGCAGAGGCATATTATTGTTGTAAATCTACCTAAATGCTGAAAAAGACATTCTTAACTTCAAAGCCATAAGAATATTTTTTTCTTGCGAAATTGAAACAAACGGGTCTAATCTCTGTTCTCCTTCCAATCATTCCTCACAGAAGCAAATGTTCTTGCTGCATCAAATTGCTCTCTTTATTTCTTTGCATAACAGATAATCAGTGGAAGCTGGCTGTTCGCGCTGTTCACATAGGAGTGCGCATTTCGACATTTTCCGATTTATGTTGTTTATGAATGATATGCCACACCCTGCTGTTTCAGTAAATGGTGTCAAGAAATTTTCGCAATTTTTGTAATTTTTTCACCGTTGCCTCACGTAAGAATCTACTCGAAATGATATTCGTTGACTAATCTGAAGATTTTAACTATAATTTTTCAATTATAATAGTCTCCCAGCAAAGCCGAAGCTTTGAAAAAGGTAGACAAAGGCAGGACATCTGCTCCATTTTATTCTGTATACATAAATGCATCCTGCATCATGTAAAGGGGGGAGCGTTTTGGGGGTAAGGAAACAGGCTTCATTTTATAGGTCATCTCGATCAAATTTCTGGTGCAAATCTTTGCATTCCCCATTCTCGTCATTATTAGGAGCCTTTTTATTCCTTTTCTGTTTCATTCCCCTTAACTTGTATGCAGATGTTCCAGATGCAGTGATTGTTGATAATAGCATTTGGAACGGCGCTGTAGTGGGGCAAGTCAACTGGTATCAAAAGCATGACACTTATTTAGAGGCAGAAGTTACAGTAAGTAACCCGAAGTTTTTTTGGACTAAGCTTCTTATCCAAAATCCCCATGATGTTTCAATTGACCCAGAAAGTCTATATGCAAATTTCGGTTTCCTTGGGCCGGTTTCTTCAACAATCCCATGGGAACCTGGTTTTGCAACCGCGAAATATAATTTGCGTTTTGATAATGAGACAACAATTAATATCGGAGTTGACCCAACGCTTAATAGCGGCCCAGAGGCGTCATTTTTCAATCTGGCGCAAATTGTATTAACCGCAGCGCCTGTCCCCGCCGATGCGCTTTCTCTTACCACTTTGTCAGATATGCTTGAATATATAGAAAATACTCAGGAATTGGCTGATATTGCCGACACGATTTTCGTACAGGGAAATATTATAAGCGGAACGAAAAGTTTGGTCGAACTGGCATTGTTTCAACCTGAAGTTCTTCAGCCGATATATGTAAAGGCAGGATTGCAATTAGGGCTTGATGATATTAAAGCTGCTTTATCGTTATGGAAAATGCTCGACATCATTAGACAAGTTTCCGATCAGGCGTACACGTATATTTTCGGTAACCCCTCCGGCTATATCATCTTTAAAGCTGTTAGTTTGCAAGTTGGGGATGACGATCCTTATATCATCGCTTCTTTTTCAGCAAACCCTCAAAGCGCTGCTCCCAACCTTACAATACAGTTTAACGCCTCTCAAAGTACCGCATACAAAGATACGATTACTTCCTATGAATGGTCTTTTGGTGACGGTGCTTCGGACACAACATCTTCTCCAATTGTTACTCATGCATACTCTGCAAAAGGTTTCTATACTGTGCATTTGACCATCCATTCTTCAGGGGGAAGATCAGACAGCTCTCAGCTTACTGTATCCGTTGGAAATGCGCATCTTGACGGTGTCATTTTCAATGGCGGAACACTTTCAACAGACACAACATGGACGGCTGCAGAAGGTCATCATTTAGTAAAAGGTAGTTTTAACATTCCTGAAGGGGTGACCCTTACTATCGAACCGGGGGTGAAAGTTGAATTGGGCGGCGGTGTAGAGATTAACGTGCAAGGCACGTTGACTGCAACCGGCGTAACCTTCACTTGGGCGGACGGAGGGAATGAATGGACGGGGATACGCTTTAGGGATACTGGGGCAAGTGGTAGTCGACTTGAGAATTGCACAATAGAGCATGCTAACGGAGCTCATCCTTATGCGTCCGATGAGCCACCCCACACAGGTGTAATTTACATCTGGAATGCATCGCCAACGATTATAAATTGCACTATTGGGAACAGCAGTGCACTTGCCGGTGTATGGATGAGAAATAGTTCGTCGCCGGTAATTTCAGGTTGTTCTATCAGCGGGTTTACAAACAGTAGTCACGGGTATGGGATATTAGTCGACTATGGGTCGGTATGGGGACATTCTATGCCGACTGTTACAGGGAGTATGCTTTCTAATAACAGGTACGGAATATTTATTTATTCACATAGCGATGGAGGAATGTATCGGGGCAATACGATAAGTGGAAATACTTCCTTCGGGCTTTACTACTCCGGCAGCATGGTGCTCGACGCCACCAACAACAACTGGGGACACCCATCTGGTCCTCTCGACAGCTCCGATGATAGATTAAGTGGCGGATTATATAATCCAACCGGTTTAGGTGACAAAGTCAGTGACCATGTGAATTATTACCCTTGGACAGGTATGACCATTGGACAAACTGCAATACCCACAAGTCTTTCAGGAACTGCAAGTTATAATTCAGTCTATCTCACTTGGAATGCCAATACAGAGCCATATATTGGTGGATACAAGATTTACTACGGCACATCATCGAACAATTACAATAAATCCAAGATAGTCGGCATCGTCACCTCAGATACATTGACAGGCCTTTCAAATGGGACTACATATTATATTGCCATTAGTTCATTAAATTCTGTTGGAGTTGAGAGTCCAAAATCAGCTGAAATAACAGTGACACCAAAAGCAACTTTTGCTCTCTCAGTAACAAAATCAGGCAATGGAAGCGTATCAGCAACAGGATTGGCCTGCAATGGAGATATTTGCTCTGGAACATACAGCTACAACACGCAGGTTGTCATCACAGCTACTCCCGGTGAAGGTTCAATCGTTGCATGGACTGGTTGCAACTCCACCAACGGAAATCAATGTACAGTAACTATGAACATCGATAAGAATGTGACCGTAACATTCAGTTACACCGAATATCTTTTAACCGTTACTAAGTCAGGAACGGGAAGTGGAAATGTCACTGATGATAAAGGCAAATTGACCTGCAACGGTAATACATGCTCGGGTTCCTACGCTGTTAACACTCAGGTCACTCTCACAGCAGAAGCAGATGCAGGATCAGCATTTACTGGCTGGACAAGTCTATGTAATGGTACGGGTACATGTACTATAACCATGGATGGTGCAAAGGGTGTTACTGCATCATTCAGTGACACAGAAGCTCCTGATTTAACCATATCTGCGCTTTCAGACGGAAGCTGGACCAATAATGAAACATTGAATATTTCGGGAACGGCTACGGACAATATGGGGATTGAGTCGCTGACGCTGACTATTAACGGAACCCCCGTAATATTAAATCCTGATGGTACATTCAGTCATGCGCTCACTTTAATTGTAGGTCCTAATGAGATAAACACGATTGCCTCAGACCTTGCTGGTCTACAGACAACCGACACAAGGACAATCAATTTTGATCCGACTGCTCCCTATATCGAAATAACAACACCTGCTGACAATAGCAAGACGAAGCAATCAACGATTGAAGTCTCAGGCACTGTTGATGAAAGCTCTATGGTTACTGTAAAAGTTAACGATTACGATCCTTTGCCTGCTCAAATGAATGGTAATAACTTTACTTTAACTGTTCCATTGACATATGGAATTAATACCATAGAAGTTATTGCAACAGACCTTGCAGGTAACAATTCGTCATTGAAGAGGACGGTGACCTATGACGACCACAGCCCCGCACTATCGATTACTGAGCCGAGTCAGGATGGTAAGACAAATCAGAGTAGTATGCTGATCAAAGGAACTGTAAGCGATATTACGACAACCACTGTAAAAGTGACTCAGGATCAAGAAGCATTTACTCCGGCTGTAACAAACGGCTCATTTGAACAACTTATCACCTTTACAATAGAAAAGACGTATCAGATCTATGTGACGGCAACCGATGAGCTGGGTAACGAGACAACCGTCCAGAGGAACATCATCTATGATACAACTCCACCTTCTCTCTCCATAGATGCTGTCACAAGCCCTACGAATCAGAATAGCCAGGTATTGACCGGAACAGTGGAGGCAACGGCAGAAGTGACCGTTTTCTGCCCGACAGCAGATGTAGGCCCAGTTGATTACCCAACACAGACTACGTGGTCAGTGGCGTTGACCAATATGGCTGAAGGTAATAATTTGATAACTGTTACGGCTGCTGATGAAGCCGGGAATGTATCTGGCCAAATGGGAGCAATTATAGTCGTTGACACTGTTGCTCCTGATACCGCGATTACCAGTGCACCCAGCAATCCATCAAATTCAACTTCTGCAAGTTTTGGCTTCTCATCGACAGACAATAATTCAACCTTCCGGTGTCAAATAGACAATGGGGGATATCAGCCGTGTACCAGCCCTAAGGCCTATACAAACCTTTCTGTGGGCAGTCATACATTCTATGTTGGGGCAACGGATGCCGCAGGAAATACTGAACCATTTCCGGCAAGCTACACGTGGACAATAACTCAAGCCCAGATGCCTGATTTGTCAGGGAAGTGGCTTTCACTTATGTCGAGATTAAGAGGAAGACATATCACTGGAACTCTGCAGGTGACTAACGCAGGAAATGTTAATGCAAGAAAATTTAATGTAACATTCTATCTTTCTAACGATGGCATAAATACATCTCGTGTTCTTAGAATAGTTTCTGTTGGTAGTCTGAAGGCAGGTAGGTCAACAAATCTTTCCTTCACGTATAATTCTTTGACATCTCTTTCCCATAAGTATATCATCGCTGTGATTGACTCAGGTAACCAGATTGCTGAAACAAATGAAAATAATAACATGGCAGTATCGAGAATACCTTAGCGGTCTATAAACAAAGCGGGGAAAGTTACAATTTTTCTCCCCGCTCGCTCTTCACGTAACGTGTTCAGTCGTACTCTAAATCGTTAATCGTAGGTCTCCTGATAAGTGTTTGTTATGGAAGTAAAGTAACTCTTTATCAGAAGCAACTGTCATGAACATTTGATGAAGGAGTTTTGTTGAAGGAAATTTCTTAGGATATCGATAGTTTAAACGGAAATAATTATTTCTGATCGCATCCGGAGGACGCGCACTTGCAGGCGCAGTCGAGAAGCAAAGCAATAGCCCTGAATTTAGTTGTTCTACGAATCTCTTTTTACAAAAGTAATCGGAGAGAGGCTGACGCTATTTCATAATCCTCGGCTTGATCTCCCGGATGAAGAAGACAATAGCCTTGAAGCTTGCTTGCCTTTTGACTTTCTCACGACTCTTTACTAAACTTCTTTTCAAATGATGCATGAGTAAAATAAAAGGAAAACGGGGAAAGAATCAGACTAAATAAAATACCTTATCATCATTTTTATTATCATAATAATCAGCGGCATCCTTGCCAACCGTGAACTCGCCCGTGACAAAAAGAGAATTAAACGCATGATAAGGGAATACTCGTATAAAACCTATTCTCCTGAAGATGAAGAGAAAAAAGATCATAAAAAAGAGAAGAATAAGTGAGCGCTTCAATTCCGCATTCCCACGCCTTTATTGCTTCTATTCATATCTGAGGAGTTTTGCGTGTGCCTCAGCGATTAGGGTATCATCTTCCTTTTTCATGACCGCCGAGGTTTCGATTATTTTTTTGTTCATCTTCTTTATCTCCGCTTCGACAATTACCTTCTCTCCTGCCATAAGCGGGGCCCTGAATCGAACGGTGATTTCCGCCGTGACCGCAGGCATCTCCTGCATCAAAGCGGCTTTCACCATAGCTTCGTCAAGAAGGGTCGAGATTATGCCGCCATGGACGATGTTTTTATAACCCTGGTGGATTTTCCGGGGGACAAACTCTGTTTGTATCTTTCCTTTATTGACTGAGAATTTGAGGTGAAGACCCGAGGGGTTTTCTTCTCCGCAGACAAAGCAGTAATGATCGTCTTCAAGATTCATTTTCATTCAAGAGAAGAAAAAAAGCGGGTCAGCTCCGAAAGATTTCGGGATTGCCTGACAACACTGTTATCCTATTTGTTCATCTTCTCAAGAAAGTCTTTATTGCTCTTTGTGCCCATAAGTTTGCCGAGAAGGAACTCCATACTTTCAACCGTGCTCAGCGGGGTCAATACCTTTCTCAGGATCCACATCTTGTTGAGGACTTCTTTGTCCACAAGAAGCTCTTCTTTCCTTGTGCCCGAGGCATTGATGTCTATGCTCGGGAATATCCTCTTGTCTACAAGCTTCCTGTCGAGGTGGAGTTCCATATTGCCGGTCCCCTTGAACTCTTCAAAGATAACGTCATCCATTCTGCTGCCGGTGTCAACCAGGGCTGTCGCTAATATGGTAAGGCTTCCGCCGGTTTCTATATTTCTTGCAGTGCCGAAAAATCTTTTCGGCCTCTGGAGGGCGTTTGAATCAAGTCCTCCTGAGAGTACCTTGCCGCTTGCAGGTATAACTGCGTTATAAGCCCTTGCAAGCCTCGTTATACTATCAAGAAGGATTACAACATTGCGTTTGCATTCTACAAGGCGTTTGGCCCTTTCAATGACCATTTCGGATACCTGACAGTGTCTCTGCGGCGGCTCGTCGAATGTCGAACTTATTATCTCGGCTGCCGGCACCTGTCTTTTCCAGTCGGTCACCTCTTCAGGCCTTTCATCGATCAGCAATATCATGAGGTGAATATCACGATGGTTTTTCTTGATCGCCTTGGCTATAGATTGCAGGAGCATGGTTTTTCCGGTTCTCGGAGCTGCAACGATCATACCCCTCTGTCCCATACCGATCGGCGACGTAAGGTCCATGACCCTTGTCGAAAAATCGTGCTGGTCATATTCAAGCTTCATTTTTTCAGTCGGGTAGTACGGGATGAGGTTATCGAATAACGGCCTGTTTACATTATCTTCAGGCGACTCATGGTTTATCGCCTCGACTTTCAGGAGGGCAAAATACCGCTCACTCTCTTTTGGAGGCCTGATCTGACCGGAGACAAGGTCGCCGGTTCTAAGGGTGAATCTCCGGATTTGTGATGGAGATACGTATATATCGTCAGGCCCGGGGAGGTAGCTGTAGTCCGGAGACCTCAGAAATCCGAATCCGTCGGGAAGGATTTCGAGCACTCCCGCGGAAAACACATACCCCGTCTTTTCCGTCTGGGCCTGCAGGATTGCAAAGATGAGGTCCTGTTTCCTCAGGCCGGCGGCGCCTTCCACATTGAGATCTCTTGCAAATTCGGTCAGTTCATCAATAGTCCTTTCCTTGAGCGCGGAAATGGGCATATTCTCAGTCATAATACTTTTTTTTGGGCTATCCATTGTAAACTCCTATCAGGATTTTCTTCTCGGTGGTTTTTTGTAACCCGGTAGGACTTAGCCCTATCCAGGAAGGTTTATACGATTACTAATCGAAGATTTATCTTTTCATACCATACAAAAAGCCGGCGGAATTTGTCAATACCCTAAATGTTACTGCTTAAATTCTAACCCAAATTATTCACAAATTTTTCTGATTGAACCGAGGATAGAATATTTTCGCTTTCTCCTCGGCGAATCCGCCTGAGGCGGACATTCTCGGTCGTTCCTCCCTGCGAGGCTTTTGCCTCTCTATTTTCACATACTATAATTTGACTATCGGCAAAAAAACCGCTCAAATACTCTATCCTCGGTTGCTGTTGCAGTTTTATGAATAATCAGGGCTAAGGGCTTTATTAATGCGTTATTTTAATCATATAATACAGATCGACCTTATTGAAAGGGGGTTTAGTTAATGCAGGAGATGCTGAAAACAGAGGACCTTTGGGTCTCCGTAGGAGACAGACAGGTGCTTAAAGGCGTAAATTTTTCTATGCATTACGGCGAAATAAATGTGCTCTTCGGACCGAACGGGGCCGGAAAAACAACTTTTATGATGACACTGATGGGGTTCCCCAAATACAGGATCGAACAGGGGAAGATTTATTTCAAGGGAGAAGATATAACCGGCAAGGACTTGTATGAAAGGGCCAAGCTCGGCCTTGGTATTTCTTTTCAGAGACCCCCGACGGTAAAGGGCGTCAGTCTGAAAAAGATGCTAGAAATAATAAAGAACAACGGCACGGACAAGGAGCGCCTCAAGGAGAATATCGAAAAGCTGAATCTTTCGGAACACCTTGAAAGAGGGCTTAACGACGGCTTTTCCGGGGGTGAGATGAAGCGGTCGGAGTTGCTTCAGTTGATGGTCCAGCGGCCCGACCTTGTGCTTATTGATGAACCGGAATCCGGCGTTGACATCGAAAATATTGCCCTGGTCGGCGAGGCCATTAATGCCCTTTTAGGGAAAGACAAGGTAAAAGACCAAAAAAGAGGCGCCATAATAATCACACATACGGGGTATATCCTCGATTTTGTGAATGCGGACAAGGGCTTTATAATATTTGACGGGAATCTGCTCTGCAGGGGCAATCCAAGGGACATCCTATCCGAGATAAAAAAGTACGGATACAGGAGGTGTGCGGAATGCCGATAAGTCAATCATATCTCAGGGAAATAGAGGAGAAGGCGCTCAAGGCTGTTGATAAAAAAGCCCTCTACGGTCCCGACATTGACATTTCAAAATACACGCAGCATATCGAACGGGGGAAGATAGAGAGCCTCGAAGACCTCTCCAGGCAGGCGCAGGAAGCCGCCATTGTGACCGGTATCAATCTGAAGGAAGAACAGAGGGCAGGTTCTTATATGCAGATCGACCAATCGGTTGTTTATGAAAGTCTGAGCAAGTCTTATGAAGGGCAGCTCGAAATAATGAGCACTACCGACGCCTTGAATAAATACGACTGGATGGAGGATTATTACTGGAAGGCCGTTCCTGTTGACCAGGATAAATATACCGCGCAAGCAGCCCTGAACATGACCCACGGCTATTTCATAAGGGTGTTCCCCAACCAGAAACCGCAGTATCCGGTGCAGTCATGCCTTCTGGTGGCTGAAAATTATGTCAGCCAGAATGTTCACAATATCATCATTGTGGAAGAGGGAGCTGAACTGCAGGTTATTACCGGATGCACTTTGTCGAAAAACGATGCGGAAGGTATCCACCTCGGCATCTCCGAGTTCTATGTAAAGAAAGGCGGAAAACTCTTTTTTACTATGATCCATAATTGGGCCGAAAATTTCCATGTGCGGCCAAGGACAAAGATCGTTGTCGAGGAAGACGGATCCTTTATTAATAACTACGTGCTTATGAAACCGGTTAAATCTATCCAGTCTTTCCCTGTTGCCCATTTAAAAGGAGACCGGGCCTCTGCAAAATTCAATACGGTTGTCTATGGACTGAAGGACTCATACATCGATCTCGGCTCAAGGATCATTCTTGAAGGCGAGGATACAAGAGGCGAATCCATTGCCAGGACTATAGCCGCCGATGAAAGCGTCATTTATTCAAGAGGAGACCTGATAGCAAAAACAAAAGGGTATTGCCTTGCCCACCTTGACTGCAGAGGGATCGTGTTTTCCCAAAAGGGAAAGATATTCGCAATCCCGGAGCTTGTATCCGAAGGCGCAATGAAAGCGGAACTTTCGCATGAAGCCTCTATCGGACCGATTGCGGAAGAGCAGGTCGAGTATCTGATGTCGCGGGGAATCTCAAAAGAGGACGCCGTCTCCGTCATCACCTCCGGATTTCTGAATCTCGATATTCCTTACATACCCGAGTTTCTCGACAAGAATATCAAGGAGGTCATCAAGGCTACGGCTAAAGACGCTCTTTGATACGCATAGAAGTAACTATCGGTTGTATAACATGAAAGGCAGGAGGTAGCTGCGGTTGGAAGAAAAATATAATCCTCAGACGGTTGAACTGAAATGGCAGAAATACTGGGCGGACAGGAAGCTCCATGCAACGGAGACTGCTTCCACCCGGGAGGGTTTTTACTGCCTTGAGATGTTCCCCTATCCGTCCGGGGAGATTCACATGGGACATGTCAGGAACTATTCCATCGGAGATGTGATTGCGCGGTACAAGAGAATGCGCGGTTACAATGTCCTTCATCCCATGGGTTGGGATTCCTTCGGCCTTCCTGCTGAAAATGCCGCCATAAAACACGGCGTGCACCCTTCCAAATGGACGCACAAAAACATCGAAAATATGAAGAAGCAGCTTAACAGGATGGGACTCAGCTATGACTGGGACCGGGAAGTCACCACCTGTAAACCTGAGTATTATAGATGGAACCAGTGGTTTTTCATCAAAATGCTTGAAAAGGGACTTGCATACAGGAAATTTTCCTTTGTAAACTGGTGTCCTTCCTGCGCCACCGTCCTTGCCAATGAGCAGGTGATAGATGAGAAGTGCTGGCGGTGCGACAGCGCCGTTATACAAAAGAAGCTCGAACAATGGTTTTTCAGGATCACTCACTATGCGGAAGAACTTCTTCAAGCCTGTGATGAACTTAAGGGATGGCCTGAAAAGGTCGTCCTTATGCAGAAAAACTGGATCGGTAAAGGCGAGGGCGTAGAGGTTGATTTCCCGATCGATGGGATGAATGAAAACCTCAGAATTTTTACAACCAGGCCTGATACCCTCTTTGGGGTCACCTTCATGTGCATTGCACCTGAACATCCCCTTACTGAAAAACTGGTACCGGACAAAAGCAAACTTGAGGCCTTAAAGTTTAAATTCGGCAAGGAAACCGAAAAGCTCGGGCTCTTTACAGGCCGTTATGCCGTTAATCCGCTGAACGGAGATAAGGCGCCGGTGTATGTCGCTAATTTTGTCCTCATGGAATACGGAACAGGCGCCATCATGTCCGTGCCTGCCCATGACCAGAGGGACTTCGAGTTTGCAAATAAATATGAGATACCGATAAAAGAGGTTATTGTTTCCGAAGAAGAATGCAAAATGCAAAATGCAAAATGCAAAATTATGGAAGAAGCTTATGAAGACGAGGGGATACTTGTTGATTCAGGCCAATTCAGCGGACTGAAAAGCGACGTTGCCAAAAGAGAGATCATGAAATATATAGAAGAAAAGGGACTCGGCAAAGCAACTATCAATTATAAACTGCGTGACTGGGGCATCTCGCGCCAGAGATACTGGGGTACGCCTATCCCGATAATCTACTGCGATACCTGCGGCGCGGTCCCGGTCCCGGAAAAAGACCTGCCCGTTATCCTTCCGGAAGATGTGAAGCTCACAGGAAAGGGCAGTTCGCCGCTCCTTGAATCCGGGGCTTTTCTGTATGCAGCCTGCCCGAAATGCGGGGCAAAGGCAAAACGCGAAACTGACACCATGGATACCTTTGTAGACTCTTCGTGGTATTTTATCAGGTACTGTTTCAGGAAGGGCGATATGGATTTGGTATCGGCGCTCCGGTCTTCCGAATCCGAACTAAAATACTGGATGCCAGTGGACCAGTATGTCGGCGGGGTTGAACATGCAGTACTCCACCTCCTCTATGCAAGGTTCTTCACAAGGATTGTCCGCGATCTCGGACTCATTGATATCAGCGAACCGTTTCGGAACCTTCTTACCCAGGGCATGGTCATAAAAGACGGCTCAAAGATGTCCAAATCAAAGGGCAATGTCGTCGATCCGAATTATCTCATTGAAAAGTACGGCGCCGACACATCAAGGTTGTTTTCTCTTTTTGCCGCTCCTCCCGAGAAAGATCTCGACTGGTCGGATAAGGGTGTCGAGGGCGCTTACAGGTTTTTAAACAGGCTGTGGGGGATTGCATATAAAAACCGGCTCAAAATTCTCGCCTCGGCGAGTCGCCCAAGGCGAGAAAATATAAAATGTAAAATAAACGACATCTCAAATCTCCGGCAGAGCGCCGCAGGCCTTTACCGCAAAACTCATCAGACGATCAGGAAAGTCACGACTGACATAGAGCGGGAATACCATTTTAACACCGCTATATCCGCCTTGATGGAACTCGCAAATGAAATAACCGCATTTGAACCGGCTTCCGATGAAGACCTGTCAGTCCTGAAATTTTCCATTGAAAACCTTATATTGCTGCTTTCTCCCTTTTCACCCCATATAGCCGAAGAATTATGGGAGGCCGCTGGAAATAAACCGAGTGTCTTAGAACAATCGTGGCCTAAATGGGATGAAGAGGCTGCAAAGGAAGAAGCAATAGAAATGGTCGTGCAGGTCAACGGCAAGCTGAGAGCCAGGGTCATGATTTCGGCAGGCACGCCCGATGATGAGATGAAAAAGCTTGCGATGGATGATCCGAGGATCAAAGAAATTATTGGCGATAAAGCTATTAAAAAGGTTATTGTAGTCAAAGGAAAATTAGTTAATATAGTAATCGGGGATTAGATGAAAATTCAAAAGTTATATTATATATTGCTTGTTCTGTCCTGTAGTTTACTCCTTGTTTTGTTGGGTTGCGGCTATTCCCTCCATACCAAAGCCTCGCTTCCTTTTGATGCTATACGGATCGGCACGATTGAAAATAAAACACTTGAGCCAAAGCTGCAGGACGGGCTGAACCGGTCTTTAACCGGGGAGTTTCTGAAACAGGGGATCACCGTTCAAAATAATGCAGGTTATAAACTTGAAGGGGTCATTCATAAATTTGAATTGCGGGTGCTTTCGGAAAAATCAGAGGTTGCTTCCGAATATGAAGTTACAATTAAAGGGGATTTCAGGCTTGTTGACCCTGCGGGAAAAATCAAAGAGTTCAAAAATATCGGCTCCCCGTTCATTGTCTCTTTCTATGGTTCAGGGAAGTTGAACGAGTTGATCGCGTATAAAGAACAGGCCTCGGAAAGGGCCTTGAAAGACATGGCAGCGGAGATTGTCGCAACCTTACTTTACCGATGAGCTACCAGGCGTTCCTTAATGAGATAGAAAAGGGTCTTCCGGCGCCGGTTTATCTTTTCTATGCATCGGACCCGTTCATCCTTAGAGAAGCTCTAAGCGCTGTCAAGAGCATTGTGCCGGAACCCGACCGTGATTTCAACCTTCATATATTCGATCTTGCTTCCACTGACGACGCCTTTTCCGTGCAGCAGATGCTGGATGTGATGAATACCGTTTCTTTTTTCAGCGGGAGGCGTTTTACGGTCCTGATCGGAAATATTCAGAAGCTATCCAAGAAAGACCTCGAAAAAATCCATGATTACGTCTCGTCTCCGGCGCCGAACTCGATTTTTGTGATGTTACATAACGGGGCATTCAAAAAAGACGGGAAGGCGAAATTCGATCTGCCGAAGCAGATACCCCTCGACATCAGAGAATCGGAGGTCCCCTTTTGGGTAAAACAGCGTGCGCTGATGAAGGGTTTTGAGATTACCGACGGAGCAACGAACTTTTTGATAGGCAATACAGGTACCGACCTCGGACTCCTTTCCTCTGAAATCGAAAAGATTTCAATGATCGGCAAAAAGAGGATCGACATAAATGATATAGCGGATATCGTTACGGGGGGAAGACTCTACAATGTCTTCGACCTCGTGAGCGCCCTTAAGGCAAAAAACGCCGAAAAGGTTTTCAGGATATATAAAACTCTGAAAGAGACGTCGGATGATTATTCTCTTATTGGAGCGCTCAACTGGCAGTATGGTCGTGAACTTCACGCGAGCCTGGACGCGGCAGAAAACAACTCTTTCCTTCATATCTTTGAGCTTTTGAATACTGTTGATACCGACATCAAAAGCTCCGGGAGAAATTTCCCGCTGGAATATCTGTTGGTTAAGCTGCTCCGGCTGCGGGAACGTCAGACTGCGGCTTAACTGCGTTTACCTTCTTGGTAAGCCTCGATATGCTTCTTGAAGCCGTATTCTTGTGCATAACGCCTTTAGATGCCGCTTTGTCTATAGCCTTGATTGCATGAAGGAGCGCATTCCCGGCTGCCTCTTTACTGTTGGAAGCTAAGGCTGTTTCAACCTTCTTGACAACGGTCTTAACCGAGCTCTTTACTGATTTATTGCGAAGATGTCCTTTTTCGGCCTGTCGTGCTCTCTTCATGGCAGACAGATTTTTCTTTGGTCTTGCTTTTGCCGGCAATTTAAACCCTCCTTATTGAATACGTAAGTATAAATCATACCATAAAATATAGTTATAAAATCAACCTCTATTTGAAGCCGGGTATGCATATCCCTAAATCTCCGCATCAACGCTCAAAAGCCAGTGACGTGCCGGGGTTTCCCGAATCTGTTGCAGTGCCTTCTCTGAAACCCAGTGCGAGTCCTCTTCCAGATTATAGAAATAGGTGTCGATTCCGAAGAATCCGTCAAGAAAATGGGTGATGACATGGAGCATCTTTGTCCTGAAGCCCTGGGGCATTTCCGACAAGTCATGCAGCGTGCTCACCCCTTCTTTCCCTAATTCTTCCATCAGTTTATTGACAATCCTCCGGTTTTCCAGTATCGCCTTGTTCAGCCTCTCTTCAAAATCCGGACTTGTAGCCGGAAGCGAAGTATTTTCCGCTATGGTTATATGAGAGTACCTGACCAATTGATAACGTTCAAAAAATAGAAGGACCTTTTTTCTGGAAAACGCGAAATCCTCACCTTTTACAAGGAACTCATGAAGATAATGCGACTTTCCAAGATCGTCCTGCCTTGACAATATATCCTGATAGGGCATATTTATTACCTTTCCCCCGGTATTTCAAATACATTATCAATAATCCCCTTTTTTTTCAAGAAAGAATCAGAATTATGTCAATAAAACCTATTTGTCGAGAGGGCTTCTGACGCCGAGGATATTTTTTGTTGCCACATGGGTGTAGATCATCGTGGTCTGGAGATTCTGATGACCAAGCAGCTCGTTGACATGTATAATTTATCCTTATATAATGCTTACAATAACAGAATAAGCATAAAAATAAATGTTCGGTCATCAGACATGATCAGAAAGCTATAGCATGATGTTCATCACACGACTCATAACGGAATTCGGCGAGTACCACTACACGCCTGACTACGTGCGTGGCGTTCTCGTCGAAATAACCGGGATTCTGATCGAGGTGCTCCTTCTCTCCATTGCGGTGCCCGTCATTTTCTATTTTGTCCGTCGAGTACGAACGAGGCCCATTCGGGCAATGGTGGATTTCTATCTTTTTCAGATATTTCACAAGGTCACACGTATGTTTCTTCGAATGGCATCAATCAGCGATCTCATGCCGATTATAGCAGAAGAGCAGAAACACAATCCGAAGTTCGAGATTTACAGCCACTTTGTCTACGGCAATCTCGAGAACATCCTGTTTGTCCTCAAGAGAACCTTTGCCAAAGGCGATACGTTTCGCACGGAGGTTGACAAGCGATCTATTGATGACTTCAAGGAGTTCCGGACCATCTCAGACCGCTGTCTTGAGGAAATCGATCGACTTGCGGCGATGCTTGTCGGAGTCCCGGACATCCAACAGGAACTCTTCCAGATGAGGATACTCGTTTATCCTCTTCGCGACCTATATGATGAGGTTATCACGGATATCAAGGACTCAGAGAAGGAGCCGTTTCGCCGGAACCTCCATTCCTATGACGTCCAACAACAGGCTGAGCAACTCACCACAATCATCGACTCAATCTTCACCAAGCGCCGAAAATTGATCGACTCGATGATGAAGCATCAGCAGTGGCGTTCGTACGCGCAGCTCTTTCTGTCCATTGTTCGGCGTTGGGCGCAGATACGGATATGCCGCTTCAGGAGAAGGCCCTATCGCGATTTCATCGCCCCGTCCCCGGTGCCTGACATGCTTCAAGAGTGGCGTGAAAGGGATCAAATGAGCCGAGAGCAAGCCGCTCAGACACTCGGGATTCCTGTTAGGGAGTACAGTGATTACGAGAACGGTTACAGGCAACCGGCAATGCACCTGTGGGAGAAGGTCAAGCCGTATCTTCGGAAGGCAAACGATGTCATTAAAGAGAAGCAAAGGACCGAACAATCAACTCCACCCTATTCGGAGAACCACGGCGGTTCTCCTCAAGGGTGAGTTGACGCGTTGGGCAGCGGTAGAGTGCGTTGGATATTTTTATATTTTATAAGGAGGCTGTCATGAAGAAAACAATCACAATAGTCAGTATTACCTTCTTGTCACTTTTCTCGGGATGTGCCCATCTAGATTTCGGAGATGAGGGACTTACCTATTATGATCCAAAGCCGTACTTGTTTGTGTCGACTACAAGAGATTGTGTGACTACTGCTGTGGTGCTGGTAGTACCTGAACAGAAGAAGGCGGTGAAATTTATATCAGGATATGGAACCGCCGACCTATCAGTAGGCCTAAACAACGGAATGATTACTTCTGCTGGACAGAAGACCGACACAAAAATACCGGAAACAATCGGTGCAATTACTAGTATAGGAACGGCAATGGCCGGTTTGAAGTTAAAGGAGCCGGGAAAGGGTTGCCCTCCTACAGCTGTACTCTATCCGATTGTATCTGGCGAGCCAGACAAAAAAAATCCAATCCCGTTTGACGTCCAAACGGAATAGATCAAAGTTGGCGACGGGGACGTTGAGGACGTTGTGAATCTTTAGGGACGTTGTTACTTAAGTTGCATAACTATTGACAAAGGCACAATTGAACAATAAAATACTGCCATGCCGCGACAAGCCAGATTGGATATGCCGGGAGCGTTGCACCACATAATGGTGCGGGGGATAAACAAGGAGTCCGTTTTCATTGACAAGGAGGACAAAGAACAACTACTTCAACGGCTTGGGATAAATCTTGTTGATGGGCAAGGTTTTGTATATGCCTGGGTAGTCATGGACAATCATCTGCATCTTCTTATCAAGAGCGGAAAACGAGGCATATCCGATATAATGCGAAAACTTCTGACGTGGTATGCCCAGTATTATAACCGTCTCCATCGGCGGAGAGGACATCTTTTCGAGAACCGCTATAAATCCATACTGTGTGAAGAAGAGACATACCTTCTTGCCTTAATCCGCTATATTCACCTTAATCCGGTGCGAGCTGGGATAGTCGGAACCATGGAAGAATTAGATGAGTATTTATGGAGCGGCCACAGTGCGGTAATGAGAAATGTCAGTCGGTCATGGATGGACATCGATTATGTGCTTGCTCAGTTTGGGAGAAAGAAGAGGGCCGCCGGGAATGCATACAGGAAATTTATAGAAGAAGGCATGACAATAGGGCGAAAACCCGAGCTTACGGGAGGTGGACTTGGCAGGAGTGGCGGAGGCTGGTCGGAGGTGGTAGCCAGGAGAAGGAAAGGTCAGAAAGAAGAATTCGATGAGCGGATACTCGGCGGCGGGAATTTTGTGCAGGAGGTACTGCAGGAAGCGGAAGACAGACAGATAAGGCAACTGAAGATACAGCGACGAGGAATAACGATAGGGTCAATAATAGACGAAGAATGCACAAAAGCAGGAATCAGCGAAAATGAGGTGAAGGCGGGCAGCCGCAGGGGGCCGGTGAGCAGACTCCGGGCAAGAATAGCATACCGGAGCAGGGATGAACTTGGATTATCGGCGGCGGAAATAGCCCGTCACATGGGCATGGCAACATCGAGTATTACGAGAGCTATCGATAGAGAGCATCATACATCATAGCGGCGGATAATAATAACGCAATTTCAGTAACAACGTCCCCAAAGAATCCTACACAAGGAAGAATCAGAATTATGTCAATAAAACCTATTTGTCGAGAGGGCTTCTGACGCCGAGGATATTTTTTGTTGCCACATGGGTGTAGATCATCGTGGTCTGCAGATTCTGATGATCAAGCAGCTCGTTGACATGTATAATTTATCCTTATATAATGCTTGCAATAACAGAATAAGCATAAAAATAGATGTTATGTGTAAAATGAAAATAAAGAGGAGTAGCTTATGCGATATTATTTCGACTGGCATCCTGAGAAAGCGAAGACAAATAGAAAAAAACATAATATCAGTTTTGAGCAAGCAGCCGGTATATTTCTCGATCCCAGAGCTATAACTGTGTTTGATGATGAACATAGTGAAAATGAAGACCGTTGGGTTACAATAGGAATAGATAAAAGCGGTATCCTATTGGTTATGGTACATACTTTTAATCAAATAGACAGCGAATGTTGCAGAATTCATATTATTTCTGCTCGAAAAGCAACCAAAAAGGAAGCAAAACATTATCGGGAGGAAAATAAATGAAAAAAGAATACGATTTTTCCAAGGGTGAGAGGGGGAAGTTTTATAGACCGGATGCAGAATTGTATCTACCTATATACATCGAGCCTGACATGATGGAAGTGCTAAGTAAATTTTCAAAGAAAAAAGGCGTCGAGATTGCAACGATAGTAAATGAGTGGATAAAAAAAGACATATCCATAGTAGAAACAATAACAAAATAACACATAACCAATCACTCCACAGGATGCGGCGAAACTAACGCCGCACCTGTGAGTTCTATCGTTAGCTGACAAATAAAACATCAATTTAACCATTGAGGCAATAATGTATTTAAAAGAAATATTAGAAGATGTCCTACCAACCAAGTGGTCACGTAGAATAATGGGATTGTCATTCGCATCTTCCATTGAGGTAGGATAGAAAAAGTGGACACCAAAGTCAGAGCCACCACTTGGGCCACTTACAAATCAGAAAATACAAAGAAACATAGTCACCGAAAGAAAAATTTGTTAAAATAACTTCAAGAGAAAAAAGGAGTTATCATAATGAGCAAAATACAAAATATCGAAAGAGAAGTCCAAGGCCTAAATCCTGATGAACTTCAGGCTTTTAGAAAATGGTTCTGGGATTTCGACGCGCAAAAATGGGATCGGCAGTTTGAAAAAGATGCTTTATCTGGAAAGCTCGATTCACTGGCCGAGACAGCCATCAAAGCGTTTAAGTCCGGTCACTGCTCCGAAATTTGAAGCATTTTGCCTCGCCGGAGTTTTGGGGACTCTATAGGGCACTGCCGCAGTCTGTTCAAGACCTTGCAGGTAGAAATTTTGCATTAAATGAACTACCCCGCCGCAAGCAGCGGGGAATTGAACCCAAAGAGATTAAAGGAATTGGGATACTTAGAATCGCATCGCAATGAAATAATGGAACAATGAGGACGGCGACTGTATGCATTTACGAATTTATTTGTTGAGGAGCAACGCCAATGTCAAATTGAATGATGCCAAAAGTACCTCATGTTACGTTATAATGATTTGTATAAGGAGGCAAATTATGAATGCAGAATATACGGCAGCAATAAAGCAATCAGGTGATTGGTGGATTGGATGGATAGAGGAAATTCCGGGCGTAAACTGTCAAGAAGGAACGTATGACGAACTGCTTGAAAGCCTTCGGCTAACCCTGAAAGAGGCACTTGACTTTAACCGAAGGGACGCTATCGCCGCTGTAGGTTCAGGATATAAAGAAGAAAAAATCGCGGTATGAAGCGCAGTGAACTGCTGAAGTAACTGCGGTCACAAAGATGTGAATTTATCAGAGAAGGTAGCCGCCATTCATGGTGGTGGAACCCCAGCCAAAACAAACGATCGTCTATTCCAAGACATACTGAAATCGACGATAATCTTGTTCGAAAAATTTGTAAAGACCTCGGAATAGAACAAATAAAATGAGCCTTAACACCGCCTTCAACCCAGACGCGGAATAAGCATAGTTTCTTTTTCGCGAAGGTGTTTGCCCGCGCCGCTGATTTACTACGTTATCTGTCAAAATAACTAAAGGACACTTGATAAATACATACGATTAATGCATACTAATGCATATAGAATATATTGATGGAAGGGGAATTTTATGAGGACCACACTCAACATTGAAGACAGATTACTTGACAAGGCAGCAAAGTTGACTGGTATTAAGGAAAAAACTTCCCTTGTCAGACTTGGGCTTGAAGCACTCATAGCAAAAGAAAGCAGTAAGAGACTCGCAAACCTCGGAGGAACAGAGAAGAAATTAAATATGGTCCCTCGCAGAAGATCAGCAGGCGCGTAAAATGGTTCTTGTTGACACCTCGGTGTGGGTTGAACATCTTCGATCCGGCAACGTCGGACTTGAAAATCTATTAAATGAAGGCCATGTTGTTTGTCATCTGTTCATAGTTGGGGAACTCGCTTGTGGCAACCTCTCAAACAGGTCTGCAATCCTTTCTCTCTTGCAAGCCCTCCCTTTGGTGAACCATGCAGAACATGAAGAAGTGATGCATTTTATAGAGAATTATTCACTTATGGGAAAAGGGTTAGGGTACATCGATATGCATCTGATTGTTTCGGCTCTATTGACGAAAGTTTCAATTTGGACACTCGATAAGAAACTCAAAGAGGTTTCTTCAAAGCTGGGGTTAGAGTACTGATTATCGCGGGCAGATAACAACGGCATGGCGTTATGCTTAACTTAACAGCGCCTTTTTTCAAATAAATTTTCCTGTCTTCTTCTTCAAATCTCTCAATCGCATATCTGAGCATCGTCCTCGGCATATCCTGATAATGCTTTTTCAGAAAAAACTCCTCTGCCTTTTGGTTTCGCTTTCCGACTTCCCGCAGCATCCAGCCGGAAGCCTTGTGTATCAGGTCGTGTTTGTCATGAATAAGGAGTTCGGCTATCCGGAAGGTATCGTCAAACTGATTGTTTCTTATAAATGTAAGGGTAGACAGAACCGATATTCTTTTCTCCCAGACGGATTTCGAGTGTGCCAGATCATAGAGGACTGAACGGTCCCTTGTTAATAGATAATCACCAACAATATTCGGGGCTGAGAGGTCGACAAGATCCCAGTTGTTGATATGTTTTGTATGCCTGAGATAGAAATCGAAAATCTCCTTTTTGCCGGGACCGTCAGCCTTTTTATATTTGATAACCAGAATAAGAAGGGCAACAAGCCTGTGCTCATGGATCCTTCCCGAAAGCAACCCTTTCAGGTCTTTGAGCGGCAGCTCCGAATACTTTTTGGCAATTTTACGCTGCTCGGGGACGACAATGCCGAGAAATATATCGCCTTCGCCATATTCACCTTTACCTGTCTTAAAAAACCGCGAGAGTATCCCGGCCTTTTCAGGGTTTGCTTTCACCTGCAATTCGTCTTTTATATTTTCTAAAAGTGTTTTCATTAACCCAAAACCTGCGGATGTCCAAAATAAATTTATTTAAATCGATGATTTTATTTAAAAAGATAGTTCATGGTAATTGTATGAAAATATTTTGGTAGCACATCTATATAAGTACACTGTTGTATCGAAAAATAAATTTATTTTGGACATTCGCAGTTTCTATGCCGGTTTAATTGCATTTTTTGGGTTAATTAAGATTCTATAATGAAAAGACCTTCGTTATTGCTTTCATCTTTTTTCCCTGCCATATGTCCTTTGCGTCAAGCTTCTTTTCTATATCCCGCAGGATCTCCTGCCTGCTTTTTCCCCATTGAGGGGCTATGAGGATATTGTCCGGCGCGGTTGCGAACAGGCGTTGCAGAACTATTTCCGGGGAAAGCATCTCAATAAAATCGGTTACAAAGTCAAGGTACTCTTCATATTCAAATACGTGAAATGGATTTTCTTTATACATCAGTTCAAGCGGCGTATCCTTCACAACCTGTAGTTGATGAATTTTCAGAAATTCTATTGGCAGATGTGACAGTTCGTCCGCCATCGCAAGCGTTTCCTCCTTTGTTTCCGTAGGAAAACCTACGATAATATGTGTTCCGATAAAAATACCCCTGTCCCTGGTCAGATCAAGAGCTCCAAGAAATATCTTGTAATCGTGCCCCCGGTTTATATATTCGAGACTTTTATCGTACATTGACTGCATCCCGTATTCAATCAGTATGAAGTATTTCTCCGCCAAAGATTCAAGCAGAGCAATCTTTTCTTCATCAACGGTATCGGGTCTTGTTCCTATCGCAAGACCGATAACGGCGGGGTCTGACAACGCCTCCAGGTAAAGATGTTCCAAATCGTCAACAGGCGCATAGGTATTGGTATAAGGCTGGAAGTAGACGAGGAACTTTTCCGTTTTATATCTTTTTCTGACATATGAAATGCCTTTCCGTATCTGCTCGGTTACGGAAAGGGTCGGACGGCAGGAATTGGGTCTGAAGCTGTCGTTGTTGCAATAAATACATCCCGACGTCCCAACCGTCCCATCCCTGTTCGGACAGGTGAAGCCGGCATCCACATTTACTTTATAGACCGTGGCGCCATAGCGTTTTTTCATAAATGGGCCGAATGAATTAAAGCGTCTGTCCATCAGTTAATTATTTAACCATACCCCATAAAAAAGCAAATTTCTAAAAATATTCCGTGCTTCCTGCCCCGTATCCCTTCATCCGCTCCGCATATTCTTTGAGTCTTTTATCAACCAGATAGTTTACCGTATCTTCAGGATATGATCCGTCCGGCTGCCGTTCTCCTGCAACCGTTCCGGTCAGGACCGCTATCCCCTCGTCAATTGTTTTTACCGAATAGATATGGAACCGTCCCTCCTGTATTGCTTTGACTACATCCTCTCTCAGCATCAAATGTCTGACATTCAGGTGAGGGATCATAACACCCTGATCGCCGGTTAACCCTTTTGCCTTGCAAACGTCGAAGAATCCTTCAACCTTCTGGTTGACGCCGCCTATCGGCTGCACCTCGCCCTTCTGGTTTACCGATCCGGTTACCGCGATATTTTGTTTGATGGGCAATTCTGAAAGGCTGGAAAGGACCGCGTAAAGTTCGGTTGATGAAGCGCTGTCCCCTTCCACGCCTGAATACGATTGTTCAAAGCATATGCTCGCGGAAAGGGATAACGGTTTATCCTGTGCATATTCAGATCCGAGAAATCCGGAGAGGATAAGCACTCCTTTATCATGGATCCTGCCGCTGAGCTGGGACTCTCTTTCAATGTTGATAATACCGCGCCTTCCAAGAAAGGTCTTTGCGGTAATACGGTTCGGTCTTCCAAAGCTGAATATCCCGAGGTCGAAGACGGCCAGCCCGTTTACCTGGCCGACCACTGCTCCGGTGACGTCAACCATCAGTGTCCCATCCTGTATCATTCGGAGCAGGTGTTCGGCAACCAGGTCAAGGCGGTGTATTTTTTCTATAATCGCCTTTTCAACATGCTCGCCTGTAATCCTCTCGCTTCCGGACGACCTGGCCCAGTAGTCCGCTTCAACAAGAAGGTCTTTCATGGGCCCGAACCTGGCGGAAAGCCTTTCCTGATCACTTGTTGTCCTCACGGCATGTTCTATGACCCTGGCAACTCCCGAGCGGTCAAAAGGCAGGAGCTTTTCATCATCGCAGCAATTGCGGATAAAGCAGGTGTATGATTTTAAATTTTCAGTTGTACGCTCCATCTGGGAATCGAAATCAGCCTTCACCTTGAACATCTCCCAGAAATCCTCGTCATACTGCATCAGAAGCTGATAGATAGAATCATCCCCCATTACTATGATCTTGAAGTCCACGGGCATAGGCTGGGGCTTCATCCCCTGCGGCGCAAAGAAACCCATCTGTTCCCCCGGGTCTTCAACGCGGACCTCCTTTGTCCTTATGACCCTTTTCAATCCTTCCCATACGCCCGGATTGAGCAGGACGTCGCGCATATTGAGAATAATATAGCCGTAGTTTGCCAGTTGGACGGCGCCTGCCTTTATCATGGTATGGTCGCTGACATAGGTCCCCATAAAGGCCCTTCTTTCAATCCTGCCGAAGAGATTAAACCAGTTGGGGTTCGGCTCGATAATGATAGGAGGCCCGTTTATTTCATCGTTAGCAACAAAAACATTGATCTTATAGGCTATAAACATATCAACTTGCGGAGCATACCCGCCCGGCGGTTGAGGCATTGCAGCCTGTATGAACAGCTCGAGTTTTGTCAGAGTATATTGCCGGGCCTCTTTCATGAAATTGGTTATCTCGGGGTATTGTTCATATTTTTTCTCCATATCCTCAAAAGGCCTGGCAACGGCGAATTCACCGGCCTTGAGGTCGATCTCCTTCATCTTCCCGGCGGTTTCCTTGTCGAGCTCCCGGAGATGGGTATAAGTATCATCGACTCTCCTCATCATCTCAATCCGTTTTGATTCTATCTTTTGTTTTTCCTCCTCGGGGAATGCAAGGAACTCCTCCCTTGGCAAGGGTTTGCCTTCCACCATAGGAACAACGGCGGCGCCCATAGAGGAGACCTGCACGATCAAACCCTTATCAGACGCCTCTTTGTCAAGGTCGTCAAGTGCTTGCTGATATCTCCTCTGACTTTCAGTGACGACATTCTGCTTTTGTTTATTGTACTCTTCACTGCTGAAGGTTTTCGGTATCTCTTCCTTTATTTTTTTCAGAAGCTCTTCCATATCATTGGCAAAGGACTTGCCAAACCCCTGAGGTAATTTCATGATGCGAGGCTGGTCGGGATACAGGAAGTTATAGACATAGCACCAGTCATAGGTCTGATATTGAATACCCTTTGCATTTCTTTCTTCAATAAATCTTTCCAGACGCGACTTGACGGTTGACGCCTTGCCGGTGCCTGTAAGCCCTGTGAGAAAAAGGTTATAACCGGTCCTTTCCACTTCAAGTCCGAATTTTATGGACCCGAGGGCCCTTTCCTGTCCGATGAATTCCTTCAGCGGCTCAATGTCGGTTGTACATTCAAAAGGGAACAAGTCCTGTGAACATACCCAGCGAAGCTTCTCAAACGGCACTGCGTATGCATTTAAATCAACCGGATCCTTCATATAACCTCCCGTCCTTTTTGATGCTAATTATATCACGGATTGTTTCCGCCTGCGATTATTGTATAAGAAACGGACTTCTGATAGTATATAACCGTAATTACAACTTGAGATAAAAATCGGCATTATTACCCTGACCTCAATAAAATGAACACAACAAAGAAACAGGGTCCACAAAATAAACGCCTGGAAGAAAAGCTGGTCCATAGCCTTGAAGCCTTACAGGCGGTTTACAATATCGCCACAACGCTGCGCGGTTCTTATGAGTCTCTCTGCGACGAGGTTGTGCTCAATCTTGCAAAATTTCTCAGGGTCGCCTCGGTTTCCATACAGCAAATAGAAGATGAGCAGGTGAGGGTTATTTCGAGAGTTACCGGGGGGGGCCTTTTTCACGATGAAACCTTTTCATTCAAAGATTCGTCATGTTTAATCGAGCCCGGCAGGAAAAAACCCTATCAAATAAAAACCCCCGAACGACCGGCCCATACCGATTTATCGTTTCCCTATTCCGGCTTTAAAAGCCGGGTTGCAGCTCCTGTCATCAATTCCGCAGGTCATATAGGCGGATTTATATGCGCTATGGACTACAAAGACCGGACCTTCAGTGAAGATGAACTCCGTCTGCTGGAAATATTTGCAAAGCATATCTCTTATGAATTAGAGCGGATTGCTATGGAAAAACAACTCAGGCATCTTGACAAGATGACCCTTTTAGGGCAATTGGCTGCTGGGGTTGCACATGAAGTCAGGAACCCTTTAAATGCCATACTGGCGGTAGCGGAAGCCCTTTTTCAGGATATTAAGGATATAGGCGATAATCCCGATTATTATAAGCCTTTTCTCGATCATATCCGGACCCAGGTTGACCGGCTTTCTAACCTTATGGGAGACCTGCTTGATCTCGGAAAACCGATCCTGCCGTCAGGTTTTCTGAAGGAGCATTTACCTGAAATATGCGCGGCTACCATAGACCTCTGGAAACAGACCGCGCTTTCACATAACTATAAGGTCCTCTTTGTTGCGCCTGCCGAAGAAAATAACCTCTATGTCAAAGCCGACAACTCAAGACTGCAGCAGGTCTTCCTTAATGTCCTTGAGAATGCCTGTCATCACAGCCCCGGGGGAAGCGAGATTCAGCTTGTTATTCAAAGTCCGAAAGGGGCCACATTGAGGGTACAGATTATCGATCCCGGTACCGGCGTGCCGCCTGAAAACTTATCCAGGGTTTTTGAACCCTTTTTTACTTCCCGGAAAAAAGGCACCGGCTTGGGTTTGAGCTTGGTAAAACATATTGTCCAGGCCCATGGCGGAGATGTGTCCATCTGGAACAATAATCCGTCTCCCGGCTGTACCGTTGAAATAACTTTACCCGTTTTTCAAGAGGAAACCGTATGAATTCTAAAATCCTTTTAATCGATGATGAAGAGTCTGCAAGGTTCGGGTTTTCAAGGTATCTTTCAAAAATAGGATATATCGTTCGGGAAGCATCCTGTCTCTATGAAGCAAAAGAAGCCCTCCAGTCTCAGAGATTCGACGCCGTTTTGCTGGACCTTAACCTGCCGGACGGGAGCGGTCTGGACTGGATCATAGAAGTCAGGGAAAGCTATCCGGATATACCGATAATCATCATAACAGGATTCGGCGACGTTCCGATCGCGGTCGAGGCAATGCGAAGAGGAGCGGACAACTTTCTTACCAAACCCGTCAACATGGCGGACCTTGAGGTTTTCCTGAGGAAAAGCCTTGAGATCGGGACCCTTCGCAGAAAGAATCTTATAGATAAGAGATTAGCCAAAAAAGACAGGATATTTTTTGGCGTAAGCCCTGCCATGCAAAAAATACTTGACCTCGCAACAATCGCATCAGGGAACGATTCCTCCCTTGTGATTTCCGGCGAGACCGGCTCGGGGAAGGGGGTTCTGGCAAAATGGCTCCACGAGAAAAGTTCGCGCAGCGCCATGTCTTTTGTGGAAGTTAATTGCTCGAACCTCAGGGGCGATCTGCTTGTAAGCGAACTCTTCGGTCATTCAAAAGGGGCTTTTACCTCGGCTGTTCAGGAAAAACAGGGTCTGATCGAAGCGGCTGACGGCGGCACCCTTTTTCTTGATGAAATCGGCGATATGGATATCGGGGTGCAGGCGCAATTCCTCAAGGTTATCGAAGAAAAACAGTTCCGGCGACTCGGTGAAGTCAAGACGCGGAAAAGCGACTTCCGCCTTATAAGCGCCTCAAACCGGGACCTTCTCGATGAGACACGGAAAGGGACTTTCCGGAAGGACCTGTACTTCCGCATAAACGTACTGCCCATCATTATCCCGCCTCTGAGGGAAAGGCCCGAAGATATACCAGGCATGGTCCGTCACGTCCTCGAAAACATGGGGTTTCCGGCTGTTGAAATAATCCCTGAAGTAATGGAATTGCTCAAGGAATACTCATGGCCCGGCAATATCCGGGAACTCAGAAATGTCCTGGAACGCGCCCTTCTTCTTTCACACGGTCAGCCTTTAACTATTGATCATTTTTATGGTTTAGACCCCGCATATAATTTAGACATCCCGGCGGTGATTGCTCCCGGCAAGTACTCCGAGATCGAAGAGTCCCATATCAGGACCGTGCTTAAACGTTTTCAGGGTAATACCATAAAGGCTTCAAAAGCTCTTGGCATGTCGAGGGCCACTCTATACCGCAAACTAAAGAAGTTCAGAATAACACCGGAAGATAATTCCTAATCACCCCTTGCCCCTCTTCATTCTCACCATTCTCATATTTGAGAATGGATTTGCAAAAATGAGAATCTTCTCTTAGATCGATAATTTTGCAACCTGTTGTTTTAACTGCAATTTTATTTTTTTCAGTTCTGGCATCGGTTTTGCTCTATATCTGAATGTAATCAATAATTATTAAACGGCCCAAGGGTAGTTACGTAATAATACCCTGATGAAAAGGAGTAGAGGGACCATGCAAAAACATGTACTTGTAGTGGACGACGAAACAACGATTCTGCTTGCCTTTAAGAAACTCCTTCAGACGCCCGGGGTGTATGTTGATACGGCGGAGAGCATGGAGGACGTAAAAATATTACTGGCGGATAAATACTATGACGCTGTTATTGCCGACCTCCGTCTTTCCGGAGTTTCCGGTGAAGAAGGCTTGGAAGTAATCCGTTTTGTAAAGGAGCTCAACCCCGAAACAAAGTGCATCCTGATAACCGCTTTTGGAAATCAGGAGGTTATGAGCCGGGCATACGATCTGGGTGCGGCTTTTTATTTCGAGAAGCCTGTTTCAACCAATGTTATTAATGTTATTAAAGATGCATTAAAAAATCTGGGGGTTTCATGAAAAACATTATGAACATCGATAACAGCATCAAAAAAGTCCTTATCATTGATGATTCCGAGCTGCTTCACAGAATGTACGACCTCATCTTTCTGCGATGCAGGAACAACGGGATACAGATACTTCATTCCTATCACGGGCAGGAGGGGTTAAGCGAGCTGAAACGTCATCCGGATACGGACCTTATCATACTTGATATACATATGCCGGTCATGAACGGTCTCGAGTTCCTTAACCATTGCAGAAAAGAAGGTGTTTTTCAGCATATTCCGGTAATAGTGACCGGCACCCAGGGCAAGGAAGAAGATACCATGAACGGACTGAAAGCCGGCGCAAAAGCCTATCTGACCAAGCCCTTTGAGACCGCAAATCTCTATAAAGTCATAGGCAAGCTTTTTGACGGCGCAATGTATACACAAAAGGGTGCGATGGAGTGTTCACTGAAATAATAAACGGTATCCGTAAAACAAAAGGGACATAAAATGCTATCGGGAACCTTAACGGAACAAAATACACTTGATATTCATATCCGCAACAGTCTATGGATATGCAAATAAAACGGAACGAATGCCTGTAAATATAGGCGTAAAAACAAGGAGAGTGCCATGATACAAACCGTAAAAAAAGAAATTGAAGGAATGGATTTTGAAGTCTACCGGTTTGTGTTCGAGACTTCCATAGAGATATTTGAAGAGATATTCGAGACTTCAAAGAGGTTCCCGAAGGAAAAGTTATTTCTTACCGATCAGGTCCGCCGGCATTCCAAACTGGTCTGCATCAACCTGGCGGAAGCCTGGCGGATGAAGCAGCAGAATAACGTCTTCCTGGATAAACTTTCTGATGCGGCACAGGCGGCATCCAGGGCGCAGACCTGCCTGAAATTCGCCCTGAAATGCAAATTTATCGGCAACGATACCTATAAAAAACTTGATTCGAAATATGAAGACATCTTTGAAATGCTTTGTGACGGGACAAGAATTTAGAAGTGAATGCCGTTACGCGCCGGGCAGGGTTTTATTTATTTTGCGCTCATACATTGATCTGTCGGCCGCTGCCAACAAATCGTCGATAGTACATGGCCGTTCCGGATCATAAAACGATATACCTGCGCTGATTGATAATAAGTACCCCCTGTTGTTCCCGGCATTGTATGTTTCAAGCGCTTTTTGCAGGCGCCCGAGGATTTTATCCACGCAGTCTGTTGAGGTCCCTACAGGAAAAACTACAAACTCATCCCCTCCGATACGGGCAATGATGTCGGACTGGCGAAAATTATTTCTGAGGATATCGGCTGTCTCGATAAGCGCCCTGTCGCCTTCCTGATGCCCCAGAGTGTCGTTTATTATTTTTAAATTATCCAGGTCGGCATAGAGCATAAACAAGCCGGTTTTGCTCCTCTTTGCCATATTAAACTGATACTCCACAAGGGCAAAAAACCCCCGTCTGTTATAGATGCCCGTCAGTTCATCCCGGAGCGTTAGATTGCGTATTTCCTGCTGCATCTTAACATGCTTGATCCTTGCGATAAGCTCTTTTTCCGTAAAGGGTTTTTTGATAAAATCCGACGCTCCGGCTTCTATCGCCTTGTCAAAGGAAAAATTATCCACAAAACCGGTTGTGATAATGACGGACATATTGGGTCTGACATCCTTCGCTTTACCGGTCAATTCCAGACCGTTCATCCCGGGCATGACTATGTCGGTTATCATAATATCAAAAGGGGCGCTCTTAACACGTTCAAGGGCTGCCTGAGAACTTATGGCTGTTTCGCACTCATACCCTTCCATTTCCAGCACTATCTTCATGAATTTCAGTATGACGGCGTCGTCATCTACAATAAGTATCGAATCTTTCTTATCCAAACTCTGATCCATATCGCTATTTTTCTAAAATTTCCCTTACCTTTGTCAAAAGCTTAACCGACGAGACGGGTTTTGAGATTACGTCAAAACCGTCCTCCACTATTTTTTGCTGGTGAACTATATCAGAGGTGTATCCGCTGATATAGAGCACCTTAACCTGCAGTTTCAATTCACGTATGTTTTCGAAGACCTCTTTCCCGTTCTTTTTCGGCATCATTATATCGAGGATGAGCATCTTAATCGAGTCTTTATGTTCGACAAATGCCTTCAGCGCTTCCTCGCCGTCTCCGGCTTCGATAACGGTATAGCCGACTCCTTCAAGCAACACTCTGATAAACTTCCTTACCGAGAAATCATCTTCTGCCAGAAGAATCGTTTCTTTTCCGCCTGTTAAGGTTAACGGCTCCGATTCTTTTTTCTCCCCGGTTTTTTTCCTCATCAAGGGGAGATATATCCTGAATGTAGTTCCGTTTCCGGCTTCGCTGTATACATTAACATATCCGTTATGCTGCTTCACTATTCCGTAGACCATTGCAAGACCAAGGCCCGTGCCTTTGCCGACTTCTTTGGTGGTAAAAAAGGGCTCGAATATCTTTTCTTTTGTCTTCTCATCCATGCCGGACCCCGTGTCTGAAAACGTAATCAAGGCATATTCTCCTGCACGCCCATAGCCATAGGTTTTTATGAATCTGTCATCTATATATGCGAGTTCCGTGCTTATGAATAGACTGCCCCCCTCCGGCATAGCATCCCGCGAGTTTGTAGCAAGGTTCATAAGGACCTGCTCAATCTGTGTGCCGTCCGCAATAACAGCCAGTTTACGATCCGTAAATTGAACGGAAAGTTCTATATCGTCACCGATAAGCCTTGACAGTATATTTTCAATCTTTTTTACGATTTCATTCAGATTTATCAGCCTCGGACTGATCATCTGTCTTCTGCTGAAGGCTAAAAGATCCTGGATGAGTTTTGCGGCTCTATCTGCCGAATCCAGTATATGGTTCAAATAAGTCATGAGAGCGCCGTCCGGCATCTGAGCTTTCAAAAGATTCCCATATCCGATTATTGCGGTAAGAATATTATTGAAATCATGGGCAATGCCGCCTGCAAGCTGACCGACAGCCTCCATCTTCTGCGCCTGAAAAAGCTGCTGCTCGAGGCGCTTCCATTCCGTAACGTCCTTTATGATCCCCCGATAGGTTGCGAGCTTTCCCGTCTCATCGCGGTCGATTATAGCTGTCATAAGCACGGTCACATGCACGCCGTTCTTTTTCTTCATCACCACTTCATAGTCTTTTATAAAGCCCTGCTCTTCGAGCGCCCGCATACAGAATTGCCTCTCCTGGAAATTCACAAAGAGGTCCCTTTCAATGCTAATGTCCAGCATTTCGGCCTTCGAGTCATAGCCGAACAACTCGACGCCCGCAAGGTTTATATCAAGTAATTTACCGTCAGGTTTGCCGATGTAGAGCACATCTTTTGATTCCTCAAACAATGTCCGGTATTTCCGCTCGGAATCTTTTAGAGCGTTGATTATCGCGGAGATGCTCTGAGGCAATTCGCCGATAGTACCGCCTGCTTTTATGCTTTGTCTTTTGTTGTCGTTATGGATACTCTCTGTTGCTGAAACTTCCCGGCTTTTCTTTAACGCGCCTATCTCTTTGCGCAATTCGCCGATTTCCTCTATCAGCCTGGCCTTTGTTTTATGTTTGTCGTTCATCGTAGTTTATTATACTGAAAATACGGGGTCCCTCTTTTCAGGGTTTCAAAATAATATTTTTACATCTTTTAACGTCATAATTATAACAATTTATGGCCTATTTGTGGCGGGTTAAAACTGAGGTCTCTTCCTCTCGGGTTGGCGGCGACCGGTCTTCTCAGGTCCTCGGGAGGAGCTGCCCGTTCGAGAGGGTTTACCTTCACGGCGCACTCCCCGATACTCTCTTCTCTGCAGCTGGACGCCTTTCTTAGCAGCAATTCCCGGCGCCCTGCGATAACCGGTGACGATCATATCCTCTGTCAGAGGCATAACAGGCAACTTCTGCCTGATGAATTCCTCGATGTCCTGAAGGGAGTGCACATATTCCTCACAAGCAAGGCTTATCGCCTTGCCGCCTGCGCCGGCCCGTGCAGTCCTGCCGATCCGGTGCACATAGTCTTCCGGATCCTGGGGAAGGTCGAAGTTGATCACATGCGTCACCCCGTCTATGTGGAGTCCGCGGCTTGCAACATCCGTGGCCACAAGGATTGGCAGAGTACCGCCCTTGAATTTGGATAGCACCTTTAGCCGTTTATCCTGGGGAAGGTCGCCTGTTATGGAAGAAGTTGCGAAACCATTGGCTTTCAGAATAAGTTCAAGCCGCTCTGCTACGGCCTTTGTGTTGCAGAAGACAAGATAGCGGCCCTCGGGCTCGCGTCCGAGAATACCGAGAAGAAGGCCGAATTTTTCGGATGTGCCGACATGATAGATTTCCTGCTTTACCAGCTCAACTGTGACATTATCCGGGGTCACCGAGAACTTCTCCGGCATATTCATGTGTTCATAGCATAGTTCAAGCACGCGGTTGGACAGGGTTGCGGAAAAAAGCATGGACTGCCGCTTGTCGTAGGGAGACATCCTCCTGAGCAAAAACCGGAGGTCGCTGATAAAACCCATGTCGAACAGGCGGTCCGCCTCGTCAATCACAAGGAACTGGGTCTTTCTAAGGCTATATACCTTCTGCTTCAGATAGTCAATAAGCCGTCCGGGCGTGCCTATCAGCACGTCAACGCCCTTTGAAATATCTTCGCGCTGCTTTAGATAGTCGATGCCGCCGAATACGGGCAATATTCTGAACCCCGCGGGACCGCCTATTAGTTTTGCCTCGGCGTCAATCTGGACCGCAAGTTCCCGCGTCGGCGCGATAATAAGCGCCCTGGGCGACGAGCCCCGTCCCGCAAAAGGCAACTCAAGCATTCGGGAGAATACGGCAATAAGAAAGGCCGCGGTCTTGCCGGTGCCTGTCTGGGCCTGGGCTGCAATGTCTTTGCCCTGCAATGCCACCGGCAGAGTCAGGGCTTGCACCGGTGTGCACTCGGTAAACCCGGCGGTCTTGATTCCCTCAAGCACCTGCGGGGCGATATTCAGTTCTTCAAATCTCACTTCTTTTACTATACCTTATTTGACATTAATACATTAACCCCGAACTTCTTCAAGTTCTCGGCCAGGGCGTTTAAGGGAAGCCCCATCACATTTAAAAAATCCCCTTCTATCCTTTTGATCAGAACTGCGCCAAGCCCCTGAATACCGTAAGCGCCTGCCTTGTCCAAAGGCTCGCCTGACCTGATGTATGCCTCTATCTCATTCGCACTCAGCCTCTTAAAAAATACCTTTGAACTTACCGATCCGGATAGTTCTTTATTAGAGGCCGTATCAATTATCGTAAATCCCGTGATTACGGAATGTGCTTTTCCGCTAAAAACTCTCAGCATCTCCTTCGCCTGTTCCATGTCACATGGCTTGCCGAAAATCCTGCCTCTCAATACTACGATAGTGTCGGCCGCTATAACAAGGGCGTTCGCGTGTCTGCGGGCAACTTCCCTTGCCTTTTCGCGCGAAAGAAATTTGGCGAGATCATGAGGCTTCAGGCCGGTATCCATTTTCTCTTCGCACCTGCTCTTATCGACCCTGAATTTCAGGCCGGTTTTTTCGAGTATTTCCTTTCTCCTCGGAGAAGCCGACGCAAGTATTATAGTCTTGATATTACGCATATCAGCCTTCGACAAAACGCATTTTATTCCGATTCACGGGCAGGAGAAATAATATGCGGGAAGAGCCGCTATTTTGATTCATTCATCGCCGGGAGAGTAATAATGAAAGTTGTTCCCGTATCGGGAGATTCCCCCGATATTTTCGTTTCAAAGGTAATGGCGCCGCCGTATTTTTTTACGATTGCATAAGAAACTGTCAGACCGAGGCCCGTGCCTTCACCGACTTTCTTGGTGGTAGAGAGGGGGTCGAATATTCTTTGCCTGTGCTCCGGTTTTATCCCCGCCCCCGTATCTGAAATTCTTATCACAACACTCTGTTTTCCATCGCTGTCCATGCGTCTCGTTCTTATAGTGAGTGTTCCGCCGTCTCTCATGGCTGCAATGGCGTTATTTATGATATTGAATAAGACCTGCTGCAACTCACCGGGATCTCCTCTTACCACGGGTAAGGTGTCCCCCATATCCCTTACAACCGAGATCTTATGTATAATTAAGGCGTTTCCATTAACGGCAAATACTTCTTCGATACTCCTGTTGATATCAATATCCTCTTCTCTGCATTCTTTATCTCTCACAAAGCTCAAAAGATTTGCCACAATCCGCTTGGCATTATTACCTTGCTTCTGTATTGTCTTAAGGATGTCATAAGATTCCGAATTCTCGGCAGCCGTTTCTAATAATAAATCCGTAAAACCAAGGATTATTGCCAGGGGATTATTGATCTCATGCGCAACCCCTGCAGCAAGTGTTCCGACGGAAGCCAATTTTTCGGTATGCAACATCTGTTCTTCCAGTTTTTTTCTTTCCGTAATATCAAGGATGGATTCGACGGTCTTTTTTGTCCCGGGTATGAGTGAGGCGCTTATGAGAACATTCCTGATATGCCCGTTTCTGTCAATAAAACGCGTTTCATAATTTGTCGGTACGGCATTGGGATTAATCCTGAGCGTATGATGATATTGTTTAATATTGGCGATATCATCTTTGTCAAAAAATTCTATCCAGCTCTTCTTCCTCTCAATCTCTTCTTTTGTGAACCCCGAGAGCAATTCAAATTTTGTATTGCTCAAAGATATTGTCGTGTCTTCTTCAACAATGATCGTTGCATTACCGGTATTTTCAAAGACCGTCCGATATTTTTCTTCCGATTCCCGCAGCGCTTGCCGATTTTCTAAGCGTTCAATGAATTTCCCCAAATGTTTGGCTATTGCATTTAGGAGGTCTCTTTCTTCATTGATGAACGGGCCTTCATCGGCCTGCGGTTTTTCTTCCAGATAAAAAACTTCCGCTGTTCCGACTTTTTCGCCGTGTACGGAGATGCCGTTTGCCAGCGTCCACACCGTCTCTCTGAAGTCGGGTGATACGAATTTCCGACTTCCTATCACGACGCGTACACGGGTGATTTCCGGATAACGCCATCCGAAGGGAATACGGTCAACGGTCCCTTGCAGCAGTTCGTCCAGTGAAATTGTTCTCTTCTCGGCGAGTTCGGAGATGCTGTAAAGGCAATTGATTTCCTTTACTCTTTCCCAGAGATCATATGTGCGCTCCTTGAGTATTTCTTCCGTACGTTTGCGCTCCATGATTTCTCTTGATATGCTGTCAATCATTTCATTCGTCACTTTTTTGAGAGATTCCAGTAGTTCTATGTTCGACCCCCCGGATAACCGGGCATCTAACTCACCGCTTGTGACCTTGTGTAAAATATCGAAGTGCTCGGCAAGTTCTATTGCAAATTCATGGGACTGATTAACGATTTCCCCTATTTCCTCTGCCGTTACATTAACTATGTGTTTTAATTTGCCGATCAATTCAATGTCTGATTGTTCCGGGATCCTCACGGTAGGGTCTCCTGAAGCAATCTTTTTCAACGCCTCAAAGACTTCGGAAAGCCCGATCGCCAACTCCATGCTCATATCCTGAAGCTCCCTGTCCCTGTCGCCGATAATCTTGCTGTATTCCTTAAATTGTTTATCTACAATTTTCAGGGTTGCTTTCATGGCAGCGACATCCTCGTTTGCTTTTAGGACCTTACATCCGAGACACATCTCGATCTTGTCTAAAACCTTCTCTTGAATCTCGTTTCTGCAGTGAGTTCCTGAAAAAACCCAGCACTTGTGGTTTCGTGATTTATAGGCGGGACATTGCGTTTCTTCACAATTAAATACTTCCCAGCATTTAATCGTCGGGGTCTTCACTGCTTTCGCTATTGCCTTATTCCCCTGTTTTTCCCTTTTCATTTTCAAAACCTACATAAAGCGGTTTCACCGGATTGCAGTTTTTGGTCTAAACATGCTTCCCGGTTTCATCTTTTGATTTTAGACTAATCGCATAAAATTGTCTAAATTATTTTCCCTGCAGATTATATTTTAAGCCGATATAACGTTCTTGATATTATACGTATTGGCCTGCAACAAACCCCGAGGACCAGGCCCATTGAAGGTTATATCCGCCAAGCCGGCCTGCAACATCGATAACCTCGCCCACAAAATACAGGCCGGGGACCTTCTTTGATTCCATAGTCTTGGATGACAGTTCGCCGGTATCGATACCGCCGGCTGTAATCTCCGCCTTTCTATAGCCCTCGGTGCCTTCAGGTATTATCTTCCAGTGACGTATCTGATGCGCTATATCCTTGAGTTCCTTTTCCGTATACCGGCATACAGGCTTTGACGGGGTATATAACGCACACCACGAGCGGCTGAATCTCTTCGGGAGATATTCCGATAGAAGGTTGTCCAGCTCGATCCTGCTTTTGCGCTTCGACATGAAGAGTTCATAGGCGTTTCTGTCAGGCATCAGATCGATAATGATTTCATCCCCGCGGTCCAGATAAGATGAGACCTGGAGAATTGCAGGACCGCTTAGTCCGCGGTGGGTAAAAAGGACTTCTCCCCGGAACTGTCCGGCTTTGCATCCGACAACGGCGTCAAATGAAACGCCGCTTAAACCGCTGAACTTTTCGAGATCATGCCGGTTGAATATGAGCGGGACCAATGCCGGCTTCAGTTGCGTAACCTTCAGGCCGAACCTCCGGGCTGTCCGGAATCCCATATCCGTTGCCCCAAGTTCAGGATACGATAGACCGCCCGTTGCAATAACAAGCGCGCTCGCTTCTATCGTATTGAAATTTGTTGAGATGTAAAAGTGTTCCGATTTCTTTATGCTTCCGACCCTGCAATTCAGGAGTATTTCAGCGCCGGCATTGCGGCATTCCTCATTGAGCATCCGGATGATCTCCCCTGATGTCCCTCTGCAAAAAAGTTGCCCTTTCCCCTTCTCGTAAAACTCTATCCCGTGCTTTTCTATCATAGCTATGAAATCGTGGGAAGTGAAACGCGCGAGCGCGGATTTGCAGAAATGGGGATTTGCGGACAGGTAATTTTCGGGCCCCGGATTTATGTTTGTAAAATTACAGCGCCCGCCCCCCGAAACCCTGATCTTCTTCCCCATCTTTTCCATATGCTCAAGGACAAGGACCGAGCGGTTCCTTTTGCCTGCCTCTACCGCACACATAAGCCCCGCAGCGCCCGCCCCTATAATGACGATGTCCTTTTTAATAAGCCGTTTATTGTCCCGCTCCATTGCAGCTTTTTCTTATGGCAGAATTATGATGGGGGCGACCTTTTAGCTATACCTCAACAGGTCTTGCCGATACTGCTCCGTTGATGAGGGCGTCGATTTCCGGTCCGTCCAGGGTCTCTTTTTCGAGGAGCGTATTTGCAAAGACTTCGAGCAAATCGCGGTTTTCGGTGAGAAGGTCTTTCGCGTTTTTATAAGCATCAAAAACAATACTCTTGACCTCTTCATCTATATCAACGGCTGTTTTCTCGCTGTAATCCTTATGTCTTGCTATCTCTCTGCCGAGGAATATCTGTTCTTCCTTTTTACCGAAGGTAAGAGGACCAAGCTTGTCCGACATACCCCACTCGGTAACCATCTTCCTTGCAAGATCGGTTGCGCGCTCAAGGTCGTTGCCGGCGCCGGTAGTCATATGCTGCAGGGCTAACTCCTCTGCCGCCCTGCCTCCCATAAGTACGGCAAGGGCTTTCATGAGATAGTCTTTAGAATAGGTATATCTGTCGTCTATGGGTAACTGTTGCGTTACTCCGAGGGCCCTCCCTCTCGGTATAATGCTCACTTTATGCAGCGGGTCGGTGCCGGGCGTTAGTTGCGCAACAAGGGCATGGCCTGCTTCATGATATGCGGTATTTTTCTTCTCCGTATCGCTTATAATCATGCTCTTTCTCTCGACGCCCATCAGCACCTTGTCCTTTGCCGCCTCAAAATCGGATTTCTCCACGCTGGCTTTCCCTGTCCTTGCAGCAAGAAGGGCGGCCTCATTAACAAGGTTTTCAAGATCGGCGCCGGAGAAACCGGGTGTCCCTCGGGCTATCTCATCAAGATTTACTTTTTCATCAATAGGTTTATTCCTTGTATGCACTTTGAGTATCTCGAGCCGTCCCTTTACATCAGGCTGTGGCACTACAACCTGCCGGTCAAACCTGCCGGGTCTTAATAATGCCGGGTCAAGGACGTCCGGTCTGTTGGTGGCTGCAATAATTATAACCCCGGCATTGGCCTCAAACCCGTCCATTTCTACAAGGAGTTGATTCAGGGTCTGTTCACGCTCGTCATGACCGCCGCCAAGACCCGCGCCCCGGTGACGGCCTACCGCATCGATCTCATCAATAAAGATGATACAGGGCGAACTTTTCTTTGCCTGCTCAAAAAGGTCCCTGACCCTCGAAGCGCCGACTCCTACAAACATCTCCACAAAGTCGGAGCCTGATATGGAAAAGAAAGGCACTCCGGCCTCGCCTGCTATAGCCCTTGCCAGCAGGGTTTTGCCTGTTCCGGGAGCGCCGACCAGCAAAACACCTTTCGGAAGCTTGCCTCCAAGCTTCTGGAATTTCTGGGGGTCTTTCAGGAAATCGATGATCTCCTGGACCTCTGCTTTTGCTTCATCTATGCCCGCAACATCGGCAAAGGTTATCTTTACCGATTTTTCAGAAACCAGTTTTGCCTTGGCCTTCCCAAATGACAACGCCTTATTGCCCCCTGTCTGCATCTGCCGCATAAAGAAAACCCAGATGACGACAAGGAATATAATGGGTCCCCAGGAGAAGAACAGGTTCCAATACCAGGGATTCTGCTCTTCAGGCTTAACAGTAATTTTTACATCCTGGTGCCTCAATGAGGTTACAAGGTCGGGATATTCTGCGGAAAATGTCCTGAATTTCTTGCCGTTTTTTAATTGGCCGTTTATGATGCTGCCCTTTATGGTCACATCTTCGACCTCGCCGGCCTCAAGCTTTGTCATAAAATCGGAAAAAATAAGCTCCTCTTCACCTTTTTTGGGAACGTTTAAAAGGTTAAAGAGCGCGATCATCATGACCCCGATTACCAGCCAGATGATAAGGCTTTTGTATGCGTTTAATTTATTCATGCCGACTTTTATTTTAGCATATTATAAGGTCTTTAATTGAAATTAGTAGCTAAGCACATCGCCTTCTATCAATTTTTTCTGGATCTGTATCAGGTCATTGATGCCTGCTTCGGCAAGTTTAATGAGGCTGTCTAAGGTTTCTCTGGAAAAAGGCAGCCCTTCAGCTGTTCCCTGTACCTCGACAAATTTACCGGTTCCCGTCATAACGACATTCATGTCCACTTCAGCGGCTGAATCCTCGACATAACAGAGGTCTATCATCGGCTCGCCGCGGACGACTCCGACGCTGATTGCGGCAAGATAATCCTTAAGGGGCGTCTTTTCGATAAGCCCGTTTCCGAGGGCGTATTTCAAGGCGTCTGCCAGACAGATAAAAGCGCCGGTTATCGATGCGGTTCTTGTGCCTCCGTCCGCCTGAAGCACGTCGCAGTCTATCCATATAGTCCTCTCCCCGAGACCCGTCAAATCTACGACTGACCGGAGCGCCCTGCCGATGAGCCTCTGGATCTCATGGGTCCTGCCGCTGATCTTTCCGGAAGTGGACTCCCTGAAAGTCCTGGTTTGAGTGGCCCTCGGAAGCATTGAGTACTCCGCCGTAATCCATCCTTTTTTCTGGTCTCTCAGGAAAGGCGGCACTCTGTCCTCAATAGTGGCAGTACATATCACCTTTGTGTTGCCCATCGAAATTAAAACGGACCCTTCGGCAGTTTCCATGAAATTCCTCTGGATTTTTATTTTCCTTATTTCATTGTTTTTTCTTGCATCCGGTCTCATTTAGCCTCCTACCTCTATTTTTTCTATATTTTCAATTTTTTGTCCAAGAAATTTCTCGCTCACTTTCAAAAACCTCTCGGTAGAATCGGTTACAAAGAATTCTCTTAACGGGACCCCTTTTTGTTTTCTATTCAGACCCAGCATCTCAAGGGTTGTCTTTATCTCATAAGCGGTTTCAATGGCGGAATCTATCAGCCTGACCCCTCCACCCATAACTTCAGCTATGACCTTTTTCAGCAAAGGATAATGTGTGCATCCAAGGACAACCGTATCTACCCCTTTGTCTTTTAAACTGTCGAGATACTCTCTAACTATCAGGGTGGCAATAGTCCCCTCGGTCCAGCCCTCTTCAACCAGCGGAACAAAAAGGGGACAGGCAAGACTAAAGACGTCTATATTGCCGTCAAGGGCCTGAATCGCCTTTGTATAAGCATTGCTTTTGATCGTGGCTTCAGTGCCGATAACGCCGACCCTTCCGTTCTTTGTAACTTTTACGGCAGCCTTTGCCCCGGGTTCAATCACCCCAATAACCGGAATGGAGACCCTGCTCTTTATTGCCTCGAGACTCACTGATGAAGCCGTATTGCAGGCGATCACCATCAGCTTAATGTTTTTTGATGTTAGGAATCCGGTATTTTCAAAAGAATATCTAAGCACGGTTTCAGGCGATCTTATACCGTAAGGCACCCTGGCCGTATCTCCAAGATAAACGGTTTTTTCATCCGGAGTCACCTCTATTATCTCTTTCAGGACGGTAAGTCCGCCTATTCCGGAATCAAATACGCCGATCGGTCTGTCTTTCATGTTTTCCATGCAGTCCTTCTTCAATTTAAATCGGATGAAACAATATCTTTGAGAGGATACAAAAGATAGAGATGGCCTCCGAGGGTTTCTATCTCTTTGCCTTCTATCAGTATTTTCACGTCCAGTATGTCTTCCACATTCGCAATAATGCTTTGATATAAGCCTTTCAGCAAAAGAAATTCCGTAAAAGCATCCCCCCTGAAATTCCTTCTGAAATCGTCCGACAAGTCCACATACAATATTCTGTCTGCGCCTTTATAGATACCGAGGATTTTCGTGTCTTTGGGAATACCCGAGGATTTTGTATCTATAGGGCCCTTCAGATATTGTTCCACCGCCGCCTCTGCAATTGCCATCGGAACATTCCTTCTCGGCAGTCTTCTCTCTTCGACCTGCAAATGCTCTTTGACAGGGTAATAAATCCTTAAAGAAAAAAGGTCTTCAGGCTTCTGCAATAAGCCTTCGCCTTCCGCCGGCGTCTTCCCGGTTACAACAATCTTTGAGAAATAGAAATATCCTCCTGCAACACCGCCCAGAAAAAGACACACCAGCAAAACTATCCCCAGTATCTTTTTGGTATTCATCTTACTGTCCATAAACGGCAAGCCCTTTTATGATTGCGTTAACCAGTTTTGTCTTCATCTGCCGGTCGGACCCTGGAGAAGGGATCTCGATAAGGACGGAAGCCGCGCTTACGGAATTGAGGATCGGTAGTGACATCTCCCTTCGCACTACATCAAGGTTAAATTCATCTTTAATAGCTTTGCCGAGACTATCTGCAAGGGCTTTGCTTTTAGCGATATATTTTTTCTGTCTCATGGCAAGGCTAAAGGCGTCCGTCATTTCGTTTGTGCCCTGCTCTTCAAGCCTGGAAATATAAATAGCGAAGTTCTCCGAGGTTGAACAATGCAGACTTATAAATACATCGGGCTTTTTCTGATTTGCAAAATTGATCCTCTCCGCAATCGGCATGTGCTGGTCGGCCTTACGCACAAGAAAAACCTTTTTGCCTTTCTTTGACAAAGAAGCTCCGAGTTCTTTTGCAACCTCAAGATTCAGATCTTTTTCATTTATATCGTTGAACGGCATTCCAAAGTCATATCCGCCATGTCCTGCATCTATGACAAAGGCATTTGAAAGAATAATTGCCGTTTGTTTGTCGGCATGTATATCCGGACCCTGGATGTCAAAAACGATCCTTGCAGGCGATGCAAGCCGGAACGACTTTATCTCGCCTTTTTCTTTCAGGGTGATGGATAGTGATTTTTCAGCCTGCACAGCCTCAAAGGGTATAACTCCGGGTAAATTTAAATGAAACACTTCCGGGAAATCAATCTTTATATGAGATGCCGAGACGGCTGCCTGTGTTTTGCCGATAACTAAATCTTCTCCCTCAAGTACAATCCGCATGGCGCCTTCCTGTTTACTGTACTTTAAGAAAACCTCGGTCTTTTTCTGGGCGGCAACAGGAAAGGCAAAGAAGAGCGTTACAACTATTAATATCGATATTTTTTTCAACAGCACGTTATCTTACCGTTGTCTTTATCTCAAATTTCGGCGGACTCATAATAGTCTTCTTGACGGCGCACTGGTCCGCCACTTTAATCAGGGCCGAATGATATTTTTCAGGAAAAGACGGCGGGACTATGATTTCGAGGACGATCTTTTCAAGGTATGATTTGTCGTCTTTCACCTTTATATATTCAAGACGCTGGATAATCGAAATGTTTTCCGTGGGGATCTTTCGTTTCTCGCAAAAGCCGAGTATATAGACGCCCGCACAGGTTCCTATTGAAGCAAGAAAATATTCAAACGGCGAGGGAGCCGACCCTTCGCCGCCATATTTAGGCGGCTGGTCCGTATGAACGGTAAACCCGTTAATCTCCGCGTTTACTTTTTGACCTCCCGGGAATGTAATCTTGATTTCTATAGCATCCTCCTTTAATTTATACTAAACATTCCAGGCATTAGAAGGGTTTTTCAGCGCGTCTTTCACTGTATTTAGAGTCTGTGTATTAAGTCGTGATTTGTCATCCTCCGGCTTGACCGGGGGATCCAAAACCCATTGAAAAACCTGGATTCCCGCCTTCGCGAGAATGACGAATTCTTTCAGAATCATACGTTATACACATACATTATTTAGCCATGTAACTATTAAACAGACCTTTAGCCGCTTTCTTTGCTTCGGAACACCCCTTCTCTTTAAGCAATTTTAGCATATTTTCCGATGCAACCGCCTTCAGAAAACCGGCCCTCTTTTTTCCGTCCTTAATCATGGTCATGGCCTGTGCGCGAATTTTCTGCAATGTCTTCAGGTAGCTGGAGAATTCGCATCCATAGATTTTTTCAAGTTCTTTTCTTAATGACCTTGCAAGGGCCGGGCTGACGCCGCCGGTCGAGATTGCGATTGTTAAAGGCCCCCTTTGCATTGAAGAAGGCACAATGAAGTTGCATAATTTCGGGACGTCCACAACGTTCACAAGGCAGGGAGCATCACGCGAAACCCTTTCATTCACGTCCCGGTCATCCGTTGCCGCAATGACAAGGAACGCTTCTTTCAGGTCGCTTTTTCGGTATGCGCGGCAGATATGGCGCAGCCTGCCTTTTTGCTTTTCCCGCTCAATACGCTTTGTAATCCCGGGGCTTACAACCGTGACTTTTGCGCCCGTATCGAGCAGGCCCAAAATTTTCCTTTCGGCAATCTTTCCGCCGCCGACAATAACGGTTTTTTTATTTTCGAGGTCTATAAATGCGGGATAATAGGTGTTACAGGCTTTCGCTTTTACCGCTTTCGGGCCCTGTTTCTTATCCTTCACTTTTTGATCGCTGCAAGTTCTTTCTTTGCATCTTTGACCAGCACATCATTTGGATATTTCTCAACAAGGCGGGTGAGATATTCCGAGGCTTTATCTTTTTGTTTGAGTTTATTGTAAGACATGCCGGTCAGGAAAATAACCGAAGCCTCTCCTTTGTAATCCGGATATTTCTTCAGCAATTCTTCAAACCTTCCGAGCGCGGCAGTGTAGGAACCCTTTTTATAATAAAACTCTCCGACAAGGTATTCATAGTCGGCAATAATATTTCTGCTTTTCTGTATCTTCAATTCAATCTCTTCTTTATAGGGATTCCTTGGGTACCTTTTCTTCAGCTTCTCAAATTCCTCAAGGGCCTTTGCAGCCCCGCTGTATCCCCGTTCAGGCCCTTCTATCTGATTGAAATACACCATGGCTATCTGGTACTGGGCATAGGAGGCGAACTGATTGTCAGGATAGGCGTCCAGAAACTTCTGATATTCCGCAATCGCAAGCTCAGGCTCGTCTTCTTTCACATATGAGTCGGCTATCTTCATCTGTGCCAACGGCGCAAATTTTTTGGAAAAATCCCTGTTTTTTACCTCAAGAAATGCCGCCCGGGCCGCTTCATAGTCCTTTTTCTCGAGCTGCTCGTTAGCATTTGTGAATGCCTTCTCCGGGTCAAAGGCTTCCGAAGGCTTCACGGCAGACTTGCCGGAGCAGGAGAGCGAGAAAAGCAGAAGCAGAACGATGAGAAAGACCTTCTGAAATGGAAGGGTTTTCCCAAATATAGAGTATGAGTGTTTCATTGCAGAATATTATAGCACAAGTCGATTTATCAACGGTTGCATTATACCTTTAACTCGGACGTGCAATGCGCACAGCGGACGGCCTTAACGGATATTACCGAAAGACAAAACGGACATTCTTTTGTCGCAGGCGCAGGCGCCTCTTCTTTTTTCTTCAGTCTGTTGACATTCCTGATGACAAGAAATACGGAAAAGGCAACTATCAGAAAACTCATGATAGTATTGAAAAATACTCCGTAGTTCAATGTTACGGCGCCTGCATCCTTGGCAGCAGCAAGAGTCTCATAAGGTCCGGGCACTTTCCCTTCTTTTAGTACTGTAAACAGGCCGGAGAAATCTACATTTCCGAGCAAAAGACCGATCGGCGGCATGATAACATCGGCAACAAAAGAAGTTACGATAGCGCCGAAGGCAGCGCCGATAACGATACCGACACCCATGTCCACTACATTTCCTCTCATGGCAAATTCTTTAAAGTCCTTTAGCATATCTTTTCTCCTTTCCATAACATTAAAGATGTATTTACCCGTCCGCTTTCTTTGTGTTATCCTTCTGTATAGTTTAGCAAACTTTTCAAACGTTATATAGTTATGGCCTTTACCGGAGACTTAGAACATCTACACATAGTTGACATTATTCAACTGCTCCATACGACGAGGAAGTCCGGCACGTTTTCCGTCAAAGGGAGCAGGGGTGAAAGCCGGATAATTTTCAGTAACGGGTTTATCGTAGGCGCAAGCCATCTCAATAACAGCGTGCGCATAGGTACGGTCCTGGTGAGAATGAACGCCGTAACCCAAAAAGATCTCGAAAAGGCGCTTGAACTTCAAAAAAGCGCCGGCAAGGACCGCAAGCCTTTAATCTCCACTCTCATCGAGCTGGGCAAATTAACTCATGAAGAAGCTTCAAAAGGACTAAGGAAGCTGATCGAGATAACTGTCGTAGAATTGATAGGCTGGACTAAGGGGACCTTTACCCTTGATACGGAAGATATTGCGGTCACTCCCGAATGCAGTTATCCCATCGGCAAGATGGAGCAGGCAATGGGCCTCGACGCTCAAATGGTGTTGATGGATGCTCTCCGGGTTTTTGACGAGCGGGAACATAATCGCCAGTCCGGGGGGAATGTACCGTCATATGAAGATTTGTTTTCAGATGTGATTTCATCAGACAAGGCCGTAGAAAAAGCGCGAAAGGATTCGGTCCTTACAGCAGATGACCTGGGCCTGGCGGATCTCGACCATCTGGAGAGAAAAATACCTCAATTTTCCACGGCCAACGAGATTTTCGACCCCATCGAAATTCACCGCCACAAAATCCGGGAGACCCTGTCCGATTTTTCAGCCGAAGAGCAGGAAGCCTTTGTCTCTTTTCTGGAAAAATCTGCGCCAAGTATAATTCCACTTGACGGGCCGTCAAGGCAGGAGGGCCGGTCTCAAGCCCTTATACTCTTTAGCGAGGACGAGTTCATCAAACATTCCGTCATGACTATCTGCAAAAACGAGGGCGTACTTGTGTTTACAACTGACGGGGAAGAGGAACTCGACCGTATTATAGCCCAATGCCTATTAATAAAAATGTCACCCGTCATAATTTTTGACAGCCCCGAAACATCCGGGGGGATACTTTCCGAAGAGAAGATCGTCAGCCTGCGGCGAAAAGTAAAGGCGAGATATCCACAGGTTCCCTCTATCCAGATGGCTTCTCCGGCAGATTACGCCTTTACATTACAGTCCTATAATGAAGGGATAAGGGCGGTTTTCCCCAAGCCTTCAAAAAAGTCGGGGAAAGCAACGTTTATTGAAGATACTATTATATTTCTGAAAACCTTCAAATCTTATATTAAAGGATCTTTTCTTGAGCTGAACAACCCGGGAGCAACGGACAACAAACTGAGCAGGATCAAAGATCGCTTCCTGTCCATCCGGGACATTCACGAACCCCGTGACGTCTCCTTTGCCCTTCTTCAGTTAGTAGCCGAAGTATTTGAACGATCCGTTACTTTTATTGTTCGCCCGACTGAGCTTGCCGGCGAAAGGTCCATAGGAGTTTATTCCCAAAAGGACCGGGGGCCGGATTCGGCAGCAAGGCTGAAGATTCCCTTGACAAGATCCTCGGTGTTCCGTGATACGATTGAAAACGGACGGGTTTTCTATGGAGAGAGTGATGATGAAGTCTTAAAGGAACATATCTTTAACACAATTGGCAAGCCCTTGAGGCCTAATATAATACTCCTTCCTATGAAAAGTAACGGGAAAATTATGACCCTGACATACGGCGATTTCGGCAGAAAAAATGTACCGCCGGTGCAACCCGATGAACTGGTAATTCTGGCAAATCTGGCCGGCCTGGTTGTCGAAAACGCCCTTTACCGTAAATTGTATAAAAAGGCGTCCCAAAAATGACGGACATTAATACAAATATATCGCCGTGTATGATTCAAGAAAGGAACGATTATGGACATTGCCACCCTTACACAAATCTTAGATATCGCTTTTAAAAAGAAGGTTTCCGATATCCATTTTGAAGTGGACAATCCCCCCATATTCAGGGCCCGCGGGCACATGATCCGTTCTAAACTGAATATCCTGACGAAAAAAGATACCGAGTTTATAGCTTCCACTGTTCTGGAGCAAAGCAACCGCAAGCTGCCTGAAAACTTAATGGAATTAGACACTTCTTACGCGTTGCCGGACGTAGGACGTTTTCGTGTCACCATCTTTCGTCAGCGCGGCAATATCGGCATTGTAATGCGTGTCATACCTCACCATGTAGGCGCTTTCGAAGAACTTAATCTTCCTGCCGTATTGGGGAATATAGTGAAAGCCCCGAACGGCCTGGTCCTTGTCTGCGGACCCACGGGCAATGGTAAATCTACCACCATGGCCTCGATGATCCGGTATATTAATGATAATTTTAATTATAGTATTATTACTATCGAGGACCCTATCGAGTTTATTTTTCATTCAAATCAAAGCTGTATTATCCAGAGAGAACTGGGTATTGATACGGAGAGTTTCGGCGGCGCCTTAAAAGCGGCCATGCGTATGGACCCGGATGTAATTATGGTCGGGGAGCTGCGCGACATGGAAACGATCGACGCCTGCATCAAGGCTGCCGAGACCGGGCATCTCGTCCTGTCGACCCTGCATACCTCTAATGCGGCTTCCACAATCAACCGCATTGTAGGGTTCTATCCCCCCCAGACACAGGAGAGTGTCCGCCACAGACTCGCAGAGATACTTGTGGCAACGATCTCTTTGCGGCTTGTAAGAGAAAAGAGCGGCGAAAAAGTCCTGCCGGCCCTGGAGGTGATGTATACGACGTCTACCATCAAGGCCTGTATTCGGGAAGGGCACCTTGATGAGATCGAAAACTATATTGAAAAAGGACGCGATGAATATCAGATGCAGACGCTTGACCAGCACCTGATTCAACTCTGCAGACAGAATATCATAACCCTTGATGAAGCAAAGAGGATTTCCCGCTCAACAGACCTTGAACGAAAGCTGATGTATAATTAAAAATCCGTTTATAAACCGACTCTACTTTATCTGAAAGCTTGCTTCTTTAGAATCGCTCGCATAAGGACTTTGCACGGTCGTGATAACGTTATATTTCCCCTTTTTAGCGTCATTCGGCAGCGTTACAGGTATAGTGCTGACATATGTCCCATCCGCGCGCGACACATTTACCTGCGGTTTCCCGAAAATCTCGCCTTCATATCTTATTTCCCGTATTTCTGAAATGTTTACTTCTTTGCCTGCGCCGACGCCGAGCAGCGCATAGGTCATTTTCAGTTCGATGGTATCCCCCGGCATAGCCGTAGCAGGAACAACGGAAAAGTCTTCAATTCGTATCAAATTGCCCTGTGAAGAGCTGTAGTTATATTTCCTGGCAGTCTCATCTTTTGTCCTTTTTTGGTCATATGCATAGTGTCCGATTGCGCCTCCGGCAAGCGCTCCGGCGAGCCCTCCGAGTATCGCCATCTCCGTCTTTGCCCCCTTTGCTCCAAGAAGCGTGCCGGCTACCGCGCCGGTTACCGCACCGATTCCGGCTCCCGTTGCTGCGCCTTTATGTTCTTCAGTTACGGATGCACAGCCGAAAACACCTGTAAAAAAAGTCAGGATCACTGTGATGGAAATAATTTTTCTATACATGTCTTATCCTCCTTTTCAGTCTTTAATGCAACGTTTTTTCAGGGGCCGCTCTTCCTTTCAGCCCTGCCCCTGGTCAAAAATTACCATCCGCTTTTCCGCTTCTGCCTGAACAACAGCCAAAGACAATAAAAATAAACCTATACAGAGAAACAATATGAAACGTTTTTGCTTCATAACTTCTCCTTTCCAGTTTATGTAAAAAATTGTTGCCCCTATATTTTCGTTTTTCTTTTCTGCATCAAAAGCGACGGTATAAAAACTCTGCAGGTTTCAAAACCGTGGTCCGATAGAATCGCTTTTGATAAAGATCCCTGAAGTCGCGCTCATTTCCGGTAAGGAAATATTCGATCCCATTGTGTATTGCGGTCGAAAGAATTATTTTGTCGTTATCAGGCAGCATTTGAATTGGGATATTCATGTTAACAAGGATATCTTCGAGAACTGTTGTGTGTCTGATAAGGGTGCTTAAAAAAGGCGATGCCGCCGGTTTCTTGATCTTGATGTTAAATATGGCTTCTTCCTTCACAAGGTTTGATATGTAGATTTCTATGTCGCCTGCATCTTGAAGTTCGTATAGCAGATAGGAACGGGACCTATCCTTTCCCGAGTATGCAATCGAAAAAAGGACATTGCTGTCCAGAAAAACTGTCAGCTTCTTTTCCACTTCGAGAAGATTTCCTTTCTCTCACCTTTCTTAATCACATCCTTACCCAGGATATTCCGGACGTAATCATCGGAAAACTCTCTTAGAGGAACTGTCACCACCGGCCTTATCAGTATGCCGTCATCTTTTAGTTCTATCACCACTGGGGATTTCGGTTTAATCCCCAGTTTTTCCCGGTATTTTTTCGGGATTGTTATCTGTCCCCGTTCTCCCAATATCAATGTCTCCATGTTATACATCTCCTCTGCTACTTTTTTCTATTATTGCATATTTACTGCAATTCTGCAAATAAGAAAATTAGATATTGACTCAACGGTCTGAATTCTCATCGAAGTAACCTGAGCGTTGTGACTACGCCTTCTCCCGGTCAGGTATAATAGAAAATCCTTTTCAGAGGTGAATATGTGTACCAGGAATTAAATGCAGTCATTATGCCAAACGGCTCCATTCAAATGGAATGGACGGACACTCAAAAAAGATATCTGGCACAAGATCAAAACCTCATGCGAAGACACACTTGTTCAAGCGGATATTATATGTTCGCATTATAGGAGGAAGAAGGGCATGAAGGCTCATGGATACTCTATAAGTGCCGGGATGAAAACTGTAAATATTAGCGGAATTATATTATTGAGACAACTCAGGACGTTCCATTTCTTCCTTGATAAATTTTGCAAAAGCTGTAATCTTGCCACGCACGGATGCGTCCTCTAACGCTGACATATACTGTTTCCGCCTTTGCAGTCTGATAACAGTCCAGGGATATCCTCCCGATGCAAGCATGACGTTCATAAGAAATCGTCCTATTCTTCCGTTACCGTCCAAATATGGATGGATGTAAACAAAGATAAAATGGCCAAGAACAGAACGGACACCGGCATCCTGTTCCTTGTTGAGTAAATCAAAGAATATTTCCATGCAATCCAAAACCGCTTCTTTCGGCGGCGGGACATGCTGTGAGTTTTGGATAAAGACCGGACCATTTCGATATCCTGCGAGATCAGAAGGCTTTAAAAACCCTGCCTGGACCGATGGAGAAAACATCTGAGAATACCATTCCTGGAGATCAGCTTCGGCAACTTCCGCATGGGTTTCACCTCTGAAAATTTTCTTTATACTTTCTTTTACCGACTGGAAAGCGAGGTTATATCCTTTTGCAGCCATAGCCTCTCTCTGCTGTCTGTCTGAATCTACAGATTCAGGATTCCATTTTCCATCCCTGATACGCTCAATCAATTCAGGAGTCACCCGATATCCTTCGATAGACAGAGAATTGTAGGCATCATTGACATAAATTTCATCTATTCTTTTGAGATAATTGTCCGGTTTTTTCGGTATTCCGGGTGCTTTTGGAAAGACCTCTATTACCTGTTCTTTCATTGAGTTCCATAAGGTCTCAATTCTGGCAACATAGGGAGAAATAACCCTGGTTCCTGCAATAAGTGCCGGAGAAAAGCGGTCAAAGGGATCAGAAGGCCTTACAGTCAGGCCGGCTGCGACCATTCCTTTCAGGATACTCTCGGCAATCTTTGTTTCACCTAAAAAGTTGTATGCCCCGGCAAGACGTCCGGCAACCGATGTGCTCCCTTTCTCAAGGAGTATGTGCAGTAATGGAGAAGCATTTTTTATCATGCGCAGCGCCAGTTCTGCTTCATTCGGCTCATTTTTAAAAAAAGTTGCCGATACACGACAGAGCGCTGCGGGCAAATCCATGATCCAAAGTCCGTTCTTTTTTACCCTTTGACCCGGAAAGTTTTTTCTGTCTTGGTACATTAACAAAGAACTATTGAAAGGCAGGGACAGATTCTGAACACCTTTCTTTTTTGTTATCACTACAAGCTGGTTGGGGACAATCGTGGAATCCGTATGTATCTTGATTGAAGCTTCAGGGGAAAGACAGTAACCATGATGGTATCTTTCAGTCAGATATCGCCGGATGAATGACCAAAAAGAAACATACCAGGAAGTGCTGCTCCCCTTCTGAAATGATGGACTGGTGACAATAAGCCAGCCCTTTACGGCTTCTTCCAGGAAGCCGTTCCGCAGCAGCCGTTCACGATGAGTTCTGCTGATTTCGGATGACTGGACCACTCCGTCATGTTCTACTTTTCGCAGAATTTCAAGCGAGCCGGCAAGCAATTCTTTCGGGGTTGCCATAAATCCCTCTCATTGTGATGATAGAGTATATTACTATGTTTTTAGGTAGTTTATCAACTATGTTTTAATGTTGTTTCATGACTATGTGATTGTATCCGGATATATTTTGCTTTCCTGTTTATAGCAAACAGTTCCATGAATAAATCCTTTCTGCAATCTTTGCACGTATTCCACACATTTTTATTGTAAGCCCATCGAATTCTCTGTTTATTTTCATTCTATTTTTCTGTTTACTTGTATAACCTTAAAAATTCCTCTACGGTTAATCCTGCCTTTGATATCTGATCCCTTAACAATCCCTGCTTTATGGGTTTGCCTTTATGCACAGGGATCGACAGAATATTCGCATTGCCTTCTTTCGTTAGTTTCACATGACTCCCTGTCTGTTTTCTTGTTTTCCACCCCGCCCTTTCAAAAGCTTTAATAACCCTGTCGGGTTTCAGGTTATGCAGGCTCCTCATGAAGCTTTTCTGACCTTTCTCTCTTCCTCCAATACCTCAAGATGTCCCTTAATTGAGTCCTTTATCATCTCCAGGGCTTCTTCCACGGTATCGCCCTGCGAAGCGCATCCGGGAAGCAAAGGGCATTCTATCCAGTAACCTCCATCTTCCATATCAGGATGAAGAATGACGGGATATTTTTTCGCCCGGACCGTTACAGTATATTTTCTTTCTTTTCGAAGTGACAAGACATCTCCCTTCAGGGTTTCGACGATTTCTCCCAATGCAATGGAAAAAATCAGTTGACCGCTTTTAAGCGTATCAATAATAATTTTATTATCCTTAGTAAGCACAAATATCGTTTCGCCATCCGTCAAAAATTTGAGTTCCGAAAGCGGCCTCTCTATTGCGGGCATATTTTTTTTAAGATAGCTGATGGCTTTTCTGATCTTCTGAAGACTAATTCCCTTATCCATTAAAGTCTTCGCGACCTTCAATTGTATAAGGTCATTAAAAGAGTAAAGTCTCACAGAGCCATAGCCTGAAGCTTCACTTACGGAGGGTTTTATGAAATGAGTCCTGTCCCAGTAATCGACCTGCCTTGCACTTAAACCGGAAATTCCGGAAATCGTTTTTGTATTAAAGTTCACTCTACACCTCCTAATTATAGGTTATAAATACATTTATGTATTTATAATAACAATGATAATTGTATTTGTCAATATGTAAATAAGCAATGGGTTGAGAGGGAAGATTGCCGCGCTCCGCTTGCAATGAATATACCGGGAAATATGGAGCCGGTGGGGAGAGTCGAACTCCCGGCCAGCTGATTACGAATCAGCTGCTCTGCCTCTGAGCTACACCGGCATAAAGAAAGCGGGACAACGTGAAGCGGTAAAAGAAAATTATAATAAAATATATCCGTCTTGATTTTAATGCATTTATCAGACTCCTTGCAACTACTCATCATGAATCCGTTTTACCATTAACCCAAAAACTGCAGATGTCTAAAATAAATTTATTTAACTCGATGATTTTATTTAAAAAGATAGTTCATGATAATTGCATAAAAATATTTTGGTAATACATCTTTATAAGTACACTATTGTATCGAAAAATAAATTTATTTTAGACATCCCCAGTTTCTACGGCAGTTTAGTTGTTTTTTTCGGGTAAAAAAAAGAGGGAAAGCCGCCTCACGGTGACATTCCCTCGCAATCCATCTTGGGGAGTCAGGATTGTCTTGTATTTACATTACGTTTCCTTATCTCAACTAAAAAGAAAGATTGACTTCAAAGTACGGCCAATAGTCGTGCTGATATTTCGAGCTGCCCAAAATCGAGAAATTATCCCCGCTGTCCTTGTCATGCTTGGAATACAGAAAATCAATGTAACCAAGGCGGAACCTGACATTCGGTTTGAAATAATAGTCGTAGTAGATGTCCCACATTTGGGCGTTGAACGGATAAAAACCGACGGTATCCTTGCCATTGGGATTATAGAAATTGTTTCCTGCAGGAGATGCCACGGTGCCTTTTCTCCTGAAGCCGCGATAGTTAAAAGGATTGATCCATGCATCACTTCCGTCAGTAAATTCAACCGTCAACTGATGGTCGCGATTAATCAGATCTCCGGTATTGAACCCTGCAAACCACAGATGACCAGGGTATCCATTTTTGCCAACATCCTGTGAAGTTCCTGTCCCGCCGGGCTTGAAGCTATGGGCCGGGATGTCGAAATGGCTATAGTAATATGCTCCATACAACTGGAAACCCATGAGTTGTGTGTCGACATAGGCGCCTGTCAACAGATAACTCGTGTTGAGATCCGCCGGGGTGAGATAACCTACTTTTGAGGTATTGGGCATATGCCAGTCCTGCATGGTCAGTCCGTCCACGATGATTTCCGTATCCTTGCCTATTTTAATCTGTGCCTGTGCAAGAAATGCATCGGCGTCCGCTTTTACCTCTTCATCATTTTTGTTGATCAGTTTATACTCATCATACTTGAGGTAGCCAAGGATAATACCTGTTTTGTCATTAACCTTTGCCTCATATGACTTGAGCGTCGGGGCTTTTCCAGGTTCGCTTTTCTGTCCCCATAATCTGGTTGATGTCCATGGGAGACTGATGTTGTCAAGAGGAGTTTCAGGGGCATTAATAGAAATCAATGTACCGTCAATCTCAGAGTCTATGAACGGTCTCGGGAACAGTGTGCGCGCCTGCCGGTTCGGCGCTCCATCCATACCGGGGAGACGTCCGATATACCATTTGCCGTTGATCCAAGGCAAATTCATCGTCATATATGCCTGCTCAAACCTTGCATTCATATCATGTCCGATACTCGACTCAAACGAATTGGGTTTGTTAAAGGGATCGGTCGCAGATGTATCATACGCGCCCCAACGTTTGTTCATGGTAAGGCGGGCATAAAAATCAACCCAGTCCTGTACGACTTCGGCATGTGCATTTAACCTGATTCGCAGCGGGAAAGATGTCTTATCTCTGTATTCCACATCATCACCCGGCTGACCGGTACCATAAAACCCCTTGTCCGTCGAAGCATTATCCGTCATTATACGAAAACGCGCTTCACCGCCGAATTCGATACGGTCTTTCAAAGACTTCTTTGCTACCTTTTCCACCTTTTTCTCTGCTTCTGAAACTTTAGTCACCGTCTCAGCCTGCTTCTTCTCAAGGTCTTCTATTCTCTGAAGAAGTTTCTTTACCTCGCCCTTTAGCTGTTCCACGTCTTTTGAGGTATCAGCCGCAAGTACAGGCAAGACCGTCATATAAAATAGAAAAATAAAAGCGAACAACAATACCCCTGCCTTTTTCATACCCATAACCTCCTTTTATATTTAGATGTTAATTGGTTGCCGGACGCAATATGTCTAAGCTATGCTTTAAAACGATCCATTATACAATAATTTTTGTCCTTATGTGCTTATTATTTCATGTCTTTATAATCTTTACTTAATAAAGCAAAGTCCATACCACTTGGCTAACCCGTTGATATAAATGAAAAATATTTTCGAGCATAGGAGATAATGCAACGATATAATGCGGCGATACAATGGATAGCTGGATTTATATGGAGAATATAATTGCAACTATTTGTTGCTATAATTATTTTTGTTGCTACTCAATACCCGACACGAAGCCCGATATCCCCAAGCTGCTCGGGTAAAACTTTTTCTTCTGCAATTGTTTCATGAGGAGTTGAAACCTTAAGAGACCTGGCTACGCTGATAAAAATGCCTTCGCTATAAACAATGCCGATGTCCGCAATATAATCTTTGCCCGGACTGACGCTTATATACCCATCACCTATCCTGTCGTTCACAGCTATATCAATGCAGTTATTTGCATCCATAGAGTCGAAATCGATGCCTGTTATATCATAGAGTCTTATTTTGAGGTCGCCCTGGAATATCTGAAGGGTATCTTCCCTGACTTCCCAAAAGGCAAAAAGTTTTGACGGATTCACAACCATTAGGGTAATGCCGTTTTCTCCGTATTCCGAAGGTAGAGATTCAAAGGGAATTGGAGGCCATTTTTCTGACGGAGCCGGTCGACATTCTTTGTTTTCTTTAATATTTTCAGGTCCTTCAATTTCCGTTGTTTGCCTTATTTCCTTAACTATTTCTCCGGTTTTGCCTTTTCTTAATTCCCCGGCGCCTTTGAACTCCTTGATAATGTCTTTCTCTTTTTTTGCTGTTTCAGCGGCAGATGTTTTTCTGACTTTTTCAGCAGTTCTCTTCACTAATTTCTTCCCGGTCTTTGTTTCCGCCTTCGATGCAGCCTTCTCCTTTTTTACAACCTTTTCCCCCTTTACCGTTTCGGCTACTGCTTTTGAAGGTGTTTTCTTTTTAACCGCTTTTGGAAGGGTCTCCTTCTTTTTTATTACTACAATCTTTTTTGCGGGAGTTTTTTCCCCGGGACTAACTTTCTTAACAGTCTTCCCGACTTTTTCTTTTTCAACCTTTACAGGTTTTTTCACCATCTGAGCTTTGACTTTTTGGGGTGAAATCTTTTTCCCGGGGGCAGCCTTTTTTGTTTCTTTCTTTTTGCCGGCTGCTTTTGAAGGTTTACTAAGGCTTGCTTTAACTTTTTTTAACAGTTCCTCTTTTTTTGCTTTATCACTAACTTGTTTGGCAAGTACTTTCTTTTTCATAACCCCTCCTCATGAGGTATTGGCTATATTGTAGCAGAATTTCAAAATTTTGCATTCACCTGAATATTGTGAAACAAGTTTTCAATTTGACAGGCAGAGCGGATGGCTAACCCGGATTATTCATAAAATTGGTAACAGCAACTGAGGATAGAGTATTTGAGCGGTTTTTTTTGCCGATAGTCAAATAAGGTATTTGAAAATAAAGAGGCAAAAGCCTCGCAGGGAGGAACGACCGAGAATGAGCGAAAATACTCTTTCCTCAGTTCAATCAGAAAAATTATGAATAATCCGGGTTAGCCATCCGCAGTTTTTTGGGTTAATGCGCTTCCGCCCAGTTTTTGCCGTGATGAATGTCCACCCTGAGAGGAACTGAGAGCGTAAGAACTCCTTCCATCTCTTTCCTGACGAGTTCCATCATGACTTCGAGCTCCTCCGGCAGTACCTCAAAGAGAAGTTCGTCATGGACCTGCAGGATCATCCTCGACCTCAAGCCTTTTTCGGTCAATGCCTTCCATATACGGACCATCGCTATCTTGATTATATCCGCCGCCGCCCCCTGTATAGGGGAATTCACTGCAAGCCGCTCGCCCTGCTGTCTGACGTTTGTGTTTTTGCTATGTATCTCCGGCACGGCGCGTTTCCTCCCGAAAAGTGTTGTGACATATCCGTTGCATCTTGCGTCGTCTATACATTTATCTATATATGATTTCACACCCGGATGTCTCTCGAAATACTGTTCGATGTACTGTTTTGCATCCTCTCTCGATATGCTGAGAGCTTCAGAAAGTCCGAACGGTGATATGCCGTAAATAACTCCGAAATTGACCGTCTTTGCGATACGCCTTGCATCAATAGAAACCTTATCAAGCGAAATACCGAATATCTCCGACGCAGTCCGGGAATGGATATCAATGTTACTATTGAAAGCGTTGATAAGCCCTTCGTCCCCGCTCAAATGGGCAAGAATTCTTAACTCGACTTGCGAATAGTCTGCTGAAAGAAGGAGGTTGGTTCCCTCCGTTATAAATGCTTCTCTGATACGCCGCCCCCATTCTCCCTTTATCGGAATGTTCTGGAGATTAGGCTCACTGCTGCTCAGCCTTCCGGTGGCGGTGGCAGCCTGATTGAAGGAAGTGTGAATGCGTCCCGTTTCCGGATTTATAAGCGTCGGGAGCACATCTATATATGTGGTTTTCAGTTTGTTCAGACTGCGGTAGTTCAGTATCTCTCCCGGCAGATCATGGTATTGTGCGAGTTCTTCAAGTACGCTCACATCCGTTGAAAACCCGGTCTTTTTCTTCTTACCCGGCTGCAGACCGAGATTTTGAAAAAGAATCGTGCCAAGCTGTTTCGGGGAATTGATATTGAATTCTTCTCCGGCGAGAAAGTAGATCCTCCTCGTGAGCGAGTCAAGTTCCCTTTCCAGCTCTTTTGAAATCCCCCCGAGCTTACCGGTATCGATCTTCACTCCCGCAGTTTCCATATCGGCAAGCACATGGATGAGAGGCATCTCTATATTGTTATACAGGTTTTCAAGACCGTTCTCCTTCAGTATGCCGAACAGCGCCTCTCTCAGTTCAAGGCTCATCGAAGCGTCCCTGCAGGCATAGGGGGCCGCGTCCTCCAGCGGCACATCCGCAAAAGAGGCTTTTTTGCCGAGGACTTCCATGAAAGTCTTTTTCCTGTATGAAAGGTATTCAAAGGCAACTTCTTCAAGGCTGTGGTTAGGTTTGTTCGGATTAATGAGGTAAGATGCAATCATGGTGTCAAAAAGCCTTCCTGTGACAGATATGCCTTCCTTCTTCAGCATCATGATATCGTATTTGAGATTGTGCCCGATCTTGGCAATATGTTCATCTCCAAATATTCCGTGAAGCTTTTCAAGCGCCTCTCTTTTGTCTATTTGTAAAGGCGCGCCGGGATAGGAATGGGCAACAGGGATATAGAAGGCATGTCCTTTTTCAATGCTTATCGAAAGACCTACCATCTGCGCCGTTACGGGATTTCTTCCGGTTGACTCAATATCAAAAGACACTTCGTCTTCTATCTTTGTGATTATCTCCAGCAATCGCGCATTAGAGAGCACGGTTTCACAACTCATGTCGGTCGGCGCAGAGGACGGGATCAGTTTCAAGAAACTCCCGAATTCAAGCTCTTTGCATAAAGAAAGCAGCGACATCCAGTCAGGGTCTTTTATAAGGTATTCTTTAAGATTAAAATCAAGGGGCACTGACGTATCGAGTATTGCAAGCTTCATGCTTAATCTCGCAATGTCCGCGTTTTCCGACACAAGGGCCCTCAGTTTTTCTTTTCTGATCCTGCCGGCATTATTCAGCAGTTCGTCCAGGCTTGAGAATTCCGTAAGCAGTTCCCGTGCCGTTTTTTCGCCGATCCCCCTGATCCCCGGAATATTGTCCACGGCATCGCCTGTAAGCGCCATGTATTCCGGGATCCTCGCCGGTCCGACTCCGTATTTCTCCCTGACATATGCTTCATCAAATACCTTGTCCTTCATCGGGTCGTACACTTTTATCCGGTCGTCGACAGTCTGAAGCATGTCCTTGTCGCCGGTTACGATATAGACGTCCGCCCCATGGGACGCCGCCTGTTTTGCAAGGGTACCGAGAATATCATCCGCTTCATAACCTGGAATTTCAAATACCTTTATATTCAGGGCTGCAACCATTTTTCTGATATAGGGGAGCTGTTGGATAAGGTCTCCGGGAGTTTCAGGCCTTTGGGCTTTATACGCTTCAAATATCCTGTGTCTTTCCGTCGGCACTGGAGAGTCAAAGGATACGATAATGCCGTCGGGTTTCTTTTCCCTGATGATCTTGAGGAGCATATTGGTGAACCCGTAGATCGCATTCGTCGGAAAGCCCTTCGAGTTTGTGAGTCCCCTTATGGCATAGTATGCCCGATAGACATAGGAGTTGCCATCTATAAGGTAAAGGTTCACAGAAGATTATACCTTATAGTGCGGCTTTTTGTAGCGCCGGAGGATGGTGAAGGTATCATAGACGACAGACGGTATCGGCAGGAATGTTCTCTCAAAAACCGGAACGAAAAAAACCTGAATCTGACAGATTATCTACCCGCAGTTTTCGGGTTAAGCGTAATTGACTTAGCTCGCCCTTTTGTCTTGCGTACATACATATTTCCTGCATCTTATGGGCCGTTTGTCATGGATGCCGCACTTGAATGTTGCGCGCTCAAGGTAAGGGCAGTAGCCATCCGCATCCTTCGCCATATAGTAAGGCCGTTCGGTATTATATTTGTAAAAGCCTTTTTTCACTTCCTCCTGAGTGAGGGCGAAGACATAGGTGCAGCAGTTCGCCCTGCATGACGCGGTTTTCGCGGCGCAATCCACGAACGACTCCGGCTCTGTTTCATCCTCGAGCCCATACACCTTACCGTCGATCAGCACTAACCTATCGAGCGCAACAGAGAGAATTTTCGATCTCTCTTCCCCGGAGAAAGGGAGCGGTTCGGGTTTGCCGCCCGGGTGCTTTCCGTTTTTATTGTCCCGGTCCATAAATTTATGGGAATGCCTTGTTAAAAGTTCCCGCGCGATAGGCCGCGGATGATACGTATGGCATCCTCAACCGTGTTTGCTCCGTGGATCAAATCCATATCCTCGTTGCTGATAGTGCCCTCGGCCAGCAGTGTTTCGCTCATGAAACGACGGAGATGGTCCCAGAAGTCCCTTACCATACCTACGACCGGGAAGCGTTCAAGCTTTCCGGTCTGGGCGAGTGTGATTACCTCGAAAGCCTCATCGAGCGTACCAAAACCGCCTGGCATTACGACAAAAGCCGTGGAGTATTTCACAAGCATTACCTTGCGCACAAAAAAGTGCTCGAATTCGATGAACTTATCGAGATAAGGATTTGGTTTCTGCTCAAAAGGAAGTTTGATATTGCAGCCAAGGCTCAAACCCCCGCCTTCCTTAGCGCCCCGGTTTGCGGCCTCCATGATCCCCGGGCCGCCTCCGGTCATGACTGCATAGCCTGCATTGGCCAGCGCGCGTCCAAGCTCGCGGGCCAGTTCGTAGTAGCGATGCCGTTCCTGAAATCGGGCCGATCCGAAAACCGTGACGCACGGACCTTCAAAATCAAAACTCTCGAAGCCATGCAGGAACTCAAGAAAGAACCTTACGGCGCTCTCGAGATCTTCGCCGCGTTTTCTGCGGCCCGAGAGAAAGAGCTTCTCTGCGCCCACAACCTGACCGAGCAGCGAAGAAGACTGTAGCATATCCGACAACCCTTTGTTATTCATAGCGTACTCCTTCCGAGGTAATGTATTCTATTGATGCCCATGCCTCTATTATAATGCAGCGGACCCAAAACGGCTTTACAAATATTTCGCGCTTTTTGCCGCCGACCCCGGTATCAAGTACTCTCTGACTATGGCTGACGGCGGTTATCACCTGACCCGATTATAACTTCTCCGATTTATGATAAAATGTTTAATCGCTGAATTTTAACCTGTATTATTAATAAAATTGGTAACAGCAACTGAGGATAGAGTATTTGAGCGGTTTTTTTTGCCTATAGTCAAATACGGTATGTGAAAATAAAGAGGCAAAAGCCTCGCAGGGAGGAACGACCGAGAATGTCCGCCTCAGGCGGATTCGCCGAGGAGAAAGCGAAAATACTCTATCCTCGGTTTAATTAGAAATATTTGTGAATAATCCGGGTTATGAAGGGGTTATGAAAAAAGGTAAGGTTTTTTTAGTCGGTGCGGGGCCCGGAGATATCGGGCTTTTGACGGTTAAAGGTATGAAATGCCTTCAGAGGGCTGATGTAGTGGTTTACGATTTTCATCTGAATGCCCAGGTGCTGAACTACATCAACCACAATGCAGAGTTTATTTATGCAGGCAAGCGCGGCGGTCATCACAACATGACACAGGACGAGATCAACAGAACGCTTGTCCTCAAGGCAAAGGAAGGCAAGGTTATTTGCAGGCTGAAAGGCGGCGACCCCTTTGTTTTCGGACGTGGCGGAGAAGAGGCGGAGGAACTGGTTAAGGAAGGGATAGAGTTCGAGGTTGTTCCCGGTGTGAGTTCCTCGGTCGCTGCTCCTGCCTATGCCGGAATACCGTTGACCCACAGGCTTTTGTCATCCTCATTTGCAGTCATTCCGGGCTATGAGGACGTCACGAAGAAAGAGAGCGCTATTGACTGGGCAAAGCTTTCTACCGGAGTGGGGACTCTGGTTTTCCTTATGGCTGTAAAGAATATAGATCAGATTACGGAAAAATTAATAGAAAACGGCAGGCCGCCGGATACGCCGGTTGCAGTTATCAGATGGGGTACAAGACCGGACCAGAAGACCATAGTCGGCACATTAAAAGATATTGCAGGAGTGGTAAAGGAAAAGGATATTAAACCGCCTGCCGTGATGGTGGTCGGTGATGTTGTAAGACTCAGAGAAACGTTGAAATGGTATGAGAAAAAGCCGATGTTCGGCCACAGGATACTGGTTACCCGTGAGCATATGGAAGGTTTTGAACGGCTGGAAGATCTCGGCGCCGAGATCATAGATTTTCCAACAATAGAGATTGTCCCTCCCGAAAATTACAATGAACTTGATCAGTCAATAGATAAGGTAGAAACCTATAACTGGATGATATTTACGAGCAGAAACGGCGTAAAATACTTTTTCAAACGGTTCTTTGAGAACAACAGAGATATCAGGGATTTAAAAGGTATAAAGATTTGCGCTATAGGCACAAAAACTGCTCAGGAAGTCGGTAAATATGGATTGAAGGTTGACCTGGTCCCCGAAGAATTTCGCGCGGAAGGATTGATAGAAGCGTTCTTAAAAGAGCATGGGGCAGAGAGCAGGAAGCCGGGAACAATACCCCTTGCAGAGGATGGGATAAACGCCGAACTTTTATCGGGTCTGCGTTTTCTCCTTCCGAGAGCCGAGAAGGCGCGGGAGATATTCCCGGACAAGGTCAGAGAACTCGGAGGAGAGATCGATGTGCCTGCCGCATACAGGGCTATGAAGCCTGAGTATCACGGCAAGAGGTTGAGGAGATTCTTAAAAGAAGGAAGGATTACGATCGCAACCTTTACCAGCGCTGCAACATTTAACAACTTATTGGAAATAATGGGTGATGACGCCGAGGGCCTCCTGAAAGGAGTGACAATTGCGGTGATAGGACCCATCACGGCAAAGGCCGTTGAAAAAGCCGGGCTTTCAGTTTCCATAATGCCGGCAACGGCGACTATTGATGCAATGGTAGAAGAGATAATTAAATGGTCTGAAAAAAGAAAGATTGATGAGCCTTCCCGAAATCGATAAAGTCCTCTTTTTCTTTATCAACTTAGACCTTCGGAACAGTTTTTTTGATGTCTTTATGCCTTTTCTTACAAAAAGGTCTTACTTTTTTTTTCTTCCTCTTTTTGTCTGGCTTATTTATAAGGATAAGAAGAAAGCTCTCACCGTATTCGCAATCGCCTTTTCCGCATTGTTGCTCTCTGACTGGACTGCAAACATGCTGAAACACTATTTTGAGCGCCTAAGACCATGTAACGAACTGGCCGGCGTGAGAATGCTTGTAGGCTGCGGGGGGTCCTTCTCAATGCCTTCAAGCCATGCCGTTAACGCCTTTGCCTTTACAACTCCCTTCCTTATCATGATAAAAAGCAGAGTGCGGTATATGTTTCTTATAATTGCAGTCCTTGTCGGTTTTTCGAGGGTCTATGTCGGAGTGCACTATCCCTCTGATGTCCTTGCCGGTACGCTGCTTGGCTGTATTTTAGCTATATGTATGATAGGTTTTTTTCAATGGTCATCAAAACGTTTTCAGGAAAAACCATATACAACGACGCTCTTTATTTTCCTTCTGGCTGTCAGCCTTTTCCGGATATACTACATCCTGAACAGCCCGATTGACCTGAGCCCGGACGAGGCCCATTACTGGGAATGGTCCCGAAGGCTCGACCTGAGCTATTATTCAAAGGGGCCGATGATCGCCTATCTCATATACATAGGCGCTTCCATATTCGGAGATACGGTATTCGGCGTCAGGATTATGGCGGTAGTTTTTTCGCTGCTGAGCAGTGTATTTCTTTTCATGCTCGGCAAGAAACTCTTTAATGAAAAAACCGGACTTTTTTCCGCCATGCTCATTCAGCTCATCCCTCTTTTTTCAACATACGGAATTCTATTTACCATAGATTCCCCCTTTATCTTTTTTTGGATTCTTTCGCTGTATTTGTTTTGGAAAGCGCTGAGCAGTGACAGTTCGTCTCTCATCACTCGTCCTTCATCACTCATATACTGGATTCTTCTCGGCGTCTCCATCGGTCTCGGCCTGTTGACGAAATATACCATGGCCTTCTTTTATATCTGTGCCCTTTTCTTTTTTCTCTTTTCCAAAGAATACAGAAACATACTGCGGACAAAGGGACCCTATATCGGTTTTATTGTCAGTCTTATAATATTTAGTCCGGTCATATTATGGAATGCCGGTCACGACTGGGTAACAATAAGACATACTGCCGGGCAGGCGCATGCAGCAGAGGGGTTCCGGATTTCGATCAAGAGCCTAACGGAATTTCTGGGTTCCCAGTTAGGAGTCATCACGCCGCTGTTATTTATCCTTATTGCCGGCTCTATCTGGAAATTGAGAAAAAAGCGGGAAGGGATGTTCCTGTTCTGGTTTTCCATTCCCATCATTACATTTTTTATCTTAAAGAGCCTTCAGGCAAAGGTGCAGGCAAACTGGGCAATGCCGGGTTACATAACCGGGGTCATTGCCTTTTCCGCTTTCTATTTAAAAGAATGGAATCCGGTCAGAACATGGAGGACCATTGTTATTTCCGCTGCCGTGTTGCTGGCGCTTTCCGTAACTGCCGCAGCGCATTATCCTTCCGCTCTTAATTTTCCGGTCAGGCTTAACCCTGCCGCAAGGCTTTACGGCTGGAAAGACCTCGGGACCGAGGTTTCAAAGGTTTACGAAGAGATGTCTTCCCGGGGACCCGTATTTATCTTTTCCGACAAATATCAGGTGGCAAGCGAACTTGCATTTTATGTAAAAGGCCTGCCTGTAACATATTGCATCAATCTCGACCGCAGGATGAACCAGTATGACCTCTGGCCCGGATTTCAGAATCTGATTCATTATGACGCCATTTTTGTCAGGACGGGAGACGCATCGATACCCGATATTGTAGCAGAGGCTTTTCATAAAGTTGAGAAAAAGGTCATTACCGTTTATACTAAAAAGCGTGTGAAAATCAGGGATTTCACCCTGTTCCTCTGTTACAATTTCAAAGGGATGGAAGAAAGGAAGCCGGGAACGTACTAATGACACTTTCAGTCGTTATACCAGTGTACAACGAAGAGGAAAACGTCCAGTTGCTCCATGAAAGGTTAAAAAATGCCCTTGATCCTCTAAATCAGGAATATGAATTGCTCTTTGTTGATGACGGGAGCACTGACAGAACCCTTCCCATTCTTGAGGAGATACAGGCGCAGGACAACAAAATGGTTGTTCTCAGTCTCAGGCGGAATTTCGGTCAGACCGCAGCCTTTGCAGCAGGGTTTGATTTTTCGCGTGGAGACGTTGTTGTGACAATGGACGGCGATCTGCAGAACGATCCTGCCGATATACCGAAGCTTCTCGAATTAATAAAGGAAAGCGATCTTGTCAGCGGTTGGCGAAAAAACAGGAAGGACCCGTTTTTTTCAAGAAGGCTTCCTTCCATGATGGCAAACTGGCTGATCAGTAAAGTCACCGGCGTTAAGCTCCATGATTACGGGTGCTCCCTGAAGGCATACAGACGGGACGTTATCAAGAACCTCAAGCTGTACGGGGAAATGCACAGGTTTATCCCTGCTGTTGCGAGCTGGTATGGGGTAAGGGTGGCCGAGGTTGAAACCGTTCATCATCCGAGAATGAGAGGCAAATCAAAATACGGCATATCACGCACCATAAAGGTCGTGCTGGACCTCATTACAGTAAAGTTTCTCCAGAGTTTTTCAACAAAACCGATCCAGTTTTTCGGCCCCTTCGGAATATTAAGCGGATTCCTCGGTTTTCTCATTCTGCTGTACCTTAGCGCGGACAAGCTTTTATTCGGCAAAGATATCGGCGGCAGGCCTCTCCTCCTGCTCGGCGCTTTGCTGATAATCGTCGGAATCCAGCTCATCGGCATGGGTCTTTTGGGCGAGATGCTCGTCAGGGTCTACCATGAGAGCCAGAAAAAACCCATCTATGTTATAAAGAAGATCCTTGGCCCTGAAATTAAATAAGATACTTTTTGTAGTTTTAAAACTCTCCATCAGCAGCGCTCTACTGTATTATGTGTTATCAAGAACAGGCATCAGTCAGGTGGCAGGGACATTGCGGAATATCAGTCCGGCCTCTTTTTTATCGGCGGTCTTCCTCTCTATATTTGCACAATTTATATCGACATTTCGATGGCGGCTTTTTCTTCCCGAGGGGCTCAGGCTGAAGAAGCTATTTTCATTATATATGATAGGTTCTTTCTTCAATACCTTCCTTCCGGGGGTCATCGGCGGGGATGCGGTAAAAGCCTATTATCTCTATAAGGAAACAGGGAAAGCCGATATGAGTTTTGCTTCCATTTTCATGGACAGGTATCTCGGGTTTGTGGTGCTGATTTTGATCTGTACGGTAGCATTCCCTTTCGGGTATCAATATTTTCACGGTTCCCGGATTGAATGGCTCCTGCCATTTACCGTATTATCCTTCTTTACCGCAAGTTTTCTTATTTTCGGCCTGCGGCTTGGTCAGAGGGTCCGTTTCCTTTCCGAGTTCTATAATTATTTTCACACCTACAGGAACCGGAAAAACCTGATATCAAAGGGTCTTATGCTTTCAGCGGTTGTGCAATTATCCGGTATTGCAGCCGTCAGTATCCTCGCGGACGGCCTGGGACAGCATATCCCATTTCTTGCATTTCTAATATTTATCCCCCTGATAGTATTATTCGCCATGCTTCCCATATCCATTTCCGGCCTTGGCGTAAGAGAAGGCGCTTTTGTACTGTTTTTCGGCCTCATAGGTGTAAAGCCGGAAGTAGCAACGGCAATCTCCCTGGCATGGTTTATAACTATATCAACAGCCGGTATCTGGGGGCTAATTGAATATATTCGATATAAAAAGGAAATGGTTGATATTTAACCTAAACGTTGCAAAAACGGCAGGGCAGACGCGATGAAAAGTCTTGTAATGCGACAGAGGACTATATTCCGAAGACATACTAAGGAGTTCATAAGTAAAGCCACACACCCTCACCCTTGCCCTCTCCCCTCAATGGAGAGGGGACTTAAGAATTGCCCCTCCCTTGAGGGGAGGGGATAAAGGGGAGGGTGTTTAAATGTGTCCTTACTTATGAACTCCTTAGTAAATAAATTTATTTTAGACATCCACAGTTTTTGGGTTAACAGTATGGATGAAGGAAGAAGGAAGGGAGGTAGCCATGTTTCTTTATCTTGTCCGGCACGCTGAAGCAAAAAGAGAGGAAGAGGACCCTGCAAGGCCGCTCTCTGAAAAAGGGTTGGAGGATATTACAAAAGTTGCTTCCTATGTTTCCCTCCTGAATATCTCAATAAGCGAGATATTGCATAGTTCCAAATTAAGGGCAAAACAGACAGCCGAGGTCCTGTTTCAAAGCCTTAAACCCGTGAGAGGTCTGAAGGAAACGGACGGTTTAGCTCCGCTTGACGGTCCTGAAATATGGGCTGATCGCCTCAAAGACTTACGGAATGACGTTATCCTTGTAGGGCATCTCCCGCATCTTGCCGGACTTGCATCGCTCTTGCTCTGCAGAAATGCCGATAACAATATTGTTTCCTTCAGGGCGGGAGGGCTTGTCTGCCTTAAACGCGATGATTCAGGGAGATGGTCTTTGCAGTGGATGCTGACGCCCGAAATAGTTGTGGGTGCGACAGGTATTGGAAATTATTGTGACAGTCTGTAAGGTGTTGTGCAGGAATTTTTCAGCACATCTATCTTTGCCGTTTTAGGAAAGCTTAAAAATACCCGGATTATCCCGTAAAAAGAGGGAGAAAAAATGAAACTGAAATTCCTTGGAGGAGTCAGGACTGTAACCGGATCCTGTTTTTACATCGAATGCAATGATCTCAGAATCCTTGTCGATGCGGGTCTTTACCAGGGTGAAGGATCGGACGATGTCAATAGGGCCAAATTTGATTTTGAGCCGGAAAAGATTGATTATATCTTTGTCACTCATGCACATCTGGACCACTCGGGGATGCTCCCGAGGATTGTCAAGGAAGGGTTCAGGGGAAAGATCATCACAACAGCCGCAACCAGAGACCTGCTCGAATTCATGCTTTACGATTCCGCACATATCCAGGAGAGTGATGCTGCATGGAACAACCGAAGGGCGGTCAGAGCAGGAAGGCCGGAGATTCAGCCGCTTTACACAATTAACGATGTATGGGATGTCCTGCCGCTTTTCGATGTAAAACAGTATGAAGAAATATTCCATCTCGGGAGCGGCATAAAATACAGGTTTTTAGATGCGGGTCATATCCTCGGTTCCGGCACACTGGAGTTGTGGTTCCAGGACAGCGAGAAGGAAAAGAAGATCGTTTTCTCAGGAGATATAGGGAAGACAGGTAACCCTATTGTGAGAGACCCTTCCAATCCTGTTGAAGCGGATTTCATAGTTATGGAGTCAACTTACGGAAACAGACTTCACAAGCCTTTCAAAGAGAGTGTAGACGAACTTGCCGACGCCATAAGAACGACTTTTGCGAAGGGTGGAAATATATACATCCCCGCTTTTGCGGTCGGCAGGACCCAGGATCTGCTCTATATATTGAACAATCTTGTAAAGGAGAAACGGTTCTCCGGACTCGATGTCTATCTCGACAGTCCTCTGGCAGAAAATGTAACAAAGATATATCTCGCCCATCCCGAATGCTATGACGAGGAGGCAAAAAAATTCTTTGAGCACAGGGAATTCGATGGCTCTATAAAACTTCATTTTGTAAAAGATACACAGGAATCCATAACCTTGAACAGGATAAAATCAGGCATCATTGTCATCGCCGGAAGCGGTATGTGTGAAGGAGGCAGGATAAAGCATCATCTGAAGCACAACCTCTGGAGGGATGCATGCAGCGTGATCTTTGTCGGTTTTCAGGGCAAAGGCACACTTGGCAGGAAGATCGTTGACGGTGCAAGGCATGTCGATCTCCTCGGCGAAGACATAGCTGTTAAGGCGTCAGTTTATACAATAAACGGGTTTTCAGCCCATGCGGACCAGGCAGAGCTCCTTAAATGGCTCTCCTGCTTCAAAGATAAGCCGGAAGTATTTATGGTGCATGGTGAAGAAGAGACCGCGCTATCCTTTGGGGACCTTGTAGCAGAGAAATACGGATTTAAGACACATGTGCCGGAAAAAGGCGAGGTGCATGAACTATAGTTTGTACAGTTTTTGCCCGGCCACTATTAAACATCTGTAATATAATATCTTGACCGGGCAAGTTAGAATTGCCCCATCGCAAAAACATTTGATCCACATAGAAAGCAACTGGTTTGCTGCCCAGCCTGTCGGCAAGATGTTCTCACAGTTATGCGCAAAAGTATCAATTCTTGATATCTATTCATTTCTCATTTTACTAAACAGACCCCGGAAAATTAGTGGCGTTACTTTCCATTTAAATAATGCATTGCCAAAACGCGACAGGTAATGAAATACTAAGAAAATTTATCAAATTTATTTGAGGTAGAGGAGTCAATTCGAAGAAGCAAATAAAAAGTTTCCATGACGAATGCTTTTCTACATCTGTAAAAGCAATTTTGTTAAAATATTACATGTTTCGGTTCCACGTTATTCGTTTATTCTTTAAATGACACTCTGATGAAACTAAAACATAGACAATGAATATTGATAAAGCGACTCAGTCTGCTTTTAACTATTACCATGAAGGTAAATTAGATGAAGCAGGGCAAATATGTGAGAAAATATTGGGGAAATGGCCCAATAATCTTAATGCATTACATCTTCTTGGAATAATTTATTATCAGTCCAAACAATATGCCTTGTCGATTAGATTTTTGAAACGAGCAATCCAGAATAATCCTAATATTGCCGATACATATTTTAATTTAGGGGCTTCATTAAAAAAACAGGGACAAGACGAAGAGGCGGCAGCATCATATTAAAAAGCATTGCTGCTTAATCCAACATTTGTTGAAGCTTATAATAATCTTGGCATAATCTGTTATGAACATGGACAATACGGGGAAGCTTTAATATACTATCAAAAAGCATTGCAATTTAACCCGACATTTTTTGAGGCCTTTCGTAATTTAGGCGCTGTTTTTAAAGCTCAAGGTCGAATAATTGAAGCTGAAAATGCTTTCAAACACGCCTTACAGATCAAACCTGATTTATCATCCTGTTGCAGTGATATCCTCTTTGGAATGAACTATCAGACGCGCTATAACAATCAGTCCATTTTTGCAGAACATCTGCAATTTGCAGAGCGATATGAAAAGCCTTTGGCATATTCTATATCACCACATAAAAATGAACGTGCATATTCCCGGCGTCTCAAGATAGGGTATATATCACCTGATTTCAGAAGGCATTCGGTCGCCTATTTTATTGAACCTGTTATTAACGCACATAACAAAGACCAATTTGAAATATTCTGCTATTCCGACGTGATTGTGCAAGATGACGTAACAAAGCGTATTCAGGAACACGCAGATCAATGGCGAAATATTGTGGGCATGACCGATAAACAGGTCGCAGAATCGATACGCAAGGATCAAATTGATATTTTTATAGATTTGGCGGGACATACAATGAGTAACCGAATGCTTGTTTTTGCTCGAAAACCGGCACCGATACAGATAAGTTGGATAGGATATCCCTCAACAACCGGTCTTTCGACAATGGATTATAAGATTGTAGATGCTCATACAGATCCTCCCGGAATGACCGAACCGTTCTACACAGAAAAACTGATTCGATTACCGCAGAGCTTTTTATGTTATCTGCCTGAGCAGAACAGCCCGGAAGTCAACGATCTCCCTGCTCTTAAATCAGGGCATATAACCTTTGGTTCTTTCAACGATTTGGCAAAAGTATCACCAAGTCTTATTTCCCTGTGGAGTGATATATTAAATAAGGCGTCTAACTCTACTATAATGATAAAATCGAGGGGGCTTTCCGACAAGGAAACATGTCATAGATTCTTAAATATGTTTAAGCAGCATGGCATTAATACGGACAGAATTATGTTGTTACCTTTCGCACCTTCAACAAACGAGCATTTAACTATGTACAACAATATCGACATCGCGTTAGACACCTTTCCATACAATGGCACAACAACAACATGCGAAGCCATGTGGATGGGAATCCCGGTGATAACTTTAGCAGGTAATTCTCATGTATCGCGTGTAGGCGTCAGCCTTCTGTCAAATGTCGGCCTCAAAGAATTTATTGCCCAAACGGAAAATGAATATGTATCAATTGCAGTAAATCTTGCTGCCGATATCAATAAAATGCAGAAGCTCAGGTCAAACTTGAGAATAATGCTTAAAAACTTATCCTTGACCAATGCAACGCAGTTTATCTTTGATTTGGAAAACAGTTATCGGAAGATGTGGAAAAGTTGGTGTAATTCGATTGCACAATGAGTTGAATAAATGATCATTTTCAGTTGGGAAATGGAAAATGACAAATGAGAATCATGAATTCATATTGCTCACAGATGAAGAAGCGAGGACCCTCGGCGAAACACCTCCCGCGCCATTTTCAGCAGATGACAAGCGAGGATGGACAAGAGTTAGAGACATAGGGGAGATGCCCCAAAATATCAAAAGTAGCTTAAAGCCGTATTCTGTCGCCGTCACTGAATCAGGCTTTGCCTATTTGCAATCGACAAAAAATACTATTAAAAATGAATCATATGAAGACATTGAATGGAGTTGGAAAATTGTATTAGAAAATAGGAGCAAACACAGCATTTGTGCGCATGTAGAGTACTCTCTTTTCGACAAAGATGGGTTTGTTTTAACAGCTACGGGCACCGACTGGGATAATAAAGAAAATGACGTTTGCGTAAAAGCTGGAACTCGAGGCATTATTCAAGGCCGCGGGCTTTGGCGGATTAATGCTACTTCAACTCCATATCCTCCTTCAAGAGTTGTTCGGGGTGATTACAAATTATATCTTCGCCATGCATTCATTCTTGACGAAGCTCTTATGGAAAATAAATAATGCTTAACTATCAAATCCATATGAATCCCCGTTTCATCAAGTGGATTAAATGGCTCAATGTAATACATGACGATATTCAAGCACTATTGAGAAACCGCATGAATACAGCAGAATTTTGCAGCATCGACCAAATGCGGGTTAACCTTAGGACTTTTTATTGCGGCGCAGTTGCCCGAGCGGCTGATTTGGATCGTGAGTATTTCGACCGTAAATCTTCAATATTCATGTCTTCTTATTTTTGCGGCATTGTGTTGGTCACACCCTCATAGAATCCACTGCTGTGGGGACTTGATGAAGAAAATGATAAAACCTTGTGACCTCTGAAAACGTTTGGTGTTAGAAACATTTTGTTTTTTTTGGGAGAATAAAACTAAATTTCTCCGTTCTTTTTAACATAAATCCATCGGTTTAAATGGATTTAGTCAGTCTTTAATAAAGCCGTTGCGGAAAAATACCGGCGTCAGGCAAAGCCGGCTGTCAAGGATGAACACGGTCAATTTTCCCTTTGTTCTTTTTTCCATAATGTCTTTAAGTCTCTTCTTCCATGAATAAGACCCAAAATATCAACACGAGATTCTTCAATTCGATAAATAAGGCGATAATCTTTAACGAAAAGTTCACGGATAGAAGGATTTGACAATTCAGGAACAATGCGGCCGCGTTCTGAAAACTCATTGAGGGAACGGCTTGCTTCACGGACTTCTATAACAAATGATGCAGCATAAAAAGAAGAATCTCTTGCGATATAGTCAGCAATCGCTTCAAGGTCAGCGGTGGCCTCAAAAGACCAAATTATTTTCCGAGCCATTTTGACATTTTTTTCTCTACTTCTTCTTGTGTATAAACTCGTCCTTCCTCTACATCCTTCAACCCGCGTTCAATTTTCTGAAGAACATAAAGATGATATTGAACATCCTCTAAGGTGCAATCATCCGGCAAACGATTAAGGAGATTGCTTACCTCTTGCTTAGTTGTCTGCATTTTTGTCCCCTTTTTATTTTAATTATACAAAATTGACCGTGAATTTTGCCTAACTTGGGATATCCGCACTTGAGTTCGGATATCCCAACTCTCTCCGTATGACAAAATCTGTCAGTTGCTACCTCCTTTCTTTAAGTTTAAACTGTCCAGCGGACTCTGTATTTTATCCAGACTCTTTGGGAGCCTATGGGGTCAGAGTTGTTTATTCCCGAAACCTTTCGGGACCTTTCAAATTGAGAGCATTTTTGCAAGGTTTAGATTAAAGCATTCGGATCAGAACTTGATACCGAAATCCGGCAGCATATTTGACAAGACCCTTAACCGGTCTGTAAGCAGCATGACTCCAAAAATAATGAGGATTACGCCGCTGACGATCTTTATTGCCCGCATATATTTTACGATCCTGGGGGAATAGCTTAAAAAGGTGTTTACGGCGAGCGCGGACAGTAAAAAGGGAATGCCCAGGCCGAGGGAATATACTGTCAGCAGTTTTAGTCCATATATCATGGACCCTTTTGACCCCGCATACAGCAGGATCGTACCGAGATAAGGGCCTACACAGGGACTCCAGCCAGCTGCAAAAGTCATTCCGACAAGAAATGTACCGAAATACCCTGCAGGCTTTCCGGTAAGATGTATCCTTTTATCTTTCATGAAGAAATCGAGGCTGAGAATGTCCGATATGAAAAGGCCGAAGATTATGACGAGTACACCGCCGATGATCCTGATGTAATCAATATATTGAAACAGCAACCCTCCTACTGCGGAAGACGAAATGCCAAGGGCGATGAAGACAAAGGAAAAGCCGCCTATAAAGGCAAGGGAGTTCGTTATGGTAAGATATCTGACCCCTTTTCTATCCACTCTGACCGTAAGGTCTTTGAAGGAAAGCCCGGTTATAAAAGAGACATAAGAGGGCAGCAGGGGAAGGACGCAAGGCGACAAAAAAGATAAAACCCCGGCAAAAAAGGCTAATGTATAAGAAACATCGTTAATCATTAACTGCATTTCAATCTAAACATATTAGATCAATTGTATTACTGAGGAGTTCATAAGTAACGACACATTTAAACACCCTCCCCTTTATCCCCTCCCCTCAAGGGAGGGGCGATTCTTAAGTCCCCTCTCCCTCGAGGGGAGAGGGCAAGGGTGAGGGTGTGCGGCTTTTCTTATGAACTCATTATTCACCTGACGGCACTTTTAGCATGATGTGTACTTTTTGATAGATGAATATCGAACATTTTAAAATGTTATTGAGTTGCGCATTCCGAAGTGTCGCCTTTGATCTTTTCAATTGCATGGGGAAGGACGCCGAGAATGATTTCGAGGTTTTCCTTTACCGCCTTGGGACTACCGGGAAGATTGATAATCAATGTCTTTCCCCTTACACCTGCCACTGCCCTTGAAAGCATCGCCCTTCTCGTCTTTTTCAGGCCCTCTATCCTCATTGCCTCGGCTATTCCCGGAATCTGCCTCTCGATGACTTCAATGGTAGCCTCCGGGGTAACGTCTCTTGGGCTAAGACCGGTCCCGCCTGTTGTGAGGATAAGATCAACCAGCTTACCGTATTCGATAAGTTTTTCTTTGATGAGTTCTTTTTCGTCCGGCAGGATGTCATAATACTTTACCTCGGCGTCTATGCCTTTCAGCATCTCCCGGATCAGGGGTCCGCTTGCATCTTCACGCTCGCCCTTTGAACCCTTATCGCTTAACGTCAAAACCGCAACGGTTATCATGCCTGCCTTTCAGGTTATGCAACTGATGAGTTCATCATAGTGTAAGGTTTTAACTCGGGAAACCGGGTAAACTCAATGAACTCAGTGAACTGTTTTAAGTGCCCATTTCCCAGCTTTCAAGGTAATTTTTCTGCTCCGCGGTCAGCAGGTCTATTTTTATGCCCATTGCCCTTAGCTTTAGAAGTGCAATCTTTCTGTCAATCTCCGCAGGAACGCTGTAGACTTCGTTTTGGAGCTTTTTATGGTTTTTGACAACAAACTCCGCGCAGAGGGCCTGGTTTGCAAAACTCATGTCCATAACTGAAGACGGATGCCCCTCTGCTGCCGCCAGATTGATAAGCCGTCCTTCTCCGAGGAGATATATCCTCCTCTTGTTTTTCAAAGTGAATTCCTCAACAAAATCTCTTATAATTCTCCTGCTCTTTGACATCTTTTTCAGTTCATCTATATCTATTTCAACATTAAAGTGTCCCGAGTTGGCGAGTATTGCCCCGTCTTTCATTACGGCAAAGCATTCTTTGGAAATGACGCTGATGTCGCCTGTTGCCGTGACGAATATGTCGCCGATCTTTGACGCTTCCAGTATGGGCATTACCTCAAAACCATCCATGGTCGCCTCAAGGCCTCTTAACGGATCGGCTTCGGTAATAATGACCCTTGCGCCCATCCCTTTTGCCCTCATGGCAATTCCCTTGCCGCACCAGCCGTATCCACTCACAACAAAAACGGAACCGGCAATCAGTCTGTTCGTTGCCCTCATAATTCCGTCAATCGTGCTCTGCCCCGTGCCGTAACGGTTGTCAAAAAGATATTTTGTGTAGGCGTCGTTCACGGCTATGATCGGATATTTAAGCACGCCTTTTTCCGCCATGGCCCGCAGACGGATGACGCCGGTTGTTGTCTCTTCCGTACCGCCTATAATATTCCCCAGTAAATCCTTTTTTGCCTTATGGAGAGTGGAAACAAGGTCTGCTCCGTCATCCATTGTCATGTGGGGCTTTGCTGAAAGGATGTCATTGATATGATTGTAATACGTTTTATTGTCCTCGCCCTTTATAGCGAAAACGGACATATTGGAGAATTTCACCAGAGAGGCTGCAACGTCGTCCTGCGTGCTTAGAGGATTGGATGCGCAGAGCGCTACTTCAGCTCCTCCGGCCTTCAGGGTTTCCATAAGGTTCGCCGTTTCAGTGGTGACGTGCAGACAGGCAGCCAGCTTGAAACCTTTTAAGGGTTTTTCCTTCCTGAACCTTTCCGTAATGTTCCTGAGAACGGGCATCTCCTGTTCGGCCCATTCAATGCGTAATTTCCCCTTTTTCGCCAAATTAATATCCTTGATATCATGTTTTACCATTGTCTATTTTTTATTCCTTTCATTTTTTCAGATTTGAATTTTATATCGCTAAGTTCTATAACCCTGCCTGTTTCCGCAGAGCTTCCGCCTTGTCCGTCTTCTCCCAGGTAAAATCAGGATCAAGCCTGCCGAAATGTCCATAGGCCGCAGTCTTTTTGTAGATAGGCCTTCTGAGATCCAGAGTATCAATCATGCCTTGCGGGGTAAGATTAAAGTTTTCACGTATTATTTTCACGATATTTTCCTGGGGTATTTTCCCGGTCCCGTATGTCTCGGCAAGCACGGATACGGGCTCCGGCACTCCGATTGCATAAGCAATCTGCACCTGGACTCTCTCGGCAATTCCGGCGGCAACAATATTCTTTGCAACATACCGTGCCATATAGGAGCCGGACCGGTCTACCTTTGAAGGGTCTTTTCCCGAGAAGCAGCCCCCGCCGTGACTGCCGACCCCGCCGTAACTGTCGACTATGATCTTCCTGCCTGTAAGACCGGTATCTCCCATAGGCCCGCCTATTACAAAGCGGCCTGTCGGATTTACAAAGTATTTAATATGTTCCTCGTCTAAGAATTCAGAGGAGATAGTAGGCTTGATTACCTTTTCAATAACGTCTTCCTTTATCTCTTTAAGCGTAACATCGGGGCTATGCTGTGTTGAAACAACGATGCTGTCCACCCTGAACGGTTTTCCATCCCTGTATTCGATGGTAACCTGTGTCTTGCCGTCGGGCCTTAAGTAGCCGAGGATATCCTTCTTTCTAAGCTCAGCCAGTTTCATGGCGAGTTTATGGGCAAGGAGTATTGGGAGCGGCATAAGCTCTTTTGTTTCATTACAGGCAAAGCCGAACATAAGCCCTTGGTCTCCTGCGCCTCCGATGTCCACGCCGAGAGCGATATCCGATGATTGGGCATGAATCGAGGTTATTACCGAACAGGTCTCATAATCGAACCCATATTTTGCCCTCGTATAACCGATATCTCTTATAGTTTCCCTTACGATATCGGGGATCTCAACATAGCAGGCCGTAGTTATTTCTCCTGCTACAAAGGCAAGTCCGGTAGTAACTAGCGTTTCACAGGCCACTCTGGCAAACGGATCTTTTGCGATAATAGAATCAAGTATCGCGTCCGAGATTTGGTCTGATATTTTATCCGGATGTCCTTCAGTAACCGATTCCGAGGTAAAAAAATAGTTCTTTCCCATCATATTTCACCCCCTAAGTATGTAGTGCGTTATTAAGTTAATAATAATATTAACACAATTTATAAGCAAATTTATACGAAAATTCATGAACGGTTGCGAATGAAAAACGAGGATTAAGGTCCGGAAATGTTGAATGGATACTTTTTTAAGTCACTCAACATTTTATTTGTAAATTTATCTTATTGGTTTATGACGTTTTATGAGGTGTGTTGAATTTCTTACGCATTTACATGATAACCAAAGTAAGGTTTGTATGATCAAAACATCCACAATATATGAAGACTTGTTCAAGAGCAATCTTACAAAAAGGGACCGCATCGATACAAAGGAACTGCTATCAACCATCAAAGACGACCCTTATTTTAAGACATCCAGAAAACACATTGGAGAAACTGAAAAAATCCTCGCAGGGAATTTTGTCTAATAGTGGATGTCCCTCTAAGTCTCATTGCAAAAAGCCTCTCCGGTTTCTGCGTCTGCAATTTCAAGGATGTTAATCATGACCCAAAAGCCCCTGCACACACTATGCAGTCAACTTTTTACAAAACAGCGAAAAGGGCATTGATTAGATTCTGAAATCATTGTCCATAGTCAATTCTTATCTTATTGATATATACGTCAGTTATGATGTATTATAATTAATGAAAGACAAATGTCATGTCCTCTACTATGAGACATCAGATGGCATCTGTCCGGTTCAGGAATTCATCGATAGTCGCAAGGACAAGGACCAGGCAAAAATATTCAGCTGGCTGAGTCTTTTGGAGGAAAAGGGGCCTAATTTGCCAAGGCCTTATGCCGATATACTTACAGAGGGAATTCATGAGCTTAGGGTGAAACTCACAGGAGATCAGGTGCGTATTCTATATTTCTTCTGCTATAAAGAGGGTATCATTCTTAGCCATGCGTTCATAAAACGAACCAATACTGTGCCTCAGGCCGAGTTGAAAAGGGCTCAGAAATGCAGGGCCGACTTCTTGAAGCGGTTTGATGAGAAGAAAATTAGGGAGGTTTTGGATGAGAAGTTTTAGACAACATCTGAAAGAGAAGATGAAGGACGTCCGTTTTAGAAAGCTTTACGACGAAGAAAAGCAGCTTGCTGAACTTGCTTTAAAGATTCTTGACACCAGAGAGCATCTTGGTCTCTCGCAGATTGAAGCTGCAAAGCGGGCTAAAGTTACGCAGCAGCAGCTTTCAAAAATCGAGAATGGTGTAAACTGTAACATAGCAACTTTCTTAAAGGTATGCAATGCTCTTGGTTTAAAGGTTGACCTCGAGTTTCATAAGTTGGCTGATTGGGGCCGAAAAGCAGCTCGGGCGTAACAATTACATAAATATGCTTGACTCTCCTTGTATACAGCTATTCGAGATAAAGGTGAACCGGTATTTGCTCCTTCCTCCTACGCGCGGGTAGTATCAGTCTAAGTGCTGTTGTTAAGTACTCTTAAAAATCAATAAGGACAAATTTTCCTATGTTATACCAATTTGGCATTTCATGGTAATAAGGAGTAAAAGTCAAGTAAGCTTTCATCAGACACCTTGATTTTTATAATAACTTTCTATTTCAACTCATTCCCTAATATGCTATATTCTTTCAAGAACCAGGAAAAAACCAACTTGGTATAATTATTGTCATGAAAACTAAAAAAAGAAAAGCACAGGAAGAATTACGCCCGGAATACGATTTTGACTATTCAAAGGCTATTCGTGGAAAGTATTACAAACGCATTTTAACCGAAGGCGCTAACGTTGTCATGCTTGAGCCTGATGTGGCCAAGGCATTTGTGGATTCAGCCGCAGTAAATGATGCACTACGATCTTTACTTGTTTTGACGAAAACGACGCAACGCCTGACAAAAAAATCCAGAGGACGCGGAGTAACCGCTTTTTGATTTTCGCAATGCCGGTTGCCCGCGCCAGTGACCTCAGGCGGATTCGCCGAGGCGAAAGAGTGGGGGTATTTGATAATAATTAAATTTCTTTGACTATCTTTTCAATCGCCCTTGCAATACCCGATGTTGAGACACCTGTATGACGAGCTATTTCGGCTGCGGATAATCCAAGTTCTTCTCTGCTGCGATATGCAATCTTTGCACGTATTCCGTTCACTATTCCCCTGCGGCTTTCTGTAGCACGTCATTAATTTCAGCCATCCCCAATATGTCTGTCAAGGTTATTCATTGTTAGACATAATGTATTAACCTGTCCAACCTTAAGCGACGTGGGTTAAGCTTAAGGACGAGCCTTCGGCTCAGAGCCACAATTAAGGAGGACAGGTTATGAATAAGTATATCAAATATGTAGGGATGG